>CBFGUG010000089.1:0-32282 GCA_965651905.1 uncultured bacterium | reverse complement strand
CGTTCAATCGTTCGATCAAGCTGACCTCGTCGCTGTCGACGGCTGCTTGCAGGGCTAGCCTGAGTGCGCGCTGCTGGGGCGGGGTACCCTCGTAGACCTGGCTGCTGAGCAGTGAGCGCCAGTCGAAGACACTCTGCTGGATGAGCTTTTGGAGTTTGTTTGCCAGCTCCGGGGTGGCGTCGCGGAGCCCGTTCACAGCTTCCAGCATCTCTGTGCCAGTGCAACGCTTGCCGGATGTATTGCTCGTAGGATCCTCATCCAGGCTCAGCTGATCGAAGAGTTCGTCCACGTGCTGCGCGATGACGGCCACGGCGTCTTCGGTGAGGTGCATCTTCCACGCGGGTGGCAGACATTGGGCCCAAAGCAACACCTGGCCCTCTTGTCCCTCATGGAGTGAAACGTACAGCCGCTCGAGATACTCGAAGCCACCAAAGGGCAGGACTGGTAGCCGCACGATTTCTGGCTGCTCCGGCTCTTCGTCTTCCACCGCGTCGTTGCTGAGCTCGAGCTCGTGATCGATCCACCCGAAGAGGTCGTGATAGTGACCGCTGTCCGGATAGAAAAGCTCGCGGAAACTGGCGCTGTAGCGGTGCTCACCGAAGTTTGCCTCCAGCACGTAGTCCAGGCTACCGCCGAAGCTCGTCCGCCACAGCGCGAGGAGCTGTTCGGGTATGGGCTTGGTCAGCTTGGCTTCGACGGCAGCGATCTGCTCGTCGGTGATGGGAGGCTGGGCCTCGGTGATGATCTTGTTGCGGTACACGGCAAGTCCGTGCTCGCGCAGCGTAACCTCTTCGTCCGTGGTGAACACGGTCGGAGTATAGGCGCGTGGCGTTGCGACGGGGTGCCAGGCGCAGGTATTGTCAGCCACTCGCGCCGCGTCGTGACCGTCAGCACTGAAGCTCGGTTGGGGCTGACGGAGAGGCGCCCGGCGCCAGTCTGCCTCGCGTGACGCGTTGTTACAACGGCCGTCGCTCGAGCACCTTCGCGTCGGGGATCGGCGGAGGCCGAGGAGCGGATGTTGACGGAGGTGGAGGAGCTGCCGCTGGGGGCGGTGCCGCGGGTGGAGGTGGCGGTGCTGCGGCGGGAGGCGGTGCCGTCGCAGGTGGCGGCGGCGGGGGCGGCGGTGCAGTTGGCGGCGCGGGAGCGGCAGGCGGGAACGGCGGGGGAGGCGGAGGGCCTGCGGGCGGTGGGAACGGTGGGGGCGGAGGGATCTGCGGAGAGGGTTGTCGCTGAGCGGGGGGGCGCGGGGGAACGGCGCGTGGTGGTGGTGCGCTTTGGGGCGCGGCGCTGCAAGCGCGGTAACGTTCGGCGATGTCTTGGCAGGCTTGCGAGTCAGGCGCTGGCGGTGGCCGCAGGGCGCTGACCACGCGGTCCCAGTGCAGCACCAGGCCGCCTCCCGCGTGGCCCACGAGTGTTCCGCGGAACAGCGAACCATGGCTGGCCATGTTGCCGTAGAAGTTGAAGTCCCAACGTTCGTCGAGGTGCAGGATCGCTTGCAGGCCCACGCGCGTGCTGAAGTGCATCGACGGTTCCAGCTCCACGCTGTCCGAGAGGATGCCCCTGACGTCGTCTTGCGTGAGGGCAAACTCGACGTTCGGATCTGCCGAATTTGGCGGCGGGACGCGCGACTCGAGTGATTGATTCAGATCGTTTTCGGAGATCTGTGACGCCAGCACGAACGTGGGAGCCCCCTCGATCCACGGGGTGATGGTGAACGCGTCTGATGGGGAAAGCGGAAAGCCGATGCCGAGGGTCATGGGCACGGCGAGGAAGTTTTGCGCCTCGCCGTTGACTGCGGCAGTTGGGACCGCGCCGACGTAGAATGCGACGGCGGTTTTGGGGACGGCGTTGGGGTAACGATCGCTGAGGGGCAGGCTCCACAGTGCGGTGCCGCTGGCTGCCGCGCCATGCAGCAGACTCACGTCGGGTTCGGGGCGCAACTGCAGATAGTGCGCTCCGAACTGGGCGCTGAAGTTGCCGGTGGTTGCCGTGAAGTTGGCGTAGTAGCTCAACTGACGTGAAGTGCCGTCGAAGATGCCGTGGCGGTATGCGAGCACCACGCTCGAACTGCGCGTGTCGAACGTGGACACGGCCTCGGGGTGTGTGCCGGGGATGGCCTGGGCGTGAGTGGTGCACAGCGCTGCCGTGAGTGTGACTGCAGCTGCAAGTGTTCCCGCTCTCGGCTTGCTTGGTGTTCCCCCTGCCATGTTCTTTCAGTATGGCAACATCGTCGCGGTATGGTAGCCGCGCGCACGCCTGTCGCGCAGTGCGCTCAGCGGATCGTACGAGTTCGAGCACGATTGCCACGTCAGTCGCTTCGCGATTGCAGCGGCAGCGGCTATGCCGCGCGGATTGTGCCGTTGTGGAACCTAGACTAGCCGCGTGAAGAGCGCGTCCGAGTGGGTGCGGGAGCGACGATCGGTAGTCGTCAGGCGACGGCGACGTCGTCCTTCGGGGTAACGACGCTGGTCGGACCAGGCAGCAATCCCGGCACGGGGGTTCCGTGGCTCGCGCAGTAGCGTTGGCTCGCCTCGGTGAGCAGGCGACTCACCGTGCGATCACGGCCGAGGGCTTGCCCGTCGAGGAACCCGACGGGAACGATGCCTGCGCCCGTGCCCGTGAGGAAGACCTCGCGCGCTCCGAGTAGATCGACTTTCGTCAGAGACGTTTCGCGCGCGGGGATGTTCGCCTCGCGCAGTAACTCGAGCATGCGGCGACGGGTGATGCCGGATAGCGCGCCGTCCGCGGGGGACGGGGTGACCGCAACACCGTCGAGCACCGCGAAGATGTTCGCGGCGCTAGCCTCTGCGATGGTCCCGCGTGTGTTGAGCACCAGTGCTTCGTCCGCGCCTTGACGCTTGGCTTCCATCTTGGCCATCACGTTGTTCAGGTAGTTCAGCGACTTGACGCGTGGGTCGAGCATATCGAAGGCTGGTCGTCGCAGACTGACGGTCGCGAGCTTGATGCCGGCCTCGTCGGGTTTGTACAGTGTGAGCTTGCCTGCGATGCAGCACAACGTCGGCTGGCCGCAGCTCGCGACGTCGATGCCCAGTTCGCCAACGCCGCGGGTTACCAGGAGCCTCACGTAGGCGCTGGGTTCACCGAGTGCCGTCAAGGTTTCCATCACCGCACGCTCCAGCTCCAAGCGTGGGGGAAGAGACAGCGCGATGGCGGCTGCCGAAACCCGCAGACGTTCGAGGTGCAAGTCGAAGTCGACCACGCGCCCGTCCACGCAGCGCAGCCCCTCGAACACGCCATCGCCATAGAGCAGACCGTGATCCATCACGGAAACTTTTGCTTCGTCTTCCGAGCGCAGCGCGCCGTTCATCCAATATGCCTTCATTTCGCACCTTCCAAATCTAATGCGATTCGCTTGCTAGCGCGCTCGACGGCGCGTGACAGACCACTGAGCCCCAATTCTCGATAACGGGGAGAAACGCATGCCACCACTACGGCGCCGAGCAACCGACCCGCGAAGAAGACGGGCGCAGCGACCGCGCTGAGACCTTGCACCCACTCTTCGTCGCTGTGGGCGATGCCGCTGCTGCGAACCTGTTCGACACTCTTGCGCAGTTTGGTTTCCGTCGCTGGCGTGCGTTTGGTGAACGCGACCAAACTCGATTGATCGACGTGTACGCGTTCGGGAGCGAACGCCAGGTACAGTCGACCGACGGCAGTGGCGTGCACGGGGACGTGTGCCCCGACTTGAGGCGACAGGCGCAAGAAGCCCGAGCCCTCGGCCTTGTCGAGCACCACGAGTTCACCCGCGCGCTCCGAAACGAGAAAGAAAGTTTCACCGACGCTGGCTGCGGCGGCCTGCAAGATCGGACGGGCGCAGCGAACCAGTGGTTCCGAACGACTCGCACCAAGTCCGAGCGCGACCAGGCCAACCCCGAGCGTGTACTGTCCGCGTTCGTCTTGCCGAACCAGGTCGCGAAAGCGCAGCGCGCGCAACAAGCGGTGGGCGCTGGTTTTTGGCATGCCGAGCTGCTCCGCGACCCGGGAGACGCCGCAAGGCTCGGGTTGCGCGTTCAAAAAGAACAGCACTTCCGCGGCTTTGTGAATGCTGGTAGCGGTCGGCATCAGAGCAGCTGCGAGGCAGAAAGTCAGCGTTTCGTTCCGTTGCTCAGAACGTGGGGGAAAGGAGCCAAAAGCTATCACCGAAGGGCTATTCGGCAAGCGAAGCGTAACGCGCATTCCGAAGGGTGGAACGCTGTTCCGCATAGCGGAACAGCAGATTCCGAGCGCAGTGAGGCTTTTTTGACCCTTGCCTACTGCTCAGCCGCGCAATGCCGATGCTCCCGCGCGCTCATCAGGCCAGAACGAACGCGCCCGCTTGGACGCAGGTCGCGGCGCTAGTGCCTCGCATTAGTACCGATTGAAGGTGACCTGGAACACCCCGCCGACGCCGCTCGGCAGGGTCACGGTGCGGTTGAACGGCTCGAAGTCGACGTACTCTGCGCCTTCCAACAAGACAGACGAGATGAGCAACTTGTCGTCTTCGATGGCCAGCGGAGTGAGCCGGATCTTGCGCTCTTCTTCGCTCGCAGCAAAGCGGTAGTACAGCGAGACCGGGTGGCGCCAGTACATCAAGCTGCCGTACAGGTACGCGTAATAACCCGTTTCGGTACTGTGATAGGCGGCCTTCCAGGTTCCGCCTTTGGTGCCGTCGATGATCTCGGTGCCAGTGTCGTTGGCGACCGCAAACAGTTCGCCGTGTTCTGGGTCGCGGAGCACGGTCATCATGAAGTCGAGGGCCCGATCGCCCATCTCCAGGTAGCGTGCCTGCGCCTGCGCGTCCTCTGCGATGTAGTAGTTGATGAGGCCTGAAGTGATGACCTGCTCGACCTGCCAGTACTCTTTCGAACGTCCAGTTAGGCCTTGGTCCCAGTAGAAGTCGAAGTTGGGTGCGCCCACTTCCAGGTCGAAGCCGCCGTCCGCGTACATGTGATCGAGCACGCGCTGCGCCGCCGCCCGGTACTTTTCGTCGGGTTCAATCAGGTAGGCGCGGGCCAAGCACCAGCCCGCTTTGAAGACGTGTCCGACGAGTCCGTAACTCGGACGCCCGGGGCCCCCGATCGACCAATCCGTTTCGAATTCTTCGGCAAAGCCCCAGCGCCAATCTTCGTGGTCCATGCTGGCCACGAGGTGGTCGGCGAGATCGTCGGCGAGTGACAGAAAGCGTGCTCGGTAGTCGTCTCGACCCGTGATCAGGTACGCGTACAAGGCGTGCGTCGTGACCGCGTCTGCAGTAGGTGTAAACCCTTTGCCGTAACGCCTCGACGAGTCGCGCGACGCGTAGCTGAAGTAGCCGCCGTGCTCGTGGTCGAAGAACCTATCGTCGAGGTGCTGGATCCCACGGTCGAGCCAGTCGCAGTCCGTCGCGCTGTGGGTGGCTTCGCACATCGTCGCTGGACCGAGTAGTGCGTAGTGCTGGTTGAACGACCACTTGTCGCCATCACGGTCTAGCGCTTCACCTGCGGCGTTGGCCCAGCCAAACCAACCTTGTTGTTCGTCGTCCCAGGCGTGGGCGTAGAGGAAGTCCAACGCATGCTGCGCGTAGTCTAGATACGTTTCGTCGCCGCTGACCATGAACGCGCGCACGAAGCCGTACGCGTTGCGGCTCTGCCCGACGAGCCACTTGTCCGTTTGCCCTTCCGACGGCACTCCCGCGCGGTCGACGAAGGTGTGGTAGCCGCCGTTGGTGTCGTCGCGCGAGGCTTTCCAGAAGTCCGCGGACTCGGTGATGAACGCCACGGCGGAAGACGGATCGAGCAGTGTTTGCCCAGTGGGGACGTACTCGAGCTCGGGGGGATCGTAGGGCTCGGGGACGAAGACCCAGTCTTCAGGGAGCGCGTCTGGATCCTGCGCGCCGGCTCCTCCCATGGGAGGAACTGCGGGAAGTTTACCGTCGTCTGGGGGGCGGACGTTGCCCGTCGCGCCGTCCGCTTCCTCGCCTGAAGAAGTTTGGGAGGACGTGTTGACGGGGGGCGCGAGTGGCACCGCCGTGCCGCTGCCGCCAGATCCCGCGGCTACGGGGGCGTTCACATTCGAGGCACCCGCGTTGACGCTACCAGCGCTGCGGTTGGAACGGCCCTCGCTGCCGATGCCGTACTGAGAAGTACAAGCGCCGAGCGCAAGCGCAAGAAGCGCGGCAGCGCTCGCGAGATATCGTACTCGAGCAAGGGGGCGGGTCATTGGTTAGGCGCGCCTGGCGGACGGGATCCCTACCACTTGGTGTCTCGAGTCGCCGCACTGTCTTAGACGAGTTGGCAGTCTTTGTTGCTGCGCCGCTCGTTCGTGCGAACCCATAGATCGCGGTCTGCCACTAAATCGAACACACCTCACCCGAGGCGCCGTCCTGGCGAGACGCTTGCTTGAAGAGACGTTACGTCGCGCTTTGTGCGGGCGACCGAGTCAGCGATCTCTGAGCAACCAGTTGCCGATCGTCTCGAGCACCTCGAGGCTGCTCTCGAGTACGCCCGCGGCTACTTCGCGCGGCTTCGGTGGTGCGCGGCTGGCTTCCTCGCGACGGCGCTGTTCTGCCTCTTCGCGAATGCGCGCCGCAACGGCGCGAGCCGCCTCTCGTTCTTGTTCCGTGTTGATTGGTCGCGCGATGCCGAGCTGCTTGCGGCGAGCGTCCGCCAAGCCGCCCGCTTCGACGAACGCGAGCACCCGTGGCAGCTCGCCCGCTTCGAACCATGTGCCGTCTCGAGTGCACACGTCGACGATGACGCCGCTGGTCTTGCCGAAGTTTCGACGGTTCATCATGTCCCCGCACACGGGGCACGCGACGTAACGTACGGCTTGTTTGCTGGGATCTCGTGGTTTGAGCGAGGTGTTGGCTCGAAAGAAACGCCGCCTGCGTTCTAAGAGCTCCTGCAGCAGGTGGTGTTCGACGAACTGTCCACCGCACACCCGGCAATCGTGAAGCAAGCCAGGCGATCCATCGAAGGACGAAAACGCCGCGCTACACTCGGGGCACTTCAGCTCGGAGGGGAGTTCCACGGGCTCGAGTCCCAGGCTATGTCCGCAGCCCGCACAGTAGTCGTTGTCGGGCACGTTCATCTGGAAGCAGTGCGCACACCTCAGAGTCGCAATCGGCGCGCGACAGAACTCACAGAGTCGCGTGTTCTCGGGGGTAGGGCCACCACACTCGCCGCAGCGATACGTCCGTACTTCCTCCACCCGCCGAGCATAGCGCGCGGAGCTGACCAGTCGACTGTGCGTGGCTCGGATTATGCGCCAGCGACGAGCATTGGGGCGCGTACTGCAGCTGCCGTCTCCGCGCCGACCAAGCGTTCGACGATCGAAAGCGCAAACTCGAAGCTCGTGCCCGGACCTTGGCTCGTGATCAGGTGCCCCGATTCAACCACTCGCTCCGACACCACATCATATTGGGCCGCGAGCGAGTCAGCGACGCTCGGGTGACAGGTGATGGTGGCGCCGAGAGCAATGCCGTGGCTCGCGAGAGCGGTGGGGGCCGCGCAAATTGCTGCCACTAGCGCTCCGCGTTCATACTGTTCGCGCAACCGCTTACCCACCTCGGGCGATCCCGCCAAGCGCTCGGCACCTGGAGCGCCGCCTGGCAAGATCACGACGTCGAACTCGGAGCCCACTGTTTCGAGCCCCGCGTCGGGCAGCAAACGAACGCCGCGACTGCAGGTCACGGCGGCAACGCCGTCCAGACCCGCGACTGTCACGTCGATGCGCGCACGTCGCAGCACATCGATCACGATGGTAGCTTCCATTTCCTCGGCGCCAGGCGCCAGTATCACGAGTGCTGTCTTGTCGCCGTCCATGTCTCGTTCAATAGCACCGAGGTCGGCGCCCTGCCTACCCGGGGCGCTAGGATTGCGCTCCCAGCTGAGACGACTAAACTGCGCCTGAAGTGGCTTGATGAGGCAGGAAGCCACGACTGGTGACGTCGGGTGCGATTGGAGTACCATCGGCACATGCAAACGCCCTCCAAGAAGCGCTGGGCTGCGTGTCAGCGCCATCTTCCCGAGTTTTCTGACAATCTGACGGGAGCCGTTGCGGGGCTTCGCGGTCGGGCGTGCAGTTGGCTGAGCAGGCTGCTCGTCGCCGGACTTTGCGTTCACTGCGGCTCGGCGACTCCAGAGCCTGCAACCAGTTCACCCGAGCCCAGCCCGCCGCCCGCAGTGACAGAGTCGGCAGAAGCGGAAGCTACCGACGATACAGTGAGTGAAAGCGTCGAAGCGGAGTCAGAAGCTTCCGCGGATGAGCCCGAGGACTCAGCGGCTGCGGAAACCGAGCCCGAGGAAAGCGAGCCCACGGACGAAGACGCCCCGCGCAACGTGAACTATCGCATCACGCCCGACGGGCTAGTCGTCGACATCGAGGGCGCGCGCTTCAAGCCGACAGCGAAACTTCGCAAGCTGGGCAACGGCGGCTACGCCATCGACATCGAGGTCACAGCCGAATCTACGGACGATCGCGAGCACACGTTGCTCAGCCCAGAACATGGGCCGCTCAGCATGGCCGCAACCATCTACGACAAACAGGGGGAAGCGGCACGTCGCCACGGCGACTTCAGAAATGGCAAAGACGAACAAACGCTCAAACCCGGAAGCCCGCTGAAACTCACCCGCAGCTGGCCGTCAGGATCGGTCAAGGGCCCACTGTGGTGGGGGGAACGAGTTCAGATCGAAGTGGGCCTGTGGGGGCTTGGTATCGGGGGCGAACGCCAGCGGCCGCTGCGCAAGTTGTTCGTCATCGAGATGCACGGCAAGGGCACCGCAAAACCCGTAATCTCTCCGCCGCAGGTCAAGCGCTGAGCTTGCAGCCCGATGCGACGGCCTGTGCGGGCAGCGCAGCTGGTCGCTTCGATGACGCCACGCGCGTCAGTTGGCGCCTTTGTAGAGCACGCCGTTTTGCGCGCCGAACACGTTCTTGGGGTCGAGCTGCCCCTTCATGGCTTCGATCACCTGCGCGTGCTGCTGCGGTAGGATTTGTTTCAAGATGTCGGTGCGTGACTTGCCCACGCCGTGGTGATGCGAGATCGCGCCACCGTGATCGACGATGGTTTGCCGCAGTCGGTGATCGGCCTGACTCGTCAGCTCGGCGGCGTTGTCGACGCCTTTCGTGTAAACGCCGTACGTGTAGTAGATGCACACCCCCGAGGGATAAACCTGGGTCACCCGGAACGAGATGAAGGGTTTACCTGGGAACTTGAAGTCTGCGTGAATGCGTTTGGTCTCCGCGATGACCGCGCGATTGACGTCGTGGATCTTGTCCCAAGGCACGGCGGTCTCGAAGGTTTCGCCCATCACGTGCATCTTCGTGAGAAAGTCGCGAATGTAGGCGATCGCGAACGTCAAGTTGTAACCGCGCTTGCCGTTGTGTCCGCCCGCGAGGAAGCCACCGTGTTTGCGAGCGAGATCGTCGATCGCTTCTTCCTGGCTCGCGACCTCGATGTTGCTGCCTTCCATCACCACCGTGGCCACCGCCATTTTCGAGGTCTCGATGCCTTTGACCTTCTCGACGAACAGCTTTTGGACTTTGGACTTGGCGGAGCTGAGCGGGTTGGACGCCGCCTTGAGCGCTAGCCCGAAGCGAAACTGGGCGTTGTCCACCAAGCGGATGCTGGCGGGCAGGAAGGTGGAGGCGGACAGTTCCTTCAGAAAATCGACGCCGCGTTCCGGATTCGGGAACAGAATGCTCTGGTAGGCCTGCTTTTCGGGCAGCGCGCGCACCTTCATCACCGCTTTGGTGATGAGGCCGAAGTTGCCTTCCGAGCCGAACAACATCGGGCGAAGTTGGACCCCCGCGGACTGCCGAGGAAACGCTTCGAGGGTCTCGAGCTTACCCGTCGGTGTGACCATCGTGATGCGTTCCACGATGTCTTCGATGTTGCCGTAGCGGTTTTTCTTCATGCCGCTGGCGTTGGTCGAGATCCAACCGCCGAGCGTCGAAAACTCGATGCTGTCGGGTTCGTGACCCGTGGTGAGACCCTTTTCGCGGAGCTTGCTTTCGAGCTCCGCGCCCGTGATGCCCGCTTGCACGCAGATCTGACGATTCTCGACGTTGATCCACTCGATGGCGTTCATTCGTCGCGTGTCCAGCGACACGATCATGCGCTTTTCCGTGGGCGGTAGTTTCAGACATCCCGAGACGTTCGTGCCGCCGCCGTAGGGGATGAGGCAAATGTCGTGTGCTTGCGCGAGCTGAACCAACTTTTCGGCATCTGACTCACTCTCGCAGAAGAACACGAGATCCACTGCCCGCGGCAACTGCCCGTACATCGCCAGATAGACTTCGTCCGCGGTGGCCTGGCCGTGACTGTGCACCGCGCGCACGTCGTCCGCGAACGAGTACTTCGCGCTGTCGAACTCCTTTTCGAGCGCCGCGCAGAACGCGTCGTTGCGAACGGGTGGCGCGAGCTGTTGGGTCGTCGGCGTTCGTTGATCGGAGAGGTCGAGCCGAATGTCGAGGTACTCTTCCACGAACGGAATGAAGCCGGGCATGCGGGAGCCGCATATCTCGTAGCGATTACCTGTGAGCCGCACGCTCTTGTCGGGTTCGATTACGAACTGCGTGTCCTTGAAACCCCATGCGTGAGGCCACTTTTCGTCTGACGTCGCCATGATTTTCCTGTGGTTCGGCGCTCCGCGTCGATGGCGAGCGACTGCGAGCTAGTACCACCAGTGGGACCCTGGCGTCACGTCTCGCGGGCCCTGTTCGTCGGGTCTCCGGGCGGGCGGCTCAGGCGCTCTTGGCCTCAGTCACGACGCGTGAACGGAGCCGCTTCAGCAGCGCGTCTGCACACGGACCGACCACGGTCTCCAACACGGATAACCGCAGCTGGGCGGACAGCTCCTCGGGTACGACACCGTGCGCCAGCTTTGCCCGCTCGTCCGAACTGGGGTTGGTCATCACGCGCTTCACCGCCGAGGCGCACTCGTCGGCGCGGCGGGTCGCGCGTGCGCGTTCCTGCGCGATCAGGTCAATCAGCTCGGTCGCCAGCTTCGGCGTCTGGGACAGGGCCCAATCGATGAACTGCCAAGCGAGTTCGGCGTGGCGTCGCTCGTCTCGCGCGATCACTTCCAAGGTAGCGCGCACTTCGGGATCTCTGGTGTGTTGCAAGGCTTCCGCTGCTTCCATGGCGGCGACCGTCTCCCCGATGCACCCTTCCATGAACGTGTTCTTCACCACCTCCGTCCATTCGTTCGAGCTGAGGGCCTGATCCATGTCGAGGTAACCCGGGCCACACGGTGCGTGACCGAATCGACTCGCGAGGCTGAAGGCGAGCCGTGCGTGGTGGGTTTCGTCGGCCATCGCTCGCTGGGTGGCCTCCAACAGTGATGCGGGGGCGCCAAACGCCAGCAACTGCAACGAGAAGCGCGCGAAGGCCGCGATCGACGCGTGCTCCATCAGCGCGACGCGGATCCAGTGTTCCGTGATCTCGGCGCGCGCGCGGGCGCTCGTAGCTTGCATGGACTGATACGTGGTGTTCGACAGCCAATCATCGCGGCGCGCAGCGCTGGCCAAACGCGCTTGGCCGTCGACCAGAAACGGACGTCCGATCACGCACTCGTCGAACGCGCAAATGCGGCGGCCGTCGTGAGGTTTGCAGTAACCTCCCTCGCAGTGCGAGTCGTTTCGGCATTCGTCGCCGGGCGAGGTACACGCATAGCCAGCGATCGCACCGCAACCGTCGTCGTACTGGTAGCGGGCGCACAACTCACCAGCGGCGCAGTCTGCGTCCGTGACGCAATCCGCGGGGCGACACTGCCCGGCAGGTGACGAACATTCACACACGTTGCCAGCAGGACAGTCGTCGTCAGTCGCACATCCGTAGTCGCACGCCGTGACGACGTCGTTCAACGGCTCGGATGAAAGCTGTTCGCACATGCCGAAGTCACGCTCCTGACAGTCGACGTCGCTCGCGCACTCGAAGTCGTAGTAGACGCCGTCGCTGGTTACGCTGAAGGGGACGTCGGGCACGCCTGCATCACCGAACGCATCTTCTGGAATGATGCCAGACAGCGTGCGGTCGCGGGGTAACTCGACGCTGCAAGTTGCCTCAGCGACGCGGTGGACCAACCCTGACCCGCACTGTTGCAGGCCGCCGCCGAGCGGCAGCTGGGCTCCCGAGCAGCCTTCGGACACTGGTGGCTGCGCGGGGAGCGACGGGCGCCCCGCGTCGATTGCCCCCGCGTCGACGGGATCGTCGGTGTTCCAGTCGTCGTCTGTCGAATCGTCATCGTCACGCGAGTCGTCATCATCGACGCGGTCGTCATCCGACGAGTCATCGTCGTCATCGCGCGTATCGTCATCGTCGTCTGTCGAGTCGTCATCATCGACGCGGTCGTCATCGCGCGAGTCGTCATCGTCATCGTCATCGTCATCGTCGTCGTCATCGTCATCGTCACCGTCATCGTCACCGTCATCGTCGTCTGTCGAGTCGTCATCGTCATCGCGCGAGTCGTCATCGTCACGCGAGTCGTCGTCGTCATCACGCGAGTCGTCATCATCGCGCGAGTCGTCATCATCGACGCGGTCGTCGTCGTCAGCTCCTGCCTCGGCAGAGGCGTCGACAGTAGTGTCGTCAGTGGCGACATCCCGCGAGTCACCGCCCTGGGAGCGGCCGCCACAGCCGTGGATCAGCCCCAGTGCGGTGAGAAGTGCGAAACGATGGCTAAGCAAGGCGGAGTGGCGCATGGGCGCGATTGATGCACTTCGTGTGCCTACCACCCCTCGATGGATTATTGAGCAATAGCAAGTGGTTGAGACTCAGCGTTGACCACGCGAACGCGATGTTGGCACAGGGTTGGCACAGGGTTTGACACAGGCACCCCGCGCCGCCTGCCCGTTGCGCGGACCCGGGCGCGGTCGTACACGGCCTCCATGCAGCAGCTTCGCGTCAGTAACCACGACAGGGACAGCGCCAACTTGCGCTACGTGTACCCGGTCGTTTCGCGGCGCGCGCAGGGCGTTTCGATCGGCATCAATCTGAATCCGAACAACGCCTGCAACTTTCGCTGCATCTACTGCCAAGTGCCTGAATTGGTCTTCGGCAAGGGCCCAGAAATCGATTTGGACCTGCTCGAACGCGAGTTGCGCGAGATGCTCGGCGATGTGCTGCACGGGGATTTCATGGCGCGGCGAGTCCCCGAGGGCAGCCGACGGCTGAACGATCTGGCGGTGTCGGGTAATGGTGAACCCACGAGTAGCCCGCAGTTTCTCGAGTCCGTGCAGCTGATTCGTCGCTTGCTTTCGGAGTTTCAGATCGAGTCCAAGGTCGAGGTCGTGTTGATCACCAATGGCACGCTCACGGATCGTCCCGCCGTCGAGCAGGGGATCCGTGAAATGAGTCGAATGAACGGTCGGGTTTGGTTCAAGTTCGACAGCGCGACTGCGGAGGGAGCGCTGCGCATCAACGGCAGCAAAGCCTCGGTTCAAGAGAGGCTAGAGCGCTTGCGCAGGGTTGCCAGCTGGTGCCCGACGTGGATTCAGACGTGTGTCTTCGCACAGCACGGAAAGCCGCCGACAGAGGGTGAGACTAGCGCCTATCTCGCGGCGTTGTCGCAGCTGGTGCACGACGAAGTGCCGCTGCAAGGCGTTCTACTCTATGGCCTGGCCCGACCCTCGATGCAGCCTGAGGCTCCAACACTAGAGCAGCTGGACGCCAGCTGGCTCGACGCTTTCGCCGAACGAATCCGCGATCTGGGTTTGACCGTGCGAGTCACTCCATGAACGAGGGCGAAGTGTCCGAATCGTGTGAGGCGCTCTTCGTGTACGGCACGCTCCTGGCTCCAGAAATCATCCACGCCGTGATCGGGCGGGTGCCCAAGTCACAGCCCTGCACGTTGTCGGGGTACGCACGTTTCACGGTCAGGCAGCAGGTTTACCCGGGCATCATCGAACGAGCGGGTGGCCTCGTCGACGGAGCGCTCTACCGAGGTATTCGAGCCGAAGAATGGCAGCAGTTGGACGAATACGAGGGATCGCTGTACGTGCGTCGCAGCGTTCGCGTCGTGTTTGACGACGTGTTCGAGCCTTCACCCGTAGCCGCCGGGTGTTACGTCGTGCCACGAGAGTCGGCTTCGGCGCTATCCACCGACCCATGGGACTTTGGTCAGTTCATGCGCGAACACCGCGCGGGATTTCGCGACACTTGGGAGTGACCCGCGGCTTTCCAGCGTCCGCGTCGCTGTCTTCGTAGTCGCGAAGAATGTCGCGGGTGCGCGCGTTCAGTTGCCGATGTCAGGGTTGTGATGCCGCCAAAAGAGTGGCTGTGTGCGTGTAGTGGGTGCGCATTTCATCGAAAGGGCCTTTTTCCAGGGCGAGTCGACCTGGGTGGCCCCGCCGTGCTGCCTCGACATTTGAGCGGTGGGATGGCGAGGCGCGTCAAGCTATCGTGGGACGATGATGCGTCATCGCTACTCCGTGCTCGCCAGCTTGGTTCTCTTTTTGGGCGCGGCCGCCTGCGGTGGGGGGAGCGACGAGTCCGTCGAGGGCGCGTCGGCGAGCGACGACTCCGACGAAGCGGACGATTCGGCAGCTGCGTCCGACGACGATGCTGATGATGGCGCGGCAGATGACTCCAGTGCGGATGATGCTTCGGACAACTCGTCAGCCGACGACTCGTCGACGGGTGACGATCCCACGCAGGATGACGTCAGCCAAACGACAGACGACGTTGATGGCGATGACAGCACTGACGACGACACGAACACTGACGACAGTTCACTCGCCGAGCCCACGGGCAGTAGTTCAGTTCCCAATGTGAGCTGGCCCGAACTCGGAGAGGAGTGCGACGAGGCTGCTCAGTGTGGTGGTGGTGATGGGATGGGCGGCGACGGTCCAGTCTGCGTGACCGACCAGGCTGACTTCGGGTTCGAAGGAATGCTCCCTGGGGGCATGTGCACAGCGCGTTGCGACGAGGGCTCGAATGTGTGCGGCGCAACAGGTGGCTGCGTCCCGTTCGAACTCGAGTCCGGTGAGGAAGCGCACTACTGCTTCGACACGTGCTTCTACAGCGAGGCAGTCGAGAAGTGTGGAGACTCGATCAATCGCGTGTGCTTGCTCGTCGATTTCGAGTCGGGGCTCGGCGTGTGCATCCCCAAGTGTTTCAGCGATGCGGAGTGTGATGGCGGCTACTGTGATCCCTACACGGGTTCGTGTGTCGACGAGCCGCCGACAGGAGCCGTCGATGGCTCCGAATGTGACGTTCCCGAAGACTGTTTGGGTGGCATCTGCTTGCGTCTGACGGCGGAAGACGAGTTTGGGACCTGCATCTCCGAGTGTTCTGTCCACCCGGAAACCTACGCGTGCCATCGCGATCTGGGTGACACCAGTGCCGTGCCTTCCGCGTGTTTTCCGCACCTCGAACTGCTGTATCTGGGAATATTACCTGCGTTCAAAGACCTAGGGCACTGCGTGCCGACTTGTCAGGTCGGGGAGGGATGTGGCACCGACGGCTGGACTTGCATACCTGCCGACGACCCAGAATACGTCGAGGACGTCGGCGCTGACGGGTTCTGCCTGCCAACGTTCCTGCTGCCGCCCGAGTTGGTGGCCGAACTCGAAGGGGATGAATCGCCCACCACCGACGACGCTGCAGCCGACGACGCCGCTGCTGATGACGCCGCTGCTGATGACACCGCCGCGGATGACGCCGCAACCGATGACGTCGCAACCGACGACACTGCGGCTGATGACGTCGCAGCCGACGACACTGCAACCGATGAAGCGGCGGCAGACGCGGGCGCCGACTGAGCGGGCGTCGCGGTTGCGCAAGCCGCATTGCCGCTTGGACGAGCGCTGCGGCTCACTCACGTGATGGATTGGTCGTAGGCTTCACAGCGGCGGCCTGTTATCGTCCGCCGCGGATGTCGCGACGAAGTTTTCTCGAGCAGGACACCCGTCACAAGGCGACCGAAACGATCCGCAAGATCGAAGCGGAAACCGCGGTAGAGGTAGTCGTTGCGGTGCGCAAAGCGGCTGCGCGCTATTGGCAGGGGAGTCTGATTTTCGGCGGCATGTGCGCGGCCGTGGTGGCGGCGGTGATGTTGTTCAGCCCGACGGTCTATCACTGGCTGTTGATCGTCGTGGATACGTTGCTCACCTTCGCGGTGGCTGTAGGCATCGCGCATGCCGTGCCCGCGCTGAAGCGGGGCTTGACGCCCCCTGCCACCAAACGTGCGCTGGTCGACGCGTGCGCGAAGCGAGTGTTCCAAGAGCTGGGAATCGCTGGCACCAAGGACGCAACGGGCCTGCTCGTGATGGTCACGCTGCTGGAGCGCGAGGTCGTCGTGTTGCCCGACTCAGGTGTGCCCGTGGAGATGATGAGTGAACGTTACTCTGAGGCAGTGCAGGCAATGCAGCAAGGAGTCAGCCACTTCGACGAAAATGCGTTCCTCGACGGCATGCTGGCGTTGGCGGAGCCTTTGGCTCAAGTGCTGCCCCGTCAGCCCGACGATGAAAACGAGCTGAGCGATGAGATTGCCTGAACGAAACGCGGCGGCTTCGCGCTGGGCGACTCTGCGTGCGCGACTTGCGTTGGGGTTGCGGGAGCCCACGCCGCAGCTGGCCGCTCTGGCAGCGCTATCTTGCGCACTGCTGGTGCTCACGTTTGCCGCGTTTGCTGACGCGCGACCAGGTGGCGGTGAGTCTTTCCGCGGTGGCAGTCGTAGCTCTGGGGGTTCGGGCGGTGGCGGCGGTGACATCGGCTTTTTGATCGACATCATCGTACTGTGCATCCGCTACCCAAAGCTGGGCGTACCCGTGCTGATCGTCGTGGTGATTTGGTTCCTCATTCGACGCAAGCAGGGCGCTGGGCTCAAAGATTGGTCGGTAGGGGTCCCGCAGAAACAAGTGCAAATCAGTCGCCCGCACTTCGTCGCGCGCAGCGCCATCGATCGACTGCGTCAACGAGATCCCAGCTTCTCGGTCGTGTTGTTCGAGGACTTCCTCTACACGCTGTACGCACAGATCCATCAGCATCGACCTGGGCAGGGGCTCGCGAAATTGGCGCCGTACCTCGACCAAAACGTCCAGAACGCGCTGTTCGACCCGAAGCTCGAGGCGACTGCGGGTGTGCTGATCGGCAGCATGCGTTACGTCAGCTTCCAGCCAGGTGAACAGCACGTGCGCATCACCGTCGAGTTCGAAGCGAACATGACGGAAACCCGCGGCGGCAACATGCAGCGCTTGTACTTGCTTGAGCGCATGACCATCATCCGCCCCGCGAATGCGCGCTCACGGGATCCGAAACGCGCCCGCACCCTCGACTGTCCGAACTGTGGCGCCGCGCTCGAAGCGATCCACGGCGGACAATGCAGCTACTGTAGAGAGCAAGTGACGGACGGTCGTTTCGACTGGAAGGTCTACGCGCTGCAGAATCTCAAACTCGAGAAGCGACCACCCGTGCTCACGGGTGAGGTTGCCGAGCAGGGGAACGAGCTGCCCACGGTCGTCGCTCCTGGAGCGCAACAACGCCTGTCGGCCATCAGCCAGCACGACCCGGGTTTCGACTATCAAACGTTCCTGAAGCGCGTTTCGATCGTGTTCGCCGAGCTGCAGGCAGGTTGGTCTGAAGTGAACGTGATGCGCATTCGGCCCCACGTCAGTGACAACTTGTTTCAGTACTTCGGCTATTGGCTCGACATGTACGGTCAGTCCAATGCGCGCAACGTCACCGAGAATGCGCGCATCACCAACATCGAGCTGTCGAACGTCATTTCCGACCAGTATTACGACGCGATCACCGTCCGCGTACGCGCCACGGGTCTCGACTACACAATCAGCAACGATGGCAAGCTGCTCAAAGGCAGCAAGTCGAAGGAGCGCCCCTACACCGAATACTGGACGCTGATCCGCGGACGCGTGGCGCAAAGCAAGCCGCGCGAGGATCTGGGGTGTCCGAACTGCGGCGCTCCGCTCAAGGTGAACATGGCGGGGAGCTGTGAGTACTGCCACGCCAAGGTCGTCACGGGAGACTTCGACTGGGTGCTCTCGCGCATCGAGCAAGACGACAACTACTTCGGCTGACACGCACGGACGTCGGCAGGCGAACGGTCGAACGAGGCGCATGGCCTCACCCCCGCCGCGCCTCGACGCAGGGTGCTTTGGCGTCCGCTGAAGTGTCGCGGGAAAGCGTAGGCTCTCATGACTCAGCTGAGCAGGCGAACAGCGATAGCCCAACTCGGTGAAACTCTCGACTGCGCGCGGCGGCGGATCCGAACCGAATCGCAGGCTCACCCCCGTTTGATCTCGGGAGCGCGAATTTCGGTCAGGGCGCGAAGTCTCACTAGTTCTTGTCGTGAGCCGAGTCGCAGCTGGCGCGCCGTCAGACGATTCCCGGCACTTCCTGCTCGCGGAGCGCGCTGGGCGTCGCCGTCACCGCGCCGGGGCCGAACGTTCGCGCTATCGGGTGCAGGTTGACCGTTGATCGACACTTCGTCAGGTGTCTCCACTGTCGCCCCAACCCATCACTGTCGCCCCAACCCATCACTGTCGCCCCAAAACCACGTGTCGACCTAAACCACGCGCTGTCACTCCGAACCCACCAATGTCGCTGCTGTCGCCCCGAGCCCTAGGTTCTCGCGTCGCGACCCGCGGTCGAAAGAGCCAGCGTTCGAAAGGGAGTGTGCGCTGCCAGACAAAATGTAGCGGGAGTCTAGCTACCGATTGACTCTGCTCGGGGCGGACGCTACCTGGCGTTTTGGTCACCCTTTCGACGCGACCACCATGCCCTACGGACAGTTGATTGTTCTCGGAACCGTTCTGGCGGTTCTGGTTCTCGTCGGGATTCTCGAGTACGCGTCCTTGGCGAGCGCCCGTGCCAAGGTGCCCATTCGTATCCACGTCAACGGCACGCGCGGCAAGTCCAGCGTCACGCGTTTGATCGCTGCGGCGCTGCGTGAAGCGGGCATTCCCGTGCTCGCCAAGACGACGGGTACGCTGCCGCGCATGATCTTGCCCGATGGGCGCGAGCTTCCCGTGTTCAGGCCGTCCAAGGCGAACGTGATCGAGCAGCGCGGGATCATGAAAATCGCTGCGTCCGAGGGAGCCCGCGCGATCGTGGTCGAGTGTATGGCGTTGCAGCCGCTGCTGCAGTCGATCAGCGAGTCGAAATTGGTCAAGGCGACCCACGCGGTGATCACCAACGCGCGGCCCGATCATCTCGACGTCATGGGGCCGACGGATAGGCACGTCGCGTTAGCGCTCGCGGGCATGACGTGCGTCAAAGGACACGTGTTCACCGCAGAGCGTATGCACGTCGACGTGTTCGAAGAGGCCGCCAAAGATCGCGGCTCCGAGTTGCACGCGGTCACGCTAGAAGAGGTGGAGGCCATTCCCAAGGACGTGCTCGAGCGTTTTCGCTACACGGAACATGCAGAAAACGTCGCGTTGGCGCTGGCCGTGTGTCGTTCATTGGACATCGATGACGCCGTCGCTCTAGAGGGCATGACCAAGACACCACCCGATCCGGGCGCGCTCACCCGTCACCCACTGTCGTTTTTTGGACGTCACATCACGTTCTACAACGGTTTTGCTGCGAACGACCCCGTGTCGACGCGGACGTTGTGGGAGATGGTGATGTCCGAGCACCCCGACGTACCGTGTCGCATTTTGGTCGCGAACTGTCGCGCGGATCGTGCAGACCGCAGCGTGCAGTTGGCGCAGGTTCTCCACGAGTGGACGCAGCCCGACTGGGTCGTGTTGATGGGCACGGGTACTCAGGCGTTCGCTCGTTTTGCCGCACGCTCGGGCTTCGACATCGATCGTATCGTGTTCGTCGAAGGCTTGCGTGTGGAGCAAATTTTCGAGCGCTTGCTCGAACTTTCTGGTCCGCGTGCCGTGCTGATGGGTATGGGCAACATCGGCGGGCAGGGGCTCGACTTGGCTCGCTACTTCCGCAATCGTGAAGTGCTCGAGCCGCAAGCCGACTCCAAAGAGTTGGCGAATCAAGAAGGATAGTCGTGGACGAACTCACCCTTTCGATTGGCCTCGGATTGGCCGTCAGCATCTTGTTCAGTGAGACTTTCGGGATCGCCGCTGGTGGTATGATCGTTCCAGGTTACCTGGCACTTCATCTGGACCGCCCGTACAACTTGATGCTCACGGCTTTTGCGTCCCTGGTCACGTACGGCATCGTACGAAGCTTGTCCGTGTTCATGATCGTGTTCGGACGCAGACGCACCGTGTTGATGATTCTCGTAGGCTACATCGTTGGTGCGGTGGTCACACAGGCTTCACCGAGTCCAGCGGAGGGCCAAACGATGCAGGTGATCGGCTACATCATCCCCGGTCTGATCGCGATTTGGCTCGATCGTCAAGGGGTGGTCGAAACCATGGCGTCAGCGACGACCGCGGCGGTTTTGGTCAAGTTGTTGATGATCTCGCTGTTCGGTTTCGGAGTGATCTCGTGAAGAAGCTCTATTGGCGCCCCTCGGGTATCTCCCGCATCGAGCTCGTGCTGATCGCGCTGCTGGCGGTGGTGTGCCTGATCAGCATCGAGACCTTCCAGATCGTGCGCCGTCAGCCGCACTTTTCCGCGAAGGTCGCGGCTGCTCGTCTGGCGCTGGACTCGATGCAAGCGATCAAGGCTCGGCGTATGGCACGGGGTTTGACGATCGATCCAGAAGTGGATCCCACCGCAAGCGGCATGATCGGTGAAAATGTCACGGACATCACGTCGAACACGGGGCACTTGCCAGCGAAAGCCCTCTCCACGAATCCCAACTACGCGGCGGTGATCGTCGCGATGCTCAAGCGGGCTGGCGTCGAGAAGGGCAGTGTGGTGGCAATGGGAGTCTCGGGCAGCTTCCCCGCGTTGAACGCATCCGCGTACGCCGCGCTGCAGACGCTCGAGGTGCGACCGATCATCGTGGTCAGCGTTTCCGGATCGGAGTGGGGCGCAACCGACCCACAGTACACCTGGCTCGACATGGAACGGACGCTCTACGAGAAGCGGTTGATCAGCTTCCGTGCCGCCGCGGGGTCACGTGGCGGCATCGATGACCGCGGGTTCGGCATTTCCAAACGCGGTCGTGCTCTGCTCGATCAAGCGGTCGAGCGGGCAGGCATACGCAAATTGGATCCCATTTCCCTCGACGAGGCGATCGCGCAGCGCATGAACTTGTACTACGAGTTGGCCGCAGATCAGCCGATCGCTGCCTACATCAACATCGGTGGCGGTTCAGCGTCCGTGGGTACTGCGGTGGGCAAACGCCTGTTCAACCCTGGGCTCAATCGTTCCGCGCCGCGTGGTGCGACGGACTCGGTGATGACGCGTTTCGTCGACGATGGGATCCCCGTGATTCATCTTTCGGGGATCGCCACGATCGCGGAACGTTACGGACTCTCTACTGATACGACCAAGAGTTCACCGCCCGGCGAGGGTGGTGTCTACACTCGTGTGGAGTACAGCCCATGGTATGCTTTGGCGTCGGTGGTCGCGATCTTGGGGTTGATGTTCGCGTTCTTGCGTTTGGATGTCGGCGCGAATCTGTTGGGGTACAGTCGAGCGTCGTCGAAATGAGCTGACTAGATTGGGGGGAAGAGATGGAACTGACCGCTTCCGCAGATGCTCTCGCGGCGACCTGCTCGACAAGCGTTTCCCCAGGTTCGTTTCAGCCGCGTAAGCACTTTTACCCGCGTGCGCTCAACGCGCAGATCCACCCGCTCGTCAGCTTCTTCTTGCGGCTCTCGAACGAGCGTATCGTCGAACGCTACTGTCACTTGCACCCCCGTGTGGAACCCGACGCGCTGACTCGCGTGTTGGCTGAACGCTCGACGCATTTGCGCTGGGCGGGAGCGGACCTGTTCTGCACGACGACGTCGACGGGCAATCGGCGCTTGGTGGTACTCGAGACGAATTCGTGCCCTTCGGGCAACAAGTCGATGCCCATCGTCAGCGACGACAACGAGCAGGCGGGTTACCGCACCGTGCTCGAGACGTCGTTTCTGCCGATCGTGCGCAAGCGGGGAGGGATCGAGGGTGGGCTCGCGGTGCTCTACGACAAGAACCACACCGAGGCGTCGGGTTACGCGGCTGCGTTGGCAGATCTCACGGGTGAGATGGTGCAGCTGACGCCGTACTCGGAAGAGCAGACGGATCCGCCCGCGCGCTTTCGCTCGGGCGTCCTCGAAGTGCGAAACCACGCAGACGAGTGGCTGCCGATACGCGCCGCGTTCCGCTACGTCACGCAACGTCCCTGGACGCGCATCCCCGTGCGCACCAAAACACGCATCCTCAACCCGATCGTTGCGTGCCTGGCTGGTGGGCGCAACAAGCTCACGGCCGCCAAGGCGTACGATCTATACAACGCCGAGCTGAGCGAGAGTGGGCTCAGCGTCGTCACGCCTGAAACCGTGGGGGACGTTGCCAAGGCCGAGATCCCGATGATGGTGGCGCGTTTCGGTGGCCAAGCCGTCGTCAAAATCCCGTACTCCAACGCGGGGCAAGGGGTCTTCCCGATCTTGAATCAACGTGAGCTGCGTGCGTTCATGGACGCAACTCACCCCTACGAGCGTTACGTCGTGCAGAGTCTGATCGGCAACTACAGGTGGAGCTCCACGCAACAATCTGGGCGCTACTACCACGTGGGGACGATGCCCGACGCCCAGCGGCACATCTACGTGGCCGACTTGCGCATGATGGTTTGTTGCGGTCCTGACGGGTTTCGTCCCGTGGCGGTTTACGCGCGTCGCGCCGAGCGGCCGCTTCCGCGCCTGCTGGACAGCTCCGAAAACTCTTGGTCGTTCCTGGGTACTAACTTGTCGGAACGCGCCGAAGACGGCTCGTGGGCGGCAGACACGGATCGGCTGTTGATGATGGACCGACGAGACTTCAACACCATCGGCGTTGGGAGCGATGACCTGATCGAAGCCTACGTGCAGGCAGTTTTGGCGACCAAAGCGATCGACAAGATGGCCTCGATGCTGCTCACGAAGAAGCGGGGTTTTCGCTACAAATTGTTCGGCTCACTGAACGACGACCCCACGCTCATCGACGAGATCCGCGTGGGTGAGGGTGGCCAGCTGCAAGACACGGAGTGACCGACGCCCGGGTTGACTGCGATCCGAAGTGACTGCGTCGATGTGTTGCCCAGCTCGATCGACGAAATTACGCTGCCCGACTCGAACACGCCCCGTATCGAGACTCATCGCGATTTCGCCGCGTGTGGCGCGCGTTCGGAGCGTTCGTCTGCTATCTAATCAGTCCCGATGTCGCGCTCGAGTAATCTCTTGGACAGCTTCGACTTCGAGCCGGGAACACGTCTCGTGGGCAAGTACGAGGTGCTCGAGATGCTCGGATCTGGTTACGAAGGCGAGGTGTATCGCATTCGTGAGCGCAGCACTGGGGTCGATCGCGCTGCGAAGTTCTTCTACCCGCATCGCAACGTAAATGACCGAGCGGTGAAGTTCTACGCGCGCAAGCTGCACAAGCTGCGTGATTGCCCGATCTTGATTCAGTACGTCACACACGAACGAACTACGGTGCGCGACGTACCCGTGAGCTTTCTGGTGTCGGAGTTTGCGGAAGGGGACGTGCTGCATCACTTCCTCACGAACCAGCCGGGTAAACGCCTAACCCCGTTCGAAGCGCTTCATCTGTTGCACACACTCGCCAAGGGCATGGCGATGATTCACAGCAAGCGTGAGAGTCACGGTGATCTGCATACGGGGAACGTACTCGTGAGGCGCCGCGGTCTGGGGTTCGACGTCAAGCTCGTCGACTTCTACCAACTGCGCGGTCTGAAGCCCGAGCAGATTCAGGACGACGTGCTCGGCTTGGTTCAGATCCTACACGAGTGCGTCGGGGGGCCGAAGCACTACTCACGGCAGCCGCCAGAGATAAAAGCCATCGTGCGTGGCTTGAAGATCTCACTGATACGCAAGCGGTTTCGCACCGCTGTACACTTGAGAGACTACCTGGAAGAGCTCAGCTGGGAGTAGCGCTACTGCTTAGCTTGAACCTTCGAGGTAAACGTCTCGTTGGTGCGGTTGCGAGTGGGCTACGCACGAGGGCGGTACAACACGAACGTCAGATCGTCAGGTTTCGACGGGTGGTTCGACTTGGTGTCCAACATGCGCGCGGTTGCAAACTCTGCCAGAGCCTCAGCGGCTTCGCGAAGCTCTCGAGCCTTGAGCAAGTCGAAGATCTCGCTGACGTGCACATTGTCGAACAGTCCGTCAGTGCCCAGTAGCACGGTATCGCGCGCGGCCAATTCCAGCGGGGCGCCCAACTCGATGCGCATGTCGGGACTGCCCAAAGTGTTGGACACCACGTTCAGCTCCTCGTGATGGAGTGCGGCTTCGGAGTCGATGAGGCCTGCTTCCACGCCGTACCCCACGGGGGAGTGTGGGACGCTGATGAACTTCACCTTTCCCCGTCCGCCCAGCACCAGGATGCTCGAGTCGCCCACGTGGTATGGACGTAACGTCGGCCCCCGCAATTCGGCTGCAACTAGGGTCGTGGCGGCCCCGACGCCGAGAGCGCGAATGGCCTCGTTTGCGGACTCGAAGGCGTCGAGAATCGGGCTGCGGGCGTCGTCGGGCAGGTCCCCACCGTCGATCAGGTGTTTGCCCAGCGCTTCCAGCGCGAGCCGAGCCGCAACGTGACCCGAGCGGCCCCCGCCGAGTCCGTCTGCCACGGCAATGACCGTGGTGGCGCTTCCTGGGAAGACCCCGGCTGCGTCCTGATTCGGTCCCTCGCGGTTGGGGTAAGGTGCTGAAAAAGCTGCATAATCTCCGTCGGACAGGGTCCCGGAAACCACCGTGGCTTCGGCTTGCTCCAGCAGCATTTGGGGGGGGGAAACGGGCTGCATCAGCAGTCGGGGGAGTCTAGCAAGGCGGGCTTCAAAGCTCCTAGTTTCGTGGGCATGACGTGGCGCCTGGGCGCAGCAGATGGATGAACTCGTCGGCGAATCGCGCTAAGAGCCGTTTTTCATCACGAGCAGTGACGACCCGCACGGGCGGCAGCGATAGCAGACGAGCCGACCATCGAGTGGGTGCGTAACATCATGTCCGAGCAAATTTTCCGAGCGACCGCCTTCAGCCCCGAGGCGTTCGCCCACGACCAGGTTTCGCGGGCTTACATCGAGGTGGTCGCCGACGGCTTGGGTACGGACATCTTGGTCCCTCTGTTGGTTGCTCGGGGTAAACGCGACGGCCCCGTGTTCGGCCTGACTGCAGCGGTACACGGCAACGAGCTCAACGGCATCCGTGTGATCCACGACATCTTCGAGCGTTTGGACGTGGCTACTCTGCGGGGTACGCTGGTGGGGGTCGTGTGTACGAACGTACCTGGCTTACACGCTCACGAACGCGAGATTTACCACCAGTTCGACTTGAATCGTACGTTTCCTGGCGACGCTGCAGGGAACGTGGCGCAAGTTTACGCGCATCGCGTGATGGATCGCATCGTGTCCAAGTTCGACTACTTAGTCGATCTGCATACGGCGAGCTTCGGGCGTATCAACTCGCTGTACGTGCGAGCAGATTTGCAGAACAAGCAGACGCGTCGCATGGCGTACTTGCAGCGCCCGCAGATAGTCGTGCACAACCACCCACGCGACCAGTCGCTACGCGGGGCGGCCATGCAGCTCGGCATCCCCGCGATCACTGCCGAAATAGGTGACCCCCAGCGCTTTCAACCACGGCTGGTGAAGTCGACGCGGGCTGGCATTCGTGACCTATTGGCGGATGTGAAGATGGTACCGCAACGCGCGCGGTCGGATGCACCCGTTCCCATCGTTTGTATCAGCTCCAGCTGGCTGTACACGGATCGTGGTGGATTGCTCGAAGTGATCCCCAACGTCGCAGAACGAATCGAGAAGGGGACGTTGGTCGCGCGTCTGAGAGACGCTTTCGGCGGCATCATTCGGGAGTACCACGCTCCTTACGACTGTGTGGTGATCGGCAAGAGCATCAACCCAGTGGGCCCGACGGGATCTCGCATCATCCACCTCGGCAAGGAGATGCAGCCAGGAGATGGCGCGCCGTTCCCCCCGCTGGAACCGCCGACCCCATGAGCGCACCGCGATGGTGTCGTGCAGAGGAACGGCTGGTTCACTGACGGATGAAAGAAGAGGATCCCGCCCGATGGCACGCGAACGCGGTCAGCTATCGTGCAGCGTCCTGGTCCGTGAGCCTTCGACCTGCAGCATCGGCCGAGGCATCGTCGCGGTCGACATCGTGTGTGCCTGAGTCCTGAATGGCCGCATGGCGAGTGCCTGCATCAAGGGCACCCGCGTCGCTGGAACCAGACGCACCAGGCGGGAGCGCCTCGAATCGCGGACTGTGTTGCTGCCACTCGCAACCGTCGGTGGTGACCGTCATTTCCACGTGACCTAGTGCACGTTCATCTTTGCGGAACACCAGGGGTATGCTTTCGAGTAACATCCCACAGCGGTCTGGATCTTCCTGCCAGCTGGCGTGCGCCAGAACGTCGCCAGACGCGTCGTCTACGTAGTCGAACGAAAAACGCAAACGCTGCTGCATCGGCACTCCGATTTCGACGGCTAGAAAGACATGTTGTCCGCCCTGGGGGCCGTACTCCATGACCAGTGGAGCGCCGAGCGCGCTCGCGCCGCGGTCCGCTTCCCATGCCAGGATCGAAAATGCTGCTTCGCCTTCGTTGCACAAGGCTCCGCACTCGACTGCTGACGATGACGATTTGGGGGTGCAGCCTATCCACGACGACCAGGCCAGCAGCAGAGCGAGCAGCACCGAACGTGGCGAGGAGCAGACGTGCACCAACCCACCATATCAGCAGATGCCGCGAGGCGCCCGGTTGGCGGCTCAACGTCGGCTGATGCGCTCACGGGCCAAGCGTGCAGATTTCGCATCGTTCCCTCTTTCGCCCGACATTCAGCACGATACATTGTGGCAAGTGCTCGTCGCCACTCCGCGCCGCCCCGACATGACTTCTACTACCGACAGCGATACCGCGCCTGGACCCCACGCACGCTGGTGGGGTGACGTTCACGTCGAGCCTGGTCACACGACTCATCTGCGTATCGGCCCCTTGCAGTTGTGGTTCAGTCGTCTCCCTGGTGAGTGGCGAGTGGCAAGCCTGCGCTCGGAAGATGCCTTGGACCCCTTGCTAGAGCCGCAACACGGCGTTCCCACCGACGAGATTCCTGCGGACGCCATCGTCGAGAGGCTGGGAACTCGCGACGACGGGAACACGCTTCAAATCTCACCACGACTCGCGGATCGTGCTGTCGTCAGCGAACCCGAGTTGGGGTTCCGCTTGGCTCGTGAAGAGGAGCTCACTCTGTTCGTGAGTTCACCGCTGTGGATACACGCGAGACCGAGCTCCCCTACGGGCGCACTGATCGATACGCCAATATTTCGTCCCTCGGATACTTGGTTCGGTCCGCCTACGCGTGAGGGGGAGCTGTGTTATGCGAGTCGTACGGCTTGCCACATACGCCTCGAAGATTGTCCCGTACGCGCGCATCGAGCGACTACCGCAGTGACCGTGCGAAACTCGGTGGATACCGAACTCGAGATCGAGCGCTTGAAGCTTCCCGTGCACACCCTCGAACTGTTCGTCGACGGCAGTGGTCGTGTGTGGACGCAAGACGTGTTGCTCGAACGGCATGCCAGCGACGAGTTGGCGCGAATGTCGCGCAGCCCCAGCCCGCCCGCCATCGCGCAGCGGCCCGACTTGCTCGCGACGGCCCGTAACGTATCCGAGCTCAACGTCGTGATGCGGGCGTTCAACAGCTTCTTTTCTCGGTGATCGAGTCGTGGGAGACAGCATGGAATTGATCGAACGTGTGTGGGGTGAGTTCCTTGCCTCGGAGCGCGCGATGAACGTCGTGGAGGCGCTGATCATCGTGGTGGTCGGCACGTCTCTGGCGATCTACCTGCCTCGGCGCCTCGCCGTTCAGTCGCTACAACCACAACAGAGGCTTCTAGTACATAGGTTGGTCAGGTACGCGATCGTCACGCTCACGCTGACGGGGACTTTGCGCGTTCTTGGCGTGAGTCTCGGATTTCTACTCGGGACCGCGGGCATTCTCACGGTGGCCATTGGGTTCGCCGCACAAACCTCCGCCTCGAACCTGATAAGTGGTCTGTTCTTGATGGCGGAACGCCCCTTCGTGATCGGTGACGTGATCAGGGTCGGCGCGACGACGGGTGAAGTCGTTTCCGTGGACCTGTTGTCCGTGCGCTTGCGTACCTTCGACAACCTACAGGTGCGAATCCCGAACGAAGCGATGTTGAAGTCCGAGGTTACCAACCTGACGCAGTACCCAATCCGACGCTACGACATGACCGTCGGGGTTGCATACAAGCAGGACCTGCGAGACGTCGAACGCGTGCTGCGCGCGGTTGCAGACGAGAATCCGTTGTGTCTCCAAGACCCTAGGCCGCTATTCCTAGTGCTGGGTTATGGGCAGTCGTCTGTCGATCTGCAGTTCTCGTTCTGGGCTACGCTTCAAAACTTCGTCGAGGTTCGCAACACCATGCACGACGAGGTGTTGCGTGCGTTTGCGGCCCACGGGATCGAGATCCCGTTCCCACACCGCACGCTGACCGCTGCAGCGGAGGCAGGTGGGCTTGCGGCCGCATTCCCTACCGTTCGCTAGCGCTGCAGTCAGCCTCGCGCTCGTTCACTTGCTACGTGGATTACGGCATCACCCGCCGTGATTAGACCTTCAGTCGCTCTGCCGATGACGATGCCCGTCGTCTTGGACTTGAGTGGCGCGCGTTTGCCCGTGGCCGGGTCGATGACCGTTCCGAAACTTTGGCCTTCGACTACGGATTGACCCAGCTGCACCGACAGACGGCAAAACCCGCTGCGCCCAGCGCGTACCCAGCTACTCGAGCGAAAGAACTCCGTCGCCTGGCTGGGGGGCGTGATGGAGGACACTTCGGTCATGCCCGCGAACGTCATCACTCGCTGAGCTCCCGCGAGGCCTGCGCTGATGGCCGTGTCGTCGAGCCTGTTGGCTTCGCCACCTTCGAACACGAGCATCGGCTTGCCCATGGACGCGGCGTGGGCGCGTAGTGATCCGTCGCGCAAGCCCGAGTGAATCACCACGGGAGTGCCAAATGCGCGGGCCAAAGTCGCGGTGGCAGGGTCGTCCAGATTACAGCGGATCTGCGGCAAGTTGGTGCGCCCGCCAGAACCCGTGTGAAAGTCGAGCCCAAACTCTGCAGGGGTGATCACCAAGTCGGTGAGCAACCGTGCCAGGCGTGAACCCAAGGAGCCCCGTTTGGAGCCAGGGAACATTCGGTTGAGATCGCGGCGGTCGGGCAGGTAACGCGAACCCTGAATCAAGCCGAAGGCGTTGACGATGGGTACCGCCAAGACCGTGCCCGAGAGTTTTTTGGGCTTGAGCGTACGGATCACCTCATCGACGATCACGACGCCGTTCAGCTCGTCGCCGTGTACTGCGCCGCTCAGCCAAATCGTCGGGCCGCGGCGAGAGCCATGCGCGACCACAACCGACAAGTAAACCCAGTTGCCCGTCGGCAAGCGCGCTACGGGTACGTCGATACGTTTCGTCGTACCAGGTGCGATTGTCTGATCGGCGAACGAGAACGGCTCTGCTCTCGGCAGCGCCTCTGCTCGTCGCTCAGCTGCTCGCTTTGGACTTGCCACGTGGCTTTCCACCGAGAAACGAACGACCCGGGTTGATCAGGAAGCGATTGCGCAGTGCTTCTCGCCCCAGAAGCATGCGGAAGCCCATCACGTCACGAGACGTCAGCGTCAAGTCGATCTCCCAACTGTGCGCGCCCCAATGAATCGGAGTACGAATCACTGGGCGCCGTTCACGTTTGCCGTTGCTACTGCGGATCCAGCGCTCGTCGTACAGCGGTGCCTGGCAACGTACGACGATCGAACGATCGCGCTGCAGTGGATGAACGACGAAGTTCACCATCGCACCATCGGCTGTGCGCACGATCTCGACCTGTTCAGCGTGCAGGGCCGAGCTTCGGGCACCCGTGTCGATTTTGGCTTTCACCCCGTCGATTTGCAGCGCCGGGAAGTCAATCCATTCCCTCCACCCGAGTGTCGGTTTCTCTAGCTTCTTTCTCACAGCCGCCCACCGCGCTGGCTCAGTTGGCCGCCAAGGCCCTTGCGCTGGCCACTCCTCAGCACTGCAGCGTCTCGCGCTTCATGGCGACGAGCTGAGGCAGCTTTCGTTCGCTTCGTGCCTCCACTTCTCTCGCACAACTCTCGCACAACGGGCCTCGCTGGCTGACGTTGAAAGGCGGCTGCCGCATCGTCTGCCGCGTCACCCTAGGTTGAAATCTCGTTACATGCTTGTGCCCAGACCGGCAAGGTAAAACGCACACCTGATCTCCGCGTTCATGGATGGCATGCTAGCGGCCCATGGACAGCTCGGTGGCGCAAGCGCACCTGCGGTCAGATTTTGGGACACTGACAGCCTGAGACAAGAGTTTCGTCGCCAGCTCGGCGAGGCCAGCGCATCTGCGCTGTCGACTCGGCCAGTGAATAGCTACAGTACTCTCGAACTTCGCTCCTACCCTTTGCTCTCGCCGTGACTCTCGCTGGTTCGGTCCGACATTCACCACAGGCTGTCACGCAGCGTTCCTGGAGACATTGTGAACATCTGTATTCTTTCGAGAAGTCGTAATTGTTACAGCACCCGACGCTTGGTCGAAGCGGTCAAGTCGAGAGGGCATCGCGCGCGTGTAGTGGACACTCTGCGCATGGCGATCTCCTCAGCGCAGGGCGTTCCCGAGTTGTTCTACAAGGGTAAGTCACTGCCCGACTTCGACGCAGTGGTTCCGCGAATCGGTGCATCCATCACGTTCTTCGGCACTTCCGTCGTCCGCCAATTCGAACAAAAAGAAGTGTTTTGCGCGAATTCCGCGACGGGAATCGCGAACTCGCGCGACAAGTTGCGAGCCACCCAGATGTTGTCGCGCTTCAACATCGGCATCCCTCCGACGGAGTTCGCGCGCGACAAGGACGACGTGTTGCCCGCCATCGAGCGGGTTGGCGGTGCGCCCGTGATCATCAAATTGCTCGAGGGGACTCAAGGTGTTGGTGTAATCTTGGCGGACTCCGTGAAGGTTGCACAAGCCATCATCGAGACGCTGCAGAGCACGAAACAGAACGTGTTGATCCAGAAGTTCGTCGCGGAAAGTCGGGGCAAGGACATTCGCGCTTTCGTCGTTGGCGATCGCGTCGTTGGCGCGATGCGGCGCGTGGCGCAAGAAGGCGAGTTTCGCAGCAACGTTCATCGTGGCGGTCGCGTCGAGGCCGTTCAACTCGACCCGAAGTATGAGGAAACCGCGGTGCGAGCAGCGCAAATCCTCGGGTTGCGCATCGCGGGAGTGGACATGCTCGAAGGGGCTGACGGCCCGAACGTGATGGAGGTCAACTCTTCTCCGGGTTTGGAAGGTATCGAGAACGCAACGGGCACCGACATCGCTGGAGCCATCGTCGACTACGTCGTCGAGAACGTTGCTCATCCCGAGTTGGACATTCGGCAGCGTCTGACGGTTTCGCGGGGTTATGGAGTGGTCGAGCTACAGGTTGGCGAGGCCTCTCCATTGCTCGGAAAAACACTGGAGGCCTGCGGTTTACGGCAGCGTGATGCAGTAGTGCTCAGTCTCAGTCGGGAGGGGAAGATCATACCCAACCCGCGTAGCGACAGAGTCCTGGCGCTGGGTGACCGCTTGCTGTGTTTCGGGAAGTATCTGAACTTGCGGGATCTCATCCCGCCGCAAAAGACGAAGAAACGCAGAAAGCGTCCCGCACAGCCTCCACCGACCATCTGACGGCGCCTCCGCCGCCCTGGTTGTAATGCGTCCCCGTGACGCGCGACGGAAGTTGTCCCAAGGTGCTTTGCACGGTGCATACTGCGGACCTTGCGGACGAATCATCACCACGATGCTGGCGCGGCGTGGTCACCAAGGGGGGACGAACGCGGCAGCTCTCGCGAACGCGCGCGGTTCGACAATCTCTGCGTTGGGACACCGCAGCGATTGGGTGGACTACTGCTGCTGCTTGGCGTGTTGCTCCAGGCCGGGTCGTTAGCCGCTCAGCCAGGCACTCGCGCAATCACCTCGACGTCCCCCGCGCCGACTCGAGCGAGCTCAAAACTACAGACGGTCGATTCCTCGACGCTTCCTGACTCGACCAAAGCGTCCGATAGCCGCTCACCTGCCGTAATGACCGCGGCTGCCGACAACGCCTCCAGCAAGACCAAGCCCGCCGTATCAGCCAAGACGCAGGCACCAGCGAAGACCAAGGCACCAGCGAAGACCAAGGCACCAGCGAAGACCAAGGCACCAGCGAAGACCAA
>CBFGUG010000088.1:0-32570 GCA_965651905.1 uncultured bacterium | reverse complement strand
CCTCGGAGACCTACCCGAGCCCGACTGGCTCACCCACAGATTCTCCTGAGGAGGCCAAAAAGAAAAGAGCCTGGCTGCTACACCAGGCTCTTTCTTCTCCGAGCACGCCCATTAGCGCGCGTCGTCAGGGGGTAAACTGTACGGTAGGGGGCGTCGCGTAGTCGTCCCATAGGCGATTGAGCAGCGCTGCGTCAGCGTTGCCGTCGAAGGCCACGATGCGATAGCGCGAACGATAGAGGTCACCCGTCTCGATCGAGAAGCGACCGCCCTTCAGCGGAGTCACAGGGACGAAGGCCCAGTAGGGGTTGGTCGGGTGGATGCGCAGCCCCTGGGGATGGCGGAAGTTTTCTGGATGATCCAGTCCTGCGAACCCGCCCTGCTGCCCGTTGATGGTTCCGTACTGAGCTGCCCACTTGGCGTTCTGTCCGTCGCCTGAGATACGGTCGTCTCCCGCCGAGGTGAGCCAGGCTACTGCGTTCGGATCGAGTCGCCACTCTTCTGCGCCTCGGAACCCGAAGCCACCATAGTGGTACTCCTCGAGGACGAGTGGGTCGGGGCCAGCTAGTTGCTGAGTCGAATCGATATCGTAGATGTAGTATGGGGTGCCCGGGGTTGGGTTGTACACCGTGACGATCCACTTCTCCGCGAGTACGTCGACGGGGGGGGCCGTCGTGATGTCCCTGTGAACGATGTTCGCGATCAACCCCGCGTGAACCCGGCCGCTCCAAATGGCCTCCATGCCGGCCAGGTCGACGTGCCCCTGGTCCGCGTATCCGTTCCAGAAATCGACGGCGTGACCGCGGAACGTCGTGCGCGTCCATGCGGACCAAATGCCGTGCATGTGGGGGTGGTCTTCACCGTAGTCTCCGCCGACGTTGATACCGCCCGGCGTGTAGATGGGATAGATGTACCCGGCGCGAACGTCGCGTTGTGCGGCGCCGCGGAAGTTGTCGTATACCAGGGTCCATCGGAAGATCGTCGTGTCGCCCTGTTTGAGGAAGAGATGTTCCCCCTCTTGGACAGCTGAGACCGTGGGAACAAACGGATCGGTAAGTTCCACGATCGTGAACGACGCTTCTGCGCCCATCGCGAGAGCAGGCAAGATGAACGAGAAATTGCCGTCCACAGGGTTAACCTGAAGCGGGAGCATGTTTCCCTGGCCATCGTCGAGCATCAGGTTTCGCCCGAGGCCGTCCGCGAACGGGGGAGGGAACGTAACCACTGTGTTTTCGCGCGCCAGCGCGCCAGCGCTCACCACGATGCTGCCCAGGGTCGCGGCGCCCATGTCGACGGTGGAGTCGTCGGTGCTCGCCGAATCGTCTGTTACTGCGGCGCCATCGTCAGCAGTCGCGCCGTCGTCGGTGGGGGCGATTGTGCCATCGTCTGCGGCTGCCGAGTCGTCCGTCGCTGGTGTGGAGTCGTCGGTACCACCTGCGGGCATCCCGTCGCCAGGCATGTCCGCGCCAGTTCCCGAAGAGGTAGGCACGGTTCCCGTACTGCCAGTGCTCGTCGAGGTCCCGCCAGTGGTTGGTGTGGAGGTGCTCGCCCCGCCCGTGTTCGCGCCGCCAGTGGAAGCGCTTGGCGGGTTGCCGCTGATGTCCATGAGGCCACCACCCGTGCTCGTACCACCGCCGCTGATGTCCATGAGGCCACCGCCGCCGCTGCTCGTACTCATGCCAGGAGCGTTGGAGCCACCCGTCGACTGGGTTATCGGAACACACTCGAGACCGTTGGGAGTACTCCTAAACTCACAGTTGGCGTTCTCTGCACCCGCGGGGGTCGTGTCAGATGAGCAGCTCGTGATGGCCACGGCGCTCAGAGCGAAAACCGAGAGGTGAAGATGGCGGTACATGGTGCTTGCTCGTCCTTTCAAGAAGTCTCTTTGATCAATCGATGTTCGATTGGCGGCGGGGGACTGTGCCGCTTTCGGCCCCACTCGCGGGTCCCGCTGGGCGCATCCTGACGCTGGCTTGCCCAGGAGGCCACTGCTGGAAGTGACGCCACGGTTCGACATGAAACTAGCGAGCTTGATTCTACCAATCATGCTCCTGTGTAAAGTGCACGCTGCGGCCGTTCTGGATCGCTGCAACCGCGTTTTTTGACGCTGATTCACTCCATGGCATGAAACTTTAGGTCCACTGTGGAACCGCCGCCGCTCTCGCCGTCCCGCATCGGCTCGAGATCGCAGTACGGAATTGTTGGGCCACTCCACGCGGGCAGGTCCGGGCCGCCAAAGAGCGGCCCCGCATCTCCGAATTGCCTGCGATCCTCAGGGGTTGAGGAAGAAGCGCAGGTAGGGGGCGCTTTGGGCCTGCCGCTGAATGAGTAGAGCGAGTTCACGCGCGTGATAGTCACCCCACATGCACGCTTCGCCGCACGGCACTTTTCGCCCAGATGGCACCCAGTCCCAAGCGTTTGGTCGGTGGTACACGGAGTGGAGCAGCAGGCCTTCGTGCTCCGGATCCGTCGAGAGATACGGCTCGTCAAAGAGCGACTTTGCCACGGTCAGGCCCGCTTGACGGTAGCGGGAAGCGTCGGCGGTCTTACCGACGGTTTCGAGGTACGCGCCGAGTCGCAACAAGCCTTGTGCGGCGATCGCCGACGCAGAGCTGTCGACGGGTTCGTGCTCGTTGAACGGATCGGCGGGGCGCGCCTGGTAGTCGCCGAGCTTCGCCAGGCCGGGCGCGCCAGTGTCCCAATACGCGATGCCGTCGACGGGCGTGTCTTCGATGAACGCGTCGGCGGTGGCCTGGGCAGTTCGGAGGAAGCTCGCGAGGATCGCGTCTCGGTCGCCCAAGCCATCGAACGCGGCTTCGGGTAACGTCGAGAGGAACTCCAGTTGTTCTGGGTAACCGCAGACGATCCATGCCTGACCGCGGGTCCATGTCGAAAACGGCGAGTAACCTTGCTGAGTGCTCGGGCAGCGGTAGGCGCCGTCGTTGAGATTGAAGATCGACTCGTGCACGACGCGGCCGCGCGTGTCGTAGGCGTCGCGCCCTTCGCCGAAGTACACGTTGAAGCGCGACGTGGCTTCGGCGTGTTGCAACAAGCGCTCGAGCAGCGAGATCGGGCGGTCACCTTCGCCCATCAGCACGTGACCCAACTGGTACCCGACGGCCAGCGCTCGCATCGATCGAATGGTGTCCGAAAACAACGAGTGCGGGCCGTTGAACGAATACACGTAGCCGATGTCGTCGGGCAGCGGTGTCCAGCGAGACGCTTGCACGGCGCCGCTGGCCTTGAGCGCCATTTCGTAGAAGCGGCGTTCCCAGACGTTTTCCGCGATGCGCCCCTCGTTCATCAAACGCAGCAAGTTTCCGTAGGTGCTGACGTTGTTGAAGCCATGGTCGTGAACGCCGATGTGCGTCACGTGTGAGGCCATCTTGTCGACGGTCGCTTGGCGTCCGATTTGTAGGAAACGTTCGTCTCCCGTGGCGTCGAATTGCAGGATCGCCGCGCCGAACTGGAAGCCTTGTGTCCACTCGGTCCAACCGCGGCTCGAATACTGACCGTTTTCGGTGAATACGGGCGTTCCGTCGCTGGGGTTCCAGCGCTTTTCCAGTCGGTCGATCTTGGCGGCGGATGCTTCGAACAGGCGAGTCACCGCGGGCTCGAGTGCCGCGGCGGTCAGTTCGTTGTCTAGCTTGATCATCGGTGTTTACAGTCGTTGCAAGTGCATGCCGCCGTCGACGTTGAATACGTCCCCTGTCGAAAACGGAAACGAGCCTTGGAGCAGCGCGGTAACGGCGTGGCCCACGTCGTCGCCCGTGCCCCAGCGCTGCTGTGGGACCAAGCCGTCGGCGATCAGTTTGTCGTATTTTTCGGTGACGCCCGCCGTCATGTCCGTAGCCATGATGCCTGGGCGGATCTCGAACACCTGAATGCCGTCTGCCGCGAGACGTGATGCCCACAACTTGGTGACCATCGCTAAACCCGCTTTGGAGATGCAGTATTCGCCGCGGTTGATCGACGCGAGGTATGCCGAAATCGACGAGACGAAAATCAACTTGTATCCGCCCGGCAGGCGCGCGTCCGAGGGACGCTCCAGCCACGTACGGACTACCGCTTGAGACAGGAAGTAGGGCCCTTTGAGGTTGATTCCGATTACCTCATCGAAACTTTCTTCGGTGGCGTCCACGATGTCGGCCCGGACGCGTGGCGCGACTCCAGCGTTGTTGACCAACGCATCAATCTGACCGAACGTAGCCAGTGTCTCCGAAACGATCCGTGCACGCTCGGATGCGTTTCCGATGTCGCCACCCACCGCGACAAAACGTTGCCCCGGATGCCTGGCTAGCCTCGTACACTCAGCCACGGTTTCGTCGGCCGCTGCGCGATTACTGGCAAAGTGCACAGCAACGCTCTTACCGTCGCGCGCTAGCGATTGAGCGATGCCTCGCCCGAGCCCGCGGCTTGCGCCAGTGACCAAAACGACGGGCGTTTCCGCTGATTGTTGGCTCATGGGGCCGCGGAGTGAAACACAGCCAATCTCGACGCACCAGCGAGAATCCGAAGGCCGCCTTTCTTTGCGCGTGGGCTGGGTAAAGATTGACAGTAAAAAACATCCACTCCTATCCTCCGCCACCCCCGCTAAGGAGTTTGAGCGATGGATAGGCGCATGTTGTTGAGCGGCCTCGCAGGAGCCGTGTTGTTCGGAGCGGGTTGCAAAAAATCCGAGGAAACGAAGTCTGGAAGCAGTGGAGCAGACGGCACCAAAGCCCAGGCCAATTCTGCTGGAGCCTCGGGTTGGAAACCCGCCAGACCGATCACCGTAGTCGTTCCTTGGGGCGCGGGCGGTTCGACCGATCAAGTGGTCCGGGTCGTCGCCAAAGAGCTTGGTGAGGCGCTCGATCAGAAGGTAGTCGTGGTCAATCAGCCCGGCGCGTCGGGTTCGATTGGCACCAAGTCCGTCCTCGAGGGCGCCAAAGACGGCACGATGTTCGCCTCTGGCGCAGCGAAGGATTTGGGCACCTACGCGGTCACTGGCTTGCTCGACACCAAGCTGGAAGACTGGAACATCTACCTGGCGGTAATTAACGCCTCTGTCGTTGGTGTGAACGCGGACTCGCCGTACAAGACGTTCGACGCCCTCGTCGAAGCGATGAAAGCCAGTCCAGGTAGCGTCAAGGTGGCCACAGCTGGTATCACCTCCTCGGGCGGTGACGGTCTGCGGCAGGTGCAAGAGGCGTTCGGCGTCGAAGCCAAACAGATCGCTTATGATGGCGGCAACCCCGCGGTGATCGCCACGGTTGGCGGCGAGGCAGACGCCACCACGCAGCTCGGGGTCGAGCAAGCGGAGATGTTACGCGCGGGCAAGCTGCGTGGCCTTGCGGTGCTTTCAGACAAGCCCCTGAAGCTCGACGGCGTGGAAGAGATTCCGCCGATCACCAAGTTCAAACCCGACTTCCAGGTTGCGGCGAACTACTTCGGCATCTTCGTGCCAAAAGGTGTGCCGAAAGAGGTGACAGACACGTTAGACAAGATTTGGACTGAGGTGATGCCGAATTCGGAAGCGCTAGCAAAGTATGCGAGCACCCGCGGCGCGCACATCGCCACGTTGCATGGTAAAGAGGCCAAAGAGGCTGTCATGCCTGCGGTTCAGGTGGCGGCCTACGGGTTAGTCGCTCGCAACCAGGCCAAGATCGATCCGGCAAGCATCGGCATTAGCAAGCCGTGAGCCGAGAAGTATTCCGAAATAGGGACGCTGGGGGCGTAGCCTCGATCAACCCAACACGGCTGCCCAGCACCCGCACGACATGACCGACCTAACCGACGACGCTCGGTCCGACAGGACGGACTTCTGGACGGGTCTCGTGCTTGCCGCTGTCGGGTTGGCCGCCGCGATTGGCTCGTGGCGCATGCCTCGGCTCGAAGAGCGAGGTATCAACCCGCTCACCGTGCCAGGGATTGTACCTGGCATTTTAGGTGCGGCCCTGTTCGTGCTTGGGCTCATGTTAGCTCTGCGCCGCTATGATCCCAAGCGCGGGCGAATCGGCCTGAATGCGATCATCGGGAGTGGTGGCGAGCGGGTCAGCTTGGGCATCGCCTTCGGGCTCAACGTGATTTTTGGGTTGGTGTTAATCGGAAACATCCCGTTTTGGCTGGCCACGTTCGTGTACATGGCGGCGTTCATGGCGATCTTCGGACTCGTCCAGCTAGATCCCGCGGTTCGTCTGAAGCGGATCGCGCTGATATTGGCGGTGAGCTCCGTGATGACGGCCGCCATCGTTTACTTGTTCGGCACACTGTTTTTCGTGCGCTTGCCCTGAGTCGCCGCGTACTGACGAAAATCTGATGTCTGGGCTCGATCATTTCGTTGAAGCGTTACAAGGGTTTCTCGGTTTCGAGACGCTCGTCACGGTGTTTGGGGCAACCTTCGTCGGTATCGTCATCGGTGCGCTCCCGGGTCTCACCGCGACGATGGGCATCGCGCTGCTCACGACGCTGACGTATTCGATGCCCGCCGAACAGGCGATGCTCTCCCTCGTCTGTATGTACGTGGGTGCGATTTACGGCGGCAGCCGTTCGGCTATTCTGCTGAACATTCCCGGTACTCCCGCCAACGCTGCGACGACGATGGACGGCTTTCCGCTTGTCAAGAGTGGGCAAGCTGGCTACGCGATGGGAATCGCGACCACGGCATCCGCGTTGGGAACGCTGATCGGGATAGCAGGCGTGATCCTGCTAGCGCCTACGCTCGCGGAGTTTGCGCTCAGCTTTCAAAGCTACGAGTACTTCTGGCTCGCGGTGTTCGGTATCGTGATCGCGGGTTTGATGACGGCGGCGACGGATCCGCTCAAAGGCTGGATAGCTGGCGTGATCGGTTTGCTCTGCGCCATGGTCGGTCAGGAGTCGACCCATGCTTATGAGCGCTTTTCGTTTGGATCGACGGAACTTGCTGGCGGCTTCGGCTTGATTCCAGTGCTCGTCGGGGTGTTTGGTTTGGCAGAAGTGCTCACGGTGATGCGCAACGCGCCAGCCGTGCTAGCGGCGAAAACCGTCGATCGTGTGTTGCCCCCGCTGTCTGATATTTGGCGCTACAAGTGGACGATCATTCGCTCGGGCATGCTCGGCACGGGGGTCGGCATCATCCCTGGCGTCGGCGAAGACATCGGCGCGTGGGCATCGTACGCGGCAGCCAAACGCACGAGTCCCGAACGCGACAAGTTTGGTCACGGATCCGTCGAGGGCTTGATGGCCGCCGAAACGGGCAACAGCGCCGCCACGCCTGGCGCCATCATTCCAGTGCTGACGTTGGCGATTCCTGGCTCGGCTCCCGCTGCGGTGCTGCTCGCGGCGATGTTCATCCACGGCATTCGGCCAGGCCCGCTGATCATGCAGGAGTCGCCACAGTTCGTGTACGGCGTGGTGATCATGCTCGCGCTCGCGACGATCGCGATGTGGGTGCTCGGCATGCTGATGACTCGGCCGCTGCTGTACGTTTTGCGCGTGCCCCGCTGGATCATGATGCCGATCGTGTTCGTGTTGTGTGTGATCGGGCCGTACGCCATCACCGAGCGCGTGTTCGATGTGTGGGTGATGTTCGGCTTCGGCATCCTGGGTTTCTTGTTGCGCGAGATGCGCTTCCCGATGGCGCCCTTGGTGCTTGGTCTGATCTTGGGGGACTTACTCGACAAGAACCTGCGCCGCGCACTGACGCTGTCGGACGGCGATCTGACGCCGTTTTTCACGCGCCCGATCAGCGCGGTCTTGTGGGTCGTGACGGCGCTGTTGATAGTCAGCGCAATCCCCGGACTGCGCGAACTGATCGCCAAAAAGCTGAAAAAGAGCTGACGCACGCGGCTTTTTAGGGCGTGATTTTGAATGTCAAACCCCGCAGAACTCAGGTAAACGGGTGCGGTTGAAAACGCGCCGAATCCAGCCCGCAGTGCCAGTGTCGCTGTGACCCTGGGTGAGGCAGGAATCGGTTGGAGACGAAGAAATGGCGACGAGACGACTCGGAATCGTAATGCACGGCGTGACCGGGCGAATGGGTATGAACCAGCACCTCATTCGTTCGATCGTCGCCATCCGTCGTGATGGCGGAGTGGTTTTGGCTAACGGCGACCGCGTCATGCCCGACCCGATTCTCGTCGGGCGCAACGAAGAAAAGCTGGAGGCCCTCGCCAAGAAGCACGGCATCGAGCGCTGGAGCACGGATCTCGACGCGGCGCTCGCCAACGCTGAGGACGCGGTGTTTTTCGACGCCGCCACCACGGAAATGCGCCCGAAGCTGCTCTCCAAAGCCATCGAAGCGGGCAAGCACGTCTACTGCGAAAAGCCCATCGCCACGAACCTCGACGAAGCGCTCAGCATCGCGCGGCAAGCCAAGGCAGCAGGCATCAAACACGGCGCTGTTCAGGACAAGTTGTTCCTCCCCGGGCTTCGCAAACTGAAGATGCTGATCGATTCGGGGTTCTTCGGCCGCATGCTGTCGGTGCGTGGTGAATTTGGCTACTGGGTGTTCGAAGGGGACTTGCAGCCCATCCAGCGCCCTTCGTGGAACTACCGCGCAGAAGACGGCGGCGGCATCATCCTCGACATGATCTGTCACTGGCGCTACGTGCTCGACAACATTTTCGGCAACGTGCAGTCAATCTCCTGCCTCGGCGCGACCCACATCCCCGAGCGTTTCGACGAAGCAGGCAAGAAGTACACGGCCACGGCAGACGACGCAGCGTACGCGACCTTCGAACTCGAAGGCGGTATTGTGGCGCAGATGAACAGTTCGTGGACGACGCGCGTTCGTCGCGACGACCTGGTTACCTTCCACGTGGACGGGACGCACGGCTCGGCCGTCGCTGGATTGACGGACGTCGTCACCCAGTCGCGCGTCAACACGCCCAAGCCCGTGTGGAACCCGGACGAAAAGCAGACGATCGACTTCTTCGCGGGTTGGCAGCGCGTGCCCGACTACACCGAGTTCGGCAACGGCTTTCGCGTTCAGTGGGAAGCGTTCATTCGCCACGTCGTAGACGACGAGCCGTTCAAGTGGGACCTGTTCGAGGGCGCCAAGGGCGTGCAGCTCGTCGAGTGCGCGCTGCAAAGCTGGAAAGAGCGTCGGTGGATCGACGTGCCTGAGTTGAAGGGCTGACCTATCGGACCAGGAGCCCGCCGATGCGTGACTTTTCGAACGACCACGAGGCACTTTCGATCAACACCGCCACGGTGCGCAAGCAAGCGCCGCTGAACGAAATCATCGACGCCTGCGCCCGCCGCGACATTCACATCATCTGCCCCTGGCGGGATCAAGTGAGCGCCGTGGGGCTCGAGGCGGTCGCGACGCAGCTGCGTGATGCGGGAGTTACCCTTTCGGGATACTGCCGTGGCGGGTTTTTTCCTGCAGCCGACGCCGCCGGGCTGAAGGCGGCACTCGAAGACAATCGACGCGCCATCGACGAAGCGGTAATCCTGGACAGTCCATGCCTGGTGCTCGTCGTTGGCGCGTTGCCGGGCGCGCTCACGGGTAAACCCGCCCATACTGACATTGCTGTCGCGCGTTCCCAGGTCTTCGATGGTATCGCCGCGAGTCTCGAGTACGCGCGTGAAGTCGGCATGCCGCTCGCCATCGAACCGCTGCACCCCATGCAGGCTGCTGAGCGCGCGTGCATCAACACCATGGAGCACGCCCTCGACATCTGCGACGCCCTGGATCCCGAGCGCAGCGGCGTGTTGGGCGTTGCGGTGGACGCTTACCACGTGTGGTGGGATCCGAAGCTCGAGGCGCAGATCGCGCGTGCTGGAAAGCAACGGCTCCTCGCGTTTCACGTGTGCGACTGGTTACTCGGGACCAAAGATCTACTCAACGACCGCGGCATGATGGGTGACGGCATCATCGAGCTGCGCAAGATGCGTGGCTGGTTGGAGGCCGCAGGTTATTCGGGGTCAGCCGAGGTCGAGATATTCTCCGACACGTGGTGGTCGTGTCCCCTCGACGAGGTGTTGATCACCTGCATCGAGCGCCACCGCAGCGCGGTGTGATGACGTAGCTTTGGGGCGCCCCGGCGCCGACCACTGTCGTTGGTGCGGGTTTCTGCACCAGGGGGTTTTGGGCGGGGCAAGTGGCGTCACGCTGCTAGGCTGGTCTGGGTGGACGTCAATCTGCTCATGAATGCCGTCGTTCGGCAGACCACGGTGCTCTTGGCTCAGCTAGCCACGGCTGGGGGCGAACGCCGCCAGCTGGTGCACACCGCAAACCAGGTTTTTCTTGGGCTGGTCGATGAGCTGAAGCGGCAAGGGCTCGGCACGCGAGTGATCGCCGACATGTTCGGGATGGCACTACGCACCTACCACGACCGCGTGCAGCGCTGCTCGGAGAGTCGCACCTATCGCGGACGGTCGTTGTGGGAAGCGGTACTCGAGTACGTGGAAGACAAGGGACCGGTTCTCCGCGCTCAGGTTCTGGAGAGGTTTCGGCACGATGACGCCACGATGGTTCGCAGTGTCTTGCGTGACCTAGTGGACAGCTCGATAGTCTATCGCACGGGCGAAGCCGACAGCACCGTTTACCGAGTGGCGCGCCCCGACGAGCTTCCGACGCAACGCGCAGTCGACGATGCGGAGCGGTTGGCGACGTTCGTATGGGTAGCGATCAACCGTCATGAGCCGATCGCGCTCGAGGACCTGTGCCGTGTGTCGAGTCTCGAGCCAGAGCAGGTCCGAAGTGCGCTCGACAAGCTGACGGCTGATCAGCGAATCCGCACGTGTGAGGGGCGAGAGGGGTACTACGAGTGTGCCACGAACGTCGTGCCGTACGGGGAGGAGGCCGGATGGGAAGCGGCGGTGTTCGACCACTACCAGGCGATGGTGAGCGCACTTTGCACCAAGCTGGAAGCGCGCGGTCGGGGGTACTCGACTGTCGACGCGGTTGGCGGGAGCACATTCCGCTACGACCTGTGGCCGGGGCACCCGATGCTGGATGAAGTGACGGGTTTCCTGCAGCGCATGCGCGCCGAAGGAACTGCCTTGCGCGAGCGCCTCGCGGAACACAATCGAGGTCGGCAGATCTCGGACGACGAGCGCATCCGGGTGTTGGCCTACGTCGGGCAGACGGTACTGAAGAACGACTCATCGAGGCTAGAGGATGACTGAAAAAAAGCGATTGAGAGGTATTCGATTTTGGGCGACCTGTGTCACGTTGGCGGCCGCCAACGTGTTTACTTTCGGGTGCAAGTCGAGCGCCAATCAAGACCCGACGGGCGGCGAAACGCACTGGCTTCAACTCTGTGCGGATGATGACGGCTGCAGTGAGGGAGAGTGCTTGTGCGGCGTGTGCAGTCAGCCCTGCGAGGTAACGTCAGACTGCGGCTCTGGTGCGAGTTGCGAATCCTCGAACCTACTCTCCTGTGACCGTGACATCGCTCCGGTCGCGCTGTGTCTGCCAGAGTGTACTCCGGGCAGTTGTGGGCCTTCGGGGCGTTGCAACGATGGCATTTGCGTGCCCCTCGACGGGGATGAGCGTGAGGCGGGAGCCCAATCGAGCGACGACCCATCCTCGCAGTCCGACGCAAGCTTCCAGGGTGCGTCAGATGATTCGGACGTCGTACCTGAAGCTGGCGTGGTGACGGAAGTGCCGCGAGTCGACGAGGGTGGTACGCAGCCGATGTCCCAGGGCAGCCTCGATGCCGCTACTAGTGGAGGTAACCTGTTAGACTCCGACATTCCACCGCCCCAAGAAGCCGCAGCAACCTTGGACGCCGGCGTCTCACAGGTCGATGATGAACCCTGCACTGGCGCCGACTGCTCCGAGAGTTGTTCGGGGCAAGACGCAGTGTTCATGTCTCCCTGCCTAGGGGAGGCGCCGGGCTACGCTTTCGACGGGACCCGCTGCGTCTCGGGTTGCGGCTGCGCGGGGACGGCATGTGACCAGCAGTTTTCGTCGATGCAAGAGTGCGTGACGGAGTTCGCGAGCTGTCTTCAGTCTTGTGAGTCCGTGCCGAGTGAGGCGCTAATGTGTGTCGCGTGTGAGTCTGAGGCTTGCTCGGCTGGGGATCCGATTGTCGAAGTTTCCGATGGCTGTTGCGTTTGCCAGGCGAGCGTCGGGCTCAACCCTGATGCCGTCGGTTGCGTCAACCCGCAGACGAACGGCAGCGTGACGATCGAGCTCGAAGTGTTGGAAGACGGTTACGAAATGACGGGAGGTTGTGAAGTGAACAGCGTTTCGATCTTCGATGAGTACGGGCGAGCAGTGTGGCCGATGCCCCGTAGCTCGTGCGTGGAGGACGCGGAGTCAGTTCTGGCAATCGAGTCGACGAGCATCGTGTGGGATGGTTCGAGCAGCCGCGAGACGTTTGCCGCGCCCGGGCCGTACACGGCCGTGGTTTGTGCCAACAATCCGGGGTCGGTGTTCACCTGCGCCTCAGCGCAATTCGATTACCCGTCAGATGAGGTCGTCAACCTGCAGTTCCCTGCGTCGCAGACTATGACGGCTGCCCACTTTACTTGTTCCGTGACGGATTGGCCCTGCTTAACCGGGCGTCAGTGGTGCGATGGTACTTGCCGCACGCTGCCCGAGGAGTGCCGAGAAGATCCGTGCAGCTGCTTCGACTCGGGTAACATCTACCGCTCGTGGTCTGATGGTGACACCTCGGTCGAAGAGTGTAGTGTCGACGAGCTGGGCGGGGTTTACGTGAACGCGACGTCACCTGCGCCGTGACGGCTCTCGGGTTCGAGAGCTCGCCTGAAGGCAGTCCGAGCAAACCCCGTTCTGCGCCAGCGGTTACCCCGCGTTCTACCAGGTTGCCTTGGTGACGATTTGTTCTGCGTCGCCAATACCCTCGATGCCGTAACGCACTCGATCACCGAGCCGTAAGAAGACGGGCGGCTTGCGACCGAGCCCGACGCCTGCGGGAGTTCCCGTGGCGATGACGTCGCCCGGCAGAAGCGTCATGTACTGGCTGAGGGAAGCGATGAGCTGCCGTACGTTGAACACCATCTCGCTGGTGCGGGAGTCTTGCCGCATCTCGTCGTTGATGCTGCACCACAAGCGCACGTCGGCAAAGTCACCTTCGTCGGCAGTGACGAGAAATGGCCCCAACGGCGCGAAGCTGTCTGAGCTCTTACCTTTGACGAACTGACCCGAGCGGTTCTTTTGCCAGTCGCGTTCCGAGTAGTCGTTACACATCGTGTACCCGGCGACGAAACTCAGTGAGTCGTTTTCGCTGACCCATTTGGCGCGCTTGCCGATGACCACGGCGAGCTCCACCTCGTGGTCCAGCTGCGTCGCGCCTTCGGGCAATTGCACGTCGTCGAACACGCCACAGATCGCGCTGGTGGCTTTCATGAAGATTTTGGGATCGGTGGGAACCGCTGCGCCCGTTTCCGCGGCATGGTCACGGTAGTTGAGTCCGATGCCGATCAGCTTGCTCGGGCGAGCGATGGGCGGTCCCAAGCGCACGCTCGCGAGGTCCACTTCGGGCCAGCTGCTTCCCGATGTTGCCAAGGCGCCTGCCAGGCGGGATAGCCCATCGTCTCGGAAAAAGTCGTGATCAAAGTCGCGGGTAAACGCGCTCGCGTCTCGGCCGTTGCCTGAGCCATCAACTACTCCTGGGCGCTCCTGATCGACAGGGCCGAATCGAAACAACTTCATCACGGCGTGTGTAACACGAGCCCGCGGGTTCGTCGCTTGGGAATCGCACGACGCGCGGCAAGCGCCCGCTTTGGGTGTCAGGGATCCGCTCCGGGAGAAACCACACAATCGTCTCCTGGGAGCTTCGTGACGCAAGAACTCTTGCGGTGATGGGTGAGCACCCTGCGTGGTAGCGCAACTTGCATCAACCGCGTGTGAGGGAGGAGACCAGTGAGGCGTCTCGTTGGTGCCGTTTACCTCGTGCGCGAATTCAGAAAGGGAATGTGCAATGTCTCGCAAGAACTCTCGGTTGGATGATTTGGATTGTGGCCCACGCCGCTCTGGCGCAGCGGGGGCGCTCACGACAGCTCGCAGTACGGGTGTCTGGCTTCCTGAAGGCTCCAGGCGACTCGCGTCGAAGTTGCTGATGACTTTCGGAGTTGTTGGCGCGTTTTTCGTGCTGCTGCCTGGCGTGGCCAAGGCGGACCCGCAAACGAACTGCCCGGCGGGCTCGACGGGGGATCGCGCGTTCGTGATGACGAATCTCAGCAAGTGCGTGTACGTGAACACCGACCATCACAAGAAGCCCAGCGCGCACCAAACGATCGACTACAACATTTACTGCCCAGGTCGAATTCCCGTAAATGACGGCTTGCGACAGGCTCGCGACATCGGCAAACGCATCACCGAGGGTGAACTGATCACCGACTCGGAGCGCTCGGGGGTCAACCCAGTGATCAGTCAACACATCGCCGCGCGTTTGCAGCCGTCGTTCGTCGATACGCCTCACGTGTTCCACTACGGCTGTCACGCTGGTGGAGGAACGGGTGTCGCCACGCACATCAAAGTGCGGGTCAAAGCGACTCCGATCAAGGCGCCTTCTCCAGGTGATCAGTGCATTGCGTTCGGAAGCCAGAACGGCGACATCGAGCGCAACGCGCGCATGGACCGCGAGTACCGTTGTGACAGGCCACGCATCCATGCAACCCAACGCGGCGGTTTTGGATCTTACGTCAAGGAGTTGGCAAAGGGGTTGCTCAGGTCGCCCCCCAGAAACTCGCCGACTCAAGAGACGGACGTGGCAAAGGCCCAAAAGAAGGGGCTCAAGATCTGTTTGCTCGCGTCCACTGACATTCAGTGCGCGCCGTGCACGTGGTCTGACAAGCTGATCGTCCGCACGCTCACCATTCCGAACAACCAGGCATGCCCGAGCAATTCGCAGGAAGTCAGGTGAGCGCGCCGCTCTGACTGCAGTACGTCGAGTCGTTCACTCGGTGAGCGCAAGGGCTGGGTTGGGACGGTAGCGAGCGAAACCCGGCGGGCGGGAAAACCGCTTAGTTCTACTGCCAGAAACTCTGCTGGAGCGACGTGCGCAGATCCCGGCTTTTGCCTGTGTTTTGGCTGCGTTACGGTGCTTACGTACAGCAGTACGCTCCGCTCCGTTACTCGCCGAAAACTGCGGCAAAAACCGGGCTTTGCGCACGGGCATTCTGATGTCTCTAGCAGTAGTGTTAGGCCGGGTTTTGCTGCTGCGATTGTTGCGTGTCAGAGGTTACAGGTGAGTTCGCCTGCGTGGCATTCGCAGGCGATGTCGTCCACGATCACGATGGTGCCGTCGTCGAGCGGTTCCTGGAACTCGTTTTCGCACTCGGGGCTGGGGCAGCCCGTGAAGGTGCAGTCGATGACTCCCGCTTGGCAGGTGCAGGTTTGGCAGACGCCGAAGTCGGGGATTTGTTCTCCTTCAGCGTATTCGACGTCTTCGTACGTGCAGCTGTCGCACTCGTCCGAGGTGCAGTAGATGGTTCCACCTTGGCAGTAGCAGGAGCTGCAGTCGTCGTCAGTCGGCACGACGTCGCCCTCGTCGTAGGTCTCGCCGTTCAGTTCGCAGCTACCCCAACAAGCTGACGTGTCGCAGACCACGACGCCTGCCATGCAGTGACACTCGCTGCAGCCATCTTCGAAGGAGTCGCCGTCCTGGTACTGTTCGCCTTCGTACTCACAGCCCAGACCGCACTCGCTGCTATCACAGGTGACGCTTCCAGCTTCGCAGACACACGCGCGGCAGCCGTCGTTGAACTGTTCGCCGTCGTCGAAGGTGTTGCCTTGGTACTCGCAGCTGACGCCGCACTCGTCTGAGGTGCACATCACCAGGCCATCGTTGCACTTGCACGTATTGCACTCGTGCTCGAAGGTCTCGCCGTCCTCGTAGGTATTGCCTTCGTATTCACAGGCCATGCCGCACGCGGTGTCGTCGCAGGTCACTCCGCCGTCGTTGCACACGCAGTGTTTGCAGTCATCGTCGAAAGTCTCGCCGTCTTGGTAGTCGTTACCCTGGTACTCGCAGGCGCCAGTGCACTCGGTAGTGTCCAGTGGCGTGCATTCGGCAGAACCGCTTACGCAAGTGCAGCTTTCACACTCGGCGCTCGGCATCTCTTGCCCTTCTTCGTATTCTTCACCATCGAGCTGACACGACGTCGGCTCACAAGACTGCTCGGTGCACGTCACCTCGCCGTCGTGGCACGAGCATTCGTTGCAGTCGTCGGAGAACGTTTCCCCGTGCTCGTACTCGTGTCCCGCGAATTCACATCCAGCGGGACACTCCGCGTCGTCGCAAGCGACTTCGCCATCGTTGCAAGTGCACTCGTTGCAGTCATCGCCGAACGTCTCGCCGTTTGCGTAGGTCTCGCCTTGATGTTCGCACGCGCCCGAACACTCGGGCGTGTCTAGTGGTGTGCACTCGACGTCGCCATCTTCGCAGGTGCATTCGTTGCATCCGTCGTCGATGCTCGCGCCGTTGCCCAGGATCTGGTCGTCGTGTTCGCAAAAGCCAGCGCCGCAGTCCCCCTCGGGGTCGCCTTCGTCGCAGGCGCAACCGTCGTCACAGGCCAGTTCGCCGTCGTCACACGTGCACTCGCCGCAGCCAAGCTGAACGACACTGCCGTCGGGAACGGTGAGCTTCGACGAAAGCTTGCAAGCGCCGTCACTGGGCGTGGGTTCTTCACAATCGTCGCCGCTGCAGTCGGCGGGCGCGTCTTCATCTGCGCAGGAAGAGACGGCCAGGGTGAACGCGAGGCTGGCCAGCAGTGCGCCAAACGAGCGGCGGATCATCAAGCTATTGAAGTAAGCAGAATCGGGGTTAGTCACGAGGGGCTCCAAGTAAGCGCCGACATCACGGTGGTGTCGGTCGGCCACGCTCATTGCAGCTGACATGCCACGTGGCTGGCTCCGTGCGTCGATTCCGATCTCGTCACGCGCTCGAGCCAGATGTGGCTGGCAAGCGAATCAACGCGCACCACCCATGCGCCAGCCAGGGCGCGGCGTTTGTTGGAGCATCTGACGTGGCTTGAAGTGCGTGTGCCACGCTGGGCCAGACGCCGCGAGTTGGTTATCCGCTACTGGACGTTCGACGATGAAGCAGCAGCCAACGGAACAGCAGGACGTGGCCCAGCAGCGCCCCCGCGACGCACACGGGTAAGATCCACGTATACGGCACGTAGGCGATCAACAAGACGGGCGGGTCGTTCTCATACGTCTGCAACGGGCCTGGTGTGGAACGCACCGCGATCGAAGCGACCATCAGTAACAGACCAAACCCCACGAGGTTGAAGCCGAGGGCCAACGTGCGCTTGACGTTGAACGACAGCTTCGGGCGCGATACTGCCGCGGCGACCAACACTGCCAAGATGCCTGTGACGATGTCGAAGTTGTGGCCGCTGTACGTCATCTGCGGGGGCAGGGTGCCCTGCTCGTACCAGGAGTGGAGAACGAGTTCGAGCGGCAGCCTGAAAGCTTGAAAACCGACGAGCCAACTGACGGGAACGTGTTCGGCCAGGGTGCGGCCTACGGGACTCAGTGCGAGGCCCACGGCGAGTCCGTTTGCGATCACCAGGTACAACATGATGCGCGGCGTCCCCAGTAGTGATCCCAGGACCCCCGCGTGAGCCAGTGCCGCAGTCAGCGCCATCCAGCCTGCCAAGAGCGCCGCCGCTAGCACCGCGACGTTGGGTCGTCCTTTGAACGCCCGAGCGAAAAACGCCGCGAACGCGACGAACACGAACGCGACGATGACGACGAACGCCACGGTGCTCGAGGCGGAGGGGATTACCATTTCGCGGTGTTGCATGGGACGGCCTTGGAGACTGACCTGTGGCGAGCGCGTCGACGCTCTTGCGGTGCGTGGAGTTGCTCGACTTGACTGGCATGGCTGGCGGTCGGTGTGGCGCCGTCAGTTGCTCGCGTCATAGTGCAGCGGGTACACAGTCAGACACAGGAAACATGCTTTATCCAAAATCTCGTTTCAGGTTGAGCCTTTGCACGATCTTGGCGGTGACGGCCTGCGCCTGCGGCGCCGCGTCGGGCACCGACGAAAGTGCAACGACGTCGGATGACTCGGCGCTAGACGACCCAGCCGCGGATGATGCGGAGGAATCGGCCGACGATGACACGGAGGAGTCGGCCGACGATGACATGGAGGAGTCGGCCGACGACGCGAATGAGGCGGAGGAGTCGGCCGACGATGACACGGAAGGGTCGGCTGACGACGCGAGTGAGGCGGATGGGGACTCGACTGCCGATGACGCGGCCGAAGATTCCGAAGTCGATGGGACGGATGGCGCGGCTTCACAATCCCGCGGGCGACTGACGATCGAGGCGGAGTTCGTCGAGGACGTCGATACGGTCTGGTACTTCTCCGAGACTGATGGAGCCATCGCGGCGGCACAGGCGTACGACTTTGCGCTCGCGGATGGCTACCCCGAACGAGTCGAGGTCGATTTCGCTTCGGCCTTGGCCATCCCATGTAACGGGGCTTCGTTCGAGTCCACTGGCGCGTTCTCCATCGAAAACATCGAGTCTGCAGGAGAAGTCGTGTCTTTCGAACCGCTGGGCGACGATCGATTTGCGATCCGCGCGCACGAAGTGGGAACGGGTCGCGCGACGATCAGCGGCCAGTACACGCCCGCCGATCCGAGTGAGTGCAATTTGGGATTCGCATTCGAGGACAGCTTGCCCTTCGTCGCGGAGCTGACCATCAAAGTCTTTCGACCGAGTGAGTTGTTGCTGACTCCAGAGGCATCAGTCGAGCCCGATTTCCGACGTGTCGAGTGTACCCATGTGCTTTCGGGCGGGCGGCTTTTCCCCGAGAGCCATACGCGCGCGTTGTCGATGCTGGACTCCCAAGGCAACGAGGTGTTTCCCGTCAACGCTTCACCGTTTCGAGCCGCGACGATCACGGTCGTAGGCACGGACGACACTGAGTTTGCCGTGCTGGACGAAGCGGATGGGCTGAACGCGCTGTACGCCCTGGGGCCCGATCAAGTACTGAGTGTCGAGTCCGAGTTGGGCATCGTGGGAGAGGTAAATCTCGTGACGCCCGAGTCTGTGGAGCAGGTGGACGCTTCGTACACGCTTCACGGCTACAGTCGAAGCGACATTCCCCTGGAATCGGGCGATGCGATGGAAGGATACTGGACCAGTCCTTCCGGTTGGATCGGTGTGCGGGCCAGGCTTTGGAGTGGGAACGACGAGATATGCTCGTTGCCTGGACCTGAGCTGTTCGCGCTCGAATCGCAGTCACCAGAAGTGTGCAAGGCGGTTGCTGAGCGATGCCCTAGCTGCGGCCCTGAGTTGCTGTGGGGTGCAGACGTGCTTGCGGCGGGGCGCTGCGAGCTGCGATTGTCTGCTTCTCGTTTCGATGGCGGTCGCGGTGTGACCGATAGCTGGCACGCGGACTTCGTCGAGCGTCCAATGGAAGAGTGAGCCCGGCGGCGGGGCCTCTTTCGGGGTCCAGGCTCGGCGCTCGTGCTCACTCGATCGTCGAGTTTTCGATCTCGGTGTTGGTGTCGTCGTGCATCGAGATCCCGGGCAGCACGTTCCATTCGCCCCCCGTATTTTCACGCACGATGGAGTCGGTGATGCGCACGGTGCCTGAATGGTCGTTGCTCACGAAAAAGATGCCTGAGCCGAACGCTCTGACGTCGTTCTTTTCGATCAGGCTGCCGCAGATCGACAAGGTCATGGTGTTGCCGTCGTTGTAGATGGCGCCGCCGCTACCCCCGCCAGGTGTGCCTCCCTGTGCTGGGTTACCGCCGTTGCCCACCGCTTCGTTGTGACTGAACAGGCTGTTGACGATCGTCCACGACACGCCGATGCTGCTGATGCCTCCGCCGTTGGAGCACGAGTTGCCGAGCCCTTCTGCTCCGCCGAAGGTCGAGTTGACGACGTAGACCGGCTGCCCTTGGTATTGGCTGAACACGCGGATCGCCGCTCCCCCGACGTCGGGCCCTTCATCAGCACAGACGTTGTTGAAGAATCGTGAGTTGATCACCTTGAAGCGACCACCGCGCACCCAGATGGCGCCTCCGCCGTCGTATTCGTCTTCGCCCTTCGAGTTGGCGTCGATGAACGTCAGGTTCTGCACGGTCAGCCGCGGGTGGTCTTGGTCTTGGCAGTGCGACGTCGTCCAGTGTTGGGCTTCGTCGCAGGTGTTCATGTAGAGGATACGCGTTGCTCCCCCGCCGCTCAGGGTGACCTTGCCGCCACCATCGATGACGATCTCCTCGCTGGAGTCGTTGAACACCTTGGCGGGACGGTCGAGCGTGATGGTGATGGGGTCGTCGCCGCAGTCGAAGGTGATTACCCCGCCGGCCGCCACCGCGTCGATGAACGCATCGGCCGTGCAGCTCTCTGCACTTCCGTCGCCGACGATTTGGTCCGGGCTGCTCACGTCTTCGGGAGCAGCGTCTGCGGGAACGTCACAGCCGCCTTCGTACCCGGCTGGCGGCCCCTCGTCGGGGTCCGTCAGAGGATTGTCGAACGCCTCGGCGGCCTGCCCCCGAGAGCCGTTGTCGTCATCGCTTTCGCCACATGCGTTAACCAATAGCGGGAGTGTCAACAGCCAAGCGATGGTGCAGAGGTTTGCCCCGCTCCGACCGCTCATACTGCAAGTACGTAGCTCTCGCCTCATCTCGCCCTCCTTGACATCGCCCGAATCTAACACGCTCAGTGCGGGCGTCGACTGACCTGCGGCTGTGGGAGACGGTCTGACCTAGTCGACGTATCGGCATCTTGGCGAGGTAGGACTGACGCCTACTCTCGATGGATGTGTCCCGTGATACGCAGATCGGCGGGGTTTCGGCTCGTGTGCGGGTTTTTCACCGTTTAGCCAGTGCCCGACGGCTCGAGAACATCCAGGCGGTAGTCAGGCTGCTCGGAAGCCGCTACAAGGCGGCCAAAGCGGGCATTCGCCCGTCCTGGAGGAGTAAGTATGAGATTGATTCACGTTTGGGCTCTGATCCTGCTCGGATTGGGGCCACTGAGCTGCAAACAACTGGGCAAAGCTGCCGAGGCCTGCAACCTGAACTGCCCCGCCAAGGGCTTGGCCGAGGGTAACGCCGCCATCAGTGGTATTCAGTCGATCGACGCGTTTTTCGGTGCGGTCGTCAACTTCAAGGCTGCCGCCGACCTGATGACGTCCAACGTGGCGGACGCCAAGGCGCGACTCGCGCTGTCAGTGGGCTTGCCCGCTGCAGCAACCGACGCGGAGTTGAAGGCCGCGCTCAGCGCGAAGATCGATGCAAACGTCCAGGGCGGGCTACAGGTGAAGTACAAGAAACCCGAGTGCAAAGCATCGATCGACGCTACCATCGAAGCGACTGCCAACTGCGACGCCGAGTTCGATCCAGGAAAAGCAGAAGTGAAGTGCGAGGGGTCGTGTACTGCCGAGGCGGGAGCCGAGGTGAAGTGTGAAGGCGAAGCCGAAATGGTTTGCCACGGCACGGCGCCCGAGCTGAAGTGTTCGGGATCTTGCACGGGCAGCTGTCAGCTCGACGTTGCGGCGAAGTGTGACGGCGTGTGCAACGGCACCTGCACGGGCTCTGGGGGCACCGGGCAGAGCACTAGTGGTCACTGCGACGGCAAGTGCAAGGGCGAATGCGAAATGAAGGCGGGCGGCGAATGCAGCGGCTCCTGTCAGGGAGAATGCGCGTACACGCCGGGTGAAGCGGGCTGCTCCGCAGATGCGAAAGTCGAGTGCAAGGCAAAGGCAGACGCTTCGGTGGAGTGCAGCGGTAGCTGCGACGGATCCGTCGAGCCCCCCAAAGCCAAAGCCGAGTGTGAGGCTGCCGCCAAGGCGCAAGCCAGCGCCAACGTCGAGTGCACGCCCCCTGAGCTCGACGTCGCGTTCAAGTTCAAGGGCGGAGTCAACGCCAAGCAAAAAGCCGAGTTCAAGGCATGGCTCAGCGTGTTCAAGACCGAGATGGCTTCGCTTGCCATGGAAGCTGAGGGCCGCGGACGCGTGCTGCTGGCCAGCGCGGGCGACCTGTCTGCAGCTGCTGAAGGTGCGGTCAAGGGTTCGATCTCCGAGCTGAAGGCGAAGGCGGCTGGTGATCTGCGAATCGCCGTGGGAGCGGGGTGTGCACTGGGTGAACTGAAAGCCGCCGCGGGGCTCATCGGCAAGGCGCAAGGTTCGGTCACCGCCAACGTGGCGTCAGTGGCCGATCTGATGACCGTCGCCAAACCTGGCTGATGGCTTCCCGAGGGCGCTCGGGTGGGTGGCCACGAGAGGCCACTCACCGGGCGGTCGCGGTTGTACGGACGAGCCACGCGACGCCCTCGAGACCTGATTCAGTCGATTTCCAATCGTCCTCGCTCGTCGTTCAAGACCGAGCACCGCTCGTGTGACGCGATGCTCAGAAGGTCATCAAACGTAGTCCGCAGCCGCCGTTTGACGTGGATGGACTGGGTTGCGTAGCTCGCGATTTCTTCGAACGCGAGGCGAACGTAGTCGGAGTAGCTCGGTCTTCGTACAACCAGGCGTAGTGAGCCCGCGTCGTCGTTGCACGAATGGGTCGGAAAGTTGCACGACGTCAAGTATCTCACCAGGTCGTGCAAGTGGTCGACGGCTTGCACGGCCGTCGTTGGGTCGTTCACTCCAGGCGAGAGCGCGCGAACGGCGATGTCCACCAACAGACGGAAGCCGAACGCGGGGTCCTGCTCGACAGTACGCTCATCCTCGATGCTCAGTGCGCTCCTCGCGCGAGCTTCGTCGAGTTCTCCAGTTCCCCAAAACCGCAAGATCGGAGCCCCCCTGGGGATGAACTCACCCACCCTCGGTACCAGTTCCAACAAGCCGTCGGCCTCTGCGGCTAGCTGCGTCAGCGTTTCCACGTCGATTGCCGCCAAGACACCTGGGTTAGCAGCGTTGACTAGCACCTTGCGAGGTTGATCGTTCGGAGCGTCGTCCGAAAACTCTGCGTCGCCAGCCCCGCAGTTGTCGTGTATTGCGCCGAGTACTCCCCGCGTTTCAGCGGCGACTCGCCTGATCACGGTGATGGCGCGAACCGAGTGAGTCATTCGATCGATGTAGCGAATGAACACCAGGACGCTCGATATCAGTAGCGCGAACGCAACCCAGATACTGAGTGTGGGAACACTCTCCGGATCGTTTCGGACCTGCGCCAATACTACCATCGAGTAGACGAAGGTTCCGACGAAGACCGCCAACGTCAGCTTGGTCCAGCGCTCGCGCAGGAATGTGCCGATCACCCGTGGCGAGTACTGACTACTCGCCAACTGCAAGACCAGCACGGTGATGGAGAACACGAGGGCCGTTAGGGTGATTATCGACGCACTGATGGTGGAGAGTAGATCGCGAGCACTGTCAGCCCCTCCTTCGAAGCCGTACCAGCCGACGAGCTGATGATCACGCTCTGCTTCGAATCGAGGCAGGAGCACGCCGACGATGATGGCCAACGCTGCTGCCAGTCCAGGAAACAACCCCAAGCTCGCGGTGAGTCGGTGTTTCATGCGCGTGAACTCTGCAAACATCGGGTTCGAGGAGACTGACTTGCGCGGCGATTCGGCTCAAGCGTCACGGCGCGCCGACGATGCTTTTGTCCGTTGTCTTGCAGGTATCCGTCGTTCGCCTTGCACGTTCGCCACAGTCGGGGGCATGATTGCGACATGGACGGCCACGCAGAGCGCCCCAACGCCAAAACCATCGAAGCATGGAACACCGTGCTCTTCGACAAGTTCAGCCGTTATGAACGCGTCTTGACGGAAGGGCTCGGGCTTCACGGTGCTCGGCTCTTCGAGATTTTTCCGCCCGCTCGAGGCGCGACACTACTCGACGTGGGGTGCGGTTTCGGAGACACGGTGGTGCGCTTGGCCAAGCTCGTAGGTGAGGGCGGACGTGTCGTGGGTGTCGACTGCGCGGAAAACTTCATCGCCGCGTCCCGTCAGCGTGCCAAGGCTCAGGGGCTAACAGCCGAGTTCATCTGCCGCGATGTGCAGTTCGACGACTTGGGAGGGCCCTACGATGCGGCGTACGCGCGTTTTGGGACGATGTTCTTCGATTCACCCGTGGCGGCTCTGCGCAACATTCGCAAATCTATCAAATCGGGCGGCACGCTGAACATGTCGGTGTGGCGCAAGCGACAAGACAATCCATGTTTCTATGTCGCGCAACAAGTGGTCGAGCGGTTCATCGAAGAAGCGGACAAAGCGACGGATCAGGTCACGTGCGGTCCTGGCCCATTTTCGATGGCAGGCCCCGACATGGTCAGCGACCAACTGTTGGCGGCGGGTTTCGTCGAGCCTCAGTTCGTACGCTTCGATGCGCCGATGTGCATGGGTGCGGACATCGACGAAGCTCTGCGCATCGCCCGCGACATCGGTCCAGCTGGCGAATCCATTCGCTTGGCTTCTCAGAAGGCCTCCACCCTGGCGACCGAGATTGAGCAGGCCTTGCGCGAAGCGTTCGAACCGTTTCGTCAGCAGGACGGCGTGTGGGCGACGTCGAGTACTTGGCTGATCTCCGCGCGCGTGCCCTGAGCACTCCAACTCACGGGTTGTCGTTCGGTTCCTCACTCAACGCTTCGGCAAGCAGGTCGAACACGACGCGCACGCGCCTGCTAGTGCGCACCTCACGATGGCTGGTGAGCCAGGTTGCGAACGGAAACACGACTTGATCGGGCATGACCCGCACGACGCGAGGATCCGCGTCGCCGATTTCATCCACCATCACGCCTACCCCCGAACCTTGGGTGATCAGCGCCCATTGCACCTGCTGACTCGCGGACACCCAAGTGAATCGTTCTTCGGTGACGTGTAATCCCAGTGCGCTGAGTCCCTTTCTGAAGGCTTCGGTCTGGTCGAACGCGACGAACTCGGCGTGGGCGAGCTCGTCGAGTGTGCTCGGGTTGCCGATCGACTCGAGATAGCTCGGGGTTGCGTACAAATACCCTCTGCCGTCACGCACTTTGCGCGCCACTAGATCGGGCTCCGAAGGTCGGAAGCTGCGCAGCGCGATGTCCGCCTCGCGCTGAGTCAAGTTGCTGACCTGATTCGTAGCAACGATCTCGAGCTTGATCCCCGGATGCAGGGCGCGAATCTTCGCCAGGATCGGCGGTAACACGTGAGCTGCCGTCACTTCGCTGGCGCTGATGCACACGGGCCCGTCGAGCGAAAGCGACTGGCCAGCGGCGACGCGAGAGAACTGCAGCGCGGCGTCGAACATCGTGCGAGCGTGTTCGACCAACTCGAGCCCAGTTGGCGTCAGGCGTAAACCGCGCGCCACGCGTTCGAACAACACGATGCCCAGCTCCTCTTCGAGTGCCGTCACCTGCCGTCCGATGGTCGGCTGCGTCGCTCCCGAGGCCCTCGCAGCCGCCGAAAATGAGCCTTCTTCAGCGGTCACGAGGAACGCCCGCACCTGGTTCCAATCGAATGCGACATGGCGCCAATCCATACGAATCTGCATAGCAGAAGCTCAGATTTCGTGAATGGTCGAAACGTCCTCGTATGGTCATACTCAGTTTGTCGCGGCAAGAAAGCCGCCAGAACCAGGAAAAGGTATGAAAATGCAGGCAATTACGAACACCATCTACGGCGGTCCCGAAGTTCTCCAACTGAGCGAGGTCGAGCGGCCCCAGGTCGGACCGAACGACATCTTGGTGCGCGTTCACGCCAGCACCGTTACCGAGGGCGACCGCCGTTTGCGCGCCGCCGACTACCCGGGGCTCAGCGCCGTGTTCGGGCGCCTCTTCAGCGGAGTGACCGCGCCCCGCAACACGGTCGGAGGCTCGAACTTCGCTGGGCGCGTCGTGGCGGTTGGCGAAAATGTGACGCGCTTCTGCGTTGGCGATGACGTGTTCGGCGGCGCGATGCACGGCGCGTACGCGGATTACGTCGCGGTACCCGAAAACAGCGGCGTCGCCGAGATGCCCGAGGGCACGACCTACGGCGAGGCCGCCGCGATCCCTTACGGAGCGGTCACGGCGCTCGCCTTCTTGCGCGACAAGGCTCGTGTTCAGCCGGGTGAGCGCGTGCTCATCGTCGGCGCGAGTGGTGGCGTGGGGCGTATGGCCGTGCAGATCGCCAAACACCTCGGGGCGCACGTCACGGGGGTGTGCGGCAAGGACGCGGCGCTAGTGCGTGAGCTCGGTGCGGACGAAGTCATCGACTACCGCAGTCAGGATTTTACCCGCAGCACTGAGCGCTGGGACGTGATCTTCGACACGACCCAGGGCGACCACTTTCGTTCCTTCCGCAAAGTGTTGACCGAAACTGGCCGCTACCTGTCTCTGTACGTCACGGTTCGCCTGCTGCTCGAAATGGCAGTGACGGCATGGCGCGGCGGACAGCGCGCAATTACGGGCGTCGCGATGGGTAACCCCGAGCTGACCGACGACGTGCGCGAGTTGACTGAACGGGGCGCCATTCGAGCAACCATCGCCAAACGCTTCCCGATGTCGCAAGCCGTAGGTGCGCACACCTTCTTCGAACAGGCACGCCCCCACGGCGCTGTCGTGATCGATGTCGTCGAGGCTCGTGCGGAGACCTTTGCGGTTCGTTCGATGGCACGCGGCAAGCGTCGGGTCGCGTGATGCGCGGAGTGCGGCAGGGCAGAGCCCCACTGCTGGCCAGTACAAGAGCCAGTACAAGTGCCAGTACAGATGCCAGTACGACAGCCCAGCAGCGGGGCTCGATGTGAACGACTGAACTCGTAGTCTCTTTTTTTGGGGCGACGTTTCGCGGAACTGCTGCTCGCTGTTGATAAACGGCCCAATCTTCCGTGACTCACGGACTCGTGGCCCGCGCGCGGTGATGGTGGGGGTGAGCGATGGGTCGCGGTCTCGAGCGGCGAGTCCGCTGCGCAGCGCGCTCGTTACAATGGGGGCTCCCCGAAACCAAAACGTGGGCTCGAGGTATGACGATAGTCGCAACGCCAGCGAGCTGGCGGCGGGTTGGCCGAAGAGGCGCGTCTTTCGGAACTCGCGCAGCCAGGCTGTGGCTGAGGCTTCCAAGCTCTCGTTGTCGTCAGCAGGCGCGCCCGAACAATCCCGATTACCGCCGGGGCCTGACGGCGAGGCAAACCGACAAATCGGATTACTGCACCTGGTGCCCGCCGGCCGCCGCCGACAAATCCGATTACGCCCAGGCTGCCGCGCGGGCAGCCTCAGACAAATCGGATTACTCCCAGGTTGCCTCGCGGTCAGCCGCCGACAAATCGGATTTGTCTCGAGTTGCCTCGCGGTCAGCGTCAGACAAATCGGATTACTCGTTTTGCCTCGTGGTCAAACGGACAAATCGGATTACTCGTCTTGCCTCGTGGTCAAACGGAGTAATCCGATTTCTTGACATGCGTTCAGGTGTGCGGCTGCGTGCGGGCGATAATCGTGACGACGGGATCAGTTCGTGCGCAACCGCCGCGGCGTGCGAGCTAGTGCTGCGACTGGCGTTAGCGCAGCCCGCACCCCATCTATGTGGTCACGTGGCGCGTGCTTGCGGCGGGTCAAAGGCGCAGGGATGGTGAACTCGTCGAGGGGGCGGGTCAGTTCGAGGTGTCGAGCTTGGCGCGAGTAGCGGTTGAGTGTTTTGGGCGAGTCCGAGGTAGGGCTCGCGCGGCCAGCACGGCGGCAAGCGCATGATCAAGCGCGCTGCGCAAGCATAGTAGTGGTGTGACGATACTAGCGACGCGAGCGAAACGCTGAGCTAGAAGGCGTCCGTGCGCACGGCGTTCAGGACGAGATGCGAGCAAACTCGCCCGAAAGTTCGCCACCAGCTTCGGCAGCGGTTGATGCTCACCACATTGGCGCTGGGGTGGTCACCAGCGGTGGCGTTCGGCCAGTCAGGCGCGAACTTCGAGTTCGAGGCGCCTGGCGTGTGTCCCTCGCGGGATGCGTTCGTCGAGGCGGTGCGAGAGCGCGTGCCGACCGAGCAGCGAGCAAATGTGCCGCGGCGCCTGTCTGAGTTGATCGACGGAGTCTCCATCGATGCGTCGGGCAAGCGCGGACAAGTCGCTTTTGCTGGCGACTCGACGTCCGCGCCGCGGTCGGTGAACGCTGAGAGTTGTGAGGAGGTGGTCACGTCGCTGGCGTTGATCTGTGCCATCGCGCTGAACTCGTCGGCAGAGCAAGCCGCTGGAGCGCCAGCGCTGACTGAACTCGAGTCCGAGACGAGTGGGGCGGCGGCTGGTGCGGCCGCTGCAGGCACGGAAGCTTCCGCGCAAGGACAACCGCCGCCGCCGCTGCCTCCGCCGCCTTCTCCCAGCGAACAACTCGCGGAAGGGGGCAGCGATGACTTGTCGCAGAAGCAGTCTGCACCCGAGGAAGATGAACCTAGCGTCGAGAGTGATGATGACGCCGAGGAGACGGACACTGATCGAAGTGACGACACGGATCGGGAAGCGGAGCTCATTCGACCTGCAAGTGGGCCGTCCGTTCACGACAGCTACGAGTGGAGCGTAGGCGCGGGTGGCCGAGTCGACACCTGGACGGGACCCGAGCTGGCGCTCGGCTTCGACGCGCTGGTCAGCGTTGCGAGCACGCTCGACTGGTCACTGCGGGCAGGGGTCGTGCACACGCGGTCACGAGCTTCCGTCGATGAACGTGATGCGGACTTTCGTCTGTACGCGGCGCGCTTGGAAGGCTGCCCCACGCGTTGGGTGAACGAAGACTGGGTGATCGAGCCGTGTGTGACGGTGAGCGTCGGCTTGTTGCTCGCACGCGGACTCGAAGAGTCCGCGCTGGCGCGAGCGCAGCAGTCGGAAACGCCGTGGGTGGACGCTGCGGTGGTAGTCAGAGCGCAGACACCGCTGCTCGGCCCCGTTCGATTCGAAGCACAACTGGAGTTGGGCACCGCGGTAACCGATCACCGATTCGAGTTCGAGGATCCCGAGGTGACGCTATTTCACCCGCGTTTTGGTCCAGGGCCCGCCGCGCGCCTCGGCGCCATTTTTCCACTGTGAGCCGTCAATTCGACCTGCGCTGTTCGAGCGCCGTGGTCCGCCGGGAATGTGTGGTGGGTAGTGATCAAAACTTCGAGCTGAGGCGATGACAACGCGTGCCCAAAGACGCGCCCCCCGCTGAACCTGCTGGCGCGTCTTCAAGACGCTCGAGGCTCGTCGAGGAGCACTTCGATTACGTGTGGCGACTACTCCGTCGCCTCGGTTTGGCCGTGGCTGACGCAGACGACGCCGCGCAGGAGGTCTTCGTAGTGGGACTCGCCAAGCTCGCACAGATCGAGTCCGGGCGAGAGCGAGCGTTCTTGTACGGCTGCGCGCTGAACAAGGCCGCGCAGTTTCGTAAGTCGTGTAAGCGCGATCACGAAGCACTCGACGCGGAACTCGTCGACACACGCGGGCTGTCGGCGGACGAGTTACTCGACCGCAAAATGGCGCACGATGTGCTCGACCGTGTGCTCGATGGTTTGAGCGACGAACAACGCGTGGTCTTCGTGTTGTACGAGGTCGAAGAACTGACACTCAGCGAGATCGCAGAACTGTTGCAGATCCCTGGCGGTACGGTGGCTTCGCGTCTGCGGTTGGCACGTGCGCGGGTCCAGAACCAGGTGATGATGTTGGGGCTCGCCGCTAACCCGTCGCCCGAACGTGGAGGTGCCGACCTCGATCAACCACTGTGCCCGAATCTCGGAGAAGGTACCCCATGACTGACGGACCCAAGCGACTCCGCACGAGCAGCAACGACGCGCTGCTGACGGGACTGCTCGAGGTGGCGCGCGAGGAACGACCCAGTGCCGCAGCGTTACAGCGAGCACTCATCGCTGTGGGCGGAGCAGGCGTGGCATTGACGGCAAGCTCGGGAAGCGCGGCAGCTGCTACTTCGGCATCCGCATCGGGTGCGACGTCGGCCGCGGCGGGCAGTAGCGTTGGCGGCGCGGCAGCTGGAGCTTCTGGGGCAGGAGTTTCTGGCGCGGGAGTGTCAGGTGCCGTGGTCTCGGGAGGCGGCGCGGCGGGCACGGCTCTGGGGACGACAGGTGTGGCCGCCAAGCTCACGTTTGGTTCGTCGGTGGTGGCGGTCGGAAAATGGGTCGGCATTGGCGCCGTGGGTATCGGCGTGGCCACTCAGGCCCCCGAGTGGACGCGCGACGCGATGACAGGCTCGAGTGAACAAGCAGCTGCAACAGGCGCGGCGAAACTCTCCGATACGCGGTCCGTCGAAGCCACTGCGGGGCCGGGGGTGCGGCTTGCGCCTCGAGGTGAACTGCCGTCGGGTTTTCCGTCAGGAGCGCCCAGCGCGGAGAGTCCAGCCGATGAACATGCAGATCCAGCCGAGAATGGCGTAGCCGCGACTGGTGGGCACGAGGTTGCGCGTGGAGCGAAGGGGGCATCGGGCGATCGGGCGTTCGAGCGGTTGCCGTCGATAGAACGTTCGGGGGCTGCGACGGGCACGCGCAGCGTGCCTGAGGTTACCACAGTGGGTGCTGACGAAGCGATCGCTGCCGAGCTGCAGCTGGTGGACGCGGCGCGCAGTTCACTGCAGGGTGGCGCCCCGCAGACCGCGCTCAGTTTGCTCGATGGTTACGAGCGAACGTTTCCGCGTCGTCAGTTGATCGTCGAGGTGGTCGTGTTGCGCATGGAAGCCGCGCACGCCTTGGGACAAACGCATCGCGCTGCGGGATTTGCGCGCCGTGTGCTGGGGATGGCTGGCAGTTCGCCGCATGCGGCGCGCGCCAAAGAAGTATTGCGAGTGGCAGAACAGTCGGAACAAAGGGAAACGGAGCATTGATGATGTCGAAGAGTGTATGGTTGGTGAGTCTCGCAGTGGTTTGGCTTGGAGCCTGCGGATCGAACTCGTCTCTCGGCTCGGGTAGCGATCGCGACGAGAAACTGAGTTCGGGCACGGGAAGTGGCGATGGCCTCGGTGACGCGGGCGCGTCTGAATCGAGCGACGCTGACAGCACTGGCTCGGACGACGAACCCGCGACGGGCGGTGACGACGACTCGACGGGCAGCGACGACGAACCCGCGACGGGTGACGACTCGACGGGTAGTGACGACGAACCTGCGAACGACTTGCCGAGTAACGATGACCCTTCAGTCGACGCGGAAGGCAGCGACGACGAACCCGCGAACGACCTACCGAGTAGCGATGACCCTTCAACGGACGCGGAAGGCAGCGACGACGAACCCGCCAACGATCCTCCGAGCAGTGAGGATGAACCGGCGAACGACCCTCCGAGCGGCGACGACTCGGCAGGCAGCGATGACTCGGCAGGCAGCGACGACTCGGCAGGCAGTGACGATGAGTCCGCGCCTGGAGCTTCGTGCGCGCACTACGACGCGTTTACTTCCATCGACTATGAAGACTTCGACAGGAGTAGTTGGTTGAGCGACGACGAGTGCACGATCATCGAGGAAAATCGCGCGCAGTCCGCGATGACTCCGAGTCTCGACGTTGCACCCTTGGCGGGTACTTGGACTACAGGCGTAGGTGATGCGTCGGTAGAACTCGTGCTCGACGCGACTGGTCACGGCAGCGTGCGTTATGGTGAAGTCGAAGAACTTCCGCCCATCGAAGATCCCACTGCAGCGTACTTGGTTGAAGGCTTTGACATGCCATCCGGGCTAGGAATCCCAGGGGCGTTTCGTCGGGGGTTTGCGTACACCATCTATCCCGTCAGCGGCCGCGCCGGCGAGATGACCTACGGGATGCGCAACAGCGAGCCGTGGCAGGAGTGGTGTGCACTGCAAACGCCCCAGCGTGGGAATTCGTGTTACTCGTGCGACATCGGTGCAGGCGTGGGCATGACCTCTGTGGGAGACGAGTGCCCCGAGTTTGAAGGCTGTTATCTCGTGGACGATTCCTCTGAGAACAACTGGCTTCAAGTCGATTGCGATCGCATGCAGCTGTGCTCGGGGCTAGCGCCCGTGTGCGAGTGCGACAGCGAAAGCTGCGGCATGAACACCTACGCTGGTCAGCGCACCATGAACTTGGATCCCGTCGACACGAACGTGCTTCGGGTCCCTGATCTGTTGGGCGGTACGACGGTTTACTTGGAACGGGTAGAGTGATCTGAATACTTGGAAACAGAGGCAATGAGGGAACAGCCAGGGCTCGGGGTCACTTCGGACCTCGAGCCCTGGTTCGGGCTGGCCGCGACGTTCTTCAAACCTAGGCAGCGGGTCAATGCAGGCCAGGTGCTTCGTGCCCCGACTGCACCACGTATTCCGTGTAGCTGCCTTCGTAGGTGTGGACACCTTCTGGCGACAGCTCGAGCACGCGGTTCGAAAGCCCGGCGAGGAAGCGACGATCGTGCGAAACGTACACCAGCGTGCCCTCGTACTTCTCGAGCGCCTTCATCAACATCGCTTTGGTGTCGATGTCGAGGTGGTTCGTCGGTTCGTCGAGCACCAGCAGGTTTGGCGGGTTGAACAACAAAAGCGCCAACACCACGCGCGCTTTTTCGCCCCCCGAAAGGACCGAACACGGCTTGTCGGCCTCGTCTCCCGAAAAGCCGAAGGCGCCCGCCAGCGTGCGCAGCGTGCCGATGTTGGCCGTCGGAAACTCCGCTTGCAGAGTTTCGAACACGCTACGTGAGGGGTCGAGTAGCTCCATCGCGTGCTGCGCAAAGTAACCGAGCTTGACGGCTGCACCGAGCGTGACTTCGCCCGAGTCGATTTCAGCTTTGCCCGCGATCAGTTTGAGCAACGTGGACTTTCCAGCACCGTTTACTCCCATCACGCACAAACGTTCCCCGCGGC
>CBFGUG010000087.1:0-33969 GCA_965651905.1 uncultured bacterium | reverse complement strand
TGGGCTTCTTCTGCGCGTTCGTCACAGCTGCCAGCCGATGTCCGCAGACCAGGTGCTGCCGGGTCCGTACTGCCCTGCGGTGAAGAAATTCTTGGGGAAGTAGAGTTCCAGGAGCGCTGCGGCATGGACCCGGCCGTCGCTCTGACCCTGGGCGGCACCTTCGCTGTTCTTGTCGGCGATGCCTTCGAAGTAGACGCCTGTTAAGACGTCTTGCAGGAACCCCGGCACCAAGAAGTCGAAGCCCGCCCTGACCCGGCCTTCTCCGCTATGTTCACCTGGCTCGATCATGATGATGGGCGCGGCAGCGCCTAGCTCGCGCCGCGTGGTGGTCGCCATCAGGCCTGCGGTCAAGCCACCGACGAAGCCTTTGGCTTGATCTTGCGCTGCGTTCGGGCTTTGATTCGTGCGCTGGGAGCCGTAGAGCGCTTCGAAGGCCTTGCCTGCGGTGACGACCTGACTGTCCACGCGGAAGGTGAGCTCGGGTGCGGAGCTGCGGCCCGTGATCGTGAGTGAAATGCGCTGACCCGAGCGGCGGTTGTCGTGCGTCACGGTGAGATTAACCACGGGATCAGGGCGTTTGGTGCCCACGAACTCGAGGTAGCCGCCCTTTTCGACGTCGAACACTTTGCCCATGATCTGCGCGTAGCCACGACGGACGTTCACCTTGCCCGTGACGCGCGACGCGTCGTCCGTGATTTCGGTCGTCAGCTTCGTGTAGACGTTGACGGCGAAGTCACTGCGTTTGACCCAGATGCCGTCGCTTGCGGCGAGGGTGAGCCGCGTCATGTCTTGGCTAGCCGAGTCTTGGGGGCTGGCGGCCGCGACGGATGTCGGGTCGGAGCTAGCTGGAGCACTCTTCTTCCCACTGGACGTTTGGGTCTCCGCAACGTCTGAGTCCGTGCCCGCCGTCTCTGTCGTGGCCGTCGCTGAAACATTCGGATCGGGAGCGGTAACGCCATCGATCACGAAGTCCGGGTGCTGCGTCAGCGCGATCCCTGAACGGAATTCGAGGCTTTCGAGCCACATGTCCATGTTTTCCAAGTTGACGGTGACTTGGGTTCTTTCCGGCTGCCTCAGAGCTGCGATCTTGGCGCCCACGTCCACGGTCGCGACGACCTGCCCCTGCTGTCGCACGGGGAACTCGTCGGCGCGAACGTCGAGTTTTGCCTCGATGCGTTCAGGATCGGCAAACTTGGCTTGACCGTTCAGTTTTAGCACTCCCTCTCTGTCACGCGCTTCGAAGCGCTCGATTGACAGCTCGGTGTTGCTGAAACTCAGTCTGCCCCGAACGCCGCGCAGGGGTTGCGCCAAGCTGGTGGCGGTGAACGCCACGTCCTGCAGGTCGATGTGGCCCTGGACGCGTGGTTGATCGATGGGCCCGCGGGCGTCGACCTTGCCGTCGAGGGTTCCCGACGCGTAACTCACGGCTCCCGACGGATTGAGAAACGGCGATATGGGCAAGTCGTCGAGCACGACGCTCGCTGCCACTTCGGCATTCTTAGCGACCGTGAGGCGCCCCTCGCTCAGATCGATGGGCAGACGCGCCGAAAGTGTCGATGTTTTACCTGCAGCCCGCACGTTGGTATTCAGTCGTGCAGATTGGTGGTCGAGCTTCAGCTTGGTTTCGACGTCCACGGTCTGCCGTCCGCCGAAGCTGAAGCTGCCTATGGAGAACTCGCCGTCGACCAGCGGTTGTCTGCCCAGCGGATCCTGCGCAGCGACGCGTCCCGAAAACGTGCCCTGCACGACGCCGCACAACAGCGGCAATGACTCGAGCTGAAGGCGGCGTGCTTCGAGTGAAGCGGTGATGGGCCCGAGTGCCAAACCCTCACCACGCACGGCGGGCATCAGCTGCAGGGGCAAGCTGATCTGCGAGTCGAGCAACGGCTGGCTGCCCGCTTTTGCCGTGAGCAGACCACGCACCTTGCCGCCTTCGAGACTCGCATCCAGCTCGACGCGTGATCGCACGAAGGCGCAGTCCATGCCCTCGGCAGCCGCGATTGGACCTGTCTGGTGTGCGCTCACCAGAATTCGCCCTTCAGGTTCCTGACCTGGTTCGTGTGCGAGCACGACCTTGGCGCCCAGGGACATTCCCTCGAGCTCCGTCAGCGTGGCGCCAGGAATTTCAGAGAGCTCGCGATTCTCGACGGTCAAGTCCAAAGCCCAAGGGCGATCGGACAGCGCGCGTGGCAGCTCGCCGAGTTGCGCTTCGATGGCGTCGGGGTTGAAGTCGAGCCCCAGGTCCAGATCGATCCAGCGTCCGCGCGCATCGTCGATCGTGCTGGCAACCCTCAGGCGTCCGTCCTTCAGCGTGAGCGCCGTCTCGACGTCGAAGTTCGCTCCGAGTGCGCTGGTTGCCGATTGGAGGCGCGCACTGAGTTCGGGCCGTTCGCGCGAGCCGCGTGCGCTCACGCTGCCGCTCACCACGCCGTGCGCGGGGAGATCTTGCAGCTTCGCCCAGGCCGCGACGAAGCGTGAGTCGATTCGCTCGACGTCGAGCTGCACGGTCGCGGTTCCCTCAGGGAGTGCGTCTTGCCAACCCGCGCCGCCGTCGAACTGGTGGACGACGCCGACGTCGAGCTTCAGCGGCTGCTCTTCAGGGCTCGTTTCGCTCGCGGCCAACGCGAGCTGAAAGGCTAGTGTGCCGTCGTTGGTGTCGAGCTTCGTATCCAACGTCAGTTCGACAGGTGGGCGCTCACCCAGCGTCAGCTGGTCACCCACCAGGCGCAACTCGACGTTGGGCTGCCGCAAACTGCCGTCGAGGCGCCCCGCGAGTTCGGCCTTGCCACGCAGCGGTTCATCGAGTTCGAGCAACGCCGACAGCTCGTCGAGCGCGATCTGGTTCGAGGAAAACTCGAGAGCTGCCTCGCGCTCTTGCACGCGGCCTTTCACGCGCAGTTGCTGCTTGCCGAGTGCCACGAGCAAACCATCTGTCGAGACGCTGCCGTCGAAGCCGACGACGGTTGGCTCGATGTCCACCATCCAGCTACGCTGCGTTTGCTTCGTCGAAGTGAGCTCTCGAAGTGCCAGGGTGCCCGACGCGTGGCCTTCGAGCCGCACCCGCTTGTCGGATGGGGCGACGCGCAGATCGGCTTTTGCCGTGAGATTGGGCGCCTCGCCGTCGAGCTGCACGCGGTATTTTCGAGGTCCGCCATCGACCGTGAGCCTCAGCGCGTGTACTTCCTGGTCGGCGATCTTGGCGCGCTGCACTCGCAAGTCGACGTGTCCTGACGGCCGCTGGGGTTTGCCCGAGAGCGCTAGCTTGGCGTCGACTTGCGCGATCTGCGCGTCGGGAAAGCGCAGCTCACGACCCGACAGCGTGCCGTTCACGTCGATGTTTTCGTCGGGTGTGAGCTTGACGTCGAGGTTGGCGCGCAAATGCGCCTTGGCCTGCAACTCTTGCCCGAAAAAGCGTGCCCACTTCTGCAGCGTCTCGTTCTTACTGTCGATGTTCAGCTGCACGCGAGCGTCGGGTGCGGTGGCGGCGTCGAGGCCCACGTGTCCCGTGAGCTTGGCGTGGCTCGGGCCGTCGTTTACCTCCAGCACGATCTGCTCGAGGCGCTTGGGGGTGATCTGGCCTCTGAAACTCAACTCAGGCAGTGCGGTTTGATCCAGGGCGCCGTCTTTCAACGTCAGCGTGACGGGGATGCGTTCGGGGTCTGCTGCGTTGGCGCTGGCGGTCAAGTGGAGTGAGGCGTCGTAGGCCGGAGCATCCTTCAGCAACTTGTCGGCACGGAAGCTGTGTGTAGCAACCTCTACCTGGGCGCGCTGCTTGTCTTCGATGAGCGCGCTCAGGTCCAGCTTGCCCGCTGCGCTGTCGACGACAGCATCTACGTTCAGCGATTGAATGGATCCCTCGGCTCGTGCCGTCAGGTTTACGTCGCCCTGGAACGTCTCTTCGAGCTCAGGATTCTGCAGCAGGCGAGCCAAAGCGGCGCTCGATACTCCTGCGAGTTCGAGCGACGCGGACAGCGGCGCTTGTTGCCACGAAGGCTCGGGTGGCAGCACGAGCTGCGCGTCCAGATCGAGCTGCATGCCGAACAGCTCGAGCGTCAGCGCGACCTGGCTCGGATCCGTGCCAGAGTTGTAAGTGGCGGACATTTCACTGATTTGTCCGATGGGCTGCGTTGCCCGTTCCAACCGAAGCGACAGTTGCGTCAGCTCGGCGTGCGGCACGCCGTCGAGCTCGAACTGTCCGTCGAGGGCTAACGCGCGTACCTCCAGGGCGCCGATGGGTTGCAACTCGGGAGCGCTCAGGTCGATTCCCTCGAGCTCAATCGAGCGCACGGCGACGTACGGCGGCGGCGCTGCACTCGGCGGCGAAGCAGGCGGATCGGGATCGACGAACGCTGCGATCAACCCCTCGCGCGGCTCGTCGAGCTGTCGCAAGTCGACCCAGCCGGTGCTCAGCGACAATCGCGGAACGATGATCCTGTCGTCGAGCAGCTCGCGAAGTTCGATCTCCACGTCGAGCTGCTGCAGGCGTGCGACTTCTTTGTCCGTCGGGTCGAGCACTCGCAGGCCACGCAGGCCGACGCCAGCAGTGTCCATGCGCGAGATGCGTTCGACTTCGATGCGCCCCGGAATGTTCTGATTGACGAGCGGCAGCAGTTTCGACAGCAACACGCCACGCCCGACGTCGCTGGACGTCAGCAGCACGAGCGACGCGAGCAGCACGAACACCAACGTGGCGCAGGCGTACGCCCCGCGCAACAACCAGCGCTTCCACTTGGGTCGCTGCTTCGACATCAGAACGCGTCCCCTAGCGTCAGGTGAACGGCTCCTGGCACTCCAATCAGCGGCAGTGTGTCCGAGTCCGACGTGATCGTGCTCGGGCCGCCCAGTTGTTGCCAAGCCGAAATGCGATAGCCGAAGTCCAGTCGAATGGCGCCGAGCACGGTGTAGAAGCGAAAGCCGTGGCCTGCAGTGGCGTTGAGGTTGTCGAAGCGAAATTGGGGCTCGTCGTTGACGTCTCCCGCGTCGAAAAAACCAGCCAAGACGAAAGATGCGCCGATCGGGACGCGCAGCTCCGAGCTGGCCTCCCAGCGGCGGATCCCGCCCGTTAGTCCAGCGCCCAACGTTCCTGCCAAGAACCCGCGATTGCTGTTGGCGCCGCCGCCGCGCAAGCGATAGGTCGTCGGTCCCAACGCTCGAGCTACAGGGTCGAGGTGATCGCTCGAGGACAGCACATGGATCGTGCCGAGCAGCACGCGATTGGCCCACACCAGATCCCAGAACAGGGGAACGTAAGCACGCGCTTCGGGCGAAAGTCGAAATGCGGTCCAGTCGGACTCGGCCCAACGCAGCGACTGTGTGGCGTTGATCGCAAAATAGGCGCCCCTGTGAGGCCGCACGCGGTCGTCGCGTAGGTCCAAGCGAAGGTCGGTCTCGACGAACGAATAGCCGTACGAACTTTGCGGCTCACCATCGCTCGACACGTTGTCGGGGCTGCCGTCGACCAAGAACAGATCCTGCTGTAACGCCAAGGTCGTGCTCAAACTGCGTCCGAAAAATGCACGGCGAGCGCCGAGCCGAAAGTAGATGTCTGAGCGCAGAAACTGCAAGAACGGCTCGGGGCCGTAGTCCCACGCCGTCTCGAAGAAGGCGTCGGTGCGTGCCTCCAAGAGCCCGGGCTGATTGAGCCCGAGTTTGATGATGTTGCTGAGGATCGGGGTCGTCCAGCGCGGGAAGTCTCGATTGAATACCAGTCTGGGGCGTTCTTCTATTTGCAAGCGGCCCAAGCTGCCGAACACGTGTCGTCGTTCGTAACTCGTCGATAGATGCAGATCCCACTGCGGGATGCTTTCGAGCGCACTCGTCGAGGTGCGTCGCACGGCGCCGCTCATCACGCCCACACTGACGCGAAAGGCATCGGGCGGTAGCGGCGAGACCTCGACGTCCACGTCCACGCGGTTTCGTCGTTCGTCGAGCGACTCGTGCACGGCGACTGCAGAGAACGCGCCCAGCGCGAACACCTCCGCTTGCGCGGCGTTGAGCAACTTCGGATCGTAACGCTGCCCTTCGACGAGGCCCGCCGCTCCCAAGATCATGTTCTCCGAGAGCTCGCCCTGTCCGCTCACGCTAACCCGTCCCACTGAATAAACGGGTCCGGGTACGGTCTCGTAGAAAACTCGCGCGCTGCGGGTGTTCGTGTCCACATCCACGCGGCCCTGGACGTCAGCTGCCGCGTAACCAGCCGCCTTCAGTTGATCGACGAGCAGCTGCTTGCCTCGATTGAACGCCGCTTCGTCGATCACGTCCCCCACCGCGAGCGGGACGGACTCGGTCAAACGTCGGCTTAGCTCAGCGTCGAGTTGCGCCAGGCCCGACAGCTCCACTTGTGCAACTCGTGTCGGTTCCCCTTCTTCGACCACGATCAACAGCGACACTTCGCACAGCTCGGTCTCGGGATCACACGCCCCGATCTTGCCCGGTTGTCGCGCCTCGGGCGGCGTGACCTTCACGTCGACGACGCGTGCGTCGTAGTACCCACGAGCCTGGTAGAAGAGCTCGACGCGCTTGACGTCCGCGTCGAACACGGCTTCGTTGAACGCGGGCCACTCCGTCCACGGCCAGCGCCACAAGCGCAAGGTGGGTGGGCTGTCGTCGAACGGAGGCTTGCCGCACTCGGGAGTCAATAGTCCGAGCTTCAGTCCGAAGGTGTCGCGCTCTCGGGTGACCAGACAAGCTTTGATGGCTTCAGCGTCGAGGTGTTCGTCCCCGCTGAACTCGATGTTGGTCACCGCGTAACGGCCTGGATCGGCAGTCGCGCAAGCGCCCAACGTCGCCATCGCGAACAGCAGAGCGAGCGTCGAGCAACGGGAGCACCGAGGAAACGGCCTCAGTCGACGAGATCGGCGGGCGTTCTGGCGGAACGAAATGAGACCGATGCTCAGCTTTTTGAAGGAGGTGCGTACCAACTTGCCCCAGCGACTCCATTGCTCGTTTCAGCGATGATGATGCCGCAGCTACGCGGTAAATGAGCGAGCTAAACGAGGATCATTCCGTTGAAGTTGCCTCCGCTGTTCGCTTCGCCAGTGCGCGGCAGAACGCTACGAATGCCCGCGAAACCTTTTCGTGACACCGTCGAAGGCGGCTGGAAGCGGCGAGGCGTAGACGCTGCTTCAGCGGTGGGATCCCGTCGGAAACTGACAGCGCGGGAAAAAACTCCAGCGCCCTCATTCGCGCTGACGCTTGGCGGAATCGTCGGCGGCGTGGTAGACGCGCCCACATGACCTTGCATACGACGACCTGGTTTACTCTCTGCACCCTTCTTGCCGCGGCGACTATCGGCGCGTGCGCCAGCGACTCTGGCGACGACAACACGGACCGTACCGACGGGCTCGACACCGGGTCGTCGACGGACGGCACCACCACGGCAACGGGCACAGATACCTCGGGCATGGGTACGGGTACGTCGACGAACACGTCGGGGACCGCGACGAACACGGCGACGAACACGTCGGGTACTGGTACGGGCACCGCCGCGATGCCTGGTAACCCCGGAGGCGCGGGTGGCGGATCGAACGCTGGGGGCGCGGGTGGCGGAGCAGGTGCAGGCGCAGGTGGTGGCGCGAACGCAGGCGCAGGTGGCGGTGCGGGCGCAGGCGCGGGCGGCGGTGCCAACGCAGGTGCAGGCGGCGGTGCGGGCGCAGGCGCGGGCGGCATGGGCGGCGACGGCGCAGGCGGGGCGCCAGGCGCAGGCGGCATGGGTGGCGACGGCGCAGGCGGAACGCCAGGTGCAGGCGGCATGGGCGGCGACGGCGCAGGTGGAACGCCGGGCGCGGGCGGCATGGGCGGCGAAGGCGCAGGTGGGGCAGTGGGTGGTCAAGGAGGAATGGGCGGCATGGACATGGCCGTCACCTTCAGCCAGGTGCACGAAATTCTCGTCGCGAACTGCACGGGCGACGGCTCCTGCCACGGCAATGGCGCCGACGCGGGCATGTTCGCCAAACCCGAGTTCGCGAACACCGACGAAGCTGTATCCAAGGGTTACGTCGACGCGGAGATCGACAACATGATCACGCGCATCACTTCGACGGACCTCGAGACAATCGGACAGCGCAGGATGCCCCCGGCAGACTACGTCGAGGAAGGTCTCAGCGACGAAGACATCGCGCTGATTCAGGCTTACGCCGACACTCTCTGAAGCCCTGCCGGACGCGGTCGGTCGCGGCAACGCGGCCGATCCGCTTGCGCGGCTGAGCGCTTGCTACAGCCGCTGTGCTAGCCTCAGTGGCGTGCGAGTTCGAAGCTGGTCTCGGGTGCGAACCACGCGCGCTGGACTCGTCGCAGCCGCGGCGTGTTTGGCGTGGAGCGCGACCGCCAGCGCCTCGGGCTTCGACATCGAGGGCTGGTATTTGCTCGCGGGCGCACCCCTGGGGGCGAGCTGGGCCGAAGGTGACCCCCTGAAGTTCACCGCGGGCGCTGAACTCAGCGTCGCCAAACTGAGTGGGGACGCGCTTTGGTATGGCGCGTACGCCGACGTGGTGTTGAACGCGGGGCACACGCGGTTTTCCATGGGTCCCGAGCTCGGGTGGGCGTTTCTGGGCTTGGATGGCGGGGTGTTGCTGCGCGACGATGGTGAACCCGGGTTCACGTTGCGCCCGATGCTGACGCTGGCGTTGCTCTCGGCCTACTACCGCTACGGCAGCTACTTCGACGATTCGCTGTCATTCCACGAGACGGGCGTCTTGATCAAACTGCCGCTGTCCATCTCCGATCGCGATTGAAGCCCGGGACGCAGCGTTGCGTCTATGCGGTGGTGCTTCGACGCCGCGTGGTCCAGTTGCGGTCGCGGCAGTGCTGCCTCGCGGCCGTGTTGCGTCGCGCGGTTCGTCGCGTTGCGGCGTTTGATTTTCGGGTTTTTTGGGGCGTTTGGGGTCGGGCCGGGCGCGGCTCCCGCTATGGAACGTGCGTCTAAGTGCGGGCCGTCATCGTTCGGCGTCTGATGGCGCGCCCGTTCGAGCGGGGCCTCAACAAGAAACCCACAGGCAATTGGGGATCGCTGAGTAGCCGCTCGAGCAGAACGGTTGTTCCGAAGGAGCTGTGTTTTTCCGTCGCGTCTACACTCAGACGGGTGCACGCGGTGTGTGTTTCACACGCCTGGGGTGTGGCAAGACCCGACTGACCCGATGTGTAGCGGCTACGTCGGGCGTTGCGTCCCACCTAGTACTTTGTGGTGAACGTGGAGCCGTAGTGTTCAGAAATTTCCGCAAGAAGCCGCGACGTGGGTGCAATTTTCCTTTGAGGAAAAACTCCCGTGTTTCCGTGGCTTGTCGAACACGGACCTGACAAGCCGGGCATGAGTTTAGTGACGCTTGCTGTCGTGCTCTTCGGGGCTCGGCTTCAGCAAACGCGACTTTCGCGACCGACGTCTGAATGTCCAGCACGAGGTAGATCAAACATGCAAACGGCGACAAGAGCAATTCTAGTAGCGAGCCTGCTAGCCGCAGGCTGCTCGGGGGAAGTTTCGGACCCCGATATGATGAACGCGCCCGGTACGGGCGCTTCTGGAACGGTACCCGGGGCAGACGGCACGAACACCGCACCTGGTGACACGGGGGCGGGTAGCAGCTCCACCGCTCCTGGATCGATGGGAACCGCCCCGGGCACGGGAACGGATATGCCCAGCGACAACATGCCTGGCGACGGCGACCCGGACACCTCGACGAATGACCCGGACATGACGGGTGATGGCACCGACGTGATGGAAGAGCCCGTGGCACCCAGCACGGGTGTGTGCGCGCCTGGTGTGCCAATCACCAGCCAGATTCCGCGCCTCACGAACATTCAGTACGACGCCGTCGTTCGCGACATCTTCAACGTCGCGCCGCCCTCTGGCTCCTCTTGGTCGGAGTCGTTCCAGCCTGACTCGGTGGGTGAGCTGCCGAGCACGCAGTGGAACCAGTACAAGATCACCGCCGAGCAGATTGCGGCCGAGGTCATCGGGACGCCCATGGGTGCCGAGCTGGCGACCGCTGCTGGCGACGTGGGCACGTTCGAGGCCAGCATTCGCGACCTCGGGCGTCAGATGTTCCGCCGTCCGCTCACGGACGACGAGGTGGCCAGCTTCCTGGCGCTCGCCAGTGTGGAGCCCGCGGGCACCCCCGACGAGATCGCGGAGATGCTCGTCTACTCGATGCTCATCTCGCCCTCGTTCTTGATGCGCACGGAGCTGGACGCTCCCGAAGTGACCGTCCCCGGCACCGAGTCGGCTCCGCAAACGGCCTTCCAGCTCTCGAGCTACGAGGTGGCTAGCCGTCTGTCGTTCCTGATCTGGAATTCGGTCCCCGACGAGACGCTCGCCGCCGCCGCAGACGCAGGGGAGCTCACGACTGCCGAGCAGATTCGCGCGCAAGCGGAGCGCATGCTCGCGCCCGAGTTCGCCGACAAGGTTTCGCCCGTCATCATCGAGGCTCACCGCCACTACGCGAACATCGAGGAGACCTCGTCGTTGTCTCGCTGGGGCAAGACCAGCCACGACTCGGAGATCTTCCCGCAGTACTCGGACGCTCAGAACCCCGCGTCGCTGCAGGAAATGGACCGTCTGTTTGCCGAGATCGGCTTCAGCGGCCAGTTCGAGGATCTGTTCCTCACCAACGTCGCGTACGTCAACCAAGACACGGCACCGCTCTACGGGCTGGACGCCAGCGCCTACGGGCCCGAGCTGGAGCGCGTCGAGCTGGACGGCATGGAGCGCCCCGGGTTCCTGACCCGCACCGCGTTCCTCAGCTCGTTCGCTCACGAGCGCAACACGAGCCCCATTCTACGTGGTGTGTTCCTGTTGACGTTGATGGGCGCAGCGCCTCCGCCCCCCACCGATCCCGACTCGGTTGATACCCCGATTCCCCCTGGCGACTACCAGACGAATCGTGAGGCCATCACGGCGCTCACCAGCGTCGAGCCCGCGTGTGTCGGCTGCCACCAGCAGATCATCAACCCGCCCGGCTTCGTGCTCGAGAGCTACAGCGCCATCGGCACCATCCAAACGGAAGACCCCGTCTACGGCGGCACCATCGACACCAAGGTCGAGGCCGTCGCGTTCCCGACGGGCGCCAAGCCCATCGACAATGCGCACCAGCTGATGACTGAGGTTGCCGCGCTCCAGTCCGCTCGCGAGGTCTACGCCAACAAGTGGGTGCAGTACGCCACGGGTCGCCCAACCAACGACTACGACCAGTGCACCACCAACGCGATCGCCGAGAAGATGGCTGCTGGCGATTACCCCTTGGCCAACGTCCTCGCGGACCTCACGCAGGCAGAGTCCTTCCGCCTCAGAGTCGCAGCAGAGTGATTAGGAGAATTCCGATGAAAAACAAGCTAACTCGACGATTGTTCCTCAACGGTTTGGGCGGGGCTGCTGTTGCCGCGCCGTTCCTGAGCACGCTGGGAGTCAAGAATGCAACCGCACAGGCAGCGGACGCTCCGCGCCGTGTCGTAATCTTCTTCACCCACTACGGCTGCATCACGGAGAGGTGGTTCCCTGAGAAGTCTCACGGTGAGCTCGCCCCGTCCGACTACGAAGGAACCAGCCTAGCAGCGTTGAAGGACTTCGCTCCCAAGATGCTGATGCCTCGTGGCATCCGCGGCATGAACGAGTGGACCTTCGAGCGTGAGTTCGGACAGGAGACGGATCCGCACAGCCAGGTGATGGCTTCGTACCTCACGTCGGCGCCCGTAGACCGTACCTCGTCGGGTCAGACGCTTGGCGGCGGCATCAACTTCGACAAGTTGAACGCCATCCCCTACGGCCGCTCGATGGACCACTACATCGCTGACCAGCTCAACCCCCCGGGTGTTGGTCCGCTGGTGGCGCACTTCGGTGGTGTGAGGACGGACTCGCCGTCGAACCTGTCGTACTCGGCGCCGCTCGAGATGTACACGGGCGTGGGTAGCGCTTCGCAGATGTACGCGGGTCTCACGAACCTGGGGGCAGCACCCGCCGACAATGGCGGCGCGCCTCAGATGGCCAACGAGGACACGTACAAGATGGTCGTCAAGGGCCAGAGCGCGGTCGACCTCGTTCGCGAGGACCTCGACCGTCTGCGACTACAGCGCATGAGCGCCAGTGACAAGGTGAAGCTGGATCACTGGGCGGAGCTCCTGCACCAGGTCACGGGCGCAGTGCGCAGCGATTTGTGCACCGATGAGCAGGCAGCAGCCCTCGGCATCTCCCAAGGTGGAGGTGGCGGCGGAGGCGGCGGTGGTTCGCTGCCGGACATCGTGCCCCCGATGCTCGACCTCGCCGTGATGAACGCGCTGTGTGATCAGAACAAGATCATCATGATGATGATGCCAGGCAACGCGCGTCTCGGCTTCATCGAAGGCGTAGACGGCAACACCGACAACCATGGTCTGTCGCACCGCATCGGCAACGCCAACATGGGTGGTGACTGCGTGGCTGGTGTGCTCGGAATGCTCGAGCGGATCGACGTCTGGTACGCTTCGCAATTCGCGTATCTGGTGGGACAGATGGACAGCGTTCAGGAAACCGACGGCGCAACGCTGCTCGACAACTCGGCGACCATCTGGCTCAACGAGCAGTCGGACGGCCAGGCCCACAACCTGAACAACATGCCCATCCTCCAGGCGGGTAGCCTCGGCGGCTACTTCAAGACGGGTATGGCCATCAACGTCGACGGCGGCGCAGCCGACCTGTCGCGCGGCAACAGCTTGTCGCAGTGTGGGGACGGCGACGCGAGCATCGGCTTCAACGAAGTCCAGGGAACGGGGACCGACAACGGCTCGGCAAACAAGCCGATGACCAAGTACCTGTACAACTTGATGAACGGTCTCGGGGTCAAGGGCAACGCAGAAGGCTTCCCAGAGGTCGGCGGCTCGGGCCCGGTCACGAAGTTCGGTTGGACTGACGATCAGCAGCAGTTTGCCGAGTTCGTCCCGAACAGTGGCCAGGGTATTGCTGACAAGCCTCAAGGCACCTTCATCGACGAAGGCGAGTTCGAAGACTTGCTCGCCTGAAGCGAAGCAGTTGCATCGGCGAAGAAGGGCTCCACTCAGGTGGGGCCCTTTTTCGCGTGATGTGGTGCCCCGTCGCGAGTTCCTCATCGGCACCAGCCGCGGCGCGAATTGCTGAAATGGCACAAACGCGACGACGCCCGCTAGGAAGCTCCCGCGGGCGTCGTAGATTCGCTGGGCTTGAAACGCCAGCGCTGATTACTGGAGTGGCTTACTGGGGGGCGCCCGCCTGGATCCAGAGACGAATCCCTTCACGATCTTCGTGAGACGTACAGTAGTTGACCGACCCGTCTTCGCTTTCGTAACAGCCGGACGGCATCTTGCCGACGGTGCCACAGGTGCCGTTGAGCACGAGGTACAACGCGCTGTTGTCGGGGTCGCCGGGCACCACGAGCGTGCGGTTCTCGCAGCGCTCGATCATCGTCGTCATCAGCGTATCGTAGAGGGTTTCGTCGTTCTTGAACACGTACGGCAGGTCGCCGCCAGAGTGATGACATTCGAAGCACGGGGGAAGCACACCCGTGTCCGTGTCGAGAAACTCTCTGACTTCGGCGAACGTCATCGCGCCCTCGGGCAAGGGCGTCGTCGTCGCAGACCCCGTCGCGCTCGACGTGGAGGTCGTCGTCGCTGAGGGGGAGGTCGTCGTCGTTGCCGTGGTCGAGGTCGTGCTCGACGGGTTCGTCGACGCCATCGACGTCATGCCAGGATCGTCCGGGTCACTACAGCCTGCCGCCAAAGTGACGCAGACGGTGAGGAGCAACGGACGACAAACGGATATTGCGGTTCTCATGATGTACGAAGCTGTAGGGTACTTGTAAGCGCTCCCAATGCAACATCTGGGAACGCTTAGTCCGCCTGGCTCTCAGCATTTTCGCGGCTAGCTCGACGAGTCCAAAATTAGTCAGAATTCGAAATACGACTTCGATTGTGCAAGATGCACGACAAACGCAGACGCTAACGGCGCGATGTCCGCGCCAGAGAGACAGTCACAGCTCTGCTTCTCGGCGCCTGCGAGCCGCGAGGTGGGATCTCCCGAATCGCCACGCTGGGGGCGTGAGACGCGCCAGCCATTCACAACAAACACTGAAACGACTGGGTTCGTTCACGGGCGTTGGCCGAGCACACTCCAGCACCACGGCTCGGAGAGGTAGCGCGGTGTTAACTTTGTGAGCGTATGTCGCGACCATTATGTCGTGAACATGGTGAAGCACGACGAAGACCCCCCAGGCCTGCTCCCTCTGGAGCGAACGAGGGAGTCGTGACCAGCCGCGACGAGTGACGTCCCAGGTGAGCGAGGACACTCGGGGACTGAAAACCGGGGACTGGGGACTCGGGGACTCGGGACTTGGGACTCGGGACTTGGGGTAACGTTCTGTCTGTCGTCGGGCGGCGCGGCGGCGCCACTCAGGGCATGCCCGTCGAGGCACACGACCTGAGTGCTCGAAAGTTTCGCGGTTGGGCGTCGCGTGGCACTCAGGGGCCGCCGTCAGCCTAGCGTAGCGAAAACACGGCATTCACCGAACGCGGGCGCCAACACGGTTACATTTGGCACGCAATCTCACGGCAACACGGTCGGTACAGATGCGTCTCAACGGTTCAGGTGTGCTGCGCCCCCGCTGCAAAAGGTGCTCGCCGGGCCCGCAACCACCCCATGCCAAGTCGAAACCAGTTGCCGAGCCCTGACGCTCAGCCCACAGATCCAATCTGTCGATACAACGAGTGAGGGTTGCAATGGGAAACAGGCGACATAGGTGGACCGCAAGGCGTGATGCTGGCGATGCGTTTTTCCCCGAGCCCGGCGAGGGCCCAGTGTTCGCTCCCGACGACTTGGCGGAAGAACTCGCGGAAGAGTTCCTCGCGTCAGCGCTGACGGGGCAGTATCAAGCTGCCGACGCCCACGATCAGATCGTGGACGAGGAGGATGGCGGGCCTTTCATTCCGTCGTCTGAACGCCGTGAGTTCGCGCGCGGTGGCGAAGTCGTCGACGCGGAGTACGAACTCGAGGCGTTCCCGACGTCGAGTTCCAGCGCCGAGACTCCAGCGAAACCACGCTACTGATGGGCTGACGGGATGTAGCTGGACCGTCCGACGCACTTGATGCATGTTCGCGTCGTGAGTGAGCTCACGCCCCCCGCCGTGAACCCTGGTCTCGAGGCGCGTCTTTGGCGCAGCGTTTCGGAGCAGCCGGACCTTTCCGCGTGGCTCCACGTATGTCTGAACATCGTTCGCGATGAGCTGCCTGTGATGGCGATGATCGTGCGGCGCTGGGATGCCGCGCCGCCCAGGCTGACGACTTTAGGCTGTGCGGTCGCGCCATCCTGCCCGCTGACTGCAGAGCTGTTGGGGGGCAGTCGCAGTGATTTGCGAGGACCAGCCGAGGACGTGGTTCGGCGTTTCGTGCAGGGGCGCGACGACCCGCAGGTTGGCGAAGTTCCCTCTGCCTTGGCGGACGCGCTGCTACCAACTGCACCTCCTGGTTACCTACAAGCCGCACCGATTGGCGCTCCCGACGGGCACGTCGGTGTCGTGCTGACGGTGGAGTCTGCCGACGATGGTCGGCCTGGTTCCGCGCTGACGTTGTTGCGGCCGTTCGTCGAGGTGGCGTTCAAGAATCATGAGCGCGTTCACGACTTGACGCTGTTGCGCGAGGCCCTTTCCGCCGATCGCCGCGCGTTGCTTTCGCGTCTCGGGCGACAGAACATTTGCGAGGCGATCGTCGGCGAACGGCGCGGGCTCAGCGCGGTCATGACGGCCGTCGAACAGGTCGCGCGAACCGACGCTCCAGTGCTGATTCTCGGCGAGACAGGTTCGGGCAAAGAGGTGATCGCGCGCGCGATCCACGAGCGCTCGGAGCGGCATCGTGGACCCGTGGTCCGCGTCAATTGCGGCGCCATCCCCGCCGAGTTGATCGACTCGGAGCTCTTCGGCCACGAGCGGGGCTCGTTCACGGGCGCGGTGGCAACCCGCAAAGGTTGGTTCGAACGCGCTGATGGCGGAACCCTATTCTTGGACGAAGTGGGTGAACTGCCCGCGGCGGCGCAAGTACGTCTCCTGCGCGTCTTGCAAGATGGCTCGCTGCAACGCGTGGGCGGGCACGACACCGTACACGTCGACGTTCGCATCGTGGCCGCTACCCATCGTGACCTGAGTTCGATGGTGAGCGCAGGCAATTTTCGGGAAGACCTGTGGTACCGCATGAGCGTCTTTCCGATTCAGCTGCCGCCGCTGCGCGAGCGTTTGGCCGACCTCCCCGAACTAGTCGACTACTTCGCAGACCGAGCAGGTAAGCGCTTGGGGGCGCCCAACTTGAAGGCCACTGCGCTCGATTTGGAGCGTCTGCAGCAGTACCACTGGCCCGGCAACGTGCGTGAACTTGCAGCAGTGATTGAGCGCGCGGCAATCCTCGGCGGGGGGCGTGCCCTGGACGTCTCTGGTGCGCTTGCCGCGCCGACCGCGCGCGGGGGCCCGAGCCCCAGCGTCCGGCCCGACGCGCCAGGTGCGGCGCATCGGGCCAGCTCCACGTTGGATGACGTGGTGCGCGCCCACATTCGTCAAGTGCTGGCGGCGTGTCACGGACGCATCGAAGGGCCATTCGGCGCCGCCAAAGTGCTCGACATCAACCCGCACACGCTGCGCGCCAGGATGAAGAAGCTAGGCATTTCGTGGTCCCAGTTTCGCGCGGAGAACACAGCGGACTGAAGCAAGGTGCCGACTCGGCGCTTCAGAACGTGGCGTCGACCAACGCGTGGGTGACGTGGTCGGCGGTGCGCATCTCCAGGTCGGCATTGGTGAACGCCTGCCAACCCGCGTGTAGCTTCAGTCGGTGTCCGTTCAGGTAGTAGTTGAGCCCAGCGCCGAGCTCACTGCCTCGCGCGGCCACGTTCGAGTGAAATGCCGCGTCCAGTGTAGACTGCGCGTACAGACGTGAAAGGCGCGCGACGACTTCCAACGGTGGGTCGAAGGCGTACGACGTTTGCAGCACCCAGCCCGCCCCTGAACGCGTGAACTCAGGCACGGACTCGCCGCTTTCGTCGGTGGTGACGAACACGTCTCTGCTCGAGCGCTTCCACAGATACTCCGCCCCGAGCGCCCACCCCCACCACTTGAACACGAGATCCGCGGCGGCGTAGGTGTCGTTCGTGGTGCCTTCGGTGAACGTCGGGCCCGTCGTCGAGCGCAGGCGATTGGCGCCAAAATTTCGTGCGACTCCCGCTCCGATTGCCAGACCTGGCGTCTTACGGCGTTCGAAATCACCTTCGCGATCGTCGTCCACCGCTCCGAGCGGACGCACCTCCACTCGGCCGATGAGCAGCGTTGCCGGGCGCGAGCTCAGCGTCTGGCTGATGCCGCGCCCACCGAACACGCCGAGATGCCAGGCAACGGGGGACGAGTCGGCCAAGAAACGCTCGGAGAACAACGTCACACCGATGTCGCGGTCCAAGGTGAACTCCTGCACGGGGCGCGGTCGATCCGCCATCTGCAGGCCCCACTCGCGCAAGGTGCGTAGCCTATCGAACGGCACCAGGTACTGTCCCGCGCGCAGCGACGCGTCTCGATGTGGACGCCATTCCAGGTAGGCGTCGTAAACGGGCGACGTCGCGCCATCGCGGTAGTCACGAGGGGCCAGCGCGAGTTGCAGGAGATACGTCAGTTCGGGTTGGTACACGTGACCCGAAAGCCAAACGCGGGCCGTGCCCAACCCGACGAACTGCTCGGTTGGTCGTTGCGGCTCTTCCCAGAAACTCATGCTGTGGCGGAGCTGGAGTCGGCTCTTCAGGTTGAGAGAATACTCATCTCCGAACGACGCGGTCAGTCCCTGACCCGGCGCGCCCTTCAGTTCGGGCGCTCTCGTGCTCTGGGATGGCTGAGGCGGCGGCGACTGCTCCTTCCTCGGCAGGGGAGTACTGACGACCGTTTGAGCGCGTACTTGACTGACGGCCATAGCCCAAACGAAGGTCAACAACAAAGTCGAGTAAGCCAAAGGCATGCGGTCGTCCGGGTAAGCCACGTGTGCAGCGGGCCGTCTCGGCGCGCCGTTTTGCTGCGCGCTTTGCAGCTCGCGTGCCAGTGCCGCGTTCGACGTCCCGGCGGCGCAGTCACCCAAGCTGCGCAGGCTTCGCGAGTCACCGCTCGCAGGCCGAGGCGCAGGGATGCCCAGCACGGACGAGCGCGAACTCACACCCGTTGCTGGAAAAACCGTGCCCCGTGCTGGGCGCGTCAAGAAATCTCGGCGCAAACGCGACCCAAGAATGAGAACGGATCTTGCTCAGGGCCCGCCATGGATATTGCGGCCGCTTGGCTTACCCTCGCCGTGCTCGGTGGGGTGCTCGCCCTCTTGATGTTCTCGTCCCTGGGTGCCGATGCGGTGCTCGTGGCGGGGCTCATCACCGTCGTCACGCTAGGAATCGTCGACACCAAGACCGCGCTCGCCGGCTTCGCGAACGAAGGCATGCTCACCGTGGCGGCGCTCTTCGTGGTCGCGGGTGGCGTGCGTCAGACGGGAGCGATGTCCAAGGTGGCAGGCGTGTTGCTCGGTCGCTCCCGCAACACTCGAGCCACGCTGGCTCGGTTGACGCTCCCCGTCGCGGGGCTTTCGGCGGTGCTCAACAACACGCCGCTGGTTGCGGCGCTCGTTCCCGCGGTGACGGAGTGGGCGCGGCGCAACCAATTGCCGGCCTCCAAGTTCTTGATGCCGCTCTCCTACGCGACGATTCTCGGCGGCACGATTACCGTCATCGGCACCAGCACCAATCTGGTCGTGACTGGCCTCATCGAACAGCAACTGGGCAACGTGCAAGGGCTCGTGCCCATCGGCATTTTCGACATCGCGCCGATCGGCTTACCAGTTGCGGTGCTCGGTTGTGGTCTATTGATCCTGCTTGCTGGTAAGGTGCTTCCAGATCGTCGCGCAGCGGTCAGCGCACACGACGACCCACGAATGTACACCTCCGAGTTTCTCGTGGACCCGGCAGGTCCGCTCGGTGGCAAATCGATTGAGGCGGCGGGGTTACGCCACTTGCCGCAGGCGTTCCTCGCTGAGTTACATCGCGGTGTGACGTCGCTGCCCGCCGTGGAACCGAGCACCGTGCTGCACGGCGGGGATCGTCTGGTGTTCGTCGGCCCGCGCGAGTCCGTCGTCGACCTGCAACGCATCGAGGGACTGATTGGATCCCCCGTTGCCACAGTGAAAGAACCGACGCAGGCTGAGCGCACCTTGGTGGAAGCCGTGGTCTCGCCAAGTAACCCGCTGCGTGGAGTGGCCATTCGTGACGGCGACTTCCGTGGCCAGTTCCAAGCCGTCGTGATCGCCGCAGCGCGTGACGGGCATCGCATCGAAGGCAGGATCGGCGACATCGTCTTGGAAACGGGCGACGTGCTGTTACTCGACTGCGCGCCCTCGTGGGTCGACAACCACCGCAACCGTCGAGACTTCTACCTAGTGAGCGAGGTTGCCGACTCCGCACGTTTTCGCACCGAGCGCGTCCCAGTAGCGCTCGGCGTGCTCACGATCATGGTGCTGGCTGCGGCAACGGGCCTAGCGACCATGTTTCAGGCGTCCATCGTTGCTGCTGCGGTGATGGTGCTCTCGGGCTGTCTGTCGGGCGCGGAGGCGCGACGTTCCCTCGACTTGCCCGTGCTCGTGGCTATCGCTGCAGCGTTTGGGCTCGGCGAGTCGATTCGCGCGTCGGGACTCGACCAGTGGCTGGCGAACACTATCGTGAGGCTCGGAGCGAGTACACCATTTGCGGCAATGTGTGCCGTATACATCGCCACTGCGCTGCTCACGGAACTGGTCACGAACAACGCCGCTGCCGCGCTGATGTTCCCGTTTGCGCTGTCGCTCGCAGAGCGTCTCGACGCTAGCCCGATGCCGTTCTGCGTGGCCATCATGTTCGCTGCGTCCGCGTCGTTTGCTACGCCCATCGGCTATCAAACGAACTTGATGGTGTACGGCCCCGGGGGCTATCGCTTCTCCGACTTCTTTCGGCTCGGCATTCCGCTGCAGATCGGCGTCGGCGTCGTTACGTGTTTCGTGATTCCTTTGGTCATGCCTCTATGACTCGTGAGATTGCGCCGAACGACTGCGACTCGAGCGGCCCCGATCGGCCGAGCACACGAGTGAACTCACCCGAAACGCACGGGATCACCCTGGCGCGTGAAACATAGGTACCCCGAAAGGTCACCACCTGTTTGCACGCGCGCGATCATGTTCTCGAGCGCTTCCGTGGCCCGTTTACTTGCAGCAGCGACATCGTCATCCATGCACGCGATCAGGACCTTGTCCCAGTCTGACGACTGCTGGTCGGCCTCTTGCACGAGCGCGCTCAGGCTGCTGACCTCGGGTGGCGTCAGGTCGACGCAAAACTGGGGCATCAGCGCGCCTCCCTCGTCGGCTTCCACGGCAGCGCGTTGTTCGGCAGTGTAATCCTTCTGCACGACTGTCTTCATGAACACGAACAACATGCGTTGCGGCTTCGGTTGATTGGAAGCAGCGCGCAACAGGTCATCAAAGTCTGCGATCTGCACGGTCATGCCTCCAGTCCGCGTTGTGGTTTGAGACTAGCTCGCAGTCGTTCGACCTGTTCTTCTGCGACGACCATGAACGCCGCCCAATGCTGTTCGGAAACTTGCTCCACGCCCGACTGCACGTGCTCCACAGCGTTGGCGACGACGAACTCGTCGAGATGTTGGCGGTGGTGTCGCGCCGTGCGCTCCGCTCGCGGTCCGTGAAAATCCCATAACATCTTGATGCGTCGACTCACGCGTGCGCCCTAGCCCGCCAAAGCGCGTTTGGCCAGCGCACTTCGCAGCGCACCGCCGAATCCACCCGATGCTTCGGCTTTTTGGATTGGGCCCCCGAGGCAGCTTGCGCGCCGATAGTCCCTCGCGCCCCATGGCTCGCACCGCTTCTCCAAGCCCGCAGAGGGAGCCGCGCTGGCCCGCCCCTTCACGTCCCCAGGCAAAACTTTCACGCGACGGTCGACTGCCGCGCCCAGGCCATCAAGAGTTGCTCGGCGTGTCGTAGTGTCGCCAGGGTTCCGAGGTGGGATCGATCGCGAGGTGATCGTGTGCTCTCGTCGTAGCGTCGTGCGGGTTTCGGGTTTGCACGGCGCCGGCTCAGCAATCGACGAGTAACGAAGGGCTGACGTCGGCCCCAGCCCAGCACCGCTTGACGTGGTGGACGCCGACGGCTCCACGTCTGGTGAATCCTCCGCTACGTCACGTCGAGTGTTCCCGCCGGGCGCGAAACCGCTTATGTTCGCAGCATGTCGACGGATGTCGTGCGTGTGGAAGGTTCTTGTCTGTGTGGCGACGTGCGCTTCGTCGTGGAGGGGAACGCGAGTGGATTCTTTCTGTGTCATTGTTCGCGCTGTCGCAAGGGGTCGGGCAGCGCGCATGGTGCGAACGTGTTCTTCGAGAGTGGTCAGTTACGATGGTTGAGTGGAGAGCAGCAGGTCGTCACCTTCAACCTGCCGTCGACTCGGCACACTCGAAGCTTCTGCGAGAAGTGCGGGTCGGGTTTGCCATACGTGCTGTCGGGCACGACGCTGATCGTCGTGCCTGCGGGCAGTGTCGATTCGGAGCTCGGGGTGCGTCCTCGAGCGCACGTCAGCTGCGCCAGCCGCGCCTCGTGGGATCACGATCTGGAGCACTTGCCGAAAATTGAGGGTCTACCGACGGGCGGATGAATCGTTCGTGCGTGAAACGACCGTCGGAAACCCGACTGTTTCATCAACGCGGCCCGTCGTCTGTGGGCATTGAACAAACGCATGATTGGTTCGAACAGTACCCGCACCAATGGCCGCGAATCACGTAGCGGCGGCTTTGCGCGCTACCTGGGCGTGGGTTCAGTCTCGGCGCACGCTCAGCGGTGGCGCGCCCACACTCAACGAAGCGGGAGCGAGAGATAACAGATGGCAAACCTGAATCGACGGGTGTTCTTGCGTGGCGTCGGCGGGGCTGTCGTCGCGGCGCCGTTCTTGGGCTCGGTGGCGGAGCGCGCCGCGCGCGGCCAAGCCGCGTCCAGTGGTACTCCGCGGCGTCTGATCGTGATGTTCACTCATTACGGGTGCCTCACCGATCGTTGGTTTCCGACGAACTCTCACGGCGAGTTGAGCGCGGCCGACTTCGAGTCGACGTCACTTGCTGCTTTGGCGCCTCACGCAAGCAAGTTGCTCGTGCCACGCGGCATACGCGCGATGAACGAGTGGAGCGCGTCGATGGCGACGGGGCAGGGGAACGATCCTCATACGCAGGTGGTGGGAAGCTATTTCACGTGTGTGCCTGTGACGCCGCACAGCGATGACCCGTTCAACCTGGTCGCCGAGACGAAGTTCGAGGCGATGCCGACGGCGCCCTCGCTCGATCACGTGTGCGCGCGGCAGTTGAACGCAAACCGTCTGCCATTCTTCGTTCGGGTGGGCGGTAGGAACGATTCTCCCCAGTCGGGTATCTCGTATTCCGCGGGGGAACAGCCGTTCGATGGCTACTCGGCGGTGGGCGAAGCGTTCGACGCGTTGACGGGGCTGGCCGTCGGCGGCGCGCCCACGAACGCAGATTCTTACGAGCTGGCGCGTGGCCGAAGCGTAATAGATCTGGTGCGTGACGACCTGTTGTCCCTCGAGGCGCACGACATGAGTCAGGCGGACAGCCACAAGATTGAGGCTTGGAAGGACCTGCTGAACGAGACGACGCGAGCCGTCAGCGCACGTTGTACGAGCGACGCGGTCACAGCTTCCGGGCTGACAGACTCGAGCGACTGGCCCAGTGCTGACGACACCGATCCATTGACGACTGCGGTCACCGACAGCTGGGACTATGCGGATTTGCATTCGAACCTCGCCGTGCTGTCGGCGCTGTGTGACCACAGCCGCGTCACGTTTCTGAAGTACCCGCCCATGTATCAGTTCGCTGGTCTCGGCATCGACGGCGAGAGCCACGCACTCTCGCATCGAATCGCCAACGCAACGGGCGGCTGCTTGAGCGGTGTCAACGAACTATTGGAAACCATCGATCGCTACTACGCAGCGAAGTTCGCTCATCTCGTCAGCCAGTTGGACGGCGTGGAGGAAGGTGACGGCACGCTGCTCGACGGCACTGCTGCGGTGTGGTTTCAAGAGATGTCCGACGGCAACGCGCACAACTTGAACAACATGCCGCTCATCCAGGCAGGGAGTTGCGGTGGGTTCTTCAAGACGGGCGTCGCCGTGAACGTGGACGGCGGGACTTCCGACTTACATCGTGGCTCGAGTTCCCTCGTTTGCGATGCGAGCAACAGTATCACCGCTGGTCCGACCTCGACGGGGACGCCCGCGGAATTCGGCAATGCGCCGATCAACAAGTACTACTGCAGCCTGATGAACGCCATCGGCGTAAAAGCAGGCGCGGATGGCTTTCCCATGGAAGGCGGCACGGGCGAAGTGACCCACTACGGGATGTACGATGACACCGCGGACTTCGCGAGCGGCGGTGAGGCGCCCCCTCAGATCAAATCTCCGGGTGGGTTCGATGAGCTGAAAGCAAGCTGACTCGGTCACATCACGTCTTTGAGCCTGCGCACCGCGAGTTCGACGAACGCTTGCGTCTTGGGCGTGAGATGGGCTGCACTCGGGTACACGATCGAAATCGGTCCCGAGCCTGCGGAAAACTCGGGGAGCACTCGCTTCAGAGCGCCGCTCCGTAGGTGTTCCCGCGCCGTCAGCAGCGGTAACAACGCAACACCATCGCCATTGACGGCGGCGGCTTCCAGAAACGACAGATCCGTCGAAATGATACGGCCTCGAACCGTGATCGCTTCACTGCTGTCCGGTCCAGTGAGGCGCCAGGTTGTCGTCGCGCGGGCGGCGCGAAAGAGCAAGCAGTCGTGGGCTCGAAGGTCATCGGGTTTGGCTGGCGTTCCACGCGCTTGCAGATACGTCGGGCTTGCGACGAGGATCGCCGTGTCGTTTGCCACACGGCGCGCCACCATGCTCGAGTCGCGCAACGTGCCCGCGCGAATCGCGATGTCGTAACCTTCGGCAACCAGGTCGACGTAGCGATCCGTCAGGTTGATCATCACTTGTACTTCTGGGTACGTGGTCAGATACTCGCGAAGCATGTCGTTGAAGTAGCCGAAGCCGAAGTTCGCAGGCGCCGTGACTTTGAGCAGTCCTCGAGGCTGTTCACGAAGATGTTCCAGGTCGTGTTCAGCGCACGCCAACTCCGAGAGCGCGTTCTGGCAGTGTGCGAAGTATCGTTCACCTGCAGCAGTGAGGCTGTGTTTGCGCGTAGTGCGTTGCAACAGCTTGGTGTCGAGTTGCTGTTCGAGTTGGCTGACGCGTCGACTGACGCTCGACTTGGGGACGCGTAAGACCAGCGCGGCCGCGCTGAAGCTGCCGTGTTGGACAACTGCAACGAAGGCCACCACGTGGTCCAAGTTGGCGTTCGGAATTGTTCTCATGGGAGCAACAGTTAGTTAGCAAGGAGCTCACTGGTGCGCATGCGGAAACGAAGCATGATGCAAGTGTCCGGCGCCAAGAGCCGGGAAAGGAAAGAAAATCATGAACAATCCTCACTCCACAGGCATCAAGGTCGCACGCTGGTTGCTGGGCGCTGCTTTCGCGCTGTTTGGTCTCAACTACTTCCTGAATTTCATGCCCACGCCCCCTCCGAGCGCGGAAGGTGGCGCCTTCCTGGGCGCGCTGGCGGCGACTGGCTACATGTTCCCCTCCATCAAGCTGATAGAGGTGGTCTCGGGGGTCCTGTTGCTGAGCGGACGATTCGTTCCGTTTGCTTTGGTTCTGCTCGCGCCCATCGTGTTCAACATCGTCGGGTACCACGCCGCGTTCGATGGTGCTGGAGGGCTCGGGTTACCTCTGGCGCTGACGGCGTTGGGTCTCGTGGTCGCTTGGGGGTATCGTGACGCGTATCGACCGCTGTTTGCAACGCCCGCTAACACGGCTCGAGACTCGCAACGTGACGCGGCCTCCAGCCTGGCCGAGCGCGCTGCTCCCTCGCACGGGTGACACGAATGCGAGTGCTCCCCTGGGTCCCGCCGGCTGCGTCTTCCAACACTAGCGCGGCGGGATGAGCACTCGTGATCGTTTGCGGGAGGTTTTCGTCAGCGTCACGGGTGGTAGACGTCGCGTTTGGGGTCCGAGCGTAGTTCCAGCCTGGTGGTGAAGCGGCCGGTGACACGCAGTTGGCACGTAAGCTTTCGAAGGGTGTCGCCAAGCTGACGTGCGGCTGTTGCGGCTGGGGGCGATGACTCGGGCCGATCGTGCGCCGCGTGAACCGAATGGATGACGCTCGCACGATCGCCTCACCCCCAACGCGTCGCGCCGTCAGGAGGCCGACGCAACTACACGAGCGACCCCATGAAGATCACACAATCCTTGAGCAGCTTTTTTATGATCGCCGCAGTTGGTACCAGCATGGTTGCCTGCGGTGACGACGACGGATCGGCCGCCGACGACGCAGACGCGGGGGCACCCGACGCCAGCGCTGACGACAGTGAGACCGACGACGACGTCGAGACGGACGACGATTCGGAAACCGACGACGACAGTCAGACGGACGACGATTCGGAGACTGACGATAGCGAAACGGATGACGATTCGGAAACCGATGACGCCAGCGAGACGGACGACGACTCGGAAACCGACGACGGTGAGACTGACGATGACGTCGAGACGGACGACGATTCGGAGACTGACGATAGCGAAACGGATGACGATTCGGAAACCGACGACGCCAGCGAGACGGACGACGATTCGGAAACCGACGACAGTGAGACTGACGATGGCGTCGAGACGGACGACGATTCGGAAACCGACGACAGTGAGACTGACGATGACGTCGCGACCGACGACACACCTGAGGCGGGCAGTGACGACCCCATCGCGGACGACGCTGGACTGGACGCGGGCGCTCTCGACGCTTCCACCGAGGAAGCAGGAATCGAAGCGGGCGCAGACGCTGCGGTAGAAGCTGGGGCTGACTCAGGCCTGGCGGTGTCCGCGTACCCCACCGAGGGGTCGCTGGTCACGCTGTCCGTCAACGAAACGGGCATCTTCGACGAGGGGGCCGCCGAGATCGTCGATTTTCACCCCGGAACCGCTCGAGTGTTCGTAGTTGACGCAGACGCCGCGCGGGTGCGCGTACTCGACATGAGCGCGACGGGCGAGCTTACCTCGAGCGCGGAACTCGACCCTGTTTCGGACATCGGTGGTGCGTTCGTGGGCGACGGCGCTACGAGTGTTGCCGTCGGTGGTGATCTGGTCGCGGTTGCGGTGGTTGCCGACGAGCCGACGGATAACGGTCGCGTCGCTTTCTACGATGCGCTGTCACTGGCTTACCTCGGCGCAGCCGAAGTGGGCGTGCTACCCGACATGGTGACGTTTCACCCAGATCGCGACGTCGTGTTAGTGGCTTGCGAGGGTGAACAAGACCGCCTTGACGAGGAAGAAGACTTTCTGATCGTCAGCGACGCACCGGGTTCCGTCAGTTTGATCGACGTGAGTGCCGGGCCTGACTCTGCGGTGGTGTTCAATCTCGGGTTCGACGCCTTCGATGCTCGCATCGAAGAGTTTCGCGCCAAAGGGGTTCGCATCCCGTTCCTCAGCGGCGACTTCTACGAGACGGGGACGGGCGCCGTAAGCGTCAGCAGTGACGTCGAACCCGAGTACATTGCGGTGTCGCCCGCGGGTGATCAGGCGTTCGTGTCGTTGCAGGAAAACAGTGCATTCGCGGTCATCAGCCTGCCCGAGGACTTGAGCACGGCGGCGATCGTCGACGTTCTGCCGATGGGCCTCAAGGACCATAGTCGCGGTCAGCCGAGCTTGGAGATGTACGAGGTCACTGGCCGTCCGCTGTTGGGGACGACGCCTGGCGGTCAGGACATCTTAGTTGGAGGCTTTTCGGGCATGTGGTTTGCCGCGGACGAGAGTGATGCGGATACGCAGGTGTTCTACGTGATCCCTGATCGCGGTCCGAACGCGGCGCCCAGCGACATCAACGCGGGACACGATGGTAACGAACGTCCGCACGTTCTTCCTGACTACACCGCCAAGATTCATCGCTTGGTGCTCGACGAAACGGGCGGAACGCTGACCGTCGACGAGGCGGGAACGATCCCGTTGTTCCGCGGGGACGGCACCACGCCCATCACGGGACGGCCCAACGACGCGCTGCTCGATGCGAGCGAGTTCCCTGTCGACTCGCAGGGCAACGCGCTTTCGTTCGATGCGTTTGGCGGCGACTTCGAAGGCATCCTGATCGACCCGACCGACGACTCCTTCTGGATGTGCGACGAGTATCGCCCCGCGATCTACAACTTCGATTCCTCGGGTGTTCTGATCGATCGTTTCGTGCCCGCGGGTACGGCTGCAGCGGCCCAAGGAGCTCCCGCAGCTGGAACGTTCGGCAGTGAGACGCTGCCGGCCGAGTATTCCACGCGACGTGCCAACCGCGGTTTCGAAGCGATCGCTCTCGATACAGAGACGCAAATAGTTTACGCGTTCATCCAGACCCCGCTCTCAAACCCCGACGACAGCGCGGGCGGCGCATCGGACGTGATTCGGGTCTTGGGTGTCGACGCCGACAAGGGCAGCGCCAGTTTCGGCGAGCCCGTTGCCGAGTACGTCTACTTGCTCGAGGCACCTGACCACACGCCAGGTAAGGTCGACAAGATCGGCGACGCGGTCTTCATCGGCGCAGGGCGATTTTTGGTCGTCGAACGCGACTCTTCCTTCGATGGCTTCGCCAAGAAGAGCGTGTTCGAGATGAACCTGAAGGGCGCAACCAACTTGATCGCGAGTCCTCCGACTTTGCTCGCGGCGCAAACCCTCGAGCAGCACACACCCGATGAGCTCGCGGAAATTGGCGTCGTGCCAGTCGACAAGATCAAAGTCGTCAATCCGCCGTCACTCGGGTACATCCCCGGCGACAAGACGGAAGGCATTTCGCTGCTCACGGACGGCCGCATCGCGCTCTTGAACGACAACGACTTCGGGCTCGCGGACGATCAGATCCCGGGAGACGGAAACGTCATCCTGCGCGCCACGCAAAACGTGCCCGTGCTTGGCTTGATCAGCTTCGACCGCCCGGGTGGCCTCGACGCGTCCGACGAAGACGAGGCGATCAACATCACGAACTGGCCAGTGTACGGGTCGTACATGCCTGACGCCATCGCGAGTTACGCGACTGGCGGCAGGACGTACTACATCTCGGCCAACGAAGGTGACAGTCGCGACTACGATGAAACTCGCGTCGAGGATCTGGACCTCGACGACTCAGTGTTCCCCGACGAGGCGACACTGCTGGAGTCTATAAACCTAGGGCGGCTGCAGTGTTCGTGGCTCGACGGAGACATCGACGGCGACGGCGACCACGATCGAATCATCTCGTATGGTGGTCGCTCGATCACCATCTGGGACGACTACGGCAACTTGGTTTGGGACAGCGGCTCGCTGTTCGAGGATTTGATGGCGGCGGCTTACCCAGACGACTTCAACTCCGACAACACCGAGAACGACTCGTTCGACACGCGCAGCGACGCCAAGGGTCCCGAAGCGGAGTCTGTCGTCGTGGGTGAAATCGACGGCAGGTTCTACGCGTTTGCTGGCCTCGAACGCATGGGCGGCATCGTCATCATCGACGTCACGGATCCAATGGCGCCGATCACCATCGACTACGTCAATCCCCGTAACTTCGCGGCAGATGCCGAGACCTCTGCCGTTGGAGATCTGGCGCCCGAAGGGCTGAAGTTCATCTCCGCTGACGAGAGTCCGACAGGAGAGCCGCTGTTGCTGGTCGCAAACGAGGTGAGCGGCACCACCACCGTCTTCCGAATAGATCTGTGAGAGTCCTGGCTCGGGCTCGAAGGCGGGCAGGGCGTTCGAGCACGGGCCTAGTCAGGAAGGGCCGTCGAGTTGTGTAACTCGGCGGCCCTTTCGCGTGCGGCGTCTGTCAGTTCCAACTGCTTCGCCATGACGCCACCGGCCACGCGAACTCGAGACGACCGCGAGGTCAACGCATCACTGCTGACCACCGAAATCGAACGGGCCCGCATCCCCCGCGTCCTCTAGCCCGCCTTCGCGCTCTGCGTCGTCCGGGTCCTGGACTTCGTCACGGTCCGGCAGCTCTCCTGGTTCATCACGGCCACCGAAGGCGTCGTCCGCAAAGGCGTCGTCCGCGAAGCCTTCGTCCGTGAAGGTGTCGTCCGCGAAGTCTTCGTCCGTGAAGGTGTCGTCCGCGAAGTCTTCGTCGAGATGCGGTGGTTCGATACCCGGTAACCTGAGGCCCGCGTCGCTGAACTCGTCGAATTGTGGCCCCCCGCCAAAACCATCGTCGATTGGGCGGTCGCGATCTGGAAACGGTCCGTCAAAATCATCTTCCGACCGAAAATCATCGTCGGTCGAACCCGGACCCGTGAAGTCGTCCATCGGAAAAGGCTTGTCGTCTTCCTCTCGGCGGTCGTCGTCGACTTTTTCCTCGTCTCGTGTGTCCGCTTCGTCTTCCAGCGGCCGGGACTGGGGACTCGAAGGCGCGGCGTCCGCGTCCGCGTCTTGCGCGGCGTTCGGGTCATGACCGCCGACGATCACGTCATTGGCGCACGCAAGCAGCCATGAGCTAGCGCAGACCCACAGCGTCAACTGACACGCGATACCGCCGAGGCTCGACTTCATGACGTCACTTCAAACATTGCTTTTCGACGTGTGCGGCGAGCGGAGCGCTGGGTGCGCCAGCCACGAAACGTTCAGCCGCAGCGCGAGTGGCGGCCGACACACCACCCGTGCACTCTACCAAAAGTTCCAGCCCACGACGTTCACTGCGAAGCGCGCTCTTGGGGAACCGCTGCTTGTGCTCGTCGAGCAATCGACTGGCTTTGGCGCTGTCGCCCGCTCGCAGCGCTTTCGACGCTTCGCGGATCAGCCCGAGTTGTTCGAGCATCGTCGACGGTTCGCGCGGCGCGCTGGCGCCAGCCACGACGGCTCGCGGTCGAACGCGCTTGGCCGAAGGCGTTACTGGCTTTGCTTCAGCGCTGGGTTCGATGAGCGGGGGCTCTTGCGTGACCTCCTCTTCCATCACGTCGGTCGGGGTTTCGGTGACTGCAGCAACCTCGGGGTCGGGAGTTGCAGCACTTTCCTTCGGCGCAGCGCGCGTGCTTTCGTCGTTCGAGCGCTCCGCGACTTCGACGACGGGTGCGGGAGGCGCGCTCTCGGTGAGTTGCATCGCACCCGCACCGAGCGCCGCCACGACGCCGAGGGACGCCGACAGCTTGACGACCAAGCCGACGCCCACACCCTTGCCGACCACACCGCCCGTGGCCAAGCCCGCTGCCTGACCAGCGCCAAGCGACGCGCCCGAACCGTTCGCCAGAGCTCCGCTGCTCAGTGCGGAGCTGTTGCCCAACGCCGCACCGTTCACCAATGAGCCGCCGCTTGCCGCCGCATTCGCAGACGACAATTGGCTGGCCGTGGCTACCGTACCCGCCGCGATCCCAACCGCGAGCGTACGGCGTACCCGCTGCTTGGCGCCCGGGTCCGGCTGATAATGCTCACGCACGTCCGCCAGAATCGAATCTAGATCAGGCATTGTTCCCTCGCTCACTCGCCGAGTCGTCTTCGAGGCCCAGCGCACTGGCTAGCTCGAGTCGCAGAATGCGTACCCGCGAGTACGCGGTGTTCACGTTGATACCCAGTGTTTCAGCCGCGTCGCCCACTTGAAGCCCCTCAATCAGAACCAAGAAAAACAGTGCCCGTCGGTCTTCGTCGAGCCCCGCGGCGAACTGTTCGACGATCTGCAACTGCTGTCGGGACGCGGCGTGCTGTTGCGGGTTCGAGTTGGCGTCGACTTCGCGCTGCGGATCGATCTCGACGTGCGGACCTTTGCGCGACGCTGAGCGGCGGTGGTCTTTGCACACGCGCCGAGCGATGCCAAACAGCCAACTGCGCAACGCGCTGGGAGACTCCAGCGTGTCGAGCTTGCGGTGTACGATGACGAACACATCCTGCGTCACGTCGTCGACGAACGCGGGGGGCACGCCCAACCCACGCACCGAGCGCCACACGAACTCGAAGTACGCCGAGTACACCACCTCGAAATCGAGTTCGACGCTCGCGCCCGTTCCCGCGGGGGCCCGCCCCGAGGCGCGCACGGCCCGAGTCTCCGACGGCGGAGGCTGGGTGAGGGGTACGGGCGCAGGATTAGCCATCGTGAATGTTTGTGGCCGCAGCTCAGGGCGATTGCGAATCCCACGCCCACAAAACCCCCAAAAACGCCTCGGCTCCGACGGCACTAGGCCGATGGGCAACCTCGTCGACCTGTCCCACAATGAAGCGTGGACGCCGGGTAGGAACGGTTACGCCGCCTCGCAAGCCGAGCGCCCAGTCGTGCCAGACGCGCGCCTCGAGCGATGCGCCGCCGAGCACGGAAAGCCATTGAGTCGCGCCGTTACCCGGTTCGCTGATGCCCGTGACGTCCACCGAAACGCGCTCGAACGCAGCCCCCGCGTAGGGCCCGTAGCGAAACCCACCGCTGCCCAAACGCAGCGCCGCGCGACCCAAAATGCGAAGCTGTGTCGATTCGACACGAGAGCCGCTGATCCCGGAAATTTCCGTGTCCAACGCGGAGAGCCAGGAAACCGCTGCGGACAGTCCCCACCAGCGCGTACACAACGCACCCTCCGCGCCGACGCCGAACGCGGTGTTGGCGGCGACTCCGCTGCTCAACGTGGGACCCAGCCCGATCCATGCGGCGCTGAGTTTCGTCGGTTCGCGCGGGGCTGCTGACGGCGCTTGATCGTTCGGTGACTCGCGCGGCGGCGCTGGAGTCGGCGTTGGCGCGACGATAGGTTCGGGTAGTTCGTCGCTCGGTGCCTCGTTCGAGATCTCGCTCGCGCTGGGTTCTGCACTGCTCTCTGCGTCCTCGACCAACTGCGCGGCGCCCATCGTATCCGCGAGAATCGGATCGATCGTCAGCAACAAGAGCAGCGCGGAAGCTTCCGTCACCGCTTCGCAGCTATCCAAGATCAACACCCGACGACTCTGGGCGCCAGCGCGCTCGGCGCGGTACTCCAAGCGGTAGTCTTGGCCGCGAGCGGTGACCTGCACCTGAGCGTCGACGTCCGTGTCCGCGCCCTGCGCGGCTGTCAGTTCTTCTGCAGGTTGATCGCCAAGCGCTCGTTCGAGCTTGGTCAGCACGGCTTGTTTCGAGCCGCAGCCATCAGGCGCTGCATACTCCAAGTCGAGCGCGTCCAGCGTCTGCGCGCGAGCAAGAACAGGCGAAAATGCGACTGCAAACGCCGCGACGGACAGCGTGGTGCGGGGTCGCAGCGCCATACGGAGTCGCAGCGCCATACGGAGTCGCAGCGCCATACGGAGTCGCAGCGTGGCCACGCAACTCCTGCGATCGACGTCGATCGACCACGCTTCCTTCAGGTTAATCCAAGCCTGCCGCACGCCAACTGCTCGGGGCGGGTTGTAACACGGCCAGGCGCGCGCACCGAGCAATTCGATTGCAGTGATGTTCCGAGCACCAACGAAGACGCGCCGAGCAGTGACGTTTGAGCCCGACGTTTGAGCCCGACGTTTGAGCCCGACGTTTGAGCCCGACGTTTGAGCCTCAGTGCGCGTTTTCTTGGGGCCTCGCGGCAGCCAGCGCGCCGTCAGATAGGGCGCGTCGCGTGTTCGCTTCTGGACGAAAGGCCCATAGCGGGAGCCGCGCAGGGCCCGCACCTCGCCTCCCCAGAAAAAACTGAAAATAGCGACCAGTGACGTCGGTGTTTCATGCGCGTCGTTGGCGCACGCTGCGCAACTCGGCTCGCGTGCTACAACCGCAAACTATGACGAACGTCAGGCGAGCTGTCGTGCGGGCGAGTGAACAACGCGCGGTGCGTGCCGTGTTGTTCGCTTATCCCGTGCTACTGGTTGCTTCGTTTTACGTGGTTTGGGTTACCGCTTGGGTGTCGCTGGGGCACCGCCCGCGTTACCTGCTGGACGATCCCAAGTACATCAGCTGGGTCGTGGACGTGCCGTCCGCCCTGGCAGCGCTCATGACGTTCTTCGCGCCGAACGTGTTGCTCGCGGCGATCGCGCTATTTTCACTAGCGCGTTTCGTGGGTGAAGGATCACGCGGTGAGCGATTACGCGGTTGGCTCAGGGATGTCGCGCAGCTCGCCCTATGTTGGGTCGCGGCGCTCACGGTGTTGCGTGTCGATCCGCTCGGCGTGGTGTCGTGGTGGCTAGATTGAGGGCGGGCGTGAGCATACTGCCGTGAGTCGGCGCGACCGTCTGCGACTTGGTGCTTTGTTTCGTCGGTACTCATGCTGCCACGTTGCGCGTCAGTGCACGCTTGCGCAGTCTCCCAGCTGACTACGATCGCCGACATGATGGCGGAGTACTCTACGTCACCGCAGTCGAAGGTCGCGAGTGGACGCCGCGCTTACGCGCTCTTGGGTCACGCATTTTGAAGCTGGGCAGCGACAGCCTGTGGTGTGCGGTCGACTTCACATGCTACACCTGCGGCATGCAGGATTGGGCTGGTGGAGGTTCGAAGGAGGAGCTACGGCGCGTGCGCAGCTCCTGGCCAAGCCGCGGTTGGACCTGGGACGAACGCCACGGTAGCGTCGCCAGCTCCTTCAGTGTGGCCAACAAGGATGAGTACGAGGCGATCTTGGCTCAGGTCTTTCCCGCATGTTGGGACCATCGCACGATCACGCGCGCGCCTGACGCGCTCGTGAAAGTGGCGGCGAGCACGGGCGGCGTCCGTCACGGTCAGTTGTTGTTCTCTCCCGAGAACAGCTCGGGTGTGTTCGCCTACGCGTTGTGGTGGCCTTGGGGTGACGACACGACCATTTCCGTCCGCATGGCGCTCGCGCCCGACGGTGAAATGGCGCGCGCTACGTTACGCGACGTGTTCGGCGTCGACCCGCAGGGCTGAGCTTCACTTCACGGGCTTCACTTCACGGGCTTCACTTCACGGGCTTCACTTCACGGGCTTCACTTCACG
>CBFGUG010000086.1:0-35028 GCA_965651905.1 uncultured bacterium | reverse complement strand
CGGGATCCTGTCGTTCATCTACAAGGAGGTGTTCGGCTCCGTCACCGACATGGTCTCTGCAGTGCTGGGGATCGTCAGCATCGTGATGGGAGCAGTTTCAGTCACGACCTTCGTCCGAGACTTCACGAAAGCCAAACCTGCCCTTGTGGAGCTCAGTTGGTACCTATGGGTGAGCTATCCTGCCACAGTGGCCCTCATCGCAATGTGGGTCGTGGTGTACCGAAAGGTCACTCACAAGCTGGTGGAACTCCAGAACAGGGCGATGCAGGGTGCAGCAATCTCTCACAAAATGGCTGAGGCCGTCCGGCGTGCTGTAAGGAACGGCGCCACCGTCAACGTTGCCACGTTGCGGCAGGACGGCGAACTCACCGAGCTACTTAGCTCCAAGCTCGTGGAATACCTCAAGTACAGACTCGATGACACGAAGCTAGCGATCACGGTGAAGTACTCCGCAGCATCCGAGCGCGATGGTGAAGGGCTGGTCTTGTATGCGTCTTTGCGTTACGGTCGGGACAAGCAGGGGTGTAAGGGCTCGATGTCCTTGGAGGACAGTCTTGTCTTCAAGAGATTCGCCGATGCCGGGCGCGAGGTGGTGAGACTGGTGTACATTGACGACGTTTCCAAGTTGCGAACGAGTCCATCAGCCTCGTTCACCTCGGTGACCGGGTTACTCTCGCGCTCGATCCGCTGGACGCTCGCGAATCGCTGCGGCCGTGCGCCTGATCGAGTATCACCAGGCCCTTCGCGGACCGCGCCAAGCACTACCACGGTCCCAGTGACCAGGAGAGACGTTCTCTTGTGCATGAAGCACGCGCCAAGCTCCCTCGAGATTTCACGGATCTGCTGTACGAGCTCTGCGAAGCCGGCGTCGAGTTCTTACTCGTTGGGGGCTGGGCGGTCATCCTCTACAACGCCGGGGCCCGGGCATTGGAGCCTCGCGGGTAACCTTCGGGGTTCGTGGGATTCGTTGCGCGCCCGGTACGATTCGAACGTACGACCTTCGGTTCCGTAGACCGACGCTCTATCCAGCTGAGCTACGGGCGCTTGGGGGGCGGGTTCATACCATGGGAATTCGGTGTGTGGGGTGAGAAATGGGGCCGTTTGGGTGACGCGCCGGTCGTGCTGGGATGCCGCGTTGCGGCGCGACTACGCAGAGCTTGCGGAGTGGCATCGGGGGTGTGACAGCAGGATCCGGGTTCGTTCGGCACAGGCTGACAGGGAATCCTGGCGGGGCGACCAAGCGCTCGAAATCGTGTTGAAATCGACTGGAGCTCAGCGCTGGCACGGGTCCTGCTTTAAGGCAGGGCAAGTAGCTTATCCCTAATCGCTTGGCTTAACTCACTAACTACTTTGCGCTTGGCTTAGGCACTTATCCTTTCCTTACTATTGAGCTTGCTTAGCCATTCCCTAGCTTGCCCCTTTTAGCTTCGTAGAATCTGCTTTCTGGGAACTAGCTGGCTTCCGCAGCGTCTCGCCCGACACGGCCGCAAGGTTGTTCACGAGGCCCGCTAGCGTCGCCAAGTCCTCCACCCGCCATCGCCGGCCAGACGGTAGTCTGCCCGAGGCGGGTGTTGGCCTTTTGTCTGGGGCCTGTCTGATGGTCATGCAGTCCCAACGGGGACACGCGTTCGGGCCGCTCAGCGTGCCGGGCCGAATACTTCGTCGCTAGTTGCCTGCCGATGGCAAGCCGAACACGCCGCAGGCGCGGTTTGGAGTTGGTCGCGTTCGCTGATCACGTCGTAGCGCCACCCGCCGTCGTGTTTCTCCATGGCAAAACGCTCCGCGACATTGCCGTCAGCGTTCACGAATTCAGCGACCAGCACCGTGCCGACTGGCAACTGACGTCCGCGTGACCAGTTGGCGTACGCGTCTTCGCTGCCGGGCGAGACGCGAACTCGCGTCTGGGGTTGGGCGACCAGGTGACCGCGGCTCTCGAACTCCGCGGCGATCGGCCACTCGCCGACGACAGACAAGTGACTCCACGACTGCCCTGGAGCGACCGGTTGCGTTTGTGCCTCGGGCGATTCAACCGCAGGTGACGCGGCACTCGCGGGAGCCGACGACCTGGGAGCGCTGCACGCCCAGATCAGCGTGCTCACACTGAGCAACAAAACTCCGCAGCGACCCATGTGTTAGAGCTAGTCGTGGACTCGCAACGAGCGCAACTTCGTCGTGGTCGATCGGGGCGACCCGAGCTCGCGAAACCCCTGACTAGAAACCGTCTGACGGCGCTTTCTGCGATGGGAACCTGGCTCGTCAGCGGCTGGCTGCTGGCGAGTTGCGGTTCGAGCGCGCCCAACGTCGAGCTCTCGACCGTCTCGTCGAACCCGGATGCGCCCGTGTCGGAGCAGATGGAGCACCGCGCCGCGCCGTCACCCCGCGACCCGACTCCAGAGCACGCGCACCACCACGGCGAGGAAGAGCACGCCGACGAGCACGGGCACGCTCCGCGCTCTTCGGTAGGGGAGGGCGCGCCGCCCACCAGCTTGCCACCCATCGAACACGCGGGTGACGACGCGCAACGGGGGCGCCCCTGGATGGGCATCGAGATGCGTGACGAGCAAGGAGCGGTGGCCGTGCTGTCGGTGTTTCCGGGGTCACCTGCCGCGTCCGCAGGACTCACTGCGGGAGATGAACTGCTGACGATCGCTGGCGAGGCGATTTCGCGCCCGACAGACGTCCACGCAGCGCTGGGGCCTCTGCAAGTGGGCGACCGCGTACTGGTCACGTTTCGACGTGATGGCAAGCAGCGGTTCTCGCGCTTGCACTTGGGACCCAAGCCAGACTCGGCGGGTCTGATGCGCGACTTGTATGTGGGGCAGGCGGCGCCGAGCATCAGTTCGCTGCGCACGCTTCAAGGTTCTGTGGTTCCGAGTTGGCCACAGCTGCAAGGCAAGGTGGTGGTGCTCGAGTTTTGGGCAACCTGGTGCTCGGCGTGTCGCTTGCTTCAGCCGACGCTCAGCCATTGGCATCAACGTTACGCGGCGTCGGGAGTGCACGTGTTGTCAGTGAGCGCCGAGCCGCCGCAGGAAGTGCTCAATGCGTTACCTCAACTCGGCATTCCTTACCCAGTCTTCAGTGATGAAGACGAGAGCGTCACGCGGGCTTACCGCGCGTCCGCGCTGCCTACCGCGTTCTTGATCGACGAGCGGGGCGTCGTGCGCGACGTGATGATCGGATTCGATCCCCAGCAGCTCGCGCGGTTCGATAAGCAGCTGCGTCGAATGACGGGCGCATTGTCGCCTCGGGCGACGCCCAAGCCCGCATCTGGTGCCCCACCGTCGCCTCCCTGACACTGCTACCCGAGCGTGATTCGCGTAACATCGCGGCGAGCGTGCAGTGGGGCCACTGACTGGTGGCTGAAGGGCCGCAACCAAATCGGGGGCCCGCTGCCATCGTCCCTGCATCCGCTCCGCGCGTGGGCTACGCTCCCGCTCAGGGATGAAGCGCGAAAAACTCGACGAGATGATCGCGACCGCACGACGTGGCGGCGCACAGAAGTACCACGACAAGAACCAGCAGATCGGCAAGCTGTTCGCCCGCGACCGCATCGCGCGATTGCTCGACGAGGGCAGCTTGGTCGAAGACGGTTTGCTCGCCAACACCCTTGCAGGCGACTTGCCCGCCGACGGCGTGATCACGGGACTGGGCACGATCGCCGGGCGGCGCGTCGCCGTTGCCGCCAGTGACTCGACGGTCAAAGCCGGGTCGTGGGGCAAGCGCACGGTGGAGAAGATCTTGCGCTTGCAGGAGACCGTTCGTCGCTTGCAGTGCCCGGTTTTCTACTTGGTCGATTCTGCGGGCGCGCGCATCACGGATCAGCTCGAGATGTTTCCGGGGCGGCGAGGCGCGGGGAAGATCTTCTTCAATCAAGTTTCGCTGAGCGGGGTGGTGCCGCAGATTTGCGTGTTGTTCGGACCCTCTGCAGCGGGTGGAGCGTACATGCCCGCGTTTTGCGACTTGGTGGTGATGGTCGACGGGAACGCCAGTATGTACCTCGGCTCGCCGCGCATGGCCGAGATGGTGATCGGCGAGAAAGTCACCCTGGACGAGATGGGCGGCGCCAAGATGCACACGTCCAAATCGGGCTGCGGTGACGTGCTCGCGCAGACCGAGGAAGAAGCGATCGACTTTGCGCGCCGTTACTTCGACTTCATGCCCGATAACCAAGCGGGGCAAGTTCGACCAGTGCCGAGCACGCCCCCCAAGAGCGACTTGGCGCCACTGTCCGAGATTGTGCTCTCCGACGAGAACAAGCCGTTCGACATGCATCAGGTAATCGAACACATGGTCGACGAGGGGAGTTTCCTCGAGCTCAAGCGTCGCTTCGCCAAAGAGATCATCACGGGGTTTGCTCGTGTCGGCGGAAAGGCGGTAGGTATCGTCGCCAATCAGCCGAAGTACCTCGGCGGTGTGTTGTTCGTCGATAGCGCCAACAAGGCGGCGCGCTTCATTCAACTGTGTGACGCGTTCAACATCCCGCTGCTGTTTCTCGCTGACGTGCCGGGTTTCATGATCGGCTCCAAGGTGGAAAAGCAAGGCATCATCCGCGCGGGAGCCAAGATGGTGTCGGCTGTGAGCATGGCTACGGTGCCCAAACTGAGCGTGGTCGTGCGAAAGGCTTACGGCGCGGGCTTGTACGCGATGGCGGGTCCTGGGTTCGAACCTGACGCTTGTCTGGCGTTGCCTACGGCGTCGATTGCCGTGATGGGGCCGCAGGCGGCGGTCAACGCCGTGTATTACAATCGCATTCAGGCCGCACCCGAAGGTCCCGAGCGAGACAAGCTCGTGCAAGAGCTGCGCGCCGAATACGAAGCGGACATCGACTTGGAAAAACTCGCCAGCGAACTGATCGTCGACGACATCATTCCGTTCGAACGACTGCGCGACTCGGTCATCGAACGATTTGCCGCCACCGAGGGCAAGACGCTGCCTCCCATCGTGCGCAAGCACGTCATCATGCCGATGTGAGGGCGACGAGTTGAGACGACCGAGGACGCTGTCGCGCACTGTTTCGAGCCCGCGACTGGGAGTTGCGTTTGGGGGACTCGCGCTTTTTCCTCTCGTGCTTGTGTGCGTCTCCCTCGTGTGCGCAGCGCGCCCCGCGCATGCACAACTGTCGATCAACGCGCTGGTCGCGCGTCACCCCGACGTGGCCGCGGCACTTCAGCACTTCAGCTCGCGCGGCAGCTTGGTGGTCGTTGGTGACGGCGAGACGCCGAGTGAACACGAGGGTGTACACCTGACGCCGCGTCTGCTGGCGCTCCCAACTCGCGCGATGGCCGAACTGCCGACGTCGATGACGAGCGCAGTTGATGCGCCGCGACTTTATTGGTCGGCGCCGCGTCGTTTGCTGCTCGATCAAACGACGCGCTGGGTGCGACGCGACGAATACGTCGAGCAAATGGAATCGCTGGGTGCGCCAAGCACGACAGGGCGCGGAGTGCTCATTGGCATCGCCGACAGTGGGCTCGATCTGGAGCACCTCGACATGCGCAATCCCGACGGGTCGACGCGTGTCGAGTGGCTGCTCGATTTCAGCTCTCCTCCACTCGGTTTGCACGCCGCGCTGGAAGCCGAGTACGGCTGCGATGGTGACTCAGAGTTCGCGTGCGGCATTCTCTCCGCGGCTGACATCGACGTGTTGCTCGCGGGTGACCAGCTACTGACGCCCGACGGCGATCGCGTCGAGCTTTCGACGGATCGCCTGGGACACGGCACGCACGTAGCGTCGATCGCGGCGGGCAATGGCGCATCCAACCCCGACTACGCGGGGCTCGCGCCAGAAGCGGGGCTGATCATCGCCAAAATCGCGTCGACGGAAACCAGCGTCACGGACGCGGGCGTGCTGATGGCGACGCGTTTCATCTATGATCGCGCCGATGACGCGGGCAAACCCGTGGTCGTCAACCTGAGCTTGGGGGGCGACTTCGGACCGCACGATGGCTCGTCGGTGATCGCGCAGGCACTGGAAGAAATGGTGGAGCCTGAGGGGCACGCGATGGTTGTCGCTGCCGGCAACAGTGGCGCGGTGCGAACTCTGCGTGGATCAACGTACCCCGCGCCGCTGGGGATTCACACCGAGGTGGCCGTCACGGGTGATACAGGCGTCAGAGTACCACTGCTCTTTCCTCAACTGGGTGTCCCGTTGCACGGCACGGTTCTCGTTTGGATCGGGACGCCTGTGGGCGATACGGTCTCGGTGGGGCTCGAAGCCGCGGGCGGCGAACGGCTGATCGAACCCATCGACCCCGGCTATGCGGCGCGCAAGCAGAGATCGGACATCGAAGCCATCGTCATCAATCGTCTCGATGCTGAGGACATCGCCGAATTCGAAGATCTGAGTTACGGAGCGGCCGTGCTGCTCTCGGGTGAGTTCGACTCGGGGAGGGTGTTGGCGCTGCGCCTGACTGGTAACGGTACTGCAAGCATCTGGGTGCAATCTGAAGGGCAGCTAGGGCCCGCTTGGGGCTCGGAAGGCGTGTTGGTCCCAGGGGCAACGCGCAGTGGGACGATCACGATCCCCGCAACCTCTCCCGCTCTGATTGCGGTGGGTGCGACAGTGAATCGCACGTCGTGGCCGAGCCGCGCTGACGGCACCGCCACGTTGGTCGACCTGGGCGAAGGACTCGAACCGCGCAACGTGGCGTTCTTCAGTTCCCATGGCCCCAGCACGGGTGGATTCATGAAACCCGACATCTTAGCGCCAGGAGTTGCGCTAGTGGCGGCCATGTCCGAAGCAGCGGATCCGAATCAAGGTGGACGGCTCAACGCGCTGAGCATCTTCAGCGACTCGGGGATCTGTCCGGAGTCGGAGGAATGTGCGGTGGTCAGCGACGAGTATGCGGTAACCCTCGGCACGAGCATGTCGGCTCCCGTCGTTGCGGGCGCGGTGGCGTTGTTGCTCGAACACGATCCGACGCTCACCCAGCTCGAGCTGCGACGCTTGCTGCAGGCGGGCAGTCGACGTTTGCCTAGCGAGTTCAGCGGGAGTCCGCTCGCCGAGCCCGGGTTGCTCGATCTGGGAGCTAGCGCTCGCTCGCTCGCGCTCGAACGTGGCGACATTGAAGCTGAACGTCCCTCGTCGCGGCACACATGGCTGGGGGTCAGCGACGAGCTAGCGCTCCCCGATCCCAAATGGCCTCTCGAGTTGCGTTTGCATTTGCGCGACGTCGACGGGCAGCTGTCCGCTGCAGACGAATCCGATATCGAACTGGAGCTCACCAACGGCAGCGTGATCGAGCCTCCGAAGCAGACGATGCCCGGACTCGTCGAGGCAACGATTGCCGCCAACTCTGGCAGTGCAGGTCGCGTCTTGAACGTCCGTTTCAGCTACCAAGGTCGTCAGCTGGTCGAACGACGTTTGCCCATCGCTCTCGATCGGCACACTCACACGCGTGGTTTATCTGTCCGGGGCGGTTGCGGGATGAGGGCTGGTTCGAGTGGCGGGGCGTGGTGGCTCGCTGCGCTATGCGTTTTTCTGCTTCGTCAGCGGAGATCGGCCAAGTAGAGCGTGTACGCATGTGGCTCCCAGGGGTAGGCGTCGGGGTCGAAGGGATGATCCAGGTCGACGCCTCCTAGGTTTACGCCCACGAACAGTAGACCCGCGGCGTGTTCGAAGTTCATCAGCGTTTTCTCGAGTTGCGTGCCGCGCTGCAGACGCGGGAAGTCCCAACGTGCGATTTCGCGCCCCTGGGCGTCCACGGCAACCGCCGTCCAGCAGAACGAAACGGGCTCTTCCCACGTCAAACGCACTCCCAGCTGGGCGCCAGGCGGTACTTGGTCGAGCTCTAGCCAGACGGCGCTCATGCCAAACGGCTCGATGGCTCGCGAACTCGCCAAGTGACGGGGCAGGCTCGAGTACGCCACGCTCCAATCCATCGCCAGACGCCCGAAGTCACCGACGAAGCTGTGGTCTCCGTGATGCGCGCCATCAGAACGGCTACCCAGGAAAACCCGCGTCAGCGCCCAGTCCATCGCTAGTTGCGACAGGTTCTGATCGTGAGGGATGGACGCACGCAGAACGTCAAGCACGTCGGGTTCGTTGTTCCACTCGGGGTGCGTGCCTCTGGTGAGCGAGCGCGACAGTGCGAGTAGCGCGCTGGGCAGGCTGGCATCGCGGGATGAGGCGAGTTGGTCTTCCAAGAATGCGAAATACAGCCCTCCGGCCTCTGGCAGCGAAGCGTGGGGAGCGAACGGGTTGGCTTGCGGGTTCGCCTGAAAGTCGTCAACCGCCGCCAAGCTGTAGTCGTCTGGTTCGAAAAAGCGATCGGCGAGGTACGCCCCGAAGGCCGTGCGGACGGCAGGAGATTCCGCACTGTCCAGGGTGGCTGCGATAGCGCCGCCGATACAGCGAGCCGCTGCTTGTAGGGAGACGTGAGTCGCATCGCTGACACAGAATGCCGCGGACTGATCCGAGGCCCAGCGCGCTGCGTCCAACTCGACACGTATCGCATTGGACGAACTCTCCTCGGGTAGATACAGGTCGAGCCCCGCGCTGCCTCCTGCACCGAAGTCGCTCGAGGGCGACGGCAGCTGCAGCACTGACACCAGCCTTCGTCGGGCGATCACGAGGTGGTCGAGCGCGCGTTTGGCCAACGCTTGCTGATCGCCCGTCGAGTGTACACAAAGTGCCTCGTCCGCGGTGCACCAGCGTCGCTCGGCAATCGGGCGGGGCGCATGTAGGATGAACGCGCCCCTGCGGAGCGAGGGATCGGTGAGGATCGGTCGTGTCGGAATCCGTAAGGAACCCCCGAGCAAGAGCGGTTGATCCGAGGGTTGCTTACCGAACGCCGTAGCGCCGATCAGGGTGGCGGCAGCCAGCCAGCTTTTTCGGAGAGCGAGCATTTTGTTCCGTGACTTCCCCAAGACTTTGACACTGCTACCATGCCCGGGCCTATACTTCCGATGCTCCCAACCCCTTGGGGAAGGCCCAATTCCGAATGGCAGAGTCCTTTGATATGAGTGGTGCGCTGCGCTTCGATCTCGCGCGCGGCAGGGTGACCGTTGGATCCGGCGCGCCGGGCGTGCTGTTGCCCGCAGATGCGATCGCTTCCGTTTGCCGTCATCTGAATGCAGACGTCTTGACGGACCTGGGACGCGGTTGGGGCAACGAATTGGGCCGTCGGGTAGCGGAACGCCTATCGTCAGACATGCCCAAGCTCACGACGGCTGAAATGGTCGACCACCTCGGCGGCGAGTTGGCGTTGGCGGGGCTGGGATCGCTCTCCGTCGAGTTTTGGGGGCACGCGTTGATCTTGGCGGTTTCGGAGTCGCCACTGCGTACGGGAGACGCGGCGTCCAAACGTCAGGTGGACTCCGGGGATCGTTTGCTGGCCGCCATCCTCGAGGGCGCGTTGATCCGCGCCACTGGCCGGGCTCTGCGGGTCGCCACCCTCGCGCGGGTGGACGACATCGTCCGCTACGTCGCTTGCAACGAGGACACCAAGGAGAAAATCGAAGCGCTGATCGCGGAAGGCTGCCACTATGGAGAGGCGCTGGCGCGTCTCAATGACGGCGCCGTGGCCGGGGGCGGTTCGTGAACAGCGACTTGGAAAGTTTGCAGAAGCTTCGGGCGTTGCTCGAACGCGTGCAGAGCAACGCGGCGCGACCTCCGACATCTGCGCGCGCTGCGAGTTCTTCGAACGCGGCAGCGGATGCGCTGAGCAATCGCGGCTCGGCCCGGGCAGCTGAGTCGGGGCCGTCCCCAGGCTTCCATCCACGCCAGCCCGAGTTGGACACCTCCCCAGAGCTGACAGCTGAGGCGATGGCAACGGTGCCACCGAGCGTCCCGGCTGCACCAGCATCGGCCACGCGCGAAGCGACGTTCCACGCGCCCGATCTCGATGCACGCGAGCCAAGTGAAGCGCCGCCAGTTTCAACTCCGCGCAGCGACCCGTTCAGTCACGCGCCCAGCCTCGAAATCGAGTCTGCTAGTCGCGCACCAGAGGAGCCTTCGGGCGCGCACGACCCGGCAGATTCGAGCTCGGACTTCGACGCGGTCGACCAGGACGCAGATGCTGATTTCGGTCATGGCGCCGTGTTCGACAGCGCGCCGCTCGACGACATGGACGTGCCCCCCATCAGCACCGAGCAGGAGCGCGAAGATGATGAGCTCGGTTCTGGATTGGGGTTCACCCGCGGCGATGTTGACGAAAGTGACGACGACGAGACCTCCGTACCTCGTACTCCCCCGCCCGAGTCAGGGCCGCAAGTCAGCATCCCGCCGAAGGATGCCGATCTCGGATCCCTTGGTGGGAGCACGGGTGGCACCGTTCATTCCAGCGGTCCGACGATGGAACAGCTGGGGTCGACGATCGACTTCGATGGTGATGACCTGCCACCCGCCGATCTGGAACTTGCGGAACGGGCGCCGAGCAGTGCCGCACCAGCACCTGCCGACGAGGCCGACGAGTACGAGGCCGAGCTCCCGCAAAATCAGTTCTCGGGCGCCTACGACACGTCGTTGACCCCGCCAGCCACGGCCAAGGCCGATCTGGAGCAACACGATAAGCAAGCGTCGGAGCGCGAAGCACGCATCTCCCGACCCCCGGCGATTCCTCCCGCGCGGACGTCGAGGCCGTCCGTCACGGGCATCGAACTCGGCGACGCCGAGGTGATCGGCCGTCCCCAGGCTGGCAGCGGATCACCTGCAGTGTACGAGCGGCGTCAGGTTACCGGCACCCTTGCGACGTTTCTGTCACGCTTGGATGCATCGCTCGCTCTGAAGCTCTGAGTTCACCACCTGTTTCGACGCGAACCCGTTTGGCCAGTTCCCAGAGGGTCTGAACTCACGGGGCCAGGTTCCATCGGCACCGTCTCCGTACTGCGCACGTCGAGCTTGCCGCCGCCGAACACCACGATCGCGCCAGCGCACAACACCAATGCACCGCCCAGCAACCCGATGGACGTGGGGGTGACATCGAACAACACGTAGTCCAGCGCGTACGCCCACAGCGGTCCAGAGTACGAGGCCGCAGCGGTGGGCGCGGCTTTGTCCAACTTGTAGGCATGGGTCATGAGCAACTGTCCGCATACCGCGGTCGCTCCGATGACCAACAGCGCGGGCCATACGTCAATCGCCGAGCCGCTGTCTGCTTGTGGCGGTTGCAGCAGCATGGCGAGCAAGGAGAGCGGAAGCAGACTGCTCTGAAACCAGAACACCACAGCGCGCGGATCTTCAGTTTTGCCCAGTGCCCGCAGACTGACATGCGCCAACGCCGAGAAGAACGCGCCGCCCATCGCCCAAAGCCCCGCCATCAGCGTCGCGGGATCGTCTTCGAATCCAGGCTGAACGATCAGTGCTGCGCCGAGCAGCCCGAAGCTGAGCGCGAGCCAGACGCGGCGGTCTGGGCGTTCACTCATGCCCAAAAACAACGGTGCGAGGAGCGCGATCCACACGGGTTGCAACTTGTGAATCAGCGACAGGTTCGCAACACTGAGGCTCTTCGCGGCAGTGACGAACGCGATGACGGCCGTGAACCCGAGCACGCAACGCACGGCGAGCAGCCCTTTGCGCTGCACCTTGCCGAGTTGTTTGAACCCGATCAGCGCCATCAACGGGATCGCGACGAGGCTGCGCCAGGCAGTCACGTCGATTGCTGAAAGGGCTTCGCGCGCTGTCTTCAGCGCGACGACCATGATCGTGAAGACCAAGGCCGCCAGCGCCATGTATAGGGGGCCGCGACGCACGCTATCCCTCAGGACCTGATACAGCGTGGTTGCTGCTGGCTGCTGCAGTGTAACGTCCCGAGCCCGACGACCAGATCGACTGCGTGGATGCCGCAAACTTCGCGCCCTTCGAACAAGTCGGCGAGTATGGACAGTGCGACGCGATCGTTCGGGTCGTTGAAGGTGGGGACCAGGACGCGGTCGTTGCAGATGTAAAAGTTGGCGTAGCTGGCGGGTAAACGTTCGCCGTCGTAGACGACCGCCCTAGGCATCGGTAGCTCGACGACCTGCAGCTTCTTGCCGCGTGCGTCGCGAGCTTGCCGAAGATCTGCGATCGCGCGTTTCAGCGGTTCGTAGTTGGGGTCGCCGCGTTTCGATTCTTTGGCGACCACTACCGTGCCCACGCTCACGAACCGTGCGAAATCGTCGACGTGTCCCGCGGTGTCGTCACCCGCGATGCCATCCTCCAGCCAGATCACGTGGTCGACGCCCAACATATCCGATAGCACGCGTTCGATTTCCGCTTGGCGGACGTTCGGGTTGCGTTGATAGGGTTTGCCGAGCAGGCAGCGGCGCGTCGTCAGCAGCGTGCCCGCACCATCGACGTCGATGGCTCCACCCTCGAGGACGAAGCGCCGCTTTCGCCCGCCACTAGTCGTCAGTTCTGGCAGCCAGTGCTTAAGGAACGACTCGGCGACGCTGGCCCCCGCCTGTTCATCGAGGTGGTGGTCGTCGTAGCGCGCCCAACCATTGAAACGCCACTTCACGGCGCCGATCTGGGTTCGGTTGTCGTTGATGACTAGCGTTGGGAGGTTATCACGTGCCCAGGTGCGGTCCGTCGGCGCGACGAAAAAGTCGATTTGGTCGAGATCGACGCCTGCGCGTTCGAGACGCTGGGTGGCGCTACGCCTGACCGCAGCGTTGCCAACGATGAGTTTGACGCGCTCACCGAGCGTCAGCGCACGGATGAACTCGCAGTACGTCCAGCGAACCGCATCCAGCTTCCCGGGCCAGTCTTCACTGCTAGGCCACGTCAGCCAGGTCGCGTCGTGCGGTTCCCATTCCGCTGGCATCCGAAACCCGAGCTGCCGTGGAGAGGTCGCTTGGGTCGTCGGGTTCCGTTCGTCGCTCCGTCGATTGAGGCGCGTCAATCCGCCCACCGTTTCAGCAGATCGGAGTAGGTATCGATGCGACGGTCACGGAAGAACGGCCAGATCTTGCGGGTCGCTTCGGATTGCTGCAGGTCGCAGCGTGCCACCAGGACCTCCTCTCCTTCTCCCGCTTCGGCGATCACGGCTCCACTCGGTGAGCAAACGAACGAGTGACCCCAAAACTCGATTTCTCCTGCGGCTGAACGTTCAACCCCGACGCGATTGACGGACACGGTGAACACGCCGTTGGCGATCGCGTGGGCGCGCTGAATCGTTTGCCAGGCGGAGAGCTGGTCTTTCCCATGTTCAGCCTTCTCGTCGGGGAGCCAGCCGATTGCCGTCGGATAGAACAGTACCTGTGCTCCGCGCATCGCCGTGAGCCGCGCCGCTTCTGGGTACCACTGGTCCCAACACACCAGTAACCCCGCGCGGCAATGCGGCGTGGGCGTCGAGACGAACCCGAGATCGCCAGGCGTGAAGTAGAACTTCTCTTCGAACTGCGGATCGTCGGGGATGTGGGTCTTGCGATACAAGCCGAGGCGATCGCCGTCGGGGCCAATCGCGATCAGGCTGTTGTGATAGAGCCCAGGGGCACGCCGTTCGAACACGCTCGTCAAAGTCGTGATGCCCAGCTCCTTACTCACCTTCGAGATGGCCGACACGGTGGGCCCGTCCAGCTCCTCGGCGAGTTCGAAGAACTTGGGATCCTGCACCTGACAAAAGTAGGTCGAGGCGAACAATTCCTGGAGACACACGAGCTGAGCGCCGCGCGCCGCGGCCTCTCGCATGCCAGCGATCGCTCGCCCGATGTTTTCGGATTTGTCCTCCCCACAGGCATGCTGCACGAGGCCAATCGTCACGGACGTTTCCGACATGTCGATGGTCTAGCTGGGAGTGGTTTCGATGAGAAGTCCCAAAGCGAGTACATGATTCACACGTGCGTTGGGGACGGCACGCTTGGGATCGGGTTGCGCTCGAGGCGTTCCAGTTCAGGTCCAACGCGGCTATGCTCGCCGGGTGTTGTTCGACAGCCACTGCCATTTGGACTTCCCCGCGTTCGACGAAGATCGCACGGAGGTTTGGAATCGCGCCGTTGAGGCAGGTGTGCATCGACTGTTTGTACCAGGCACACGTACATCGCAGCACTCGGTCGAGCGAGTGAGGCGCGTAGTCCCACAAGCGCAGATTGGCATCGGATTGCACCCGTACTTCCTGCGCGAGGTGAGCACAGGGGAGCGTGCGGTTTGGCTCGAAGCGTTCGCGGATCACTTCACTCGCGCTGGGGCGTGTGCGGTTGGAGAGTGCGGCCTGGACAAGCCGCTGGCACGGCGCTCGGGGCCTACGTTGGAAGAGCAGGCCGCGGTGTTGCGCCGTCACGTAGAGTGGGCGCGCGTGCTGCAGGTGCCACTCGTCTTGCACGTCGTGGGGGCTCATGGTCTGGCGCTAGACGTAGTTGGTGAAGATGGGCCGCTCGCTGCAGGTGGCGTGGTGCACGCGTACTCTGGCGCCGCTGAGCTGGTCGATCGTTATGCGCGTTTGGGGTTCAGTTTCGGATTTGGGGGGGCGGTGTTGCGCCCCGCCGCAAAGAAAGCCAAGGCGGCGTTGCTGGAGGTCGCGCCTGAACGGTTGCTGATCGAAACGGACGCGCCCGATCAGTGCCCTTCGGAGTTCGAGCCATTGCGCGTGAAAGGGCGAAACGAGCCTGCTGCGCTGCGTCCGATCTCGGAAGGCATCGCACGTCTGCGTGGCGTCAGTGTCGAAGAGCTCGCGAAGATCACGACGGAAAACGCGCTGCGTTTGTTCGGCTGACGGCGCTCGAACGCGACCCCGTCGATACGCCGACCTGTTTCGCGAAGTGCGCCCAGGAGCCCATCCAACGTAGGCCCCACGAATCGCTCGCGGTCCCGGGAGTTGAGCATTAGTCTTGGGGCATGCAGTTTCCCCTCACGTCCGACACGCGTGCAGCGTCGACCTCGCGAGACTCGGCTGAACTCAGCGAGTTACTGACCGACGAACACGAACCCGAGACCAAGCTTCGAACCCATCGACGCTTCGATCGGGCCGCGCGTTTGTTCAGCGAGCCCGGGCTGCATCGGCTGATGGCGTCACGCGTCGTCGTGGTGGGCGTAGGCGGCGTCGGATCGTTTGCGGCTGAAGCGTTGGCGCGCAGTGGCGTCGGGCAGCTGTCGTTGGTCGACTTCGACAAGGTGTGCGTGACGAACACCAACCGTCAGCTGCACACGATGAAGGGGACGGTCGGCCTGCGCAAAGTCGAGGTGATGGCCGAACGCTTGCGTCTCGTTCACCCGACGTCGCACATCGAAGCCGTGCCCGTGTTTTACAGCGCCGAGACCAGTGAGCGCTTGCTCGACGGTCAGGTCGATTACGTAGTCGACGCGATCGACAACCTGACGGCCAAGGCGCACTTGCTCGCGCAGTGCACGCGCCGCGGGATCCCCGTGGTGGCGTCGATGGGCGCGGCCGCTCGCATCGATCCCACGATGATTCGCGTCGACGACTTGAGCAACACCATCAAAGATCCGTTCGCGCGTGCGCTGCGAAAAATCTTGCGCGAGCAATACGACATTGGAGCGATCAAAGGTTCGCGGACGGGCATCGACGCCGTGTTCAGCATCGAGGAGCCCAGCGCGCCGCATCCGATGGCCTACGACGCAGAGGCTGGCTTTCGATGCGTGTGTCCGGGCGGCAAGAACGGCATGCACGACTGCGATCGACGCGCGCGCATCGACGGTAGTGCCGCGTTCCTCACTGGTAGCTTCGGCTTGACGGCGGCCAGCGTGGTCGTGCGCAGGTTAATTGACGTCGATTGATGTCACTTGCTCGAAATTTGGCAGCCCGCTTTCGCTTTGGTTACATCGGGTCCATGTCCACGGGTCCCAATGACAGAATGCTCAGACTGCTCGCCACTGCGCGCAACCACCCAGAGTTTGCGCAGCGAGTTGCCTTGGCGTTGCCTGAGCAGCTGCGCTTGGAGTTCGCGCGCGAGTTGAGTCAACCTGCGGTCAAGACCACCAAGACCAAAGCATTGTGCGGGCCGGGCCTGCGCAAGTGTCGCAAGGTAGTGCCAGCGCCGAACAACGGCATGAGCGCGCAGCTCAACCTATTTGCGCGGAGCGTCTCGCGCGTCGGCTGAACGCTGCAGGCGAGCCTGCGAAGCGCAGCGCGGTCGCAGCTCAGGCCGTTCGAAATAGCGTGTCTCGATAGTGCTGCAGCTCGGCGATCGAGTTACGGATGTCGAACAGCGCGTCGTGTTCGCCGTCGGTGCGCTTCTTGAAGGGCGCACCATCGCCGTACCAGAGGCCCGCCAGGACCTTGATCGTGCTCACGTCGACCATGCGATAGTGCAGGTAACCCGCGAGGCCCGGCATGTAGCGGTCGATGAACTTTCGATCGGACCCGATGCTGTTGCCGCACAACACGGCGGGGTACTCGCACCAGCGCGTGACGAGCGCCATCAAGCTGCGCTCGGCGTCTCGTACGTCCGTCGTGGACTCGGGGATGCGCGCGAGCAGGCCTGTCTTGGTGTGCATCTCGCGCACGTAGGGGCCCATCTTGTCGAGCTCCGACGCAGGCTGCCACACGTCCATGCAGACTTCTTCGAGGACCTGCAGCTGCGCGTTGGTCACGATCGCCGCGGCCTGCACGATCACGTCGCGTGCGGGATCGAGCCCCGTCATCTCGAGATCGATCCAAAGTAGATTGCTACTGCTGCGCTCTGCCATCTGCGCAACATACGCGTATCCAGCGTCCCACACGAGCTGTGTGGCGCGCTCGTGGGAGAGGGCGTTCAGCTTCGGCCGCGGGGGCGAGTGCGTCCAGCTGCGCGCGGCTTGTCGCTGCGCTTGGGTCGTTCGTCCTTGTTCTGACGAGCGCGCGCTCGCGCGTGGGCGCGCCTGAGCGACAACCTGGGATCTGTTTTGCGTTTTTCCGCAGGCTTGCTCGAGACGCCGACCTTCGGTTTCTTGTCGTTGCGGCGATACAGCGTGAGCACGCGTCCCGCCGCCTGAATGACGTGGCAGCCCACTCGTTCGGCGATCTCTGCGGCCGCCTCTTTGGCTTCGATCGGTGCTTCTTTGGCGAAGCGCACTTTGATGAGCTCGTGGGCGAGCAGCTGCTCGCTCAGCTGTCGGACGATTCCCTCGGAGATCCCGAGCTTTCCGACCTGTACCAGCGCCTCGAGGTGATGAGCTTGGCTGCGCAGGAAGCTGCGCTGTCTGCCAGTTAGCGGGGGTAACACGGCCGCCCCATTAGCCTGATTGCGACCGCGGGACCTATCCTGAACAAAAGCCGAGTAGTGGGACTAGTCTTTTGTTCCGTGTGGAGTAAGCTGCGGCCGAGCATTGGGCGCCCGGCGGTGCTGTTCACCAATGCCGGTCGAAACCGAGCCGAACCCGAGGTTGCCTGGCGGGTTCGACAACCCTCGGTTATTTGCGTTTCAAAGGCACGGATAGGAAGCTCGGTTGATGCGTGCGCTTGGAATCGATCCGGGAACCCGATACTTGGGCTGGGGGGTGATCGATAGTGAGGGCAATCGCATGTCTCACGTTGCCCATGGGGTAATTCGCGCCAGCGAGCAGCTGCCGCTCGCTCAGCGTCTTCAGCTTTTGGAAGAGGGGCTGGTGAAGGTTCTGGAAGAGCACGGACCTGCGGCAGGTTCGGTGGAAACGCTGTTTTTTCATCGGGATCCCCAGGCCGCAGCCAAGTTGGGGCACGCGCGAGGCGTGGTGCTGCTCTGCTTGCAACGTGCCGGAGTCAAAATCGCCGAATACGCTCCAGCGCTCGTCAAACGTTCGATCACGGGCAGTGGCCGTGCGGGCAAAGATCAGGTCGCGATGATGGTCAAAACGCTGCTTTGCCTGGATGCTCCGCCACCCTCCGACGCGGCGGATGCACTCGCGCTGGCGGTGACGCACATTCGCCGCGGGCCGATCGACGAACGTTTGGCTGAGCGCATGCAGCGACTTCCGCAGGTGACGGCGCCACCCATTCGCGGGCTTTCGAAAAAGCGCGCACGCTCGAAGCGCGCGAGAATCTGATCGGGGCGGATTCGCAACCGACGGGTTGGGTTGCTTTGCGCGCGATACTCTGCACGTGGACTGGTTGCCCTGCATGGGGCGTCCCATGTTATGAGGTGCGGCCATCGCTGGCTCCAAGCCTGGTTGCTCTTCGGCTGCTTGGCCGCTAGCTTTGACACCAGCCGAAATCGCCCACTCTGATGCGTTTCCAGGAAGCCAATTGGAGTCGCATTCGTAAGAGGAAAAGTATGAATCGACGCAACTTCACTCTGCTCGCGCTTGGCGCCGCGCTCACGCTCACGGGGCCTAGCGCCGCACAAAACGCGCCTCCCCCTGCTGCCTCGTCGGCGGCCATGACTGCGGAGCAGATCGCGGGTCGCGTTCAGGCCTTCTACGACCAGGCGCGCACCTACCAGGCGGACTTCAAGCAGCGCTTCACGATCTGGGCGCACAACCGAACCAAGGACAGCAGTGGTTCGGTGATCTTCGCCAAGCCCGGCAAGATGCACTGGCGCTACACGAGCAACGGCAACGTCGTGGTTTCGGACGGCAAAGAGATCAAGATCTACGAGCCCGAAAACAAGCAGATGTATCTACAAAAGGTGAACAGTACGCAGTACCCGGCTGCGTTGGCCTTCTTGATGGGGCAGGGCAAACTGACCGACGCGTTCGTACTCAAAAAGCTCAATGCCGCCGACCTGAAGTTCCCAGGTGGTCACGTGTTGCTCGGCACCCCGAAGAGCCCGACCCCCGCGTACCAGCAGATTCTGTTCTACATCGACGCCAAGACCTTCCAGGTTCGCCGGGTGCTCTTGGTCGACGCGCAGAAGAATCGCAACCGCTTCGATTTCGCCAAGGCTCGCGTCAACGAAGCCGTCAAGCCAGGTGCTTTCACGTTCACTCCGCCTCCTGGCACGAACGTGATCAAGCCGTAAGGCGCAGCGCGACACTGCGCGAACGTCGCAGGAATTTGCATCGGAGACAGGCGAATGCCGAAGTGCAAAGGGTGTGGTGAGGAAGCAGATGAGCTGGTGTCGGTGATGGTGGCTGGTAAGCGCAAGAAGCTTTGCGAAGAGTGCGCCGAGGAAGCCGAGGCGTCTGAAGACATCGCCCGCGAAAGTGAGTCAGTGATCCAAAACATGATGGGATTTCGCGGCCGCCGCTGAACATGCAGCCGTGAAAATTCCCCGATGCAGCCCTGCGGCTGCCGATGATTCGCGCTAGTTTGTGATGGCATGCTGAATCTCGCCACTCACGTCGAGTTACCCGCACGCTCGTCAGTCGAGCGGGCCTTGGTGTTGCTCCATCGTCGTTTGGGCGTGTCGAAGGTGCTCTCAGCCGCGGAAGCCTGCGAAAACTACGCGCGGGACGAATCGGAAGCTCGCGGGCGTACTCCAGACGCGGTCGTCATCGCCAGCAGCGCTGACGACATCATGGCCGCACTCGCCGTGGCGTCGGAGACGGGCGTGCCCATCACGCCGCGCGCGGGTGCGACGGGTCGCGTCGGCGGTGCCGTGCCGATGGCTGGCGGGATTGTCCTCAGCATCCAGGGCATGAACCAAATCAAGGGCATCGACGTGCGTGAGGGCACGGCAGTAGTCGAACCTGGGGTCGTGCTCGCGGACTTCCATCACGCGGTCGAGAGCGAGGGTTGGTTCTACCCACCAGATCCTAATTCTCTCACTGGGTGCACTTTGGGGGGTAACGTTGCCACGAACGCTGGCGGTCCCCGCGCGTTCAAGTACGGAGTGACGCGCAACTACGTGCTCGGGCTCGATGCGATGTTGATCGGAGGCCAGCGCTTCTTCGTCGGGAGGCGTACGCCTAAGGGGGTTGCGGGTTACGACGTCACCAGCCTGCTCGTGGGCAGCGAAGGGACACTCGCGTTGTTCGGCGACATCACGCTTCGTTTGGTGCCCAAGCCCGAGCAGATCATCACGTTACTCGGCTTGTTCGACGGCGTGCAGTCGGCATGCAGTTGCGTGGCAAACCTGATCGCTGCGGGAATCGTCCCCCGTTGCGTCGAATTGCTGGATTCGGGCACGCTCGGAGCGGTGCGTGCGGCGGGTAATCCCATCGACGAACGAGCGCAAGCGATGTTGCTCATCGAACTCGACGGCGAGGGCGATCAGGTCGAACAAGCGGCGCTCCGCGTCCACGACCACTGCGAGGCGGCGGGAGCCATCGACGTCTTGGCGGCGCAAGATCCCGCGCAGCGAGACCGACTGTGGGCCGCGCGTCGGGAGATGAGCCCTGCAGTGCGTCGCATGGCGAAGAACAAATTGAGCGAAGACGTCGTGGTGCCGCGACAGCGCGTCGTGGAACTGCTCGAGCGTAATCGCCGCACCACCGAAGATCTTGCGGTGCGCAGCGTCACCTACGGACACGCGGGGGACGGAAACTTTCACGTCAATTTCTTGTGGGACGAGCCCGACGAGGTCGCCGCCGTCAGTCGTGCGATCGAACAACTGTTCATCGATGTCGTTCAGCTCGGCGGCACGCTTTCTGGTGAACACGGCATCGGCGTGCTCAAGGCACCGTATCTGCACCTCGAGCAGAGCTCGGAACTGATCACGCTCCAGAAGGACATCAAGCGTGTCTTCGACCCCCAGGGACTGCTCAACCCGGGGAAGATCTTCGCACCCGGCGCAGGGCACGGCGCGTGTTGACGGCGGTCATCGCCGCTGGTGAGCTGCGGAGCAAGAGAGCTCCGCAAGCCACGGTGCGCGTTACTTCACTTGACCGAGCAGCTCGGTGGTCGTGTCCCAGCTGGGCGACACGTAGACGACGCCACCCGTCGTGGAGTCGAGCAACATCCCGATGCTGTTGTTGCGCGCGTAACTCTCGAACGTGGGGCGCAACGCCTTGAGCAACTTTTCGCGGGTCTCGCCGAAGCGCTGCTGAATGGCCATCTCGGCTTGCTGGAGCTTTTGGGCGGCACCCTGAGCCTTTTGGGCGTACGCGTTGAGCTCCTCTTTCGAAGAGTTCGGCGTCAAACGACGCTGCTCCGCCTCGAGTGTCTGTTGTTCCTTGCGCAGCTCATCTTGCTTCTTCTTCTGGAAGAGCTGAAAGTCGCGCATGATCGCCTTGGCAGAAGACGACTTTTGAATCACGGCGTCTAGGTTCACGGCGCGGACCTTGGTGGCCTGGCCCGTGGCGAGCGCTTCTCCTTGGGGGAGTATCGCGAGCCCGATACCCGAGGCGAGTACGGCTGCGGTGGCGATCGTCAGCAGCTTCTTGTTCATCGTTTTCTCCTAGTGTCTTGCTAGTGGTGATTGGTCGGCGCCGCTGCGTCGCGGCGCCAGAAAGTCGTCGAGAGCGCGCCTCACGGGTGCCAGCTCGGCCGGGGTCGGCGGGGGCGTGGAGTTTACACGGGGTCCGAGTGAAGGCACGCCAATTGACTTCTAGCGAACTCCCAAGTTGCCCCGAATGGGCGCGAAAGTGCGAACGAACCAACCTCTGGGGTCGCCGAAATCACGTTGAGCTCCTAACCCGCTTCACCCGAAAAACGTCTCGGATTGTTCTTGGTAGGGACTCGAGGCAAACGACCCGAGTCCTGGTCCTAAGTAAGTGCTCGATCTTCGACGCATGCGGGCCGGGTCCGATTCAGGTGAGGCGCACAAACCCGAGTGGATCGCGGCTTCGAACCGGGCGGACGTCCTATCCCCAGCGGCCACAGCGCAACATCGCTGCCGTCACGTGTTCGGGCTACGGGCGGTGTCACTTCCTGCGCCATCTTTGCCCGCTCACCCAAAACAACCCGCGCGGTCAGGGGTTGCCACAGGTAGGTGCTCTGCTAGTCTGCCCGCCCACTTTCCGGTGTCGTCTAATGGCAGGACAAGGGACTTTGAATCCCTGAATCGTGGTTCGAGTCCACGCGCCGGAACCAGAACACTGATCGTCGCCAGTATCGCGTGCCGTGGTGACGCGCGAGGCGCGCTGTGAACGTTCGCCTTCCGTACGTGCCCCTGACGATCGCGTGGCTCGTTCTGCTCACGGCGCTGATCCCGCTGCTGGGCAGTCCAGAGTTTTCGTTCGAGTGGTTCGTCAGCAGCTTGATCGCCGTGCTCGTGGCCGCGTTCATCACGCGCTTCGAGTGGCGCCGCAACCGCCGTTCGATCGTGAGCTTCATGCTGGTAATGCTCTCGATTCCGCTCGTGACGTCGGGGGCAATCATCGCGTTTTTCCCCGAAGAGCCCGTGTTCGCTGCCGCAGGCGTCTTGGTCGTTTCGATCGGAAGCGTCGCCTACCTGGCGCGTGTCCTGTGGCTCGACTTTCACTTGGTGGACCGCTTGCCCAATCGGCTCAGCGAGCGTTTCCTCGACGACGACAACTTCGAAGATCACGGCGTGCAGTGGGTCGTGCAGTGCGATGGGCACGACGCCGCAACGCCGCTGAACGCCATCATTCATTTGCAGAACAACATCGATGCAGACCGCGTCGTGAAGATTCGATTCGACGTTCAGACGCCGTACGCGGGAGGGAGCAAGACGCTGAGGTTTTCACCCATCGAGGCAGTCGCGCTGCCTGCCGCAGCCGAAGCGACGATCACGATCCCGTTCATCGCGAGCGAGACCAAGCCGCGAAAGAAGATCGATGCCTACGTGTATGTCTCCGTGTCCGGGCCAAGTGGCGTGCGCAATCGCAGGCAGCGCGCAAACGCGGGCCCGAGGCCGTCGTCGCGATGGCTGGCGGTCTTCGCGATATTCGCCGGGCACCTGATGTTCAACCGCGGCGGCATTCGCATCCGGCTGCGTTCGTCGGGCGCAGCGTCGAACGACGTCGAGTTGGCTCCCATGCACGTGGAGCTGACGGAGGTGCATGAGCGCAAGGAACTGTTCGGCGGCGCGCTCGCCCGATGACGTCGCGTTGTGACGCTTGCGATCGCGGCGCGGGTAAACTCAGGCGAGTTCGCTCAGCGTGCCTTCAGCGTGCGCTGGATTCGTCGGATGGCCGAAACTCGTGATCGACGAACCGAACGCTTCCGCGATCGAAACCAGCAGCTGATTGACAGGCTTGATCACTTTTTCCTGCTCTGCGCACCAGTAGTTGTCGGGAGGGCAGTTGGATTGCAGCGAGACGTAACGACCCATGCGCAGGCGTCCATTGGCACCACCCGCCATCACGATGGGTACGTCGGTGCTGCTGTGGTTCGAGGTGTCGCCCATGTCGGTGACGGCCAGCACCAGTGAACTGTCCAGCGCTCCAAACTCTTCTAGCCGTTGCAACAAGCGCGCGATCTTGCCGTAGCTGTAGCGGTTCTGAACGGCAAGTCTCGCCCAGCTCTGCGGATCGCCGCTGGAGCCAGGGCCCCGCTCGATGGAGTAGCCGTGTGCGATGGTGTTGTGTACGTCGACGTTCGCGTTGTAGTCGGGATGGTCGATACCCGTGCCGTTAATGGCGCCTGCGCTCAGATCCGCCAACCACAAGGTCGCGAACCGAGTGAGATCACAAGCCACGGCTTGGGCCAACATGTCGACTTGCAGGTTCGTGATCACGTCGAAGTTCGGCTCGCCGCCGTTGTAGCGCTTGTACTTGTCGAAGGTTTGCGGCTGTTCGGGTAACTGGCAGCTGCCTTCGAACTGTTCGAGCTGTTTCTCGAGATCGCGCAAGCTGGTCAGGTGTTGGTCGAGCTTCGTCGCTTCGGTGGGGCCCAGGCGTTCGCGCAGATTGCCGATGTCGGCTCGCAGGTAATCGATGACGCTCTGTCCGCGGGCGCGTTTGGCTTCCAACTCGGCGGCTCCTGCGGGGTCACTTTGCGCCAGTAGATCTGCGAACACCATGCGGAACGTCTCACTCGGATCGATGACCTTCGGGAGCGCCGCCCCGCCGTCCGCGTAGGAGATGTTGTCGGTGTGGTCAGTGGAGTTCGTGCCCACCCCGAGCACCAAGCTGGAGAACACGGTGTCCGAGCCCAAGCCTTCGGCGATCGCTAGGTGTTGGTCGAGCGAGGCGCCCGTGCTGTTCTGTCCGCCGCCCGTGAGCGCCGTGCGCGGCGCGTCGTGACCCGCGGCGCCCGATACGAAATCGACGCCATCGACCAGCAACAGCCGATCCTTGAAGCTCGTGCCGTACGTCGCCGCGTCGTCGAAGGGGGAAAGCACACACTGCGCGCCCGAGCGCGACTCGTTGAAGGTGATGCTGAAGTTGTCTTCGGTATCGCTTGCTTGACGACGAAACAGCGGCGACGAAGTGCCGTGGGGATAATAAACGCCGATGAAGTTCATCGGCAGGTCGCCAGTCTGCGCGTGCACCGCAGAAAACTCGAGGGAGCGGATGAACGGCAAGGCTAGCGCGCTGCCTCCAACGGCGCGTAGGAACGCGCGCCGCGAGCGTTGTACCGACGGACGCTGCAGTCGTCTGCGCGCGCTGTCGATGGCGCGCGGGCTGCCGTCGTTCGGGGGCAATTCCGGGCCTCGTCGGGTGCGGCTCATTGCGTGCCTCCTTGTGCGGCGCGTTCCACGAAGATGTCGCTCGAGATCCAGGCGACGAGTATCTCGACGATGCTGTCGCGGTTCGACGCTTCGAGCTGTTCCCACTGCGAGATGAAGTAGTTTTCGGCGCTGCGGTTGATCACCGTGCCCGCAAACCGACTTGCGTGCCGCACGAAGCAACGTTTCACGGACTCACTACGACTGAGCGCGGCTGCTAGGTCATTGCTGTCAGTGAACTGGTCTTGGTCGAGTCCCGACGCCCAGCTCGAGGGAAGGCTGGTCGTGGTGTCGACGGGCTTGTTGTTGTCCTGCGCGCGAAGCTTGCCCATTGCGTCGAAGTTTTCGAAGGTGAAACCCACGCCGTCGATGCCCGAGTGGCAGCCCGCACACTCGGGATCGAGGGTGTGTTGGGCGAACCGTTCCCGCGTCGTCTGACTAGGATCTGGCTGCGGCGGCACGATGTCCACGTTGAGCGCCGTGGGATCCCCAGGGTCCATGCACATCACTCGTTCACCCACCGCCACGCCACGGTGAATGGGCGCGCTGTCGATCTCAGTGGCGTAGCGCGCCAAGAAGCTCGCATGGTTCAGGATGCCCCGGCGACCCGCGTCCGCCAGGCTCACACGCACGGGCTCGGATCCGCCCGGCGAAGAAACGCCGTAAAACGAGGCCATCTCCTGACCGACCAAGGTGAAGTCTGCGCCGAGCAGGGTCGTCAAACTACCGCCCTCGACGAACACCACCTCTTCGACGAAGGCGTCAGTTTCCGCCAACATGTGCGGTCGCAGGGTTTCGTATTCGGGAAAGCGCTCCTTGTCCTTACCGACGTCCACCACGGCATCGATCCCCAGCCACTCTTTGACGAACGTCGCGAGATGTGGCCGCGCAGCAGGCAATCCCAACAGGCGCGATGCCTGCGCGGCGCGTCCGTCCGAAGTGTCCAAAGCGCCACTTGCTGCAGCCAGAGCGAGTTCATCGTCAGGAGGCATTCCCGTCAGCAAGTAGGCCATCGCGGAGGCGGTCTCTGCTGCGGTCAGCCTCGACGGCGCGCTGGGCTCGTTCCCTTGCCCGAGCTCTGTGTGATAGATGAAGGACGCAGACTGCAAGGCTGCTGTGATCGCCAGCTGCATGCCAGCTTCAAAGCCGTCTTCGCTGGCTGCATCGCGGAACACGTTCTGAACCAGGGCGTCGATCTCGGCGCCCTCCACGTCGCGTCGAAATGCGGCGGGCAACACGTCTGCGAGAATCGTCGTGGCGCACGCCTCGTCACCTGCGGCGCTCACGCATGGGTAGTTCCCCGCCAGGGTCGGGACGAACTGCGTCGCGACTTCTTCGGCGGTGGTTTGCAACTGCCGTGCGAACAATGGGTCGACAATCTGGGCAGCGTTGCGGCTGAAGCCGTCTTGACGCGTGTCGGGAACGAAGCCGCTCTCCAAGTCGACGTCGACGTTGAACACCGCGCGAATCGTGCCCGACAGCTCGGCGTTGGTCATGCGCCGAATGCGCGCGGGCAGGTAGCTCACGCTGGCGGTTCCGCCGCCAGTGCCGTCGCTGACGCCGTCGCCTGACGAACTACCGCCGCTACCCGTCGTTCCGCCCGTGCTCGTGCCAGGATCTCCACCGCCATTCGACGAGGAACCTTGACCCGAACTACCGCCGCTGCTGCCCGTCGCGGGTGAACCGTCGTCTGCGCCGCCACCTGAACTCGCACCTTGCCCTGAGCTCGGCACGTCGCCTGTGCCTTGGTCGTCGGTCGACGCAGAGCCTTGGCCGCTGCTGCCAGCGCTTGCTCCCGCCTGGTCATCGCCATCGGGAGCGCCGCCGATGGTACTTCCAGAACAACTGACGAGCGGAGCGCCGACCAGTGCGAACACGAACGCAGCAACTGCAGGGGAGCGCATCTTGCTTAGGCTATAACTCACGACTGCCCCCTGTGCAGCTTTCGCGACTACTTTCACAGCCCAGTGCATGTCTCGGAACCCAGGAACCTTCGCGTATGACGCGTGCAAGAGCACGTCGCGTCGACACGCCTACATGCGGCAGCACGCCGAATCGATCGCGTTCGCGGCGACGTTGTAGTGGTTGCGGCTGCACACCTGCTCATCCGCCTGGGGCTACACCGTGGTCGGTGTAGGAGACGCGACCGCGATCTGCCGCGAGAGAGAAGTGTTTCATTGCGGGCGAACGTGCCACGCGCTCGCCGCGATCGAGCGTCTCGCGTTCGAGAACGTCCATGCCGCGCTCGCCCGAGCTGCGAACCAGCGCCCGCGTTGGGGGCGCTAGCGAGCGCTCAATTCGTGCACGAGCTCGCGCACGAAGCGTACGTTTTCGGGTGGCAAGTGCGGCAGAATGCCGTGCCCGAGATTGAAGATGTGCCCCGGCTCGGGCCCTGCCTCGTCGAGCACTTCCCGGACCTTCTTCTCGATGAATGGTCGCGGCGCGGCCAACACCAACGGATCCAGATTACCTTGTACGGCAACGCTCGGCCCGAGCCGCTTGCGAGCAGCGCCCAATGGGGTCCGCCAGTCGACGCCAATCACCGTTCCGCCCGTATCTCGTTGCAGTTCGAGCAGACTGCCGGTGCCCGTTCCAAAGTGGATGACGGGTACGCCGAGCGTGTGCAGATCTTCGAACATGGGGCGCAGGTGCGGCTGGATGAACTCGCGGTAGTCCGCTGGGCTCAAATCACCCACCCACGAGTCGAACACTTGGATGGCTTGGGCGCCCGCGGCCACCTGCGCGCGCAAGTAGAGGCGGATGACCTCGGTGAGTTTGCCCATCAGCTCCGCCCACAACGTGGGCTCGCCGTACATCATGCCTTTGGTGCGGACGTAGTTGCTGCTCTTGCCGCCCTCGATCAGATAACTGGCGAGGGTGAACGGCGCTCCCGCGAATCCGATCAGCGGCGTCTTGCCGTCGAGTTCACGACGGATCAAGCGAATCGCCTCCATCACATGGCCCAAACTTTCGTCGGGATCGATGGGCTTGAGCTTGGCCACGTCCGCTTTGGTGCGGACGGGGTTGTGAACCACCGGCCCTTCACCTTTGGCGAACTCGAAGGGTGCACCCATCGGCTCGAGCGGCAACAAGATGTCCGCGAACAAGATCGCCGCATCCACGCCGTGCGCGATGACTGGCTGTAGCGTGACTTCGCACGCGACCTCGGGCCGCGCGCAGATCTCGAGCAGCGTGTACTTCTCTCGGATCGCCATGTACTCGGGCATGTAGCGGCCCGCCTGACGCATGAACCAAACCGGGGTGCGGTCGACGGGTTCGCGCCTGCAGGCGCGCAAGAATCTATCCCACATCGTGGTGTTTCCCTCGTGCGTTAGCTCACGACACTGAAAGCGTGTGGCGCTTCAGCCGTCGCGATTGGTTAAGAAGCCCTGCCGTTCGGAGCCCTGATCATTCAGAAGCCCTGCCCATTCAGGAACTCTCCTCGAATTCACGAACCCTGCCCAGCTCCAGGAATGACGTCCATCGGGTTGAGCTCGGGCTTTTCGCCGTGTGGTGCCGTTTCACCCGCCGCTTTGCGCTGCTGCATTTCGTACTTCGACGGACACTTGGCGAAGACGTGTTTGGCCTCGAGGTAGTTGCCGCCGTCCTGAAGTTTGCCTTCGGCGGTCACCTCGACGTCCATGTCTTTCACGTCGCGTAGGGTGTCGGGGATGATGCAAGAGGCGTAACGCACTTGAAGTGTCGCGCCCGTCGGGTCGTCCTTGGGGCGGATGTCGAAGCGGTACTCGCAGGGCTCTTCACGCTTCTTCATCGAGCCGTGTTTCAAGATGCCCTGAACGCGCAGGTTGCGCTCGCCCAGCTCGTCGAAGCTGCCGACTACTTCCTGGACTTGCTTCGAGTACACGAGGTCGTCCGTCTCTTGACCGAGCACGAACGCGAGGATGGCTCCACCGATCACCAACAGGCCCGCAAGCAGCCCGAGGCTGCGTCCCGTACGCCGCTCGTCGCCGTCGACCTCGTTGTCGGGGGCGTCTACCTCGCGGGAGGTGGCGGTCGCTTCGGATTCGTCCAGCGCCTTCTTGAGTTCGTCGTCCAGATCGCTCATTGGGGTCCTTTAGGGGGTGCTCCAGCCTAGCCTGCGACAGGTAGCCGATCCACTGGGCTCAGGGTTGGTTGCGCGTGTTTTTAGGGCCTGGTGTCGCATACGCACAGTGCTGCAGCGTCACGTGCAGGGCAACGGATTCCGTGAGCCGCGACCATTGGCGCAGGCCGGCTCGGGTGCCTAGATATTTTCATGCTCCACAGATTCCGGCTACTTGCCGCAGGGTGCGGTTTTTTTCGCAACTCGGCGTTCGCGTGGGCGAACGGCGCGCGTGACCTCCCATCTCCCATTCACCTTCTCTCCTTTGTTTCGCACGCCGTCCCCACGATTCGGTGTTTGGTGGCTGCGTGCTCTATTGTTGTCGTTGGTGGCGCTGCAGGCGAGACCCGCCCTCGGCCAACCCGCGGACAGCGACGAAACCCCAGCTCCCGCGTCAGGTCGAATTGGGCCGCCGCCGTCGCTCGATCCCGTGGCCGTCCCGCCCCCGAGGTTGGCCCCCCGCGTGCAGGCGCGGCGCCCGTGGCTGACGTCGCTGTCGACCGAGGTCGCTCAACACTGGTGCCCGGGTTGGGCTGATTCGTGCCCGCTCGACGTCGGCTGGGCGTTAGCGCTCTCTGCCATGCAGCGACCAACGCCCGGGTTCTCTTGGGGGCCGCTGGTCAGGTTCTCCCAGGTGCCGCAACAATACCGCACCCACGAGTTTCGCTATCGAGCCGATCTCACCGAAGGCGCGGCGATGATCGCCGCGCGCCTGTGGGGATCTGGCCATGGGGCGTTCGATCCGTTCGTGCAGGTGGCCAGCGGCATCGGCTTGGTCGAACGTGACGCCCGTGGCAGCTTTCACGAGCGCGAGTTCGAACGACGCGACACACGTTTCGCGCCCGTCTACTCCATTCACGCGGGGGTCGACGTGCACGTGTCCGAGCACGTGCGGGTCGGAGCTTTGGTCGGGTGGACACATCGTCTTTTGGATTGGCGCGGACTGTGTCCTGGAGGCTTCGTCGGCTGCCTGGGTGACGAAGCGGGCTACTTCTCGATGGACAACGCCGTGTGGGGCGGCGGGCTGCAGCTGTCCACCAGCCTCGGCGATCCGCTCTGAAGTCACTTTAGGCGGTGGCAACAGTCGCGGGGCAGTATGCTGCGGTCATGTTCGAGCACGATCCGATTCAGCTGTCGCGCGAGATTGCGCAAGTGGCCGAAGACTCCTTCGGTTGGCAGCTGGGGCTGAAAGACGACGCCCAGGACTTCGACAATCCGTTCGAGGAGGCCCGCACGCTGCTCAGCAAGACGCGTTTCATCGAGCTGTCCGAAATGCCCGATGCTGACCCCATGCGGCGCCCATTGTTGCGCTGGGTTCACAAGCTGCTCGAACGCCGCGTCAACCACGCTTGGCTCACGCAGGCCGCTCGCTTGCGCTACCAGCAGAAGTATCCCGTCAAAGCCGCGAAAGCCACGTCCGCCACGTTGCACGAGATGCTACTGGGAACGCTCACGGAGCAAGCGGCGGCCTGGTACTCCGCGCTCGAAGAACACGCCGTAGAGCTATCCGCAGCTGAGGCCATGTTGTGGCAACGCCGTCAGCAGATCGCGGTGGAACTCGGCGCAGAGTCACCCGACGAGTGGGAGCTGCCGTGTGCGGAGTCCGCGCTGTTGGCGGACGAGTGGCTGGATGACTTTCGCGCCGAACTCGAAGAGTTCGAACGCGGACGTGTGGTCGACTCGAGCGCCATGGGTCTGGGCATCGGTGCGGAACTCGGCCTACCCGCACGTCTGAACCCACAGGCGATCTCCGATTGGTTTCGCGGTACGCGACTGCTGGACGATTTGAAGATCCGTACCTGGCCGTTGCCCCAGCCGCTGTCGCCTTCCAGCTACATGCGTGCATTGGATGAACTCGGAGCGGAGTTTGCCTACGCATCGGCGCCGCGCAACCAGCCGTTCGTCATCGCCCACGATCCACAGCGATTCACCGACTACACACACGGCGCGTGTTTCGCTCTGCTACTGCTCAACCCAGCGTTCTTGCGCGTGCGGCTCGACGTGGGGCGCGACTCGTCGCGGGACACGCTGCGTGCGTTCGCTCGCTGCGCGCTGCTGGAGATCGCTCGGCGCGCGCTCAAGGTACAGCTACGAGGGCCAGCGCTGCAGGGCGAAAAGCCCTTTCGTCAGCACTTCACCGAACTCGTAGGTTACCGTTTGGGGGCTGACGTTTCGCCTAGCCTAGCGGGGGTTTGGCTGCGCCTGAGTAACGACGACGCGCAGCGCTTCTTTGCGGTGGCCCTCGCGGCGCGGCGTGTTGCGTCCCTCGTCGAGGCTCACGACGAGGATTGGTTCCGCAACCCGCGTGCCATCGAACAACTGCGGTCCGAAGCCGAATTGCCGCCGCGTGACAGCGTCGAGCCAGACGAAGTGCGAGAGAGCTTCGGCGCTCTCCGAACTCTGCTCGCTCCACTGCTTTGACACGTAACCTCGACGTGAGGGGCGTGGAGCGTCAGCCGCTAGAACGATCCACCCGTGCCCGCGGACTCGAGGTGGTAACGGAAGCCGAACACCAACGTCAGTGACGGAGGTCCCGCGACAGTCATGCGGCCCGTCGCGTTGACGGCGAACTGCGTCGAGGAGTAACCCAAGCCGCCACTGAGCGCTTGGGTTTCGGTGCCCTCGTCGTAACGATAGCCGCCGCGCAGCGGGAACGATCCACCGAGCAGCACCTCGGCACCTGCCGTCACGCGCATCACCGTGTCGGAATAGGTCGTGAAGTCCGCCGTGGTGTCCGCTTCCAAACTGACGGTGTCGGAAACGAAGCCGAGACCCCCGCCGAAGGTGAGCGGCAGCATGCCGTGCCCCGCGTCGGTCAGGCCCGTGCCCAGCGCGCCGAGACGTAGCTCGTCCGACAACTTGACCATCAAGCCCGCGTCGAATGTGATGTCACTCACGATGTTGCTGTCTGCCAGGCCCGCCGAGGCGAGGCTGGGCGGCAAGCCGTCGCCGGGGTAGCCGTCTTGGGACAGCGCCAGGTAATGCAGTGTCGCGCCGAGATAGAAGAGATCGGACAGCGGTGCCGACATGGCAAACCGCAGATCGAAGTACTTGCGATCGATGCCGTCCGCGTCCTGGAAAGTCCAGTTGGCGGTCAAGCCTCCTGCAATGCCCTGCGAATTGACGAGAGAGTCCACGGCGGCGAGGCCGTAAGTTTGGCGTTTACCTTGCGCCCAGATCTGCGCGCCGCCGTCGAGATGGTACACGCGCGACGCGGACATGCCCGCCGGGTTACCCTGCGCGGCTTCGACGGACGTGCCCGTTGCGATCACGCTGCCTCCGAGCGCGGCCCGGCGTGGCGTTTCCATCTCGCCGCGGTTGTACGCGACGTCGGGGGAAAGCGAGCTGGGTTCGGCGTGAACCTCGAGCGGCAGTGCGGCGAGGACTAACGGCAGCGCGACTCGAAGCGCCAGCGTTCGTGAGAGGGCTGATCGCGAGAGCAACCACGTTCGCCAGCGCGTGGCGAGAGCAAACGCTGATGACGAGGCGTGCGTTGCGGAGGGTGAGGCGCTCATGAAAAAAGCCGACAGAGTGTCAAGACTGAGCAAACAGTCCAAGTGGGGGTAGTCCGCGTCGTGCGGGTTGGGCAACAAATTCGATACACACGGGACGACGACATCGTCGGTCGTTCGAACGTCCAGCAAGTGACCCATGTCGACTGCAGGTTTGACACTGCTTTGGGCGCGCGCTCCGACCTCTCTGGTTGCACGATCTTGTTGTGACGATGCGCGTAATCTTTCTTGTATGTGCGCGTTCGAGCATCACGTGAGAGCTGCTCTAGCCCATCTTGGTCGAGTCAATTTGTGATGGTTCGAACACGTGTCATGCCCGAAAAATTTATTCGCGGGTTTTCGTGCCGGATTGGCGGCGGTGGAAAATCCGTCGTTGATGCGGAGACCAACTCGGTGTTACGGAGACCCAGTTATCGCGCTGGACGGTCACCACGCCGACCAAGCAGTTTCTTCAACTAGCCACCCCCACATCTAGTCGCTGCGAACCGTGCGGAGCGATGACAAGCCCAGCCCTCAGGGTTACCTGGCGGCAGGGCCGAGTAGTCTTTTCTCCACACCTGTGGATAAAGCTGGGGACAGTTCTTTCGTGAGGGACTCCGTTGTCTGTACAGATGTTTTCCGAATCCGACGAAACGCCTGGCAAGCAGCTGTGGAACGAGGCGTTTGCGCAGTGCCGCGAGGCCAATCCTGGGGTGGAGAAGTGGTTCTCGTCGGTCCAGTTTGATGGCCTGGCGATGCGCACTTCAGGTGACGGCACTGAAGGGCCACGGCTGCAACTTTCCGCGCGCGACGAGTTCGTGCGGGACTGGGTTCGAGATCACTACCAAGCGACACTGGTCGAAGCGTTGACGTCTGCTTTGGGACAGCGCGTCGAAGTCTCGTGGCAGATTCGCGCCGAGCTGGACGCTGCTGTCGTCGATCCCGAGTTGTTCACGGACGACGCACCTGAACTTCAGCAGCGACCACGTCGTTTGCGCCTCGACTCGCGTGGTGAGTCGGAGCGTGGGCACGAAGATCGACCGACGCCATATCCCGTTGCGTCATGGGCCGAGCCATCGATCCGCGAGCGTCGCGAAACCGCGAGGCCGATCGCCAGGGAAGCTTCGGTGGACACCATGCTGCGAGACTCGGCAGTCCGCGAGCGGGCCACTCGTGAAGCGACGCCCTACGACTCGCACGCGCGCGATACCCATCCCCATGACACCCACTCGCGAAGCGCAGACGAGTGGCGCGCCGAAGCGAGCAACCCACGTCAGCACGTGTTCGAAGAGGCGCACGGCACTCCCGTCCCGCCCTCGTCCGAGCGCCCGTTAGCGCCCTACATCGCGAGCAGCACCAATCGCGACCAACTCAACTCGAAGTACACCTTCCGCAACTTCGTCGTCGGGCCATCCAACGAACTGGCGCACGCAGCGGCGGTGTCCGCGAGCAACGGCGGCACTCCCAAATACAACCCGCTGTTCATCTGCGGCGGTACAGGCCTCGGTAAGACACACTTGATGCACGCCTTGGCGCATCAATTCTTGGAGACGCGACCTGGGGCGTGCGTGCTCTACGTTTCAGCAGAGCGTTTCACGAACCAGTTCATCGTGGCGCTGCAGCACCACAAGATGGAAGAGTTCCGCGACCGATACCGCATCGACTGCGATCTGTTGCTGGTCGACGACATCCAGTTCCTGGCGGGTCGCGAGCAGACGCAAGAAGAGTTCTTTCACACCTTCAACTCACTGCACGAAGCGAACAAGCCCATCGTGGTGTCGAGCGACAAGTACCCGCAAGACTTGCAGCGCATGCCCGAACGTTTGATCTCGCGCTTCACCAGCGGCCTGGTCGCCGACATTCAAACGCCCGCGCTCGAAACTCGCGTGGCCATCGTGCGCAAGAAGGCCCAGCTCGAAGGCATCGTGCTCGACGACGAGGTGGCCGTACTGCTCGCGCAATGCATCAAGAGCAACGTACGTGAACTCGAGGGCACGTTGATTCGCCTGGCCGCCAAGTCCAGCCTGATCAACTCGCCGATCGATCTGGAGTTCGCCAAAGCAGAAATCGCCAAGATCGCGCCCCGCCGTCAGGAGACGCGCAGCGTCGAAGACATTCAGCGCGTGGTGTGCGGCCATTTCCGTCTCACCAACGCCGAACTGCTCAGCAAGGACCGCCACAAGAGCGTTGCCTTTGCGCGGCAAGTGGCGATGTACCTCTGCCGCCAACGTCTCGGTTGCAGCTTCCCCGAGCTCGGTCGCGCCTTCGGCAACCGCGACCACACCACGGTGATGAGCGCAGTGCGTCGCGTCGAAACTTTGCGTCGCTCGAACCCCGAAGTGGACGCTCAAGTCCAAGCGCTCGAAAGCCGCCTCGGCTCGAACGACGACTGACGCTTCTGCCGAGGTCCAACGCGTTCGGATGCAGCCCGCTGTGGATCCCCGTGTGCGGGCGGCGTTCGATCGCGCGAAGCGGCGCCTGACGGGACACCACGCGGGCCGATCGGAAAGCTGCCGCGCTGCGTCGGCAGCCGCGGATCGGGCGGGTGTTTTTCGACACCTAACTCGCCTTGGCCGGGGCTTACGTTCAGCATTGACCCGCTGTGGATAAGCTCGGGGGCGCGCAGCCCCCGAATTGTTTGTCCACAGGAGACCTCGCGGATCCAGCCACTTTCCTGCCGATTCGAGGTTATCCACAGCTAACCCAGAGGAAATTAATGTCCACAGGTCATCCCCACCCACGCCTGTGGACTGCCCCATTCGAGCCGTTTCACAAGGGCTCAGCAGACGCCCCGCAGCACGTCTTCAACCCCTCTGAGTCGGCTTTCTTGGGGAAGTCGGGGCGCGTCCCATGGCGGCTCCCTCTAATCAGCTGGGCCTTGCCTTCGCGCACGCCGTGTGTCGTCGTTGTCAGGGCTCTCCGAGTACGTGCACGTCTTTGTGTCTCCTCAGGCGAATCTTTGGGTGATCCAATCGGGCTCGGGTAGGTCTCCGAGCGCATGGTACAGGGCGATTTCGGCGTGTTCGTAGGTTCGAAAGCCTTAGGCTTGCCACTTGTCGCTAGCGACGAACTCGATGCGACGAGTACGCTCGTCTCCGAGCATGTCGAAGAAGCTGTTGAAGCTCGCAGTCGTACGGTCCTTCGAGA
>CBFGUG010000085.1:0-35167 GCA_965651905.1 uncultured bacterium | reverse complement strand
GCGTACTGCGGCGCGGGTGTCATGTTTCGGCGTCGGGACCGGACGCAGCGTCGGCGTCCAGGTAGCTGAGGTAGTGATCGGGATCTAGGACGGGCAGTTCTTCGTTGGTCGCCACGACCGACATCCAATATGGCCCCGCGAGCCGCATGAACTTCTCGTACGAGGGCGTTAGCTCGGAGCCGGACTGTGCATAGTCGACCCAGTCCAAGGCGAGCAACTTGTCGAGCACCATGTTCTGAACCATTTGGAGAGCGCTCGGGGGAAAGATTTTCACGCCGCCCCAGAAGTAGGTTTGGCCGTCGAGCACCATCAAGCGGCCTAGGACGATTTCTCCGGGCTCGCCCGCGTCGAATTGCGGGGTCATGTCGATCACGCGGTCGGTGAACAGCTCGCGAAAGCGCGCCAGCTCAGTCGAACGCAGTACGGTTTGGTACAGACCAAGCCGACTAGCGCGAGCCGCCTCGATGAACGGCCGCACACGCTCCAGCTGGCTGGTGCCGTCGAGAAAGCTTTCGAAGTGATCGAGCGCCGTGAGCTCCCCCGGACCACACGGAAAGTTCATCAGCACCCAGCTGGGAACGAACAGACCCTCAGCGAACGCCGCGTCTTTGCCGAATAGCGCGTCGAGCTCCTTGGTGCAGCGGGTGAGTGCCGGGTGTTTACCCTCGACGGCGCACGCTGCGCCGAACAGCTGCAACATGCGGAACGCGCGGATCGATCGTCCAATTGCCGGCGGCCCCTTGAACTCTTGCGTCAGCAGGCGATGCGACTCTTTCATGACGCGCAGCTCATCGAACGTCATGCTCGGCAGTATCTTGCCGCCAGGCACGATGGCCCGCCACGCAGGCTTCCTCTTGCGTTTGGGTTTCTTCTTGTTCGGCATTTCTTTTCGCGGGTGAAGTTACCGCCACCCGCTCGTATCATCGAGCAACGGAACTCTGGGCCGAGGTGCGTGCCCAAAGCGCGAATCGAGTTGGTCGTCACTTGGGCGAACGTGCGCGCTCTGCTTGACCGGGTGCGACAGTGCCTTGCGCCATCCCGACTACGCAGGCGAGCTTCGCAGGCGCAGCGCCAAGTCGAGCTCCCCTGTTGCGGTTTACTTGCGCGCCAACGCGTTCGGGTCGATGGGTACGTCTGCATGAGGAACGCCCTTGGTCTCGCACTGTTTGCGTCGCTCGGGACCACACACGCAAGCACTGCCCCCGACTCCGCCGCAGGACCCTTTCAAGTTCCTGCCCGTCAGCATCACGCCCACGGCCATGGCAGCGACGACGAGCAAGAAAAAGCCGAGTGTGACGAGAAACGTGAGCACGACCCCAGTATGGGATGACCTCGCTCCGAACGCTACCGCCTAGGAGCACACGGCAAGCCGACGGCCCAGCAGGCTCATTGGTGTTTCGAGGAATGCTTGATTTTCAGGTGTTTACGCGGCATGGGATGCCGAAATTTCAGCGTCCGCTCGTGACCGAATGCCGATCTAGCGCGGCGCCAGGGCAGGCTGGTGACGCATGGGTAGCTGTTAACGGTTAACTGGCTTAGCCAATTCGGAGAAACGTGCGCTCGAGCGCGTCTCGAAGGCGTCACCGCTGCGGACGATGAAATACACCGCCAGGTCGAGTTTCTCAGCGAGCGCCATTCCTTCGTCGGGACCCAGGACGTTCAGCGCCGTCGCGTAGCCGTCCGCCATCATGGCGCTCTCGTGAAGCACGCTGACCGAGGCTAAGGCGTGGGTTATCGGACGGCCACTGCGCGCATCGATGGTGTGAGAAATGCGCTTTCCATCTCTCTCGTAGTAGTTGCGATAGTCGCCCGACGTTGCCATCGCCAGATCACGCAGCTCGACGGCTTGCTTCACGCCGCGCTTCGCATCTGGTGCTTCTGCCACGTCGGCGTCGGGAACTTCGATCCCTACGCGCCAGGGCCGTCCCTCACTCTTTTCGCCAGCGGCTTTCAGCTCGCCACCTACCTCCACCAAGTAGTCGTGGATTCCGCGCCGCTCGAGCAAGACACCGAGTTCGTCCACGGCGTAACCTTTGGCGATCGCCGACAAGTCCAGTTGTAAGTCGGAGCGTTGCTTAGTCGCGCTCGGCGGAGACTCGCTCACCTCGAGTTGCTGGTAGCCTATGCGCTTGCGAATCTGGCTCAGTTGGTCGTCCGTGGGCGGTGTGACCTGTGCACCTGCGCCGAAACCCCAGGCCGCCACGAGCGGACCCACGGTGATGTCGAATGCGCCGTTCGACGCCTGACTGATCTGTTTTCCTGCGGCCAGCACTCTCGCGGTGTGTGGAGAAAGCGGCATGGCCTGCCCGGCGGGCTGACGGTTCAGGCGCATCAGTTCCGAGTCGGCTCGGTAGGTCGACATCAGCGCTTCGAGGCGATCGAGCTCGGCCTGCAGGGCTTCGTTCAACCCGTCTCGGCGTCCGTCCGCGTCCGCGCCGATGATGACGTGGTACGTGGTGCCCATGGTCTGACCCTGGAAACGTGTCTTGGCGTCTCCGCGCCACACGCGGAAGTAGGACACGACCAGCAGCGTGATCAGGAAGAGGGGTAGAAGAACCTTGGCTCGGGGGGTCAGGCCAGCGCGGGGAGGAGACATGAAGGGGGTTCCTGAACGCTACGGGCAGACGCGGCAACATCGCGGACGATGGAGCATCGCTCGCGCATCAGATCATCCAAGACTCTAGTGTCACGAAACGCGAGTTCGCAGCAGAATTGCTAGCACATGGGCGAAACTTGGCGTGGTCGCGGTTGCCGTGCGCACGACGATCGTTCGTTCGAAACGTCGGCATTGGCCGACCATTCGACGCGGGCTGTCCTGTAGACTCGCCGAGCGGGTTGGGGTGCGAGCGTGCGTCTCGCCCCGGGAGAGGGTTGGGGAGCGGTGAGCCAGCGGCGCCTCGAACCCGCGACGGGAGTGTCCACATTGGGTGAACGGTCCACGCTCGTGGCCCGAGCACACACGTCGCAAGTAGTGGGAAGGCAGGCGATTCGTGTTCCGCCTTGCACATCCTCCCCGCATTACCTATCTGGATTTGGCGACACGCTGGTTGGAGGAACGAACATGGGGTGTGACGAACGACTTCGAACGGAACTCAGGCTCGACACGCGGAGGCTCAGTGCGCGGTTTTCGCGCCTACGACCCGTCGTGGGGTTGATGTGCACGGCGTGGGCGTTCGGCGTGACGAGCGTTGCCGACGTGGCGTTTGCGCAGGAACTAAATCAGGAACCCACGGATGAAACCGCGGAAGAACCTATCGATTCGGCCCAGGACGAGGAATCTTCGGATGAAACCGCGGAAGAACCTATCGATTCGGCCCAGGACGAGGATAGCGCGGGTTCCGACGCCACGGAGCATGCTCACGAGCCACAGGACGACGCTGCGGACACCAACTCGTATGACTCGAGTCCGCCCGACGATGAGTCGGGTTACCGTGAGACCCAGCCTGAGTCCTACCCCCCCGAGACAGACCTAGAGCCCACATACGAACCTTCGGACGAGCCACCCGGCGTTTACTCGGGGCCGTTCAGCAAGGGTAGTCTCGGCCTGACGTTGATGATCGGAAGCGCGTCGGTTGGCGACAGCGACTACCTGGTGTTGGGGGCGGGCGCGAGCTACTTCGTGCTCGATGGACTTTCGCTCGGGTTGGACGCCGACGTGTGGTTTCTCGACGATCCGACCGTTTACACGACGACGCCGCAACTACGCTACGTGCTGTACTTCGTGCCAGTGCTCAAACCCTACGTCGGCACGTTCTACCGTCATTACTTCTTCACGGACGGGTTCGACGATCTGGACAGCGTCGGAGTGCGTTTGGGTGGGTACTTCGTTTCCGACAGTGGAAGCTACTTGGGTATCGGCGCCATCTACGAGAGGTTCCTGGCGTGCGACGACACCTACTGGCAGTGTGATGGCTGGTATCCCGAGTTGACCTTCGGCTTCTCGTTGTAGGTTAGATTCCGCGTCGCGCGCTCGGCGAGCCGCCGTCACACACGAGCAGAAGCGGAGTGTGCTGAAACAGCAGGACGCCGCTGCGTAAAAAGAAGGGGCGCCGATTGGCGCCCCTCGTCGTGACGGGTTCTCGACTCCGCGTCAGCCGCCGAAGTCGTCGAACATGATGTTCTCGCGCTCCACGCCGAGGTCGAGCAACATGTTCGTGACTGCGTCGTTCATCATCGGCGGGCCACAGAGATAGTACTCGCAGTCCTCGGGAGAGGCGTGCTTGGAGAGGTACTCGTCGTGCAACACCTGGTGAATGAACCCCGTGTAGCCTTTCCAATTGTCCTCGGGGAGCGCGTCTGACAGCGCCAGGTGCCACGTGAAGTTGTCGTTCTCTTCCTGGATCTTGTCGAACTCTTCGACGTAGAAGGCCTCGCGCAAGCTGCGTGCGCCGTACCAGAAGCTGACCTTGCGCTTGGTTTTGATGCGACGGAATTGGTCGAAGATGTGCGAACGCATGGGAGCCATGCCAGCACCGCCGCCGATGAACACCATCTCATTGTCCGTCTCCTTGGCGAAGAACTCTCCGAACGGACCCGATATCGTCACCTCGTCACCCGGCTTGAGACCGAAAATGTACGAGGACATGATGCCCGGAGGCAGATCGTCGCGGCGAGGCGGTGGGGTTGCAACGCGAACGTTCAACATGATGATGCCCTTTTCGTCTGGGCAGTTCGCCATCGAATACGCGCGAGTGACGCTCTCGGTGACGTGTGACTCGTAGCGCCACAAATTGAACTTGTCCCAATCGCCGTGATACTCCTTCTCGATGATGAAGTCCTTGTACTTCAGGTCATGAGGAGGGCACTCGATCTGGATGTAGCCGCCCGCGCGGAACGGCACGTCCTCGCCTTCAGGCAACTCGAGCACCAGCTCTTTGATGAAGGTGGCGACGTTGTGGTTGCTCTTGGTCTTGCACAACCATTTGCGTACCTCGAAGATCTCAGCGGGGATCTCGATCTTCATGTCCTGCTTCACTTTGACTTGGCAGGACAAGCGGCAACCTTCTCGGGCCTCGCCGCGGCTGATGTGGCTCAGTTCGGTGGGCAGGATCGCTCCGCCGCCTTCGCGAACCACCACCGTGCACACGCCGCAGCTGCCTTTGCCGCCGCATGCCGACGGGATGAAGATCTTGTTGGCTGAGAGCGTGTTGAGCAGCGTGGTGCCACCGTTGGTGCGGAGCACCTTGTCGGAGTCATCGTTAATCGTGATGGCAACCTCGCCGCTGGGGACGAGCTTGGCCTTGGCCGCCAACAGGACTGCGACCAGCGCCAGAATCATGACCGTGAAACCGGCTACGCCTAGAAGAATGGTTTCCATCTATTGCTTCCTAGTTTCTTGCTTCTCGATGAGCGGTGAATCAGAGCTGTATGCCTGAGAACGCCATGAAGCCGAGGCTCATCAGCCCAACGATGATGAAGGTGGCGCCGAGGCCGCGAAGCGGTGGCGGGATGTTCGAGTAGCGTAGTTTCTCGCGCACCGCAGCGAGTGCGACGATGGCCAGCATCCATCCGATGCCTGAGCCCAGGCCGAAGACTGTGCTCTCGGCGAGATTGTAGTCGCGCTCCACCATGAACAGCGACGCACCCAAGATCGCGCAGTTGACGGCGATCAGCGGCAGGAACACACCGAGCGCGTTGTACAGAGCGGGCGCATAACGATCGAGCGTCATCTCCACGATCTGAACGGTCGCGGCGATGGTCCCGATCAACGTCAGGAAGGTGAGGAACGAAAGATCCAAGCCGCCGAGCCCGACGGCCTCCAACGCACCCGGCTTGAGGATGGCCTGATTCAACAGCTGGTTGAGCGGGGTCGTGACCGCCAACACGAAGATCACCGCGAAACCCAAGCCGATCGCGGTGCTGACCTTCTTGGATACGGCGAGGAACGAGCACATGCCCAAGAAGAAGGCTAGAGCCATGTTCTCGACGAAGATGGCTTTGGTAGCGATGCTGAGTAGTGCTTCCATCGTCAGTGCTCCTGCTTGGCGGTGGCCCAGCGCCAGTCGCCTTTGTGGCTGAGGTGCAACATCTCTTCCGTGGAGAAATCCTCTTCAATCTGGGCGGGACGCTTGGCGCGGACGACCCAGATGAACACCCCAATCAGGAAGAACGCGGCGGGGGCGAGCACCATGAGTCCGTTCGGTACGTACCAGCCTCCCTCGTTCACGGGCGCTAGGATGGTGATGCCGAACAACTTGCCCGTGCCGAACAGCTCGCGAAACACGGCGACGGCGAGCAGCACGACCGAATACCCCAGGCCGTTGCCGATGCCGTCGATCAGGCTCGCGGCTGGCGGATTTTGCATGGCGAACGCCTCCGCTCGGCCCATCACGATGCAGTTGGTGATGATCAACCCGACGAACACGCTCAGCTGTTTGCTGATGTCGTAAACGAAGGCCTTGAGCACCTGATCGGTGATGATCACCAGCGAGGCGATGATGCTCAGCTGCACGATGATGCGGATGCTGGAAGGCACGTAGTTCCGAACCAAGCTCACTGCCACGTTCGAAAGGGCAGTGACCGCGATCACGGCCAAGCTCATCACGACCGCGGTTTCCATCTTGGTGGTAACCGCCAGCGCTGAGCAGATCCCGAGCACCTGCAGGGCGATCGGGTTGTTGTTGAACAACGGGTCGAGTAGCGTTTCCTTCGTCTTGCTCATCGGATCCCCTTTTCTTTGCGGAACTTGTCCAGATACGGGCCGAAGCCGTCATCAGACAACCAGAATTGAACCAAGTGCGTCACGCCTCGGCTGGTGATGGTCGCGCCCGATAGACCATCGACGTGATACGGGTCGTCCTTGACGGGCCCGGCTTGACCCTTCTTGACCTCGATTTTTGGCTCCCAGTCTTGCGAGAACGCCTTGCGACCGGGCCACAAAGCCTTCCAGCTGGGGTTGTCGACCTCACCACCGAGACCGGGCGTTTCTCCGTGTTCGTAGAAGGTGATGCCTTTGATGGTCATCACGTCCTCGTCGAGGGCAATGAAGCCGTACAGCGTCGACCACAGACCCTTGCCCTCGATGGGGAAGATCAATGCTTCGACGTCGTCGCCTTTCTTCACTTGGTAGACCAAGGCGTGTTTGGGGAGTCGCTGAACCTTTGCCGCGTTGGTCGGGGCCTCGGTGCTGCGGTCTGGGTCACCCCGCGCAGCGCGCTGGTCGAACGTCTTCGCGTCGATGTCTTCGGCGATCTCTCCACTTTCGAGTTCCACGACGATGGGCTTGATGTTGGCCTCGAAGCGACTGCGAACGTCGTCTGCAGTGGGTTGCTCGTCGTCTTCGATCAGCCCCGCGACGGTGAGCACCTTGCTCATGCGGTCGAGGACCTTGTTCTCCTCTTGGCGGTCCTTGAGAAGAACCGCTGCGCTGGAGACGAAGATGGAGCAAACGACACAGATGGCCGCTGCGAACATCACGATGTAGCGAACGCTATGCTGCACGGGCGAGCCTCCGTTTGATGTTGGCTTCGACCACGAAGTGATCGAGCAATGGGGCGAACATGTTCATGAACAGAATCGCCAGCATCATGCCCTCTGGGTACGCGGGGTTGACCACGCGAACCAACACGACCATCACGCCGATCCCGAGGCCATAGAGCAGCCGACCCGCGTTGGTGAACGCGGACGACACTGGGTCCGTAGCCATGAAGACCGTGCCGAAGGCCCACCCGCCGAGCACGATGTGCCATTCGAACGGGACGGCGAACATCGGGTTGGTGTCGGAGCCGATGGAGTTGAGGAGCAGACTCATCGCAAACGTACCTGCCGCCACGCCCGCCATCGTGCGCCAAGACCCGACCTTGGTCAGGATCAAGATGCCGGCACCGATCAAGCAGGCCAAAGTCGAGGTCTCTCCCATGGAGCCTGGGATGAGGCCGAGAAACGCGCTCATCCAGTCTCCGTTTGCGGTCGCGGTGGCGTCGACCGCCGACTGCGCCAGCAACGTGGCGCCCGTGAAGCCATCAACTCCCAGGAAGTCGGCTGCGATCCACGGCGTGTCGCCGCTCATGTCCGCAGGGTACGCGAAGAAGAGGAACGCGCGAGCCGTCAGCGCGGGGTTGAGGAAGTTCATCCCGACGCCGCCGAACACTTCTTTGGCAAAGACTACGCCGAAGGCGATGCCGAGCGCGACCTGCCATAGTGGGATGGTCGGGGGCAGGGTCAAAGGCAGAAGTGCGCCCGTCACCAGGAAGCCCTCGGTGATCTCGTGACGGCGTGCGACTGCGAAAGCCGCCTCGATGTGTCCGCCCACCGCCATCGTCACGATGTAGATCGGCAAGAAGTACATCGCGCCGTGCACGAAGTTCGCCACCAGGTCGTTCGGGTCGGTACCCAGGCCCAGTGCCAGGAACAACTCCGTCTGCCAACTGTCCAGCGGCTGCGCGCCTGCCGCGATCGCCGTGTGTGCCTGCAGACCCGTGTTGTACATGGCCATCAGGAAACACGGTAGAAGCGCGATCACGACCGTGAACATCAAGCGCTTCTGATCGAGCCCGTCGCGGACGTGGGAGTCACCCTTGGTGACTTGGCCAGGTGTGAACAGGAACGTGTCGGCGGCCTCGTACATCGGGTAGAGCCGCTCGTATTTGCCGCCCTTTTCGAACAGGGGCGCAAGCTTGTCCAATTGCTGACGTAACATTCAGCCTTCCTCCTCGATGGTTTGGAGGTTTCTTCTGAGAATCATTCCGTAGTTGGTCTTGCTGGGACACACGAAGGTGCACAGCGCGAGATCTTCTTCGTCCAGCTCGAGGGCGCCGAGTTGTTCCGCGCGTTCGACATCCCCGGAGACCAAGGAGCGCAACAGAAACGTTGGCAGGATGTCCATAGGCATCACGCGTTCGTAGACTCCGATTGGAACCATGGCGCGGGAGGAGCCGTTCGTGGTGGTCGTAAAATCGAACTTCTTTCCGCCGAACAGTCTGGAGAGAAACAGTGGGACGACCGAGAAGATGTTGCCACCTGCGCCGAGCCAGCCGAGTAACTCGCGTTCGCGGCCTTCTTTGATCACGCTGAGCTGGTTGTGATAGCGACCCAGGAAGCCGAACGGCGTTCCGCCCAACGCCTTTTTGCCGCTGAGTACGGAGCCGCTGATGGGGCGGACGCCATCCCCAGCGCCGTCGAACTCGCGCTCGACGATGTCGTCGACGTCGGCTCCCAAACGGACCTTCACCAGGCGTGGCTTCTCGACGACGGGACCCGCGACGGCGATCGTGCGGGTGACGTCGAGCACGCCCGTGTCGAACAGCTTCGCGATGGCGATCACGTCTTGATAGCCGACGTGCCAAACGGTTCGCGAGCGGCTGACTGGGTGCAGAGTGTGGATGTGCAGCCCAACCGTTCCCGATGGGTGGGGCCCGGAGAACTCCTCGACGGACACCTTCGCGTCACCGACGTCGACTTTCGCGCCTGCGCGAACGCATACATAGGTGGGGCCGTCCGTCAGCTTGCTGAGCAGCTCGAGACCCAGGGCGAACGCATCAGACTGCTCGCCGATCACCACGCTCGGATCGGGCGCGAGCGGGTTGCTGTCGATGGCGGTCACGAACAGGGCCGAACAGCTGCTGCTGGGCTCCGGGACCTTGCTGAACGGGCGCTTTCGCAAGGCGGTCCACATCCCCGACTCGACTAACAGTGCGACGATCTCGTCGCGTCCGAGTGAGCGCGGGTTCTTGCTCGAGTAGGTCTCGAACTTGTGAAGTTCGTCGGACTTTGGGGCACCCGCCTGTTCGCTTTCGCTGAGGTGGATGACGATTGACTGAAGAGCGCGACGCTCGCCTCGGTGAATGCCGATGACTTTGCCGGCGCCAGGTGCGGTGTAGCGCACGCCCTCGGTCTTACGATCCTCGAACAGGAGCTGACCGCGAGCGACCGTGTCACCCTCTTGCACCGCCATTCGGGGCTTCATGCCCGGGTAGTCGTCGGCGACGATGGCGACCCGAGTGATCTTCGGCTCGCTGAGGACCTTTTGCTGCGGCGCGCCACTGATGGGCAGGTCCAACCCCTTCTTGATTGTGTATGTGGCCATCGAATTCTCGCTGTCTATTCGACCGTCTAGCAGTCATCTGCGGGCCGCACGCCAAAGCGCGGCCGAGATGGGATGCGTCATCTGATGGTTTTGGTTTCATCCGCTCGCGCAGCGTCCCACCGCAGGGTTTCGAGGTGCGTAGCCCGGGGAGTCAGGGTGTTCGCGAATGGGCGACCGCTCGACGGTGGCCGCTGAATATTCCAAACGACGAGTTTTTGCCGCCCTAAAATCTCTCCGCGCCGATTCCCTTGGGTTGGCGACCGGGAACGGCGCACATCCCGAGATTTCGGTAGTTCGCAGGACGCGCAGCTTAGGGCCGCAATCGCGGATCGCGCAACCCAACCTACCGTAATGCTATGAACTTCCGATGACGCTGCAGTGCAGCGGCCGATTCCGACGTGAACCCGTCTGGGTCGAGCCAACGCCGTTAGCGGGGGCTGTGGCATGATTGGGCTGTGGATCCCCGAAATCGGGGCGTAGATCCGAATCATGAGTTTCACGAGGATGAGAGCGATGGCAGTAGCTCGATCTGAGCACATGGCCTGTGCTGGTCGCGCCGCGCTGCGGCGGCGCAGGCGACTGGGATCGTTTGGCGTTGCTGTGTTGCTTAGCGCCTGTGCAGGCCTGGCAGCCTGCGGCTCCGAGCAAGACGTTGCCGGCGGAACGGATCTCGACGAGCCGGGGAACAACGATGACGAACGCGATCAGGGGGACACGAGCCCGATCGGTCGGGATGAAGATCCGGACATCGAGCCAGCGTTCAGGTGCGACGTCCCCTATGTCGAAGACGAAAGCGAACCCCAGGACTTCGAGCGGCTGACGGGGCAGGTGCTCGACGAGCAGCGTGAACCCGTGCCCAATACCCATGCTCAGGCGTGCGCCGTCAACGTTTGCATTTTCGGCACCACTGATGAGTTGGGTTTCGCGCTAGTTCCCGTGCCCGACGGGTCCGTCGAGGCGCAACGCCTGGCGTTCAAGTATGGGGATGGTCTGCGAGTGGGGCAGTTTGCGAGGCTACTCGACGGTGGTCCCGAGTTCGAACTGGGCGTGCAGCGCACGTTGAACCTGACCGCGGGGCGAGACGTGTTCGAGCCCGGAGAGACGGTCAGCTCCGCGGGCGTCGAGCTGAGCCTGGTCGAAGGCACGAGCATCGAGCTCGACTTGCTCACGTTTCCCGAGGACGAGGCGGAACGGTTCGTTGCGGGAACGTTTGCCGATCCCGACGACTGGCCTGAGGCCCTCTCGCCAATGCTCGAGCGTGGGATGCCGATCGCCGTGGTGGGGGTGGGGCCGCTCAAGACATCCTTTTGTCCTGCCGCACGGCTCAGCGTGCCGATGCCCGACGGCGCGGAGCTAGAGCCCGGGACGCCCGTCGATTTTTACCTTCACATCACGGACACGGCGAACGCCTGGGGGTTGTACGGCGACTGGGCCAAGGTGAGCTCAGGCTATGTCAGCGACGATGGTGAACACCTGGTGACCGCGGATGATGAAGGTATCCCGCAACTGGGAATGTTGGCCGTCGTGCGAGCCGACGACTGACCATGCGTGCGTTTCGCTCCGCAATTTCCTGCTGGGGTCTTCCCAGCGCGCTCTACCGCGGCGGCGTCGTCGGCTTGGGATTGATTGTCCTAGGGTGCGGCTCGCGTAGCAACGAGGATGTCCCCCCCGACTTGCTGCAGGCGATTGAGGCAGCCGATTCACAGTCGGGGGATGACTATCCTGCCGGACCCTACGGCAACAGGGTGGGTGACATCGCCGCGGACTTGTGCGTGATGGGTTGGCTCGACCCGAGCGCGGCGGGTTACGACGAAGAGCAGGTCGGCCCGATTTGTTTTTCGGACTTTTGGGATGCTGACGCGAGCGAACATCAGTTGCTCGTGGTGAACACTGCCGCGGTTTGGTGTACCTCGTGCGCCACGGAGTACGGCGGGGCGACCAATCCACCGTTCGCGGAGGAGATCGAACGACGTCGAGGAGCTGGGCTGAGGGCACTCGGAACCATTTTTCAGGATATTCGACGCGACCCGGCGGGAGTCGACGAGGCGGTACTGTGGAGTGAACGATTCGACGTCGACTTCCCCTTTGGCTACGACGAGAGCTTCGCGATGGGTGCGTACTCCCATCCGCAGTTGCAGCCGTTCAACATGGTGCTCGACACACGTACGATGGAGATCGTGCTGCAACTGGAAGGCTTCGAGCCCGAGTCGTTGTGGCCAGCCATCGACGCTTTGCTCGAGCGCTGAGTCACCGCGAACGACGTTGGCCCGCAGCGCCCTGTGCACTAGCATGGGCCGATGGCACCCCAGCGCAGGAGTTTCGCTACTGGCGCAGTGCCGCGAGCGTTGGGTGTCATCGGTTGCGCGTTGAGCTGGGGCGCGACTGCAAGTGCGCTGGACACTCCGCCCATCGACGGCGATCCTGCGCAAGTGGCGATCACCGAGAGCGTGCGGGTGATCCAAAACTTCGACAATCGCAACTCGCGAGGCGACGTCGCGTCTGCAGCGGACGACGACTGGGGGGTGCTGTCGAACACCGTCGACGCGAGTGCCAATTGGCGCAGCTGGCAACTGGGGCTGCGTCTGGACAGCGCGTGGTTCTTCGCCGCGCCTGGACCGACGCAGATCGCGCTACGCCTGCTGAACGAACGCGGTTCCGGGAGCGACGGCTACGATGCCGAGGACGGCGCGTCCTTCGTTCGCCAACTCGCGATGGCTGGCAACGAACTGTCCGATCGTTACGTGCACTGGAACACGCCCAGTCGCTTCTTCGTCGGTTACTCCACACCAGCAATAGAACTCACACTGGGCGACTTCTACGCGCAGTTCGGACGTGGCCTGGTGCTGAGTGTCCGCAAGGAGGACGAGTTGTCCGCGGACACTACGATCCGCGGTGCGCGGGTGACGGGACGCATCCGCGGTGAACCTTTGCGTGTCAAACTCACGGGACTGGCGGGGACCGCCAACCCTCTTCGAGTCGACCTGGCAAGCGGGCGCCACCTCGGTACCACGTCGTCAGTGCGCGAGGGCCTCTCCCGGTTCACTGAATTGGGAATGCCCTATCGGGTGAGTTCAGACTTGGTGCCGGATCCGCCGCCGAACTTCGCGCCCGATACGATCTTGGGGGTAGAGGCCGAGTTTCGGGCGAAACCGCTCGCGCTGTCCATCGCGGGGTCTCGCGTATTGAGGCAGTGTTACGACGTCGGGCGCGGATGCGAGTCTCTGTCGGCGGATCTAGTGCGTTCAGCGGGAACACTGGATACCGCTGGGGCCGCTCTGGACGTTCCGAATCTGGGCGAAATGGGCGCTCTATACGTCGAGTACGCACACCAGCGACTTCACGACTTTCGCACGCTCGATGCCGTCGCCGATCAATCAGTGGAGGGCGACGCGCTATACGCGAGCTGGAACCTGCACGTGGACCCAGCGACGATTACTGTCGAAGGTAAACATTATCGACGCTTCTACCCACTGGCCGCGAACGTGGACATCGGGCAAGCGAGAGAGTTTTCGACGGTGCAGTACAACTCACCACCCACCACGCTGCCCGTTTACAACGATACCGAGTTCGAGGGGTTCAACACGTGCGTGACGGGCGGGCGTGCCAGAGTCGACCTTCAAGTGGCCGACAGGCAAAGTGTGTTCGGCTGGCTCGGGCGCTACGATTCGTGGGCAGAGAGCGCGGCCGCTGGCACGTGCGACACCAGTGACCAGAACCTGAACAGCGTGTGGGACTTGGGGCAAGGGACGCAGCTGTCCTTCCAGGACCGTTCACATGCAGAGATCATGGTCGGAGCCCGTTTCGACGACACCCAGCGTCGACTCAGCGACGCTGACGGCAACCCGACGGAAGTGTTCTACCGTGAACTCTACACGCGCTACGATTGGGTGATTCAACTGCCCGCTCAAAACGCATTGCAGTTCCAAGGCTGGCATCGGCGGCGTCGACAAACGCTCGGGGGGCCAGTGGAACCGTGGCTCCAAGGCACGACCAGCACGAGTTTTCAGTGGGGACCCCAGCTGAATCTGGCGTTCGGCTTCGAGTACGACGAAAATCCTGCGTTCCCCGATCTCTACTTCAACGGTCAGGTTCGCTATGAACTGCGCGACAGGCTGACATGGGCTCCGTGGGTTACTGGGCCCGCGTCACTCATGCTGTTCGCGGGCCAGCGACAGGGTGGTTTGCGATGTGTTTCTGGCATCTGTCGTGTGTTCCCGCCGTTCGAGGGAGTGCGTTTGGACCTCAGCGTGGGTTTCTGAAGACTGAGCGCCGACACTGCCAGCTGTGTGATGGGTGCAATTGGAATCGCTTGACGTCGGACCGTTGATGGTCGACGCCCACGGCATGACCTTCGCGGAGCTGATTTTGCGTGTGGACGACGTACGAGCCACGCTCGTCGGGGCAGAGCAGGAGGACGCACGCCGCGTTGTCGAGATCTGTCGTGAGTTGACCACGCGCGAGAGGTCTCGGGGGTTGCTGGTGTCGAGTGAACGTGACGCCGCGCTCAAGCGTGAGCTGGCAGGCTTGGTCGAAGTGCTCGCTAGGCGCAGCACCAACGCCATCGTCGCAGCCACGTTGGGACGCGCCGCGCTGGCAGATCTCGCGCGAAGCCAGAGTGGATTCGACGCTGCCTGTCGCGAATGCGACGAGAAGCTGCGCCTGTTGGGCCTGTAGTCTCGCGCGTGAACCTTCGACCCGCCACCGCTAGTCGAGCGGAGAGATTCCTAGGTGCAAGTGGTCGTGATGGTCTCTGTTGTGGTTCGGAGTGATCAGCTCGCGAAACAAGCGAAGCTGTCGTAGCTGGCACTCGAATTGGTTGAGCGCGGGTGAATCGTCGAAACAGGCAGTGTTCTCACCACGCTGGTAGTGCTGTTCGACCCAGTGGGTGTACTGACCGAACTGAACACCGTGCACGTCGAGCGCCAGTCCTTTGGCGTGCAGGCTCGGTCGGCCGCTCCGCGTCGTGCGGTACACGTAGGCGCCCGAGTGTCGGATTTCGGTCACGCCGAGAGGAGCCAATGCACGCGCGCTCCAGTCGAGAGCCAGGATCAGTCGACAGTCCGCAGTCAGTCCGGACTTGCCATTACTGGTGTACTGAATGCCGCCGATCGGGCCTGTGACATGCACGGGAGTTTGCACCCCACGGGTGGGGGGCAGCGGCTGATAGGCGATCCCCAAACGATGAAGCCAGCCGATGCAGTCGTTGCCTCCGCCGAGGAGCAAACTCTGGTCTGCCCGACTGTCCCACGCGGGAGGGGACACCGACTGGGGGTTGGACGGTTGGCTTGCTCTACCCGTGCCGCAGGCGGTTGCACTGGAAACCGCCAAGCAAACCGTCAGAGCTCCGAGCAAAGAGTTGGAACGGCTGGCGAGCGCCCGAGCCAGCCGTGAGGACAGGGGCCTAATGCTCCGATTTCGTGCGGGATGTCGCATCGCCACGCGATTTTGACGCGAGCGCGGCATCCAGCCAAAAAACCTGCGTTCGCGGCTAGGCGCGCCTTTCTGCGGCTCGCCTTTGTAGTCTCGTGAGCTTGCGGTAGAAGCCTGGCGAAGCTGCTCAGCGCAGCGCAGTTGACTTGATCGATTCAGCTCCCCCAGCAGCATCAGAGAGGCGTTCGGAATCCATGAAATCTTCTTTCGACTTGATCGTGATCGGCGGAGGTAGCGGTGGCATAGCCGCCGCTCGGCGAGCCGCCGCCCACGGCGCCCGGGTTGCGCTCGTGGAGCCGCGCAATCTCGGCGGGACGTGTGTGAACGTCGGGTGCGTTCCGAAGAAGGTGATGTTCAACGCCGCAACGGTCGGTGAGACGTTGCAGTCCGCTGTAGCGTACGGGTTCAAGGCGGAACGCGGCAAGTTCGACTGGTCGGGTTTCAAGAAGAAGCGCGACGAGTACATCGCGTTTCTGAACGGGGTCTACGCCAAGAACCTGCAGAAGGATGGCGTGGAGCTCGTCGTGGGACGTGGTCGACTCACCGAACCAGGAACCGTCGAGGTGGGAGGGCGTCGCTTGTCTGCTCCTCACGTCTTGATTGCGGTTGGCGGTTACCCCAAGGTGCCTGAGATCCCCGGGGCACAGCTCGGGATCACCTCGAACGGCTTTTTCGAACTGAAAGAGCAACCACGCAACGTGGCGATTGTGGGAACGGGCTACATCGGTGTGGAACTCGCGGGCATCTTCGCGCTCCTGGGCACCAAGGTTTGCCTGTTTTCGCGGTACGACGACGTATTGCATCACTTCGACGACACGATACGTGAGCGCTTGATGGCCCACCTGGTCGAAAATGGTGTCGAGGTGCATCCGCAGGCCGAGCCCACACGGGTGAGTCGTATGGAGTCGGGCTTGCTCAAGGTGACCACGAGCGACGGCAAGGACACCCAGGGCTTCGACCAGTTACTTTGGGCAATCGGGCGTGCTCCTGCTAGTGCTGGCCTCGGCCTCGACGCGCTGGGAGTCGCGACTGATGAACGGGGTTACATCAGTGTTGACGACTTTCAGAACACCAGCGTGACAGGGGTGTACGCGGTGGGTGACGTCACTGGGCGCCATCCGCTGACGCCAGTGGCGATTGCGGCTGGGCGGCGCCTGGCGGATCGCTTGTTCGATGGACAGGAGCAAGCGCGCATCGACTACGACATGGTGCCCACCGTGGTCTTTTCGCATCCCCCCGTGGGAACCGTTGGTGCGAGTGAGCGGGATGCCATCGCTCGTCACGGCGAGGGAAGCGTCAAGACCTACGTTCGCACGTTCACGAGCCTGTACGACGCGTTCACCGAGCGCAAAGCGAAGACAACGATGAAGCTCGTCGTCGTGGGCGAGGAAGAACGCGTCGTGGGTTTGCACGTCGTGGGCAAGGGCGCCGACGAAATGGTGCAAGGGTTTGCCGTCGCGATGCGCTGCGGCGCGACCAAGGCAGACTTCGACCGCACCGTGGCGATTCATCCGACCTCGGCGGAAGAGTTCGTCACGCTGCGTTGATCGGGTCAGCTCGCTCGGTAGCGCGTCTGGGCTTGGGTTACCGCCATGTTTGCGCTATGGAGACACTCACGATCATGAACGTCAAAGCTGGCTCTGGTTACTTGCGGTCGCGTGCTGCGATGGGGCTCGTGTTCGCGAGTTTGCTGTGGTGTTTTGCGTGTCAGGAGTCGCCACCCGCTCGCGTCAAACTCGAAATCGTAGAGATGGTGCTGTCGAGCGATCCCGTTCAGGTTCTGGTGTGGAAGTGGGACGACCAGAACACCCGCACCCAGCATCAGGGAGACACCGCCTTCAGTGTCGAGCCAGCCGACTTGGCTAGCGTTCTCCCCAACGGGCAGCTCACTTGCGCTCGTTCTGGGGATGGGACGCTCACAGGCAGCGTGTCTGGGGTCAGCGGGTCGACTGAAGTCGTGTGTAGGCTCGTCAAGAGTATCGAAGCGGGGGATTTGGGGCGCATCGACATCGCTGGTGGGCCCGTGCCCCTCGACGTCGCGGTTCTCGACGAAAAAGGCAAGCGTTTGGATGACGTTCCCGTTTCGATCACTACCCGCAACGCCAGAGTCGCTCGTGGGGCAGGCAGCAAGCTCGAGCCCGTCTCGATTGGGAAAGCGAACGTCACAGTCAAAGCCGGTCGGGTGAGCCAAGACTTCGACGTTGCAGTGGTCAGGAAGCTAGAACCAGAAGCGCTGCCGATGAACGGGGACACTCGCATCAATTTTTCCCTCGATCCGGGGCGCTACGAGTTGGTGGTCGAGCTTGCGTCCGAGAAGAAGCTGCGTGCGGAGTGGAGGGGGGCACCATATTGCGACTACGCAAAGACCGCCAAGCGTCACGTCATCGACTGCACCCTGCGCACGAGCGGTGGCGTCGTGTTCGACAGTCCAGCCTATCTCGAGTCGGGGGCGAAAGAGATCTCGCGCGACGGCATCGAGATCCGCGAAGTGCCCGAGCGTTGAGTCGGCACGGCGCCCGCGCCGCGGTGCTCAAACGATGCTGAGCGGATCGGCGTCCACAGTCGCGACGCGGCACGTCACGTGAGGCGCGTGAGCGCAGATGCGTTCGGCGAAGCTAGGTAGGTAGCCTCGTTCGGAGTTGGTGTGATCGGTGAGAATGACGTGAGTGCCTCGTGCGGTTGCGGCAAGTACGTCGTGGTGGCGCATTTCGCCAGTCAGATACAGGTCCGCTGCGACCCCTGCGAGTAGCGCGCCTCCCGCACCTGGGCACAAGGCGACCGTCTGGATCGAAGCCGTGTGAGAAATCGCGTGCCGCAGTCGTTCCAGTTGCAAGTGCTGCTTGACCGCGGCAATCGCCGCGTTCGCGTCTATTGGGCGGCTGAGCTCGATCAAGCGTCCTTGTCCGATCGTCAAGTCGTCGCTCGCGCCGATCAGTGCGCCTTTGGGCGCGAGAGCCCGCGCGCTGCGATGGTCGAACGCCGACGCCAGCCAGTCGTTCACACCACCGAGAGCCGCGTCCAGTGCGGTGTGGGGGCTGTAGACGGCGATCGAGCGTTCGATGCAGCCGAGCACGAGCGCGCCCGTTCGATCTTCGTTGGTGATGCGTTTGAGTCCAGCGAAGATCGGTGGGTGGTACGCGACTATCAACTGCGCTCCGAACTGAACGGCTTCGTCGAACACTGCCGCCGTCAGATCGATGGTCAACAGTACGCGGTCGACTTCGGGTGACCGCGTTGGGCTCAACAGCAACCCGACGTTGTCCCACTCCTCTGCTAGTTCCAGAGGCGCGATCTCTCTCAGCAGCGTCAGAACGCGTTCTAGTTGCATCGTTGCTACTCTTACCGCGACCCCACGGCGCTTGTCAGCGCTGCCGAAATGCCGCTGCCGCAAACGCAGACATCTGCTGCTTCTGCCGAATGCACGTCGGCTCGCCGCACTTGCATCGCTCAGGCGCGGTCGCGAAAAGACCTGCGAAGTTCGGGTAGTGGTCAGGGTGCGAAGGTCGGTTCGCGGTCAGCGCGTTTGGTCACGCATGGAATGTTCCTTGGTTTCGCAGTAACGCGCTTGCATCGGATCTGCTTTTCTTGTCAATTGCGGGGGCGCTGGGCGAACGGCGCGACCGGCTGCTTCAGTTCCGCGGCGAGTCGGTAAGAGGTTACCTCTAGACGGACCGTGAACATGCGACGTGTGGCAGTTACAGGCGCGGGTTGTGTCAGCCCGATGGGACTCGATACCGAGTCGACGTGGTCGGCACTGCTCGAGGGGCGAAGCGGAATCGCTCCCATCGAGGGGTTCGATGCATCAGAACACCCATCTCGCATCGCAGGCGAATGCACGGGTTTCGACCCCTTGCAGTTCATCGAGAAGCGCAAGCTGAAGGAAGGCGACCGTTTCATTCATCTGGCGATCGCTGCGAGCACGATGGCGATTCGTCAGGCAGGCTTCGAACCCAGTGACGAACTTCGGGAGCGAACGGCCACGTTGATCGGCGTGGGGCTGTTCGGTTTGGGCCTGACGGAGTCGACGATGGGCGTGCTTGCGAGCAAGGGGCCGACGAAGGTGTCGCCTTATTACATGCCGGGTATGTTGGCCAACCTCGCGCCTGGTCAGGTGTCCATGCGGTTCGGCTTCAAAGGCCCCAGCTACACCCATACGAGCGCGTGTGCCTCGGGAGCGCACGCCATCGCCGACGCTGCGCGATTGATCGCGTACGGCGAGGTAGATGCCGCGGTGGCTGGTGGCGCAGACGCCGCCGTTACTCCGCTGGGCGTGGCGGGATTCACCGCGCTCCGCGCGCTATCGACACGCAATGACGATCCGCAGCGGGCGAGTCGCCCCTTCGATCGAGACCGTGATGGCTTCGTGATCGCCGAAGGGGCTGGAATCTTGATGCTCGAGGAAATGGAGGCCGCCAAACGTCGGCGGGCGCCTATCCTCGCCGAAGTTCTCGGATCGGGAGCGACGTCGGACGCGTACCACTTGACCAAGCCATCTCCTGACGGCGCGGGCGCTCGGCGTGCCATCCAAGCGGCGTTGAACAGCGCACGACTCGAACCAGCGCAGGTCCACTACGTCAATGCACACGGTACGTCGACGGGCTTTGGCGACGTGCAAGAATGTCGCGCGATTCGCGCGGCTCTGGGAACGCCGTGGGTTTCGAGCACCAAGAGTATGACTGGACACTTACTGGGTGCAGCTGGCGGTCTGGAGGCAGTGATCTCCGTGCTGTCTCTGCGGGATGGTCGAGTGCCGCCGACGATCAACCTGGATGTAGTGGATCCTGAGATCGCCGAACTCGACCTCGACTTGGTACCGCACGAGACGCGGGAGCGTGCGTTGTCGGTGGTCTTGTCGAACTCGTTCGGCTTCGGTGGAACCAACTGCGCGCTGCTGTTCGGAAGCGTGGGTTGACCCGATTTTTCACTGACCGAGGCCGCGACCCGATTCTTCACTGACCGAGGCCGCGACAGAGTGAGGCCGCTACAGGCCGAGGGAGTTCAAGAACTCTCGAGCGGGCTCGTAGTCACCGTCGGCGGTGAGGGCTCGCTTGGCCAATAGTGCGGCCTTGCGCTTGTCGCCGCGTGCCTCGAAAATCTTACCCTGTAGCAAGTACGCCTCGGCGCGACTCATGGGACAGTCTTCTTTGAGTAGCGTGACGAGCTGTAGCGCTTTGATGGCGGTGTCGTAGTCGCCGCGGTTCATCGAGAACACGGCGAGTTCACTCGCGACCACCCCGTTCTTGCGATCGCTTTGCAGTGCCGCTTCCAACCATGCCAGGCGCCCCTCGTCGTCTTGCGCGATTTGCGCGATGCGCGCCATTCCGTGTTGAAGCTGCGAAAGTTGAGGTGAGCGTCGCTTGCCGTGTTCTTTCATCGACTCGCCGAGAATGGCGCACGCGCCTTCGATGTCGCCCTGGAGCGTCAAGCCTTGAGACAACGCGAGGGTCGCTCGATGATCCTTGGGTTTGAGTTCGAGCGCTTGACGCATGGCGTTGACGGTCTCCGCATGGGGTTCACCTGTTGCAACGAGCAACTCCCCAGCGTCCATCAAGAAGCGATACTTGTGCTCTACGTCGTCCGTCTGGGCTGCGTTCTTCAGTAGTAGCTCGGCCAGTTCGCGATTGGCGCCTGTACTCTCGTATGCATGTCGCAATCGTTCCCCGAGGCGTTCGTCCGTCGGGTGTTCGCCGTACAGTCGTTCGAGCACGCTTCGGGCGGCCATGGGGTCACCCGCTTGGCTCTGGGCGTCTGCGTAACGTAGCCCGGCTTCAATGCGCTCCGCGCCTTCGGAGAGGTCGAACAGGCGCAGGTAAGCGTCCGTGGCGGCGTGCCAGTCTTGTTGTGTGGCAGCGAGCTCCGCGCACATCCTCACGGCTTCGATGTCGTCTGGCTGGGATACGGTCCACGCGACCAACACGGACACGGCTTCTTCAGGTCGACCCATCGTCGGCAGCAGACTCGCCAGGCGCAACACGGCCCCTCGCTCGACCTCGGATTCGCCTTCGGAGGATGCCAGCTGACGGTGTTGTTCCAGGAGATCTGCGAGCAGCGCTTCGCAATCGGGGCGACCAGCACTGATCGCTGCATCCAAGTCGTCGATCGCTTCTCCTACGACGCGCATGCTGCTCGCGTCTGCCCGGCTGCGCGCGATGGCTCGCATGTGATGGAGGGGAGGCAGGTCGTCAGGCGATTCGACACTGTCGATGGCGCGCGTCAGCGCTTCCACCGCCTGCTCGCCTCGACCTGAGGTGGTCAGGTATTGGGTGAGCGGTTCCAGAATCACGAGTGACGTCGGTGCGAGGTCTAGCGCCTTGAGCAAGACGTCACCAGCTGCAAAGGCGTCGGCCAGGTTCCGGTCGTAGATGGTAGCGGCCTCGAGGTAACGATTGAGCGCTTCCTCGGGAACCCGACGCTGTTCGGCATCCGCGATCAACAAGTCGACCAGGGGGGACCAGTGATCACGCTCGCGGTACCATGCTTCCAGTCGTGCTCGCAGGTCGTCGTTTTCGGGGTTCGACTTGAAGCCAAGCTCCATCGCGCGCTCTTGGCCCGAGTCGTCGTCCAGCTCTGCGCGCAAGTCGGCGAGGGTGAGTGCCAAGGGCGCGGCACGTTCGGGATCGGCAGCGGGGATCAAGCTTTCGATCAGGTTGGCTTTCTCCTCGCGCTCTTCTTCGGGCAGCAGGCGCAGCACTGCATTGATCAGTGCTTCACTCTTGCGCACGGCCGCTTGTGCTTGCCTGTACACGGCGAGGGCCTCTTCAGGCTCTTCCGCGATCTCGTGAATTTCGCCGAGGCGGAGCGCGTAGCGCACGGTCGCGTCGTCGTCGCCGCGATCTATTGCGGCGGTGAGGGACTCCGCGACCAGTGACTGCGCTTCGCCGACCCGCTCTTGCTCTTCGAGCATTTCGATCAACAGGTCGGTGGCGCCGCCATGGTGTGGAAGGTCTTCGAGCGTTCGACGAAGCGCTTCTTCAGCCTCTGCGTGGCGCTTGGCGTCGATCATCAGACGGATGCGTTCGAGCCGCAACGCCGAACGCTCTTCGTCGCCCGAGGCGTGTTCCTCCGCTCTGGACAAACACGCTTCGAGCTTTTCGGAGTTCTGGGTCGAGCGGTAGATGTCGACCAGCGGGCGCCAGGTGCGTGGATCCGAAGGTGCCGTTTGCGCGAGCTTTTCGTAGAGCTTCGCCGCGTCCGCCGTACTGCCGAGCCGATCGTGCAGCAGGTCCGCGACTTCGAGTCGCAACTCGAAGCGTTGTTTCTTGGGAGCGACGCGTGCAGCTTCTGCAAGCAGTTTGCGCGCTTCGTCCCAGTCTTCTGCGTCTTTCTTACGCTGAGCTAGTTGGGTCAACGCCCACACGACCTCGTGAAGCTGGTTCGACTTTTCTGCAACGTCGATGGTGCGCTGGAGGAGTTGTTCCAGCTTTTCGCTGTCCCCGAGCTCGCGCGCCAACTCGACCGACTCTTCCAATCGAGAGAGAGTGGGCTCGCCCCTGGTCGCCGAATGAAATAGCGCCAACAAGAGCGCGGCGTTGTCTTCGACCGCTCGTGCGAGGGACTCCATGCGCTTGAGCATGGCTGCCGTCGGGTCGACGACTTCGACGGCTGTCTTGAGGATGATCAGCGCCCGTTCGTAGTTGGGATCGTGTTCGAGTGCAGACTCGAGCCGTGCGGTGCCTTGGTCGCGCCCTGCTTTCGTGCATAGTTCGACTTCTGCAAGACGAAACAGCGCGTCAGGCAGGTGTGGGCTCGAAGTGCCTTCAGCCTGGCCTACGAAGCGTTCCAGGGCGAGCGTGAGTCCGTGCATGTCGCCCGTCTGCTGGTGAACGCGCGTTGCCGCTTCGAACGTGGTATCGGGGGAGGCTTCCGTGAGCTGTGCGCGTTCGTAGTAGTTGGCAGCGCTCTTCAGATCTCCCTGTAGCTCCGCTTCATTGCCGAGCCGCAGCCACAGTTGGCAGCTGACTTCGGGCTGCTCATCGTGGAGTTTTTCTGCCAGTTCAATCACCGCATGGCGGAAACGTTCTTGGGACTGACTACGCTCAGCCAACTCAGCCGCCTGCTGAAGTGCGTCCGCATCCGATGGGTCTAGGGCTAACAGCTTGAGTCGCAGCTCCAGGGATTCCGCCGGGCGTCCCAGATGGGTGAGGACCTCGGCGCGGTCACGCATGAGCGCGCGCTCATCTTCGGGCGTCGTCACCCGAGACTGACGTCGCTCGAGAGCTTGATGTAGGAGTTCCCACTCTTGGGCTTGGCGAAGCGTGTTCTCGAGCAACGCCGCTTCCGCGGGGTGTTCCGACTTTTCCAGGGCCGAATCGAGCAAATCCCGCGCGCGATCCTCGTCCGACTTCTCACTCGCGATGCGATAGAGCTCGTACAGGATGGCACTCTGACCATGGCTGGGCGGTGTGGAGTCGCGCGTCGGGTTGCGTCCCACGAGCAGCAGGAGCGCGCGGTAGGCGGTTTCAGCTCGTTCGAGCTCTCCCTTCTGCCGTGCGACGTCGGCCAACGTTCGCAAGATCGTTGCGTCCGCGCGTTGAATGCCCGAAGCGGCGTCGAGGTGTTCCAGCGCAGAGTCTAGTTTCTGCTCCGCGCGATCGATCAGAGCGAGCTGGTAGTGGACGTTCGCGCGCTCGGGTGTTCGACGTCGGCCGAACTCGTCGAGCAGTTCGGAGAGCAAGGCGCGCGCTTGGTCGAGCTGCCCACCCAGTCGAGCCGCTTCTCCGAGTCGCAAGCGCAGCGAGCGCTCCGTTGGGGACAAACGAACGGCCTGCTCCAACAAGGGAATGGCGCCCGACGTATCACCCAGGCGGTGCCAACGCACGTCGGCTGCGCGCGACAAGTATTCCACGCGCTGCTCGTCGTCTTCCAAGAAAGGCACGCCTTCGGCGAGCAGCGTGGCCAGCTCAGGCCACGACTTGCGTCCTTCCTCCAAACTGATTAGCAAGGCTCGCACGTTGCGCGCACTGGCATCGACCGACAAACCACGGTTGAGCACCTGCACCGCCTCATCGATCTGGTCGGCGTTGCGTAACGCCTCGCCCAGTCGAACGAGCGCTTGCGAACGGTCTTGCCTATCGTCGATCGGCGTCAATTCCAGGCGCTGCTTCAGCCACAACACCGCTTCGTCATACTGGTTCCGTTCGTCGTGTATCTCAGCCAGGGCGTCCAGCACGGGACAACTGGGGCTCAGCGAAACGGAGGCGCGGAACGACTCCAGTGCGTCGTCGTCGTTTTTCAACTCGGTGCGCGCCAACTGCCCCGCTTGGGCGTACATGGCCGAAGCACGCGTCGAGTCGCGGCGAGTGACCAGTTTGGCCTGCTCGCCGAGCATTGCGTACAGCTGCTTGGCCTGGCCATCGTTCATGAGCACGTCGGTCAGAGCCGCGATGCTGGCTTCGTGCCCTGGCTCTTCTTTCAGGTTGTCCGTCAGCGTCGTGACGCGCAGCTCGACGTCGGCTTTTTCGAGGCCCAGCACGCGTGCCAGGTCCAAGCGAACCGCCAGGCGATGTTCCAACGTGCGGGGTAGAGTCAGTTCGTTGAGATAGAGTTCGACCAGCTTGTCGAGCTGGCCCTGATGTTCGTAGAGCCTCGCGAGCAGGCTGATCGTTTCCAGCCTGTCGGGTTCGGTCGAGAGCACGCGTTCGCAAAGCTCGATGGCCTTGTCGTGTTCGCCCAGGTTGTCGGTGGCGATGGCCGCTGCTGCATGCTGCAGTTCGCAAACGCGTGCGGCAGGGAAGTCGACCTTTGCTGCTTCGGTCAACTGTTGGAACGCCGCCTGGTACTGCTCGGTCGCAACCGCGATTTCCACCAGCCTGTCGACACACCAACTCGCGATCTGTTGTGCACCCAGTGTGTCATCGGTCTTCAGTTGCGCAATCGCAGTTCCGAGGGCTCGCTCCAAAATCGGTTTGGCCAGCGTGGTGTCCCCGACCACCTCCAACGCCACGTGTGCGGCCTCGTCGAGTTGCGCCAACGGATCGGAAGATAGCTCGGAGAGCTGCAGCAGTGTGGTCACCAGGTCCGCTGAGGGGATCGTGCGCTGCAGCTCGGCCAACAGTCGCAGACTGCCTTCGGCCTTGTGTTGCGAGACGGCCTCAATCAAGAGTGCCTGGGCCAGTCCGACGTCGTTGCGCTTCGAGTGCTGCCACACCGCCAGTTGGAACTTGACGTCGTGGGCGGTCTGCGAGGTGAGGTCTTGACTGTCGCGTAAGCTCGCTTCGAGCTCTGCTAGCGCCTCGGTCCAGCTCTGCTTGGTGTCGGCGATGGTTTCCCATTGGTCGACGAGCAGCTCGTCCAGCTCCTGACGCGCCCTGGCCGACTCGATGAAGGACCACGCCGCGTCGTGCCAGCGCAAGATGTGCCCCGCCGCGCGGATGACTGCGCACGCGCCGTCCAGGTGTGTCCTGTCGAGTTCGACTACTCTGCGGTACGCGGCAAGCGCCGCAGCCCAGTCTTGCAGCCTGTCTTCGTGTAGACGCCCCTGCTCGAACAGCAGCTGCGCCGTTCGCCTGGGGTCCGAACAGTTCGTCAGTGCACGTTGGTAGCCGTCGATCGCTGCTCGCCAATTGTCGGTGTCCTCGGCCAGACGAAGCATTTCCACTTCGACGTCCTCGTCCGCGCTCAGTTGGAACGCGCGCGTGACGAATTCGAGCGCTCGCGCTTGATCGTTCAGGCGTTGTTCGCAGGTCTGTGCCGCTTCCAGCAATATCCGTTGGCGGGCCTCGTTGCTGCTCGCCGCGTCGATCCGCGTATCGAGCAAGTCCAGCATCGCGTTCCATTCGGAGCTCGAGCGGAAGGCATCGGCCAGGGTTTCTGCTGCAGCTTCGCGTACGCTGGGAACGGCTAGCAACGCAGCCACGCCTTGACGACAGCGCTCGGAACCCGGGAGCGACAGCAGTCCCGTTTGGTATTGTGTCAGTGCGTGTTCGGGCTGACTGAGGTGCGTTCGCAAGATGTCGCCCAAACGCGCCAGCAGTTCCGTGCGTCGTTCGACTTCATCGACGTCTTCGGCGGCTGAACTCAGCAGCTTGACGGCGTCCTTCCAGTTTTCGGTCACCGAACACAGCTGGTACAGGGCATCGACGGTTTCGTCGTTGCGCCCAAACTCCTTCTCGATGTGCCGCCAGGTTTCGATCGCGCTCTGGGGATTCGAGAGTCGTTCGAAGTAGAGGCTGGCAATCGTAACCCAATCCGCTCGACACTCGTCGTCGTCGGCGGGGTGCTGCGTGCGCGCGACCAATGCATCGAGCAGTGCGGGCCAGCGCTCACAGCGGGCGAGAATCGCGACGCGGCTGTCGAGGGCCAACTTGTCCGTGGCATCGCGATCCAGACACTCTTTCCACAAGCGCAGCGACCGATCGTCGTCACCCAGTTCTTCCGCGAGTCGTGCGGCTTCTCGCAACACCTCGCTTTGGGCACTGATGTCGGGTTCGAGTACACTCAGCTTCTCGAGGACGTCCAGGCGTTGCCCAGCTTGGGCTGGGCTGGTCAGTAGTTCTCGGAGCTGTCTGGCGGCCAGAAGTCTGTCGGCGTCGGCCGTTTCTGGATCGAGCAACACACGCGCGTACAGCTCAGTCGCGCTGTGATGGATGTTGGCGAGTTCCCGAAATACATCTGCCGCTCGGAGCTGTAACTGCACGCGAACCTTGGTCTCTCGCGACTGTTCACTTGCGAAGACCAAGGAGCTGGCCAGTCGTTGGTAGTCTCCCGTAGCTTTGGCTAGCGACTGCAATTTGGTCAGCGCCGCTTCGTCCCCGGGGGATACTGATAACCACTGCCCTGCCGTGACTTGCGCTTCTGCGGGCTGATCTGCAATCTCCAGCCAGTCGACGAGCTGGGAGTACAGCGCTGCGAGCAGCGGCGGATCGTCAGCGAGCTTGAGCGCGTTCTTCAGCACGCGGATGGTGTCATCCGTGCGTTCGTCGGCGGCGTACTTGTCTTTGAGGAGATCGAGTGCGGCGCGCCGTACTTCGATCGGCGGAGTATCCAGTTCTGCCAAGCGTTCCAGTAGCTGGCAGGTCTCGGCGTCAGCCTCTTTGGACTCGAGCAGCTCCCGTGCCTCGCGCAGTGCAGCCTCCGCTTTGCCCAGCGGTTCGAGCAGGGTCCGCGCAATGTTGAGTTTCAGTTCCGTGGCTTCGCTTTCACTGACCACGTCCAGCCGCGCGCGCCACACGTCTACCAAGTCGGCAAAACGTTCTTGTTGCTCCAGACGACGTTCGAGTGAACTTGCGAGGTGCGTGTCATCAGCGCGTAAGATTAATAGCTGCTTGAGGTAGTCGCTGGCACGATTGGATTGCCCTGCGAAATCCTTGGCAATGCGAGATGCTTCTTCCAACAAGTGAATCTTCTGCGCATCGTCCGCCGCGTTGAGCAGTGCTTGATCGTAGGTTCCCAGCAGGTCGTCCCAACGCTCTGCCAGGGTGAGCAACAAGCTGAGCTTTTCGAGTGCCCAAGCGTTCCCTGCATCCTTGGTGATGCTCTGGGTCAGCACAGCGATGGGTTTGGCCGTGTCTTCGTACCACTCCTCTAGGAACTCCACCGCGCGTTGCGCGACCATTCGGCGAGTGTCCGTGTCGAGCTCATCCGTCGCGAGGGTTTGCAGGTAGATCGCTTCGGTTGCATCGGGCGAGTCAGTCTCCCGCGCACTCTCGTCGAGTTCGTCCCAATACTCGGGATCGCGCACTCGAGGATCGCTGCCTGCCGCAGCAGATTGTTTTGCGTCGTCCACGCTTGCCTCCGATGATGTGTCCGCGTGACCACGCGAGCCGTTGGGACCCGATGCGCCGTCGGCGGCAGCGATGGGAGGATTGGATGCTTTCGAAACGGACTTCTCGCTCATGGTCATGGTTGCGCCATCCCCCGCGCTCTAGCGGGGATCCTCAGTGTTGCACGATCCAGCATTTGAAGTTGGCTAATCAATATGGAAGTGACCGATATCTCACCGCATCCCGTGGAGCGCTGAGCCCCGTGTCACCGTCGTGGACGACTGGGATACCGATGAGCAGTGATGGCACGCACAAGCTGCGACGCGTCGCTACTCCACCACCCATTCTGACGTCGACCGTGCGGGTCGTGCGACACACGGTTTCGCGATACGAACGTCTTGGTAGTGGGTGATCGAACTACATTCCGCGGTGCGCTCCCCCGCGGCCCAGGGGAGTTCCAGCATCACACGGGAGCTTGGGCGACAGGCGCACCCGGGCAACCTGGGCAATCAGCGACTCGTTGGTCTACAAGAGCAGAGGTGGCCAAACCGAGTTGGACGAACACGCGAGCCCAGAGGCCCTTCTCGGCCGTTGGACGGGCGGTCGGGGGGCATGTCTCCATCCCCGCGAGCATGCTGCTCGGGGTGGCGCTACTCGGGGTGTTGGGCTCTGCGCTTTTTCCTCGTCAGGTGGGCGGAGAGCCATCTCCCGTAGCGGTCGTCGACCTGCACGTCGATCTGTCCTACCAGGTGAATTTCAAGCAGCGGCCCTTCTCCAGCGGCACGGGCCAGTACGACTCGCGATGGCTGCGTGAGAGTGGCGTGAGCGGGGTCGTGCTGCCGCTCTACGTCCCCAACGACGTCACACCCAGTGGGCCGCAGATGCGCCACCTCGAACAATCGTATTCGACGATGCGTCAGCACGTCGAGGCGAGCGCGGCCTACGGCGCGAACCTGTGCGTGGACAGCGACGTAGCGGGCGTCCAGTTCTCGTTCGAGGGCTCGGAGCCGCTGGGATGGGCGTTCGATTCGGTGCGGCGCTGGGCGCGGCGCGGCGCTCGCCTGTTCGGGTTGGTGCACAACTTCGACAATTCTCTAGCCTCGTCGTCGAGCGGCGGTTTCGCTGCCAAAGACTATGGGCTGAGTCGTCGAGGTGCGGAGCTCGCTCGCCGAGTGCACGCCAGCGGCGGAGTCATCGACGTCTCGCACGCGTCCGACGAGGCTTTCACGGACATCGCCAATCAAGCTTTGGCGGCGGGCAAGCCGATCGTCGCGACCCATTCAAACGCCCGTTCGCTCGCGCGGCATCCACGTAACCTGAGTGATTCCCAGTTGCGCACGCTGGCGGCTACGGGCGGCGTGGTGGGCATCAACTTTCACTCACCCTTCTTGCGCGTGGGGGCGGGCGTGGCGCGCCTGGAGGACGTGGTGCGCCACATCCAGCACGCGGTTCGCGTCGCTGGCGTGGACCACGTTGCGATTGGCTCGGACTTCGAAGGCGGTATTCGACCGCCGCGCGCGCTGGCAGACGTCCGTGGGTTTCCCCGCTTGGCGGTGGCGTTGCGCAAGGCGGGGCTCAGTGAATCCGACGTCCGTAAGATCTTTCACGGCAACGCGCGTCGCGTTCTCTGTGCGTCCCCGACGTCGCCACACTGAGCTCGCGAGAGCGGCCACCTTCGAGCTGGTGCGGTTGGCCGCTCACTCGCTCGAGTGATGGAACGGGCTTGAGTTGGGGAGGCGAATCGTTCTACTCGCCACGCATGACGGACGATGTGTTGCGCTATCTGGACATATTTCCCCAGTGGCTCGAGCGGCTGGGCGAAGATTCAGAGGCGTTGGCCGTGCTGGTGGCGGACGAGCAAACCTCGACGGATGCCAAGAGACCACTCGTCGGCGGGCTCAACGCGCTACTCAAGTCCGTCGACCTGATCCCCGACGGGTTGCAGGACCTGGGTTACGTCGACGACGCGTTCATGTTGCGTGTTTGCTGCCGCTTGGCGCTCGAAGCGCAACCCGAGTTGGCAAGCTCCGAGGCGTGCCAGCGTTTGGCGACTGACACGCAGAGTATCGAATCGTTCGTCGGCGACGAAATATATCCCCGTTTCGTCGAGTACGTTCAGGCATTGACCGATGTCGCCGTGCGTGGGCGCTCGGTTGCTGATGTGCTGGACGAGCCCGAGCTGCTAGCCGAGCTCACCGCGGAAGTGCGCGCGTTTGCCAAGCAGTACGAAAGTGTCGGTTTCGGCCGCGACGAGAAGAACCTGATCCGCCTGCGTGGATTTCTCGACGAAGCGACCAAGAGCCGCTCCGCAGGCTGAGCGCCCGCGCGAGGGGCGCGGCGATCGATATCGAATCGACGCGTCGCTGCCCCCGCGTCGCGCTCAGCTCGCTTGCCGACTCGCTTGTTGCGACGGCTGTCCGGGCACCGAGTTGGAAACGGGCGCTCCGCCGTTCGCGATGAAGTCATTGAGTAACTCGCGGCATTCGGGTTTGCCTTTGAGTTGGCTGACCACGACGCGCGACGCGCGTTCGAAGCTCTCCTCGTACTGCAAACCCTCTCTCGCGCGCGCGGCCACCTTGCCGCGCCCGGCCGCAAGATCCTCTTCCAGTGCTTCAGCATAACGCGCGAGCTGCTGCCTCAGATCGTCGATCTGCTTGCGCAGATCCTTCGCGGTGGCTTCTCGTGCCGTGCGCTGAGCAGCTTTGGCTTTGAGTTCCTTGCCGAGCACCTGCACCAGCGCCAGCGCCGCCCCAGCTTCCTCGAACAGAGCGCGATCGAACCGTTGGTTGCGTTCCGCTTCGTCGGCCTTGCGTGTAGCGTCGCCAGCTTGACGTTCGGCTTGCTGCAGTTCGGCCAGCGCGCTGTTCTCTTGCTCGGCAAACTTGCTTGCCTCGCGCAACGCCCGCGATTCCTCCTGAGCGAGCTCCTCCACCTTTCGACCGATTTCCGCGCGTAGTGCGCGACCTCTTCGCTCCAAGGCTTCGAGTCGTCGTGTGTGGCTGGCGAGTTCACCTTCTAGACCACTGGCTTTCGACGCCAGGTCCCACGCTTGGGCTACCGCGTTGCGCAAGTCTTCTGGGGGAGGGCTGGCCGGGTACGCTCGTGAGACCATGCGGCTGAAGAGGCCCGCACGGCTGGCCCATTCGGTCACGTTCGCAGAACGCGAGGGGGGAGGGGGCGGGGGGAACTGTGGCGTGGGGGCTTGGGCGTCAGCGGCTGCGGACTCTTTGTCCCAGCCTTGAGAGGGCAGGGAGCGCTGCAGGGCCTTCAATTCCTCGAGCAGGTGGTGGCCGTCGCGATAGCGGCGCCGTGTATCTTTCTCGAGCAGACGAGCGATGATGCGTTCCGCAACGGGGTGACAGTCTTTGCGCAGTGCACTGACGCGTGGTGGGGGACTGCTGCGCTGCATTTCGAGCAGGGTGTCGCGATCGGCGGAACGGAATGGCAAACGCCCCGTCAACATCTCGAAGAAAAGGATACCGAGCGCGTACAGATCCGATTGTGGGCCTGCCGTTTCGCCACGCGCTTGTTCCGGGGACATGTACTCGGGCGTGCCGAATACCGCACCCTTTGGTGCGAGTCTTGGGTCGTGGGCTAACGCTGCGAGGCCGAAGTCGAGAATCTTGACGAAGTCTTTTCTACCGCCCCTGGCCGTCAGCAAGATGTTGTCTGTCTTGAGATCGCGATGCACCACGCCGAGATCGTGAGCGCGCGCGAGTGCGGCGCCCATCTGCTCCAGGATGTCGACTGCCCGATGAATCGGCATCGGACCACGCGAGATCTCCGCGCTCAGCGGCGTACCCACCAGGTACTCCATGACCAAGTAGAGTTCCGCGTCCTCGGTTTCGCCGATGTCGTGGATGTCGATGATGTGCGCGTGGTCGACGCGGTTGGCTGCTCTGGCTTCGCGCAACATCCACGCGCGCAGGTGCGTCTCTCCGCGCAAGTCGGGCCGAATCAGTTTTACGGCGACGATGCGATCGATGAGCACGTGGCGCGCGCGGTAGACGATACCCATCCCGCCTTCACCAATTCGGGCTTCGAGTCGATAGCGGCCCGCGATTACTTTGTTGAGGGCAGGATCATCCTTGCTCTTGCGGCTCATTGAAGGGCTCCCATCGGAGTGGCAAGCGGCGACGCAGCGGCTACGCAAAAGCCAAACGGCGCTGTGGGTGTCGGATTACTACGCTGTCCACCAGCGTATGCGTCGCAAAGTTCATGCGTCGGACGAGTGGTTGAAGTCATATCCACAGTGGGTGTTGAATGTTACGGGAAGCATACCCGCCAAACAAAGAGCTTCACGGAATCACACGCGTTTTTCCACCCACAGTCGGTCGCTGCGCCGAGCCTGAACCAACGCGGTGCGAAGTCGGTAGATGTACCCACATACGACTACTCAGCGCAGCGTGCTTTAGGCCCCCAATGCTCGTTCGATGAGGCGTCCGCTTTCACGCGGCGCGTAACCCATGTGCAGTCGTCGGAGCGCGCACTTGCGCCCACCGAACGCGCCGAATGGGAGTCGCCACGCACGCTGTGTGCATTCACGCGAGTGGCTCGTACGCTGTGGTCGCGGCCCGCTCTGCTGGCAAGAAGTTATCGATCGGGGCGCGTCGATGCTGCAGATGGTTGCGGACGGTCGGTGTGCGTCCTGGCAGGTCGTCTCAGCAGCACGAGGTGAGTCGTGCAGCAGTGGCACCCCCGAACCGCGGTCTCTGACGAGCTTCACGCGTTTGGGGTTCGTCGCTCGTGGAGGTTATTGCGCTCGCAGGCTGAGCGTCAGAAATGGCCCGACAGTACGGAAACACTGACGCGGGCTCGGTCCGGCAAACCGAACTCCACGCGCTCCTGTCGCGTGTGAACGTCCTCCACGGTGACGTTCGGAACGGCGATGGACCACTGCGAGTGTTCCAGCTGGAGCAGGCCGGGTGCGTGGTGTGCCACATGCGCCCGCAGCGGCTGTCGTGCCGCTGGAGGGGCACCCGTAGCTGGGTCGAGCTCAGCAGGATCGTAGGCGGTGGCATTGAGGTAAACGATGCTAGTTGGAATGACCAAGGCCATCCCCCCGAGCAGCATGTACAGCGACAACTTGGAGTCGCCTGTCTTCTCGATGAAGTAGCCGCCCGTCGCGCCGCCTCCCGCGCCTGCCACCGCTCCCACGGCGTAGAGCCATGGGGTCTCGATTCCGAAGGCGGCCTCGGTGATCACGACGAGTTCCGCTCCGAGCAGCGCTCCACCCGTGATCCCTTTGGGGCTCGGGCTCACCGTGTCGGCTACGGCTTCGGTACTGGTAGCGCACAGCGCCAAGCTGCACAGCGCGGCGAGCCAGCGGGGGGATCTGTCGGAGGGTCTCACCAGCGCCGCATTGTTCGTCATGGTCCAAGACGAAACAACTCCGAGCCGCGATTTGTCCACTGCGAGTACCTGCCAACTGCGCTCGTGACGCTCTAACAGTTTGGAGGCGACTGGCCGGACAGGAGATCGCGACGCGGCGCCTCGTCCGCCCGACGACTCGGCTAGGCTCTCCCCCACACGCGGATTGCCCGTGTCTTCAGGCAGTGTTAGGAACCTGCCGGCGAGGCCAAGCTCATGACACCCAGCCCCCTTCAGCTTCTCATCGTTGGATTGATCATCCTCGTCCTGTTCGGCGCCAGCCGCCTGGGCGAAGTCGGCAAGGGCCTGGGTGACGGCATCCGCAACTTCAAGAAGGGCCTGTCAGGGGACGACGAAGATGAGTCGGACGCCGAAGCCAAGCAGATCAAAGGGGAAGACAGCTCCAAGTCCGACGCCGCCAAGGAGAACGACAAGGAAGCGGTTCCCGAGAAAAAGGAAAAGGCCTGAGCTTCCGTCCCTCGGCTCATCGGCCAAGTGCTGGGCGATAGGGGCATGCCCTGGCGGGGTGATTGCTGCACTGAGCGGCCTCTGCGCGCCGTTCGCGCGCGGTGTGTTTCGGGCGGGTACGTCGGGACGATTGTTGGTCGCTGTTCTAGGAAGCTCATGCTAACACCCCCGCGCTTTTCGCGCCGCGACACAAGATCGCACATGAACGCGCGCAATTGGAACTACACCTCAGCCCAATGAACAGCCGAGCCGATGTCGACAGTCCGGCGCGTGATGCAGTCAGCATCGCGACTGCGCTGATTCAACTCACCAAGCCTGGCGTAACCCGCTTGGTAATGGTGACGACGCTGCTTGGCGCGGTCATGGCCCGTGGCCCATTCGACCTGACTGCTGCGGCGCTGACGCTGATCGGAACGGTGCTCGTGGTGGCGTCCGCGAACACCCTGAACATGGTGATCGAGCACGAAGTCGATGGCTTGATGGAGCGCACGCGCGATCGTCCGCTGCCCGCTGGTCGACTGTCGCGTGACGTTGCGCTCGGTTTCGGGTTGGTCCTGGGCGCCTCGGGGCTGCTCACCCTGCTGCTCACCGTAAACCTGTTGACGACAGTGCTCGGCGCGGTTGCTCTGGCGAGCTACGTGCTGCTCTACACGCCGATGAAGGCCAAGTCCTCGTTGGCGCTTTACGTTGGCGCCGTACCTGGCGCGATGCCGCCCGTGTTGGGGTACACGGGGCTGTCTGGAGAGCTGACGCTCGAGGCTTGTGCACTGTTTCTCGTGCTGTTCGTGTGGCAGGTGCCCCACTTTCTGGCGATCAGCGTGTTCCGTCGCGACGAGTACGCCGCGGCTGGGCTACAGGTGATGTCAGTGGAATACGGCATACCCGCGACCCGCCGTGCGATCGTCGTTTCGTCAGCGCTGTTGGTCGTCACATCGTTGCTGCCATGGGCCGTCGGTCTCGGTGGCTCGAGCTACCTGGTGTTGGTGGGGGGCGCAGGAGTCGCGTTCACGGCTTGGGCGATCTGGGGACAACGCGGTCGCAGCGTCGAGAAGTGGGCACGCTCCGTGTTCTTCGCGTCGCTGCCGTACCTGGTCTTGGTGTTCGCGCTGCTCGGCGTGACCGCGCCCTGAGCGCCGTACGCTAGCGCTTGTCATTCACGGCGCTCGTCATTCAC
>CBFGUG010000084.1:0-35218 GCA_965651905.1 uncultured bacterium | reverse complement strand
GAGGCCGCCAAGACGCAGAGGCCGCCAAGACGCAGAGGCCGCCAAGACGCAAAGGCCGGCAAGTTGGGGACTCGAGATACGCATGGTATTCGATGGTCGGGCCGTGTGTTCGACGTCGTGTGCGCGAGGTTTGCGTTGGCGGAGGCTTCTGTCGAGTCGGCGCGCGAACCGCGGCTGCGCTTCCAAGTTCGTGAGCTGCGGTGTCCCGTTCGTACGACGAAGGTGAACCAACAGGTGCCTTTGGCGTCTGGCGGTTCGAAATAGCAGCCGTGGTCGAGTCAGCGCGCGAACCGCGGCTGTGCTCGAGACTCGTGAGCGGTGAAGTCCCGTTCGTGGACACGAATGCTGGAAAGCACGAGGTTCTTGGCGTCCTTTGCGGCTTGGCGGTTCGAGGTCCGAAGAAGAGGTCACGACGATGCAGTCGTTCGCGATGTCTCGCCCCAGCTCGTAGCGGGAGCCGCTGACTGCCGGACCCCGACTTCCCAAAACAACCCGGGATGACGTTTTGGACCAGTAGCGGGAAATGAATGCCCGTAACGAGTTTACAGCCCTACGTCTGTCGATGGTTTGCCGCCGCGGAACTCGAACTGTACGAGGCGCGTGTCTTTCGATTTGTCGTCGCTCGGTTTAGCGGGTGAACTCGCCACGGAGATTGCGTCGGGGGGTACGGAGCAGTAGCGCACGATTCTGTCCGCCAGAGTGATCGCGAGCTCAGTGGCGGTGGTGTACGCTTGCTCGGCGTCGGGTGGGGCAGTGTCGGAAGCGGTGAACGTGCGCACGGTCACGCGTGGCAACTCGAGTGCCTTGGCCTCGCTCACGGTGGGGCACAAAAGTTTGAATCCTGTGCGACTCGGTTGGGTCTTTTTCCAGTTCAACAGCGCTGGATTCGTCCACGCGACGCTGAGCCCGTCCACGAGCGCAGACGCTTGAATTTGCTTCTTTTCCAGCGCGCTATCGAGGGGAGCTTCAGCGTCGGCGAATTGCTCCGCAATTTTCGGGTATCGCTGCTCTTCAGTTGCCACGTCGGCTTTGAAACCCTGCAGTTCGGTGCGCTCGGCAGTCACTTGTTTCAGGGATGCTTCGGTCTGCGCTAGGGACTGCTCGAGCGCGACGGACTTGTTTTTCACCAACGTCAGCTCGTCGCTCAACAGCTGTTGGCTCTCGCGTAGTGGCATGTAAAAGGCCAACCCCAGGGTCACGCAACAGACGAACGAGATGACCGCCAGTAGGCGCCACCAGCCGCTAGACGCTGATTTGGAGTGGGGGGAACTAGCCATGACAAACCTCGTGTGCGGGGCGCGGCCGTGAGTCGCGTGTGAACGACTGTCGCGAGCGATGCGGCCTGCGTCTACTCCATTCCGCGACCCAGCACTTTTTTGTACCGTTTGTTTCGCAGCGGGGCCCATACTTGTTGGGCGATCAGGAGCGCGGCCATCGCTGCGTGGATCGCAGGAAATCTCATGCATAGTTCGCGCGCCCGGTCCATGCCTGCCCCGCCCAGTCAGCGTCCTCACGCGGGGCCAAACCAACAACCCCCGCGTTCGGCGCCGCCCGCTGCGACACCCGACGTCGAAATTTATCACGTGATGTTCTCCGCGAAGGACATTCGCAAGCTCACGATCGATCAACTCGACGATTTTTTCCGCTTGGGCGTGGTGAACGAACAGACACTCGTGTGGACCAGCGGCATGGACGGTTGGGAGACGTTGGGTGAGGCCGCTGGTTTGGACGAAGCCCCGCCCGCTTCGAGCGTCACGCCGCGCAGCAATCCCCCGCCGCCGCAGCGCAGTGCCTCCCCGCAGCGCAGTGCCCCTCCGCAGCGCAGTGCTCCTCCGCAGCGCAGTGCCTCTCCGCAGCGCAGTGCTCCTCCGCAGCGCAGTGCTCCTCCGCAGCGCAGTGCTCCTCCGCAGCGCAGTGCCCCCCCACCTCGTCGGGCTGCGCCGCCTAGCCGTGCACCTGTCGCACAGAGCCAGGCCCCCGCCGCGCCTAACCGCCCGCCGCCCATGCCGAGTCGGGCAGCGACAGTGCGTGGTCAAGGGCCCGCCGTGCAGAGTCAGGCGCCTGCGCTTCCCACTGCACCAGCGGCGCCGAGCGTCTCACCCTCGTCGACGATTCGACCCCAACAATCGGTTCGCCCCGTGGCCACGGAGCGTTTTGCCGATGTGGCCGCCGCGCACCTCGCGTCTCAAGCTCCGCCCGCCGTGGCGCCTGTCGCGCGGCCCGCCGTCGTGAACCACGCGCCCGCAGTGAGCAGCTATCCAGCTCAGCCTGCTCCGTGGGTGGCGCCCGTGAGCGTGCCTCCTGCCAGTCCAGCGCCCGTCAGTTTGGCGCCGATGAGCAACGCGCACCAGAGCGCCGCCGCGTACGGCGCGACTAGCGTTGCCCCGGCGGTTGGCTTCACCACTGGCGCGCCGAGTTTTGCTCCCGTCAGCGCGTTTCCCAGCGCGGTGGGGTCACGAGAGTCCTTCGACTCCGAAGTGTTCGGGAACCGCAGCGGGCGCTTGCGGCGTCACGTGCAGAACACACTGCTGTGGAGTGCGCTACTGGCCGGCACCGTGATCACGCTGTATCGCACGGATGCACTGTTCAACGGCGCGCGGGCGCTGCAGATGGAGTCGGCGTTCCTGCAACTCGAGCAGAGTTGGTTCGGTGGGCCTCCTGCTGGAACACCGAGGCAGGTGAAGGCGATGTTGAGCCCGGAGGCTCCCGTGGGTGAGGGCGCTGGCCCCACGTCGGCGGCGGACTCACCCATCCCCGGACTGTCGGCTGCGGCGCTTGCGAACGGTTTGACCATCGCGAACAGCAATGCGACTGCGTCAGCTGAGGTACCCGAAGCAGACGAGCCTGAAACCTCTGAAAGTGCGGCGGAGTCTGCGCCCGCAGATCCACCGAAAGCCGAGCCAAGCGAGGCGGACGCCAAGCCCACGACGCGGACTGCCGACGCCACCCCGAAGAGAGGCACCACACCCAAGCGGAAGACGCGCCCTGCGTCCGCTGCCCGTTCCGCTTCCGCGAAGGCCGTCAGCGCCAAAGCGAGTCCCAAGAGTGAGCCCGCCGCAGCGGCCAAGCCCACGCCCGAACCTGGCAGTGACGCGTTTCTGCGCATGAGCATCGAAAACGCGGTCAAGAGCGACTCGAAGAAGGCGAGTAGCGGTTCCAAGAAGGCCGGCAGCGGAAGTTACGATCCGCTCAACGGAGAGTTGTGATGCGTGACGTGTGAGTGTGCGGTGTGAACTCAGCCTTTGGGCTGCCACGCGTCTCTCGAAAACCCCACGCAGTTGAGCCAGGCGTCAGTGGGGTCGATCAAGCGTCGTTCTCTCGTGTCGAACAAGCCGATCTTGAAGCGGGCTTTGCAGTGCACGGCATCACCCATCCCCACGATGTCTTGACGCACGATGGCGATCTTGCCGACGTAGCTCTCCGCCCACGATCTGATTACCACCTCAGTGCGGTTGCGTAGCTCGCGGCTGAACTCGAGCGTGCACTCGACGATGGTCGGGCCCTGACGCAGCTCGACGACGGTGGACAAACCGTAGCCGCCGACGGTGATCCACTCCCAACGTGCTTCTTCCAGTAGCTCGAGGTACGTCGCGTTGTTGACGTGACCGAACGTGTCGAGATGGTGTTCGCGAATGGTCACAGGGTACTCGTGAATTGGGCCGGTCATGCCGGGTGCCTACAGCCGAGGACCGTTGGGCGCAAGTGCGGCGAGCTCGGCGACGCGTCGCGAAGCTATTCGCCCACGCAGCTTGGAGCACACGTGTTCTCGCGAGGCTCGGCGAAAACCTCACTCGGCAGCAACGCGGAAGCGGAAGGATTCGGCAGTAGAAATGTCGCCGAATGCTCGTCTCAAAGGGTAGGTGTCATCCATCAGGCGTGCGGTGAGATCGTCGACGATACACGCGTCATAGCCGTTGGGTGAACGTCGAGTGGCGTACGACACGATTTTCTCGGCATAGAGCCGCCGAGCTTCGGGCGACTTGGCGAGCTCCATCATCAGCTCTTCGGGTGTTTCGATGGTCTTGGTGACACCTGGGCGCACCATTACGTCCGCTGTGGGGTCGATGGGACCACCGAGCGGGTCCGTTTCCTGAACAGCTCCGACAGCATCGTAAACCTCTAGCACGAACCCTGGCGGGTTGATGATCTGGTGGCAGCCGGTGCAGGCTGCGTCTGACACCAGCGCTTCGGAAGCCTCACGGTTCGTCTGGTAGTCGCCGGGCGGGGTGGGTGGTGAGCTATCGATTATCGGCGGACCAGGGTTCACGCCAACGACGGTGGTGGCGATGTAGGCGCCGCGCAACATCGGGGCCGTCGAGTCGTAGTGCGAAAATGAGGCGAGGAAGCCGACGCGGGTCAAAAAGCCTGGGCGCTCACTGGGGTCTAGTTCCGTTTCGCTCAGGCTTTCGCCGAAGGCGGCCGCATCGAGACCGTAAATGGGCGCGGTCGCTTGGTTGACGAACGCCACGTTGCTGGTGAACAAGTCGTCGAAGGTTCCCTCGTATGAAGTCTTCTCGAAGTAGGCGTCCATTTCAGCCATCGCAGCGGAGTTGACTGCTTCCGCCGACGAGAAGTGGGGGTAGGCTGCCGAGTCGTGGTCGATTTCACCCCAGTGCGAACCATTGCGAATGCCAGCGTACGCGTGGTGCGCAGCGATCAACTGCGGAGCAACTTTCTCGCGTTGCTCGAGCATACGCATGGCCTGCGCGAGGATCTGATCGGCGCTCTGCAACTCGCCCGCATCGGCGGCCGCGTTCAGGTCGTCGTCGGGAATCGAACCCCAGATCAGCAGTGAGAGGCGCGTGGCCACCTCGTGTGACGAAAGCGCGAAGGTGCCGTCTGCACTGGCGGTTTCGTTGAGCTCGGGGACCGTCAAGAACGACGGCGATGCCAAGAAGCCGAACAGGATGGTCTCCGCGACCTGTTCGGGCGTGCCCGGCGGATCGGTCTCGGTGAGCGCCAGGTAACGTGCGACGTCTTCATCGTTCAGCGGCCGGCGCAGCGCTTTGCGCCCAAAGGTTTCGATGGTGCTTTCCAGACACGCCTGCTGGTCGGGGTCGCATTCGATGAACCGCGTCGCGTTCGGCCCGGTGATCACCTCGTTGGCGATCATTTCGGCGGCAGTCAGGTAACCATCCCAAGCAGCGGGTGTCATTTCTCCCGTCGAGTCTGGCGCGAGTAGCGCGGAGGGGGCGGCGCCCCCAGCCCCCGCGAGGGTGGTAACCCCGAGCAGGTCACGTATGATGGCGTCGTATTCACGGTTGAGCAGCCGCGGGATTTGAGAAGTAGCCGGGATACCCTCGACGCAGTCGTCCGAAGGGGGTAGCACAGTGTCGTCATCACTCACTTCGTCGTCGGTGGTCGAGGTGTCGTCCGCAAGCGCGTCGTCGAACCCGTCGGGGTCGTCGTCCGAGTCTGCATCATCCGCTTCGTCGGGATCGTCGCCGCCGCCCGAGCCAACGCCGGCGTCATCTGATTCGTCAGTGGAAGAAGCGTCGTCGTCGCCATCGTCGTCGTCGTTGGTTGCGGTCGAGTCGTCGGTGCCACCATCCACGTCCACGCCATCCCCTGGGGCATCCCGACCTGCGTTGGACGACGCGCTGGAACAGGCAGCAGTCGCGCAGCCCCCACCGAGCAGGGTGATCAGCGTGAGGGCTCTGGATACGGATATACTCACTGTGTGTCCTCGGATAGCCACGGAAACTCTGGTCGACAGCCCCGCTGTCGGGCGCATCGAGGCACCACGTTTTCGATGGCCTCAGCAGTATAAGTGCCCGCCAGGCGCCTGTTCGTATTTGGCAGAGCCCGCGCCGCGACCCGCTCCACCCCGTTCGCGCCCGATTCACCCGATGCGACACGCTCATGCGACCGTTGGCGGAAAATTCCGCACCGACTCGCGGCGTTTCACCGCTGTCGACCGCGCAAGGTTTGTGCTCAGTGCACGCATTTCGCGCGCCCTGACGAGGCGGCGACGACGTCAGCACAGTGCTACAAAGGCCGCCCGCTTCGAACAGCCGAGATCCACTTGACCGAACCCGCTCCCATCTCCCGCGCCAAGCCCGATGAAGTCCTGCTTTCGGACATCATCACGCGTTTGCGTGAGAGCTCGCCAGACGCGGATCTGAGCTGCGTCGATCTGGCGCTCAGCACATTGCGCGCGCGGGCTGAGCAGCAAACCCAAGCCGGCGCCACGGCGGCGCCGCACACCGTCGTCAGCTCGACGCTCGGTGCGGCCCGGCGTTTGGCCAAGATGAAGCTCGGCGTCGACGCAGTCACCGCGGCGATACTGACACCACTGGTGTCGAACTTCGGCGGCAAGGCCACCGATTTTTCCGAGTCGTTCAGCCCAGATTTGATCGAGCTCTTGGAAGGTGTCGAACGACTCACCACCATTCGTTGGGACGCCGTCGAGCGCGAGTCGGTCGAGGCCTTGCGGCGCATGTTCATGGCGATGGCTCAAGATGTGCGCGTCGTGCTCATCGTGCTCGCGCAACGCGTGGAGCTGATGCGTCGAGCGAGTGCGTCGGAACGAAGCGTGCCGTTCGCCCAAGAGACGCTGGATGTGTTTGCGCCGCTGGCGAATCGCTTGGGGATCTGGCAGTTCAAGTGGGAACTCGAAGATGCCGCGCTGCGAATTCTCCAGCCCGACGTGTATCAGCACCTGCGTTCGCACTTGGACGCGAGTCAGAAGGCGCGCCAGGCACTGATCGACGGGTTCATCGCCGCGCTGCAAGAGAAGCTGGCGGCCGAGGGGATCCGCGCAGCCATCAAGGGACGCCCAAAACACCTCTACAGTATCTACAACAAGATGCGACGCAAGCAGGTGAGCTTCGACCGCATTCACGACATCAACGCGGTGCGCGTGTTGGTCGACAGCGTGCAGGAGTGTTACGCGGTGCTCGGCGTCGTTCACTCGTCGTGGGTACCCGTGCAAAAAGAGTTCGACGATTACATCGCGATGCCCAAGGGCAACGGCTACCAGTCGCTCCACACGGTCGTGATCGGCCCCGAAGGACGACCTGTCGAGGTGCAAATCCGCACGCGCGCCATGCACCAGAGCGCCGAACTCGGCGTGGCCGCGCACTGGGCCTACAAGGAGGGGGCATACAAAGAGGGGGCATACAAGGAGGGCGCCTACGGCAAACACGGCTCCCAGAAGCACAGCTCGCAAAAAGCGAACACCACGAAAGGCGCGGCTGCGAAAGCCAGTGAACGTCCCAGAGGCATCGAACAGGATCGCTTCACGCTGCTGCGAAACCTGATCGACTGGGAGCGCGAGATCACGGATCCCAAACAGATGGTCGAGTCCCTCAAGACCGACATCTTCAAAGATCAAGTTTATGTGTTCACCCCGAAGGGCAAGATCATCGACCTGCCCGCGGGCGCTACGCCTCTCGATTTTGCGTATCGAGTTCACACCATGGTGGGCCATCGCTGTCGCGGCGCCCGCGTCAACGACCAGATCGTGTCGCTCGATCATGCGCTGAAGACGGGCGATCGCGTCGAAGTCCTCACGCGCAAAGAGCCGCAACCAAGCCGAGACTGGCTCAATCCCGAGTCGGGCTTTCTGCAGACGACCTCCGCGCGCCAAAAGGTGCGGCTGTGGTTTCGAGAGCAGGGTCGCGAGCGCGCCGTCCACGACGGCAAAGAGATCATCACGCGCGAGCTCGCTCGCCTACGGCTCGAGCGCGCCGATCTCGATGCGATCGCCACACGGCTCAGATACGCTTCCGTAGAAGAGCTACAAGCTGCGGTGGGTTACGGCGAACGCAGCTCGCAATCCGTCGGCTCCACGGCGCTCCAGCTCGAACGCGAAACCTCGAACGACGAGCAAGAAGCGCTGCCACCGAGCGTGCCCCCGCAAAGGCTCGCCACCCGCTCGCTCGGCGTTTCTCTCGACGACGTGGACGACGTGCTCGGCAAGCGCGCGCGCTGCTGTAACCCCGTGCCGGGTGACGACGTGGTGGGGTTCATCACTCGCGGCCGCGGCGTCATGATCCATCGTCGCGATTGCGCCCAGCTGCAAGACTCCCCCGAACCCGAACGCGTCGTCGACCTGTCGTGGGGTGGTAACATCGAGCGTCACACCGTGTTCGTGGACGTGCACGCGAGTGAGTGCCCGGGGTTGATGGGCGATCTGGCCCACGCCTTGGCGGCCGTCGGCGTCGACGTCTCCAGCGCCAAGACCACCCGCACCAAAGCTGGCGATTTGCGTTTGCAACTCGGCCTCGAGTGCAGAACCGCCGAACAACTCACCCACGCCTTCGATCGCCTCGAAAAACACTCCGCCGTAGTCGCCGTTCACCGCCGAGGCTGAACGCAACCTGCGCAGTCGGTCCCGAGAGACATGCGGACGTACCGATGTCGACCCTGGGCGAAACCCGGCCGCTGTCACGGGCGCCTCCGTCGTCGATGTCCGCAAACACTGAATGAAAGGGATGAGCTCTTTATCCCCAGAAGCGGGGTCTACGTCGCCAGGTGCCCACCCCGCGTTCGCTGACTCCACCCACCGCAGCCCCGTGCTCTACGTCAAGGCCCGAGAGCGACGTTGCTGAAGGAGGACTGCAGCTGACCCGCGGCGAGCGCTGGCATGGTCTGGCGGCGGGGCAATCGGCCGCGCTACTGCTCCGATGAAACCCGCCCAACACCACTTCGATGCATGAGCGTGAGGTGGCCCGCTGGCCGGGCAGCCTTTGCATAGACGCGGTGGGGGGATTATCTCGACTCACGTCGTAACACCAAACGTAGAAGTACCCATGCAACGACGAGATTTCCTCACCCAAAGTGCCGTCATCCTCGCTGGGGTTGGAGCAAGCGCGTTACTGAGCGCCAGCGTTCAGGCCGCACCCAGCGCTACGCCGAGCACTCCTGAAGAGCGTTTCATCCACGCCCTCCACGATACGTTACGCAAGGCCATCAAAAAGTCCGCTGATCCCAAGAAGGATCCGGTCTTGCTCGAGATCTTCGAGGGAGCGTTGGACTACCCGTACCTGAGCGCGGCGTCGCTCGGAAAGCACAAGCTGGAAGAGACTCAACGCAAGGAGTTCGACGACGTGTTTCGTCGTTTGGTTCGCGCCTCGTATCGCAAGAACCTACGGGATCCGTCGAGTTACGGGGTGACCTACCAAGGCACTAGCGAGCTGGAGCCCGGCGTGAAACTGGTCAAGACCAGCACGCACAACAAGCAGAACAAGCGCGAGAAGCCGCTGGACATCGATTACCGCTTAACGAAGCAAGGCAGCAAACACCTGATCCAAGACGTAGTAACGGGCGGAGTGAGCTTGGTGGACAACTATCGGCGGCAGTTCGGTAAGGTGATCCGCAAGCAGGGGTTTCCGAAGCTGATGGAGTTGATGAACGACCGACTGCGCGATCTCGAGGGCGGTTGAGCTGACGGCGTGAGATTCAGTCGAGATATTTGAGTCAGCGGCTTGCCCACTGTTAGGCTAGCGAGCTGCGTGTCGACGCGTCTCACCCAGCCACGCCGTCGTTCTACAGCGGAATCGACGGAGTCCATTCCGCTGCGCCTCACTGCAACCAAGGGCGGAATCGGTATCGAATTGTCGCGCCCTCAGACATTGGGGCCGCTCCGCGTGACCGAGCTGCAGTGGTCACTTCCTGGGCTCAGTTTTCCTCTCGACTTGTCTGGGGGGGTGCGAGAGTTTCGCCACCGCCGAGGGGTTCTGCAGCACGTCGTGCTCGAGGTCGAGCTGACGGCTCTTGCTGCGTGGTTCGCGACGCGTCTGCGCGACTGCCTCGGAGGGTTGACGTCCGCAGTGAGTCTTTGGGGTGTCGAAGGCGGCTTGGGCGTCGGTGTCGTCGGAGCGGCGGGAGCCGCGGCGTTCGAGTTGCTTTGGGTCCCGACAGCGGAGGTTGGGCGCTGCGTGGTCTCTCGACCGAGGACTGCGGGGGATCTTCCTGGGCCTGCCATCGCGACGGTGATGCCGCTGGTCGACTCGATCGTTGCGAAGCTGGGGACACGTCGAGGGCGGACCGTAGACTTTGGTGCCGTGGTGGGTGAACTGGTCCTCGGGTTGTTGCCCGCGCTCGGCGTGCGCGTGCCGAGCGTGAGCGCGATGTGGCTGTCAGCGTTGGACTTCGACGGCGACGTACTGACCCTGAGGGCGGACGTAGGTGAGCCGTCTTCACCCTGGCCACCCAGCAGCGTAGCCGCGCTAGAGTTAGCGAACCTCGCAAGCGACGCGGACGAGTCGTTGGTAGCAGGGCGCGTTGACGAGGCGCGCGCTGGGTATATGACCGCACTAGAAAAGGCGCCGCGTCACCCAGAGCTGTGTCACGTCATCGCGGCCATCGACAAAGACTACGCCGAACGCTGCGAGGCCGCGCTAGGACTGCTCGTCGAAGCCTTGGCGGCAACGGACTTTGGCTGTGTCGGGGCAGAACTGCTGGCCCAAACAGGGGACGTCGATGGCGCGATGTTGGCCATCGAAAAACAGGCGAGGACGGAGCCCTACCCACCACTTGCGGCGTTGCTCTGGTTGCGCGCGAGCCAACTGGTGGGTGATTCGACGCAGCAGTTGCGAGCGCTCGATCAGGCTTTGGCGGTGTGCCCGAGCTCCTTGCCCACGCGCTGGGCCCGGTTTCACGCACGAGTGCAGCTCGGTGATCTCAACGGAGCGGTGGCAGACGCGGAACACGTGGAAGCCGCATGTGTCGGGGCTGCGAGTAAACATCAAGCGATCCTCACCGCCGCACGAGAAATGCGTGCTGTGGGGTTCGTGCAGCCTGCGCGGCGTCTGTTCGAACGAGCGTTGCGCTACGTTCCGAAGGACGTCGAAGCGACCCTGGGTCTAGCGCGGTGTTTCGCCGATGAGGGAAACGCCAGGCGAGCGCTCCTGCTACTGCAACGGTGCGCCGAGCTGGTCGACGAGCAAAGCGAGCTGTACGGCGTGGTGCAGCTCGAGCTGGCCGAGCAGCTGGCGAACGGCAGCCGCGATTTACCCCAGGCCATCGCTCGCGCCCGTCGTGTGGCGGGCGCGGGCGAAACGACGGCGAGGGCCAGGGCGCTCGAAGGCAGGTGGCGGGACCAGTTGGGAGACTTTGCGGGGGCAGCAATGGCGTTTGCCAGACTTCGGGACACTGTGGCTGTGATGCCGCAAGCCAGCCCAGCGTGCACGCCACTCTTGCTCGAAGCCGCGCGCTTCTTCGAACTGCGTGACGACCCCAGGGCAGCGGAGCGTCACCTGAGTCTGGCCTTGGCTCTTGCGCCTGGTAACTCAGAAGTACTAGACAGGTTCAGGAGCGTCTCGGGTAAACTCTCGGCCGTAGGTGTGCCCTCCCTGCAGTCGCCACTGCAGATGTCATCGTCTCCGGACTCAGCGCAGCCTCCGCGGTCGACGGGGGGCGTTCTTCAAAACGTCGACCCTGACTCGGACCCCGATTGGGCGATCGAAGCAGAGTCCGAAGCTGACCGCTTGCAGACCCTCATGTCGTCGGGGCAAGCGCTGGATGACGACCAGTTGACGCGCCTGTGCACCTTGCTCCAGCAGCTCGAGCGCCTGGACGAACTATACGCTTTGTTGTCGGCTCGTCACGAGGAAGCGGATCCAGCAGAACGAGAGCAACTGGTTCCTAGCCTCGTGAGCACGCTCGAGGGCTTGGAACGACGCGCCCGGGAGCGTGGCGACGATGACGAGGCGGAGCTGTACGCGAGCGCTCGGCAGCGTTTCGGCGCGGCTTGACTGGAAGCGATCAGCAGGTGCTGGGGCGGTTTAGACGCAGCAGACGCTCTCCCACCCCCAAGAACAGAGCGTTTTCTTCGGAGCCCCAGCAGATCGCGACGTCACTGTCGTCTGGAGTTGTCCACGGGCTGCGCCAAACTCGCGTGGCCTGGGCGGTCTCTAGCTGTAACTGAACGACGCTGATGTAGCCGTCGTCATCAGAGAGCACGAGCCACGCCAGGGACTCGCCTTCGTCGAGCCCGAGGGTGAGCGCGCGCAGCTGGTCCTTCAGCGCGAACTCGTGCCGAGTCCCGCCGCCACTGTCGATCAGCTGCACGCTTCCGTCTCGCAAGATCACCACGAGACGCCCCGCAAGGCTCACGAGTCGCGAAACTTGCTGTGCCGAAAGCCCCGAGGTTGGCAACGTCGCGTCCGTGGGCAGATGGCGCAAGGCGTCCTCGTTGCCCATCCGCACTAGTGCGAATTCACCACTCTGTTCCGAGCTGACGATCAGGTGCTCCAATGCGGGCAAGGGAACCAGCTGACGTCCCGAGAACGCGCAGCGTCTGCCCAAAGCGTCGGAAATCGTCGTGCGGCCGAGGTGCCGCGTGATACTCGCTGGGCTTCGTAAACCCACGTGGTCAGCGGCTTCGACGTAGCTCAGTTCTGAATGGTCGAAGGTGAACAAATAGAGTCCGCCCGGAGAACTCGACAGCAGCCCGCCGTCAGTGCGTGAGAGTTGGCTAGGCTGAATTCCGTCGAGTGAACATAGGGTTTCGCTGTTGCCAGTGGCGTCGATGCGATCGAGACTGCCACGGGCAACGAACAGGGCATCCCCATCTGGACAGAAACAGTCCCAATCGGTCTCGAGTTGAAAACCGATCGCCCACTGTTGACCGGGCTCGACCATCAATCGTCGTTTGCCATCCGACGCTGGGCTCGACGATGAGGAGCGCTCGTGAGGCGCGTAGGGCTCACTGACTTCCAGCGACCGGGCCAACGTCGCCACGCTCTCGAACGGGCCCTCCTCGTCGTCATCTAGCGATGACTCGTGAGCAGTCAGCAACTCACCGACGTCGAGGAGCTGGCCGACGTCGTCTTCCTCGTCCTCATCGGAAGGAATCCTGAGCTGGTAGTCGACGTCGAATAGGTCGTCCGAATCGTCGCCCGGGTCGCCAAACTCAGGCGCCGTGGGAAGTTCGACGGTGGCGTTGGCTGTAAATTCCAGCGGCGCGTCCGCGTCCTCGACATCCAAGCCGTGATCGATCAGGGCCGCTGGGTCGAGATCGTCAGCCCGTTCATCGTCCAGATCTCGATCGATGCCGTCATCAGTCTCGAACTCGTGACCTGTAATGATTCCCTGCAAGTGGGAGTCGTCGTCCGCGTCGGGTCCGAGCTCTTCGAGCTCGTCGTCATTTTCGAACGGAGGGTCCCCAGATTGGGGGGGCTCCAGTGGTTCGCCGTCCAAGTCGTCGGAAACTGCCGGCGAGTCGTCCGCCTCGTCATCGGGCGCCTCACCAACGGAGCCCGAGACGAACGACAGGTCGCCGGGATGGCCCTCGGTACAGCGCGTTGCCGCGCAGTGTACCCTTGCGCGACCGATTCGGCTCACCATAGGGTGTTCTCCATGGGCGCGGTCTTACCACCCGTCGACGGCAGCATGGTAGTGCGCCGCGTGGTCGTTCCGAAACGGGATGTAGTTTTCGTGCGTGGAGTGTTCGAGGCGAGTGACGGCGTTGCGTTCGTTTATTCGTTGCGAGGCGGCGATCTGACGATCGTCGCGACTCCTTCTCGCGAACAGGAGCTCGACGCCATGCTTGCCGATCTGAAACGAGAGATAGGTGACGGGTGGATCGAGTGCCCACAGCGCGAGCCGTCGTAGCTGTCCGTTTTCAGCTATGCACAGATGACGCCACACGATTCCGCAGTGACTGAATCTGCTGCTCGTGCTTCACCCGCGTGACCGCGACCGACTGCTGTACCCTGGTGCAGCGACGCTCACCGAGTCGCCGCGCCTGACTCCGCTTGGCTCAGCATCGCTCGTGCTTTTCTGCCGCGGCTTTCGGTACCAGCGTGCCTCGCCCAGTCTGCGAACGTCGACCGCAACCGGGCGAGGCATCAGCCGCTGATTGCCAGCATCCTGTGGATGACCTCTGGATTGAGTGATGCTGACGGATCGGTTGGGCAAAGCGGTCGGACGATCCCTTTCCACGTGTTGCGAGGGGCAACCTGCTGAAGTATCTTCCTCGACCTTCGGGTGGCGGGACGGTGCGCGAGGTGCAAAAGGTGCGTGACATTGAGGGATGTGTGGATCGGGATTCATCCCCAGTAATTTTTGCCACGCACTCGTGTGAATCGGAGGCAGCGCACTCACAAGTGCCGCACTCTGGTACGCTTTCGTCCAGCCGTCGTGTTGCTGGGGTTTGGGCAGGCGCGTCGCCCGGCGAGCCTGCGCGTTTCACCCGCGGTCTCAGTTCCTGTAGCGTTGCAGACGAGGTGCCTGCGGTGACTCCTACTGCGGTGACTCCTACTGCGGTGACTCCTACTGCGGTGACTCCAGTGACGGCGGCTTGTTCCGCTGTAGCAGCGTCCGCTGGCATTGAGCCCCCAGGCGTCGATGCCGCAGGCGTCGATACGGCAGGCGTCGATGCCGCAGGCATCGACAGGACCACGAATCGGCGAAGCGCTGCGGGTGAGACACGCCGCGGGGAGGGGGACGCTCGAGTGACGCGAGTTTGGCGCGAGTGGCTCACGGCGTTGGCCAAGGATCCCGAAGCGGCGCTGGCGGCTGCTCAAGCCTACGAACAATTGGACGACGCTGCGCGCGAGCGCTGGCTCTCGATCTTGGACAAAGAGGGAGCCTCACTTGAAGTGCCGCGAGTCGCGTTGTACGCGCCGATGTTGGCGGTCGAGTCGAACCCCCAGCGACTGCTGGAGATCCTGGGGCGAGTTGCGGCCGAAGTACAGAGTGCGACCAGGCAACGCCCTACGGATCACTCGCAGCGCAGAGCGCTGTGCGGAGACTTGGGGCAGGGGGTGCGTTTAGCCGTACTCGTCGAACCATTGTATCTCGACTTCGTGCATGTGCTGGCGTGTGCGTACGTGCCTGGTCGTCGTTTCGTGTGGGTTCGACACGATCCGATCGCCAATGCGTCGGATGTTGTTAGCCCAGGGGGAACACTCGAGTGCGTTCGCGTCGACGCAACACCCGTCAAGGCCGTCGTTGATGAGTTGGCTCGAACGATCGTCGCCCACCAGCGCGGTGGCGAGCCACTCCCCGAGCCGCTGCGCTGTTTCGCAGACTTCTTCGGCATCGAGGACGGAGTGAGTGCGGAACCTCCCGACCAAATGTGGGAACTCCCAGGTCACGACGGAACTCAGCATGCCGACACGCAGAAGCCGCCCTACCGTCGGCAACGCGGTTGAGCGCGTGCTGGTCTGAAACGCGTGCTGGTCTGAAACGAGTGCTGGGCTGAACGATGCTGTCTCTGCAGCGAGTGGGCGCGTGTCTGGTGTTGAGCACTCTGGTTGCACTCGCGTGCGCACCCAGCGACGCAATCAGGCCAGCGCGGTCGACCCCCAGTGGACTTCCTCTGGCGTTCGAGTTCGAAGCCCCAGATGGGCAGCAATTGAGCAGCGCGGAGACGCGCGGTCGGGTCACCGTGCTACTGCTGATCGCTACCTTCGACATGGCTTCCCAGTTGAGTTCGCGCCAAGCCAACGAGCTGCTGCATACGTTCACTCCGCGCATCAACGTCGGGGCGGTGATCATGGAGCCCGCGCAGTACGGCCAGTTGAAGCAGACCTATCAAGAAACGTTGGAACTCGACTATCCGGTCGTGATGGCGGACCACGCGACGCTCAACGGCCGAGGCCCCTTCGGGGAAGTGCCGCACATTCCGACGCTCGTAGTGCTCGATCGCGCAGGCCGAGAGAGCGCGCGACTTCTCGGGCCCGTGTCGATGGAAGCCATCGAGGACGCCATTCGAGCGGCTCATTCGCGTTGAGCTGCTCGACGACGGGCTGCCAGGGGCCGGCTGGGCTCGCCACGGCCACGGAAGTGCTGGCCCATTGGCGTCTCGTCCGCTAAGACCCGATGCCGCGTCGCATGGTCATCACAAATCTGGTCAATTTTCGCCCTGTTTCCGTCGCGTGCGGCCTCATCGCGTTGGGTCTGACGACGACGGAGTCCGCCTTTGCGGACGCTGCGTCGTGGATGTACGTCGGTGGCGGAGCCAGCGCGGTTCAAACGGACGACAGTGATGCGAGCACGCACTCGCTGCTGCAGCTGGACGCAGGGTTCGGAACCACCCCGAACGATGCACTGGTGTTCGGCGGAATCCTTCGAACGCTGACGCATTTCAGCGGCGGAACCGACTTGGTGTTGGCTCAACGAACGGCCACGGGAGGCTTCGCGCGTGGGGACTGGGGGCTCGCGCTAGACGTCGGCGGAGTCCAGCGCTGGTGGGGACCCGATTCTACTGGCGTCATCGGGACGCTGACTGGCGGCGGACCGTGGGGACTGCAGCTGTCCGTGTTGGCGTCGATGGGGACGAACGGTGGCCGAATGTTCGGGCTCAGTTTCGGTATCGACTGGGCGCGGGCTACCGCCCATCGAAGTGTGGGCACCAACTGGTGGCCGAACCGCACTTTGCCGCTCAGCAGCGACAAGCTTGCCGCTGAGCGCTGAAGACCCACGGGGCAGCGCCAACCGAGTACGGGATACCGAGTCGCGGGCGTCGGCGGGGCGCTACCCTTCGAAGTTCACGCAGGACTCACAGAGCGGCCAAGACTCGCACGAGCTCGTCGAGTTGAGCGCGCGTGTGTCGCTCAGTGACTGCCAGCAATAGTGAATCCGCGCTGGCGCGTGAGCTGCGTCCGAGGTCGTAGCCTGCGATCATTCCGTGTTCATCTACCGCGTCGATGACCCGGGCTGCGTTTCCGCCTCGAACCCGCACCGCAAATTCGTTGAAGAACGGCGGCGCCGTGATCGACTCATAGCCGTCGAGCGCGCAGATCGAGTCGTGAAGGTAGTGAGCTTTGGCGAGGCACTGCTTGCCGACCTCCACGAAGCCCGTCTTGCCCATCATGCTGGTGCGGATGGCGAGCGACAGAGCCAGCAGTCCTTGGTTGGTGCAGATGTTGCTCGTCGCGCGCTCGCGGCGAATGTGCTGTTCGCGCGTAGAGAGCGTCAGCACGAACCCGCGCCGTCCATTGCTGTCGATGGTTTCGCCACAGATGCGCCCGGGCATCTGCTGAAGGAACTTTCGCCCATCGCGACAGGCGAACAGCCCGACTCCAGGACCACCGAACGTGGGGGGACAGGCCAGCGCTTGTCCTTCGCCCGTTGCGATGTCGACGTCCATTTCGCCAGGAGACTTGGCGACTGAGAGCGCGTAGGGTTCGCTGGTGCTCGACACGAGCAGCGCGCCAGCGCCGTGGACCACGTCGGCGAGTGGCTTCAAGTCCGTGAGCGTGCCCGTGAAACTCGGATAGCCCACCACCACGGCGGCAACATCCCGACCCTCTGAGCTTGCTGCTTCGATTGCAGTTTGCACCGCGGCGAGGTCACAACTTCCCCCGGTCGTCGTCGCGACCTCGAAGCAAGCTTCGGGGTCTTGACCCGAAAGAAACGTGCGGATGACGTCGCGATACTGGGGGTGAACACACTGACTGATCAGCACCCGCGAACGCCGCGTCAGACGACGCGCCATCTGAGCCGCTTCGGCTGCTGCAGTCGAGCCATCGTACATGCTTGCGTTCGCCAGCGGCAATCCATACAACTCACTGACGATGGTTTGGAACTCCCAGATGGCTTGCAGTGTCCCTTGGGCGACTTCAGGCTGGTACGGCGTGTAAGCGGTGTAGAACTCGCTGCGCAGCAGCAGCTGATCGACGGCGGGCGGGATGTGGTGGGCATACATGCCTGCACCGAGGAAGCTGACCCGTTTGGCGCCCGTGTTGCGTTCTGCCAAGCCTCCGAGCAGTCGCATCAACTCTGGTTCACCGCAAGCGTCGGGTACGGCGAGCTTCCCCTCGAAGCGTGCCCGTGCAGGGATGCTGTCGAACAGGGCGTCGACTGAGTTGACGCCGATGGCTTCCAGCATTTGCTGGATTTCCGAACTAGTGTGGGGGAGATAACGCATCGCTCAGTTGTCGTCGTGTTCCGTGTGCTCGAGATAGGCGTCGTGGTCGAGTAGGTCTTTCATCACGGCGGGGTCGTCGCAGCGCACCTTGAGCAGCCAGCCCTGGCCCCAGCAGTCTTCGTTGACCAGTTCGGGTTGTTCTTCGAGTTCGTCGTTGAGCTCGAGCACCTCACCACTCACGGGCGCGAACAAATCACTCAGCGTTTTCACGCTCTCGATGGTTCCGAAGGGGGTTCCTGCCTTGATCTGGTCGCCTGCGGAAACGTCGAAGTCGACCAAGGTGATGTCACCGAGCTGATCGACGGCAAACGCCGTGATGCCCACCGTCAATACGTCGTCCTCGAGCTTGGCCCATTCGTGCTCTCGCGTATACCTGCGATCCGATTTCACTTCTTTCACACTCATGATTGCTCCTAGACGTTTGTTGGGGTGCCCTGGGTTGCCGCGCCTCAGCTGTCGCCCGTGGACTGCGCTTCGAGGTTCTATTTCGGTTGAAGGTCTTGTTTCGGTCTCGGGCTGCTGCCGCTCTGCACGGGCGGTTACGAACGGCGGCGATAGAAAGGGGTCTTGACGACTTCGGCAGCTACCGCCTTGCCACGACAGCTCACTTCGAAGCGCGTGCCGATCTTCGCCAAGTCGGCGGGGAGGAAGCCGAGACCGATGTTCGTCCCCAGCGTGGGTGACGGCGAGCCCGACGTGCAGTGCCCGCACTCGTTGCCATCAGCGTCGAGTAGTGGGTAGCCCGTCCGGGCGATACCCCGTTCGATCATCTGAAATCCGACGAGTTTGCGAGGTGGTGTTTGCTCTCGCATTCGTTCGAGCGCGGCTTTGCCGACGAAGTCGTCCTTGTCGAACTTGACGGTCCAGGCCAAGCGCGCTTCGAGGGGGTTCGTGGTTTCGTCGATCTCGTTGCCGTACAGGCTCAGCGCCGCTTCCAAACGCAACGTGTCACGTGCTGCCAGGCCACACGGCTCGGCGCCCGCCTCCAGCACTGCCCGCGCCAGTGGCGTTGCGGCTTCGGTGCTGCAGAATACTTCGAACCCATCCTCACCCGTGTACCCAGTGCGCGCTACCCGGATCGAATGCTGGCGTCCAGCCAACGACACGTCGCACTCGCGCGTGAAGAACGGTTTCACGTCGCCGAAAACCTGTGACCCCAAAGCTGTCGCCAAGACCCGCTGTGCCTTGGGACCTTGAACGGCGAGCAGCGCCAACTCGTCGCTGCGATCGTTCAAAGTGACGTCGCTCGCTGCGACTTCAGCCAAGTGCCGCGCAAAGTGCTCCCGGATCTTGTCGCGATTGGAGGCATTGCACACGACGAGCACGCGACTCGGGCCGAGGCGGTAGACGATCAGATCATCGAGGATCATTCCCTGTTCGTTGCAACAACAGGTGTAGATCGCCTGTCCGTCCACGGCCCGCTCGAGATCGTTGGTGATCAGTCGGTTGACGACTTGCACGGCGTTCGTGCCCGTGACTTCCAACTCGCCCATGTGGGAGACGTCGAACAAACCAGCGTGCCGTCGCACGCGCTCGTGCTCGTGCTTCAGTCCTGCGAACTGGATTGGCATTTCCCAACCCGCGAACGGCACCATGCGGGCACCCAGCTCGCGGTGCAGATCGAAGAGAGGCGTGCGCTGCAGTTGCTCGGTCACGGGGGTTCGGTATCCCGAACCTCAAACAAACTCAAGAGCTACAGCGGCACCCGGCTGACGGGGAGGGGTACGGCGAGTTTCGAATCGAGGGGAGAGCAGCCTCAATACACTTGTAGGCGGTTCTTTTGACTGCCGTCCGGATTGAGCCCCGCGCGCTCCCAGCGCTGTTCTTCGGTCAGCCCCTCGGGCGCTCTGACTGGCGTCACGTCGCTGACTTTGACCGTGCTCTGGCCAAAGTGGTGGATGATCTCAATCCGAAATACGCGCTTCTTCTCGTCGCCATTGATGTAGGCGCGTGGAAAGACGGCGCGACTCTCCGACATTTCTATCGACGCGACAGAGACGTGCTTGCGGAAGTATTCCGCAAGGTTGGCCAATGGCACGCTGCCGCGAGCCTGCGCGACGTCCAAGTAGTGATAGTTCAGTTTCATCCCTCGAGGGACCTTGATGCCGAACATCAGCTCGGTCCCGGGGAGCTGTTCGCCTGGAGCTAGGCGATCCGGGCTGGACGAACTCGCGACGGGTGTCGTGTCTGACGGCGGCGCTTCCTTGCGGCACCCCAGGGCCAGCGCGACGGCGCACGCGAGTACCCATCCCACCAGAGCCATGCGCCCGATAGCTGCGCAGGAGTGGGGTTGGCGGTGCAGATTGGCTCGCGCCGCCCCGTTGGCGACACGTGACTGCTTCGGCAGCCTGTTAGCGCTCAAAGGTATGGGCGAACGCATGGAGAGTCACTATTCGAAGATGGGAGCCCACGAGTCAACCCAAACCGTGTTGCGCGGCAGGATGAGGTCGAGCTTGGTGATATCGACTTCGTTTTCGGAACCGCCCGACTGCCCACCCATTTGCACGACCAACTGAAACTTACCGGGTGTGATGGTCGTGTGGGAGGTGTGATTGCCGTAATTGCCCAAGTATGGGTCGGTGTCATAGGTGGACTGTTCGGCAGCGCAGGTTGGTTGCTGTTCGATGCTGACCCCGTAAACCACACCCGGCACGACGGGGGTCGACTTGGGATGGGCTGACTCTCCTTCGGGGATCGGAAGACCCCCTGCTGCGCCGTTCATGGGGTCGATGGTTTCTGCGCCCGCGACCTCGTCGGCAGACAAGAGATATTCGACACCCCACGTTCGCGTTTGTCCGATGGAACACTCGGTTCCACTCGACGTGGCAGGGCTGCTCGTGGCGAAGTAGAGTTTGCCGCCGAACAGTGACATGGGTCCTGTCACACGTTCACCCGCCAACTCCCCCGACTCGCACGAGCCCGTGCATCCGAAGCTCTCCACCCAATTGACCTTGGCGTGGAAGGCGTAGTTGGCATCCAAGGTCTCTGTGAGACTGAACACTCGATGGATCATGTTGGGTGTTGCCGCTTGGATGCGTTGATCACCCGTTGCGGCAGCGATGGTGATGCGACCGATGTCATCGACGCTGACGATTGGCGCGATTTCGATGGGTTGACGACCTGCGGCATTGTCGTCGAAGTCGAAGTAGGCGTCGAAGAACACGTCTAGGGTCCAATCCGCAGGGTCGTTCTTGGAGACGTCCAAGCGCCACAGTCGTCCTTCCACGTCACCGAGGAACACGCGATCAGCCACTACGCCAGCAGCGCCCGGGAACGCGGCGGGCTTCCCGGCCAGTGGCGCAGGGATGTCGACCACGGTGATACGTGACGTGTCGATGCTGGTTCCACTCGTGCTGGGACGAAAGCTGCGCAGCACTTCACCCGTGTCGAGGCGCACCACGGTCAAGGTGCGCGCCGCGTCGGCGTTTTGGTACTCGCTCACTTGGGTGGCTGGCGCGAAAGTGGCCGTCACTGGTGACATCAGGGGGCCTGCCCCCGTGGTGTCACCCGTTCGCGTGCCGCCATCGCCCCCTGGTAACACGGCGACCGCAACCTCGGTGCCCGGATCCGTGTCACTCAGCTTGAGGAACACGTTCGTGATGAGCGGTTGGCCGCCATTGCCGAAGACCTTCTGGCCAGCTGAATCGGTGGTGATCTGCCACAGGAACTTGGGACCTCCATCTGCCAGGTCTGGTTCCGTGACGTCGAGCGCGTAGTACCCGGAACCTATCTGCCCTTGGCCGAAACCCGCGACCAACACCGTGCGCCAGGCACCCGAAGCGCCCTCTGCGTCCGCTTGTGTGCGCTCGTACCGATAGTTCCCAGAGACCAGCCGGGCAGGGACGTCCCTCACGACTGGTGGCCCGTCGAGCAACGTGGAGGGGATGTTCGGATATTGTGACGACAGCGCAGGGATCACCGCTGGCGGCATGAAGGACCACAGTTCGTTGTTGCTCTTGGAATCGACCTCCTGCTCGGGGTCGGGCGAATGGGGGGCGGTCTTCATCGCATGCAGCTGACCATCTATCGTCGCTGCGTAGAGCACACTGGGTCGTTCGTCTGTTGCCATTTGCAACGCAAACTGTTCGTAGGACTCATCAGCGAGTTCCTCGTCGGGCGCGCCAGGGACGAACACGGGCGTGGCATGGTAAATCGCGCCGAACATGTTGCAGTCCACGCCAGGGCTCTCGCAGCGGGTCTCGCCCTCGGCGTTGGTCTCGCCCAAGGTCCACTTCAGGATGGCGTCACGACAGCCCTCTGGTGTGGACGCTTCACAGTCCTCCGAGCCTACGCCCATCAGCTCTGCAGAAATCGCGCTGACGAACTCGTTAGTCGTTCTGGCAGGCTGTTGCGCGCCTGTCAGTTCGCCGAGGCCGTCCGGGTCCGAACTCAGGCCAGGGCGCTGCGTGCCATCTGCCTGGCTCGCGGGCAGATAGGTGATGAACTTGCGTTCTGGGCCGATGCCCGAGTTGACGTTGGCGGCAAAGTCGTCGCCTTTCGTCGGGTCCACCGCTTGCGGCGTCGGGATACCGTCCTCGCACAACACGCGCGTTCGCGTCAGCTTGCCTGCCCAAGGTTCTTCCACCAAGGGCTCGAAGCTGGAGCTGAACTGATGAACTCCCGATCCCGTGTGGCCAGACGCTGACGTGAAGACCGCCGACGTACGCGTGGTGAGACCCGTAGTGATCGCGTTGAGGATGCGAGAAAACGCCTTGCGGAGCTCGGTACTGTTTTGAGGGAACTCGGCGGTTCGGGCTTGCCCGTTTTCGTCTGGAGGTCCGCCCGCCGCAGCGATCTTGTTCAGCGTACAGCAAGCTTGGATGGCGCGGTCGTCCGGGTTCTCGTCGCAGTGGGCTTGGGTCAGATCGGAGCAGCCGATCTCTGATTCACCCGCAGGCGTCACTTTGCTGAGGGCGAAGCCGATGACGTACGTTTCTACCTTTTGATCCACGTCGATGGGCGACGAGGGATTGAGCAAATCGAAGGCGATATCCTCGGGCTTCTGGTAGGGGCAGACACCATCGTTGGCAGTGTCCTCGCAGTGCGGACGCAGGTCCAAGTTGGGTTCACCGTCGCTGAGCAGAATGATGATCGAGCGACGACAGTCCGAGGCCAGTACGTTGGGGTCACGATACGGCCCGAAGTCACTCGTACCGTCGATCGGATCGATACTCTCGTCGTACCAAAAGTAGTTCCGAGCGTCGTGCAACAAGCCTGCAACTGGGGTTGCGCCATAGGGCCTGGTGGAGAGAAGTACCTTCTGGATCTGTTCGTTGCGGTCGCGGATCTCCTGGCCGCCCGCGTCGTAGCTGCCGAACGCGACCATTCGACCCTCCCAGGGGGGGGCGGACGCGTTGCGGGCGCCGACTTCCTGCGTCTGCATCTGCGCGCAGAACGCGGGCCGACCCGTCTGCGGAGCGTCGTTCAGATAGTAGCTCCACGTACCGCGCTTTCCGTCGTTGAAGTCGCTTTCGCCCTCCGAGTCGATACCCGTGCCCGGATCGAGGTGCGTGTCGAACGTCATCAGCCCAACGCGAACCTTGTCTTTGAAGACGTCGAGAATTCCGTCGTTGGACTGACTGAAGTTTGCGCAGCCTGGGTGTGAGGCGAGATCGGCTGGGCGGGTCACCGTGGATGGCGCCGAGAAGGAGAACGTGTTGACGGCCTTGTCGGGCCACAAGTAGGGGTTGACCTGGCTCGGCTCGACGCCAGGTCCGATGATGCAACCGTTACTCACTGCACGCGTGAAGGGGTTGAGGTAGTTGAAGTCGTAGGGCGCGACACCATAGGCCGTGAACTCGTCACGAAAAGCGAGCGTGGAACGGTCCTGCTGAAAGCAGCTGTAGCCAGCGAAAGAGCCCGTCATCACTTCGACCAACTCGATCCAGCGGCTCTTTTGGTTGGTTCCTGATGGATTGCCAGGAGTGCACAGAGGCAAGGCGTTGTCGGCGGACCTGAACTCCATCGAGCCAGAGGTGTCCACCAGCAGCATCACGTTGGGCAAAGGCCGGGTGATGTCGCCCTGAGCGTGAGCCGAGCCAGCCATCAGACACCCGCCCACCACCGTCAGTGAACAAGCCAGGCCTGCTTTCCGCCACGTGCTGCGGCGCCGCGCGCGAGCTCGTTTCTGCCCGGTAGGTAGCGTGCGGGTTAGCGAGGAACGAGCGGCTTTTGGGATGTTGGGCGTGGTCATGATTCAGTTGATGGGGCCAAAGGTGACTTGTGCACGGAGAGTTTGTAGGCCGGACGTAGACGCGAAAGCTTCGTTGCACGAGCCATCTTCGTCTGCTGGATCTCCGGCTGGACGTACTTGCGCCGTGGCCGAGAGCAACACGCGCATGTACTTGAACGTATCGGCGGCGACGTCCTCGCCCGCGATTGGTCCCCCAGCTCGGCTGAGGTCCGTCATTTCGACGATGAACGCTGCTTCGGTGTTCGATTCGCTGAGTGGACCGAAGAGTTCGGGAGCGCCTTCCGTGCCAGCAGCGCCCGGGAACGTGCTGTGGATGTGCTCCCAAATTTCCGTGGACTGCAGCTTGTAGCAGGGGGGGCGCTCAGGAGACATCATTGCGGCGAGTTCACGGTTGGCGCGGCAGTCGTCCGTGCCTTCGGAAACTCGGTTGAAGTAGAATTGTTCCTTGCCGACCATCTCCGCCATCATCGCGCGCGTTGCGAACTCGCTCACGAACGTGGTTTGTACGCCCTGGCGATTGAAGCCCGAAGCCTTCTCCGCGAGGCTCGCTGCACGCATCGAGTACATGCCCACCGCCGTCATCAGCGTGATGACCATGACTGCGATGAACAGTGCGTTGCCGCGCTGACTTCGACGTCTCAGCAGACGCTCGATCGCGATTTTTCGTTCGGCGTTCATTGCCAGGTGACCCTCGTTTGATTGTGCAGTGCCACACGTGCTTGCACCGTGCGAACACGGGCGAAAGGCGCGTTTCCACCTCCACCCAAACCGATTCGGAACAACGGGCCCCCGGGATTTGCAACGGTACTACCGCGGTCGGCCTCGCGAGAGCGCACACTGAGCCAGGTGTGAACCGTGCGGATCATCTGTGGTCCAGCGTTGGGGTTCATGACGACCGGGTTGCCTGCCCAGGCGGGGATGTTCGCTTGCTGGACGTACTGAAGCTGGCTGCGTTGGTTTGGCGCCACGGTGAGCCTGAAGCGAAGGTCGACCGCGTACTCCGTGACGAGTTCGAGCGTATTGGGGATCGCCGTCCCGTTCGGGCCGATTTCTTCACGCACGAGGTCCGTTCGTTCATCCTCGTATTCAGGACCTACTTCAGTGTCGGGATCGGGGTAGAGAGGGGCGTAGCGGGAGTCCGTGCTGAGGTTGCGCAGGTCGTAGCGGAAGAAGTTCACAGCGTTGACCAGCGCCCCGGTTTCTTCGCCTTTGAACCCGCACCCCATGGTGCTCGAGGTGCGGAATATCAAGTTGGGCTGACCACCCGCGATGTTGAGCACGGGCGAGGGGTTGGTAGAAACGGACGTGAGGGTCCCGAACTGGCTGCGACCCGAGTTGTCGACGACACGAATCGCTCGGCCTGGCGGAAAGACCGACGTCAGGATCGCCTGATTGTCTGCACCTGGGGCGCCGTACCCGATACGCGCCATCGCACCTGTGGCTTGCTGCAGAAAGATCTGGAACGACGTCCCGCTCACCACGATCGCGCGAGCAGGGAAGGCCTCGGCGGAGGAATAGTTGCCGCTCAGCAACAACGTCTGCGGAGTGATGCCATTGTCGACCAAGACGTTGGGTAAGTTGGCCTCAGGGATGTTGTCGATCCGTACGCTGGTCATTTCGCGGAGCTGTACAGGCCACGCGGCGTTGCCCACTGGGTTACCACACACGAAAGGGTCGCGACGGATGTGAGGAGAGGACATGAAGCCCGCGCGGGCCAGGTCGGCACGCAGTCGCTCGAACCCGACCACACTCGCCACGTTGGTGCTGGCGATGCGGGTTTCGCGTTGGTAGAGCGCTGACGTGTGTTTGGCGACCAGGAACACCGTGATGGACAGAAACAGCCCGCCCGCGAGCGACACCATCAACTCGATCAGCGTGAAGCCCCGTCGTGAGTAGGGCTTGCAGCCGGGCGCCTTACCGCGATGCATGTTGGACCAGGCGCGCATCAGTCGGGCACTCCGATGTGTTGGCGCAGTGCCGTCGAAAGGTAAATGACGTGAAACATGCGTTGTCCCGTTGCCGAGTCGACGTCGGTTTGACCCGCCCGACAGAAGTTGGACGCGTCCGCCGCGGTCACGGATACGACGTCCTGCTGACGCCAGAATACTCGCACCTCAGCGCGGATCAGGCCTCCACCCAACTTGACCGCCGTCTGACTGCCTATCCAACGCAGACGCAGTTCGGCGCAGTAACGGGCGTCGGTCGGAATGTCGTCCGTCGCGACGGGGCTACCCAGGGCGTCGAATGCAGGGCCCATGTCGCGCCCGGCGTTATACGCGGGAAGAAACCAGTCCCCGGGTGGGGCGCCCTCGACACCGACGTTAGTCAGCCAAATCGTGTCGTCGAAGTCGTTGGTGTCATTCCACTGACCCGACTCTGCCGCTAGCTCGTCCAGCCACGATTGACCGATGTGGGTTGCCGTGGCCAACCGCTTGGCGTGACCGTTGGACGAGATGGTCACCTTCTGCATGGCAATCACACCCGTGATGCCGATGCCGAGTACGGCGATGGCCATCATCAGCTCGATGATCGTGTAGCCTCGTGCGCGGTTCACTGGATTAACCTCGAGGCCCCATTGGGCATGACCGCCACACGCCTCGTGCGCCCGATTCGAGTCGAGCCCTCGGCTCGGTACACCTCGGCGACGTGCGTGGTTGCCAGTGGTTGCAACGGCTGACTGAGTGTGGTGCGAAAAAAGGTGCGTCCCATCGGCGTGAAACACACGTCGAGGTTGCTGACGGCGGTACCCGCACCGTCCTCCATGGTGATCGTCACTCGGTCGTACTCCCCTCGGTTGGCCAGGTCGAGGGAGGTGACTTCGCGATAGCTCGTGCCCGGAGAGCCGACGTTCCAGTTGGGCGTCAGGCAGCTCGACACGGGAAGCGTGGCGCAGTTGGCATCGCTAGTACCCGTCGGCGCATCACCCGTTCCGCGTTGAGCTTCCCACATGTCGAAGCGACCGCGCGTGCCTGGCGTGTAACGGACCAGCACCGCGCTGCCGCGGCCCATGGCGCGCATGCGCGCGTCGAGGTACATGCTGGCCACTCGCTGGGCTGCTTCCTGCGTGCGTCGCTCTTTCATCTGGCGCGTGACGGAAGGAATTGCCAACGTAGCGACCACGGTGATGATGATGACCACGACCATCAGCTCGAGCAGGGTGAACCCACGTTGAGGGCGCAAGCGGCGCACGACGGCTCGCGTTCGCTCAGTTCGGCCAACACCTGAAATCGAGTAACGCTTCGCCACCTCGTTCTGCACAGCAAGAGCCATGCCGCGAACACCGCATCTCACGCTCGTGCTGATGTGCTCGGCAAACCGTGAACTTTCCGCTATTTGGTGAAGCCCACGGGAATGCTCCATGCACCGCTGCCCAGTAACCTTTTCCGCGCTCCGCAATCATTTCATGGGCTCTGATTCGTTACACTGGAGACTTCGTCACTCCCTCGGGGTACGTAGAGCTTACATGTGTGGCGTGGTCTGCGCCCTCACGCTGATCGGCATTGGTGGCGTCCTCGGGTGTTCGAAATCCGAAGAGTCGGACAGCACGTCGAGTGCAGGTGCTGGAGCGCTGGCGAACTCACGCGCTGTCGCCGATGAACACGTCGACGTAGGCTGTCCGGTTGCGGCCCAGGCCGATGGTTTCGATCTCGGCGTTGGTGGGATCGACGACTGGTGTTTGGATGGTACGTCGGGTGTCAAGGTCGCGAGTAGTGAACATCCCGAGGACCTCGAGCGTCGCTGCCGAGAGGTTTACATTTCGGACTGCCAGCACGTATTGGCGCTTGGGTTGCGTAAGCTCACCATCGGGCGGTTCGTGCGGGATCAACTTCGCCCTGCCATCGTCGACGCGGTCGTCAGTCGGTTTTCGAGCCCTGAAGGTGCGTGGGCGTTCGTGACCGAACGTTACCTCAGCGATCTGTCCCTCGACGATGCGGAGGATGCTCGCCGTTACGCTACGCTCGATGGACCTCACTTGGGTCTGCTGGGGGAGCGACAACTCGTCGCGATCCATGGGTTCGACGTGCTCAGTCTGCGCCTTTCCGATCGTTTTCGGGCCGTTTCCGAACAGCGACGAGCAGCTGCTCACGAGTTACCCGCGATACTCGCTGCATGGCTCTCGGGGCGTCCCGACGATCAGCCTCTGCCGCGTTCCCTCAGCCTGTTGCCCGAACGCGATCGTAGGACTTTGGGACGCAGGTTCGCGTACGCGGATGCACTCGGCGTACTCGGCGCAGGTCATGGCGCCACGGGCTACTACCGCGCAGGGGAGAAAAACTATCGGATATTCGTCGCGTCCTATCCCGATGAAGCAGCCGCCAAGGACGCTGCGCTGTTGTTGCGTCGTAGGCCCGGCGTTCACAACTTGGAAGACGTCAGTTTTGACGCCTTCGAGTTTACACAGCCAGGTGACGCGGAATCGCCGAGCACGTTGTGGCTGATGGGGGTGTACGGAGGACGCGTGGCGGGCGTCGGAAGCGCTCCTCCGCCGCCAACCACGGGGCTCTCCAAAGGGCCGAAACATTGGCTCGAGCGCGGAGAGAAGCTCACGCTGCTGCGTCGCGTGATGAGCGCACGCTGAACGCTCGCTCCTCAGCTCGTGATTTCAGCCGCGCACGAGCCGACGACAGCTTCGGGTCGGCCACCAGCAAACGCCTGCATCACGACCTTGCCGTCCTCGGCGAAGCCTTCGGTTCTCAGTTCCTCCCCAGGCCAAACGGGTTTGCGAAACTGTGCCGTCAAGCTCTTGATCTTCGACGCATCGCCACCACAAGATTCGATCGCCACGGCGCGACAGAGGTAACCGAAGGTGCACAGTCCGTGCAGGATGGGTCCCTGCTCGAAGCCGACTGCTGCAGCAAACTTCGGATCGACGTGCAGCGGGTTGGTGTCGCCACTCAGGCGATAGAGTAGCGCTTGTTCTGGGCTGATGGCTTCGCTGCGTGACCAGTCGGGCTCGCGAGCGGGGACCTTGTGTGAGGTGCCCTTGGGCCTGCGGGGACCACCAAAGCCGCCTTCACCGCGGTAGATGATTTCCCACTCCGTTTCGAACACCAGTTCGCCGTCGACGGTCGACTGCGTCTCGAACACCACCTGCGCCAGGCGCTTGAGATCGTACATTCCCGTGATCTTGCCGCGGGTCTCGAGCACTCCTCGCCGTGGTAGAGGACGCAGCATGCGGACTGTCTGCCCACCGTGAACGACCATTTCGTAGGGACCTTTGGTCAACGCCAACAAGTCGGTCAGCACGGCATACGCTGGAACCACGGCGAAGCTCGGATACACCTTCGGCCCGCGGTGTTCGTACAGGTAGTCGAGCTCCTCCCGCTTGGCGCCGATGCCGAGGGCGTAGAGCGCTAGCGTTTTCCAGTCGTATTCGAGCTGGTGGGTTTTCGTCTCTGCCCCGACGGCGTTCAGGTCCAATGCCATGATGCTCGCTGGTAGTCTTGGCGCGGGTTCGAGTCAACCGCGAGCGCCTGCGAACGAGCCATGATCAGAGAAACTCGTCCGCGCAGGTGACGAACTCGTGGACTGACGTGGGTGGGTTGGGCCAAAACGCTGAGGTGACGGGTTTGGAGGTGTTGGCTGACTTTCTGCGTGAGCAGGGCTTGCTGCTGGTGCCCTGGGGGTTGGCGTGGGCTCGTGTGTTGCCGCTCGTTCTGATCGTACCCGCGTTTGGTGCACGCGTGTTACCCGCGCAGGCGCGCATCGTGCTGGGTTTGGCGCTGGCGTTGTGTTTGGTCGGTCCGTTATCCCAGCAGCCCGAGCTGGAGAGCGGCGCGTTCGCCGTGCGTTTCGCGCTCGAATTGCTGCGTGGTTTGCCCATCGCGCTTTCCGTGGCGGCACTGCTCTGGGCCGCGATGATGGCAGGTGGTTTGATGGACGACTTACGTGGGGCGCAAGCTGGCGGGCCGTCGGTGTTCGCGGACGCTCCGACGCCCCTCGCCACGCTGCTCGGCTTGTTCGTGGCGGCGGCGTTCATCCGCCTCGGTGGGGCGGCGAGCGCAGTCGAGGCGTTGGCGCTGGCTCCAAGTGAAGCAAATCCGTTGCTCGAAGCGGCGCGGGACATCGTCAATGCCGTGGAGATGGCGTTGGCGCTGGCGGCTCCCGTGCTCGTCGCTGTCGTCGTTTTCGAGGTGGCGGGTGCGCTCGTTGCGCGCGCGGCAAGTCCAGCCCACATCCGGCCGATGCTCGATCCGCTGCGTTCGTTGCTGATTCTCGTGGTGTTGGCCTTCTCGCTGGACGGAATGCTGGGGCTGGTGACACGCCTGCTCGCAACTTGAGGTCCGACCCATTATCCTGCCCGGTCTGTGTTCGATGTCCCTCGGCTAGCGCTGAATCTCATTCCGATGCTCCTGTCGTTGAGCGTCCACGAGTTTTCTCACGCCTGGGTCGCCGACCGACTCGGCGATCGGACGCCCAAGGTTCAAGGCCGGCTGACCCTTTCGCCGCTGGCTCATTACGACGTTCTCGGCACTTTCGTCATTCCAGCCGTCGCCACGTTGATGAGTGGGTTTGCCTTGATCGGCTGGGCCAAGCCCGTGCAGTTCGTTCCCGCGAACTTCACGCGCAGCGTGACCATGCGCCAGGGGGCGGCGCTCGTTGCGATCGCGGGACCCGCCTCCAACTTGGCGCTGGCCACTTTGTCGGCAGCGGCGATCGCGGTGTTGGCTCAAACCGCCCCAGGTGCGTTGGGCAGCGGGCTGGGTGAGCTGCTCAACGTGATGGTGATACTGAACATCGGCTTGTGTGTGTTCAACCTGTTACCAATGCCGCCGCTGGACGGCTCGCACCTGCTGCCGCGCTCGCTCGATGATTTCAAGGCCAGTATCGCCCCCTACTCGTTTCTTCTGATTCTGATTCTGCTCAACATCCGTGTGGTTCGAGAGTATCTCTTCGACCTTCCCGTCTTCGCCCTGCGAGGCATGTTGGGCTCCCTGTTCGGGATCTGACGTGTGCTCATCACCTGGGGTCGGACCCAAGCCAAGTCAGCATGAGTGAGCAGCCCGAAGATCCCAACGCCCAGCGCACGACAGTGGACGCTGCGACGGCTGGTGAAGTGTCGCCGGGCGCCGATGGTGAGCCGTCGCGATCTGCTGCAGAGGGTGCCGACACTGCAGCGGTGGAGCAAGGAAGCGACGCGTCCGATACGCAGCGATCAGCCGAGACGGCACGTGAGTCGAAGGCCGAGCGTGATGCCAAGGAACCTGCGGCGTACAACGTGTCGCTGCCCGTGTTCGAGGGCCCGCTGGATCTGCTCCTGCACCTGATTCAGAAGCACGAACTCGACATTCTCGACATCCCCATCGGCTTCATCGCGCGTGAGTACGTCGCTTACATCCGCATGATGGAAGAACTGAGCATCGACGTCGCCAGTGAGTACCTGGTGATGGCGGCGACGCTGGCTTTGATCAAGTCGAGGTCGTTGTTGCCGCCAGAAGCCACCACGCCTGACGATGAGCTCACGGAGGAAGAAGAAGATCCGCGGGCGGAGCTGATCCGGCGTTTGCTCGAGTACCAGAAGTACAAGCAGGCGGCGGCGCAACTGGGCAGTCGTGACGTGCTGGGACGGGACGTGTTCGCCCGAGGCTCGGACATCGAATCGACGACGGGTCCCGCGCCATTGGCGCAGCTTTCGCTGTTCAAGCTGGTCGATGCGTTCGAGGACGTGCTCAAGCGCGCGCGGCAGGTCGAAGACCACGAGATCGACTTCGAGCGACTGTCGATATCCGAGCGTATCGGCGTGATCAGCGAGCTCTTGCAGAAGCGTGGTCCGCAGCGTTTCGAACAGCTGTTCGAAGGGGATGTGTCGCGCGCCGAGATGATCGTGACGTTCCTGGCGTTGCTCGAGATGACGAAGCTCAGGATGACGCACCTGTCCCAGGAAGATCCGCTCGGCCCGATCATGATCGAGCTGCGGGTGCGGGAAGACGACGACCCATCGCTGATCTACGACGATGGCCGCCCCTCCGCGGCGCGTGCCGACGAAGGTGACGCGACCGAGCTTGGTGTAGACGCCGATGACGACGTGTTAGCCCGACGCCCGTCGTCTGGTGTTGGTTCGGACAGTGACGAAGACTTCGATGCCGCGGACGAATTTGGTGACGACCCTGTGGGCGAATCGAGTGACTCCTCGCTGGGCTCTGGGGAGGGAGCAGGTGATGATGCCGCTCCCGAGGGCGCCATCGGCGTCGACCCAGGCGAGCTGATGAGCGAGCCAGACGAGGTCCCAGTTGAGGTCGACGTCCTCGGCGAAGCTGACGTCCCAGTTGAGGTCGACGTCCTCGGCGAAGCTGACGTCCCAGTTGAGGTCGACGTCCTCGGCGAAGCTGACGTCCTTGGTGAGGCTGACGTCCCAGTTGCGGATGTCCTTGGTGAGGCTGACGTCCCAGTTGCGGATGTTCTTGGTGAGATGTCTGGGGCAGCCGACGTGGAGCTAGGCCGCGACGAAAGCCACAGCGACCACAATGACACCGCTCCGAGCTTCGCTGTTTCGAACACGACTGAAAACGCGGGCGCTGGGTCTGAAGAGTCCATCGCGTCCGAGGAGTCCATCGAGCCAGAGGAGTCCATCGGGTCAGAGGAGTCCATCGGGTCAGAGGAGTCCATCGGGTCAGAGGAGTCCATCGCGTCGGAGGAGTCCATCGCGTCGGAGGAGTCCATCGCGTCCGCCCGAGACAGCGAACCTGCGGGCGATAGCGTTGAAGTGGCTGAGTTTGCCAGTGAGCCCGACGTCGCGGTCGACCGAGTAGACGACTTTTCCCCATCCGGCGGACCAACAGAGCGTGGCTCGGTGCAGCGGGAGTCAGCGCTGTCGCATGGGCACCACACGACACCTCAACAGATTGAATTGCCGCTCGTCACGAACGCGAGTACGCGAGGCGAGTCGGACGAGCTGACTCCGTCGCTCGATGGTTCACGCGAATCGTCGAAACGACGCGGTCAGGACGACGAAAGCGACGAGGCCCCCGAGACATGAAGCGGGTTTACGGCGCTACCTTCCGGGCCCCCAGCGCACGTGACGTCGATCGCGACGCGCAGCCCTTCGACAGGAACAGCCTGGTGCGCTCACGCCGTTCGTGAGCCCCGTTCGCTTTGAAACGACCATGCCCAAGAAGACCAGCTCCAAGAAGAAGTCCGAGAAAGCTCGAGTCCCTGTTGCCAAGCAGGGAAAGCGACCCACCAAACAGGCGCAGACCAAGTCAGCGAAGAAAGGCTCGAGTGCGGCGGGTCGGGCAGCTGTCAGAGCGCCTGATGCGCAGGTTGTAGATGAACAGGCAGGAGCGGCCGCTCAGGTCGAAGCTGGCGGAGCTGACCAGCGCCCGTCCAAGCAGCGGTCCAAGAGCAAACCTTCCGACAAAACGCCCGCGGCAAGTGCATCAGCGGCGTCCGAAGAGCGATCGAAAAAACGCGGCAAGAAGTCGAGCTCGCCGAAGCGAGGGGCAGCTGAGAAGCCCATCCGAAAGCAGGAGTCAGCCAAGGCGTCGCGCAAGAGAAAGGCTGAGGTTGCAGACGAGTCTACGTCAGGCGTGCGCTCCGACGACGCTCAGGAGTTGGAGGCCTCGACGTCGGACGGAGAGTCCAGCCGCGCGAGCGAGCGCACCTCGAAGAAGACTCGCTCGAAGCGACCTGGCAAGAAGGCGCCGAGCAAGAAAGCGTCCGTTGATGGAACTACGGAAGACAGTTCGTCTGCCGCCACGAGCAACGGCGAAGACGGCGCTCGTAAGTCGACGCGCTCGAAAAAAGCAGCCACCAAGAAAGCGGCGACGAAGAAGCAAGCCAGCAAACCGAAGGGCGGAAAATCCAAACGCCCGAAGCGGGACGCCGTTCTGTCTGACGTAAGCGAATCAGCGTCCGATTCGAGCGCTGCAGCATCGGACGAATCGAAGGGGAGCGACACTGCGGAGAAGAACCCGCGAGTGGGAAAGCGACGTAAGTCGACGGCAGGCTCGCGGGTCGTCAGCCTGGACGACGTGCGCAAGCGCGTGAAAGCTCGCGGTAAAACCAACGCCGAGCCAGGCGCTGAGGGTGTCGACGAAGGAGCGGACAATCTCGCCGCGTCTGCGGCCGCGGGCGAAGTTGAGTCGCGAGACGCAGACAGCGACGCGACAATCGCCGACGCCGCGAATGACGACGCTGCCGATGACGCAACAAAGTCTGAAAGCGAAGAGTCAGACGACCAAAACGCGGACGATGATGCTTCGGACGATGATGCTTCGGATGATGCTTCGGACGACGATGCGTCCGATGATGAAGACGCGGACAGTCTCGATGCACTGCTGAGCGATGCAGACGAAGCGGACGAACCAGACGATGACTTGAGCGAGGAAGAGCAAGCCCGGCGCTACCTGAAGGGACTGCTCGAGGCGTTGCTGTTTTCCAGCGACCGTCCATTGACCGCGCGTGAACTCGCGCGAGCCGCCAAGCTAGACCGAAAGCGCACGACCGAGCTGCTCGGCGAGCTGCGGCGAGACGGCCGCCACCGTGGGATCTCTTTGGTGGAGGTGGGTGGCGGGTTTGCGTTTCGTTCGAACCCTACGTATTCCGAGTTCGTGCAGAAGATGCTGGCGACGAGGCCAGTACGTTTGAGTCGCGCACAGCTGGAGACCCTCGCGATCATCGCCTACCGCCAACCCGCTACACGTCCAGAGATCGACGACATTCGCGGTGTCGACTCGGGCCAGGTGATCAAGGGCTTGCTGGAGCGCGAGCTGATCAAGATCTTGGGAAAGAAAGACGAACCCGGTCGGCCCATGTTGTATGGGACGGCGCCCGCGTTCCTCGAGTTGTTCAGCCTGGAGTCGCTCAAAGATCTGCCGAGTCTTCGTGAGTTTGCCGAACTCAGCGAAGAGTCGCAGCACACCTTCGAGAAAGCGACGGGTGAGCCAGCACCCAGCGGCGAAGTGCGCAGCGAATTGGACAACGAAGAAGGCGAAGCCAACGAAGAAACCGACACGGAAGCCATCGAAAATGCGGATTCGAGTGACGCCGACGTGTCTGGCACAGACGAAACTGGCAGCTCAGATATCGACGCTCGTGCGTCAGACGTCGCCGACGCGGTCTCACGCGACTCAGAGTCGCCCGCCGACGACGCGTCCGACGACGACGCGTCCGACGATGACGACGTGTCCGACGATGACGACGCGTCCGACGATGACGACGCGTCCGACGATGACGACGCGTCCGACGATGACGACGCG
>CBFGUG010000083.1:0-35495 GCA_965651905.1 uncultured bacterium | reverse complement strand
ACTCGCCGCCAGGTAACTCGCCGCCAGGTAACTCGCCGCCAGGTAACTCGCCGCCCACCACGTCGCCAACGAGCAACCCGACTACCAGTTCTCCGAATGCCAGCGTCCCCAACGAGCGGCTCGGGACGAACGAAACAGAGGGCGCCCTGAGCCCATGGCGCTAGCAGCCCACGGCTGCGAGAGTACTTCGGGCTCGCCTAACACTACTGATAGAGACTTCAGAATGCCCGTGCGCAAAGCCCGGTTATTGCGGGCCCCTCGCGAGCGGTTCCCAGGCTGCCTTGGCAGACTGGGTACGAGCGCAGGGTTTTCGGCGAGTAACGGAGCGGAGCGTACTGCCGTACGTGAGCACCGTAACGCAGCCAAAACACAGGCAAAAACCGGGAGCTGCGCACGTCGCTCCAGCAGAATTTCTGGCAGTAGAATCAAAGGTCTCTCAATGCGCGCAGCGGGACAGCGCCATGCATGTCGAACCCCGCGGTCGATCGCGCCGCCCACAGGCTGACTTGGGACCCGCCGTGACCAACTGAGACCCCGAACATGAGGTGCTCGCAGTGCTCGGACCACGCATGTCGGGACGTCACCTGTCGTCCACCACGGCCAGTCAGCACGTCGGCCACGCCGGGGCCAACCCAGAAACGTCCGCGCTCGGGCGTCGTTGCAGACAGCACGAGTTCGGCTACCGCGACGCTGGCTTGTTGCGACTCGGACCAAGCTCGAACCGCCCAAGACCGAAACTCTGGCGGTGCGTCGGGCGACGTTGAAAGCTTCGCGCTCGCAGACTTGGCTCGCGCGGCGCCCTGGCCATCAATCCGCGAAAGCGAAAACTCCGACTCTGAAACGAGCCCTTCCAGCCACTCCTGCGCTGTCGGAGACGCGACGTGCCCGGCCCAACCGACGTCCGCGTAAGCTACGTCTGCCTGCCGAGAGACTCCCGTTGCTGGATCCGTGCCCAACTCCAACTGTCCAACCCCGAGCAAAAACGGACCGCGCAGTGCAGCGCCCTCTCCTGCGCGTGACGTGACCGATAACTCGACCCGCTGACTGCCGCCCCACGCCAGACTCGCCGTCGAGACGTCCAACGGCGCCTGGGAAACGACGTCGCATGCCTGCGGGACCGACTGCCACTCGATCGGCCCCTGCTGCACACCATGCAACTTGACCCATTCACCCTCCACGTACAGCTCCAGCTTGGATGAGTTCACTGAGCCCAGAGTTTGAACCAACCCGGACGACACCTGATCCGCTACGGCGTCGAGCAAACGCGCCAAAGGCCCAGAGCCCGTGGGTAAGCTGGACTCGAACCAATCGCTGCGCCAACCGCCACCTTCGCCGGACGCCCAGACCTCGTAGGCCTGAGCCAACGTCGCCCCTACACCTGGTCTCGAGACGAGCATAAGGCCATTCGCTCTCGCCCGGTGACTCGACTCGAGACTGTTGGTCGCCAAATACGGCGCAAGCTCCTTCAGCGCTCGAGAGTCGGACGCCAACATCAGGTGATTGCCACGTAACCCACGAGCTGGAAACTCGATCACACCGGGCTTGGCGAGTTCGATCACGCCGTCGTGTTCGACCCGATGATACGCTGCGCGGCTGCCCGTCGTCAGATCTGCCAGCAGCTCTCCGCCACTGGTCACCGGGAACGCAACACACCACCCCAGCCCGCCCCCCTCAGGCGCTGGAGCGGCATCGACTGCAATCCGAATAGGCAACTGCGTCTCGAATCGCCCGGACGTCACGGGCGACACCCCCAACAACTCGGTCACCAGCAGCGGAAAGTGTTTCGGCAGGACGCGACCAGCATCGCCGAGCCCCGACTTCATTTGCTCCCACAGCACTTGCGGAGCGGGCACCACCCCTTCGAACAGCAAGTGTGCGGGCGCCGTGACGGGCGCAGGCGGCGCATGCGCGACCACTGGCGCTGGCTCGCGTTCACATGACGCAAGTACCAACGTTGTGAGGAGCCAGGCGCCGCGACGCACCAAAATCAAAACGGGATGTCGTCGTCGTCGGGAGGACTGCTGTAGCCGCCACTAGCTGCGGGAGCGTCATCGTACTCTGGATCGGGAGGGCCAGAATCGTAACCGCCACCACCACCGCCTCCGCCGCCTCCACCCCCGCGTCCGCCGAGGATGACGTTGGTGGCGACGATCTCCGTGCGGTAGCGCTTATTTCCGTCGCGGTCATCGTAGCTCGAGGTGCGCAGCCCGCCTTCGATGAAGATGCGACTCCCCTTCGACAGGATCTTACTCAGCGCCTCCGCGCGTTTGCCCCAGATGACGACGCTGTGCCACTCCGTGCGCTCCTGCCGACTGCGGTTGCGATCGAGGTACGTCTCTGACGTCGCCAGACGCAGTTTGAGTATGGACTGCCCCCCGGAGGTCACTCGGAGTTCAGGATCTTGTCCGAGATTTCCAAGCAACATGACCTTATTCAAACCCTCTGCCATCGATTCCTCCAGAACGTGAGTCGTGGCCACCATGTGGCCTTACGCGCCCGCAGAGTCAAGCGTCACACCCCAGGCCCGGACCCAGGATGTCCTAACGCCGGGTTTCTACGAGTCCGGCCGCCCGTCTTCGCGCTGCAATTCATTCAGCATTTCACGCATCTCAGCCCTCAAGGCCACGAGTGCTCGTCTCAACCCCTTCGCGGACGTGGCTGGAGCGGACGCGGGATCTGCACTCACGGCAGTTGACTCGGCAACACGCTCCGAGACCGACGACAGCCGCGCGGAAGTGGCGGCTGGGAGCTGCACCTCCGACGCGCTCTGCTTGGTCGTGAGTTGCTTGCGAGCTCCAGCGATCGTGAAGCCTTGGTTCTTGAGCAGATCCTTGACGTGCAGCAGCTTCTCCACGTCGCGACGCGAGTAGACACGCTGCCCCTTGTTCGACTTCTGCGGGCGGATCGTGCGAAACTCGCTTTCCCAGTAACGAAGCACGTGAGGCTGCACTCCGACGATCTGCGAAACCTCGCCGATTCGGTAGTACAGCTTGACCAACTCGTGCTGGCTGGGCTTCTTCACTGACTTTTCACTGAATGAGCAGGCAGACGCCAGTGACGACTGAGCGCACGCTCGCGCTCAGTCTTCTCCCGCGGGGCCGCTTCCAACGTTCGTCGAGCCGCTACCCGTTACTCTACCTGATGGTTCGCTGCTCGCGGCGCTGCCTGAGTCACTTCTACCTGAGTCACTTCTACCTGAGTCACTTCTGCCTGAGTCACTTCTACCTGAGTCACTTCTGCCTGAGTCACTTCTGCCTGACTCACCGCCACCCGAGACGCCGACGTTGCCTCCTGTGCTCGGGTTCGCAGCGGTCGAACGGGCAGCGTCGTTTTCAGCGTCTGCCTCTTCATCGTTGAGTGACTGCTTGAGCAGCTGACTCGCTTTGAAGTTGAGCACGCGCCGAGCAGTGATGGTGATGGGCTCACCCGTTTGGGGGTTGCGGCCTTGCCGCTCTCGTTTATCCCGAAGCACGAAGTTGCCGAAGCCAGAGATTTTGATCTTCTCGCCTCGCCCCAACGTCTCTTTCATGGTCTCGAAAACGAGATCAACGAGATCTGCAGCCTCCTTCTTCGAGAAGCCCCCGAGCTGCGAATACAACGCATGAACGATGTCCGCCTTGGTCATGACCGAGCCCCGTCCTCCAATCGATACCCTGTGTGCACCAGCTAGAGCGTAGCGGTGTTCAGGAAAAAGTCCATAGGAGACGCGGATATACCCACCCCCAGCCGCGCTCCCGACTTGGCGCTGGCTGTATTCCGCTGTCGATCGAGCCTAGGGAGGCTCACAAGCGAACAGCATGCCAGGCGCAGGAGCGCCTCACTCGATGTGGGTTTCATCGGCCTAGGTAGTCGGCTTCAGTACCCCAATTCATCCTCGGGCTCGCTGCCGCTGTGGCGTGGGCGCGGACTAGGTCGCTCAGGCGTCGACGCGGGTGACGGAGCCTTGCGTGCGCCTCGAGTCGGCGGTTTGTTCGTCGGTGCAGGCTGCGCCTCAGCAGAGTTGCCGCCTCGCGCTGCGTCCTCGTCTCGAGCGTTGTCGTCTCGAGCGTTGTCGTCTGCCGCTGCGTTGTCGTCTCGAGCGTTGTCGTCTGCCGCTGCGTTGTCGTCCTGCGCGCGAGATCGCGGCGCGATGCTTCCTGACACGCCATCCGGCGAGTCCTCGGAGTCGACCGGGCTGTCCGGGGCCGCGCTCGACGACTCGTTCACGACAACGTCAGCACTGGTCGGATCGGCCCGCGTGTGGTGTGCTTCTGGCGCCTCCGTTGGCGCCGAAGCCGCGGCTGGGTCATCCGGTCCGCCCGTCGTCGGGTCAGTGCCACGCACGAACCACACAGCCATGCCGACGACCGCGACCGAAACCAGGGCCGCGAGCCCCAACGGTGACACCTTTCGAGTCGGCAGTCGCGCTCGTTCGACCCCCAGAACCGTGTCTGCCGAGACGGGCTGCTCGTCGAGCTCAAGGCCCGCTGAGCCCTGCGCTTCAGCCCCTGCAAAGGCGATTAAGGCGCTCGCCTGCTCGTCCACGTTCGCAAAACGCTGGTTCGGATCTTTCTCGAGCGAGCGCCGCATCCACTCGTCGAATTCTGGGGGCACTGGGACGTGTTCGCTCGGAGCACGCGGCTCCGTCGTGCAAATCTTCACGAGGAGATCGCCGACGGCTTCACCATCGAACGGCAGCTTACCCGTGACGGCACGATATGCGATCACCCCAATCGACCAAACATCTGCGCGGCCGTCGATCTCTTTGAGCCCGCGCGCTTGCTCGGGACTCATGAAGTGGGGCGTGCCCAACACCGCGCCCGTGCGCGTCGCCGAACTGATGCCCGAGCGGTCCGTGAACTTGGCGATGCCGAAGTCCACGACCTTCACGATGTCCTTCTTGTCTTCTTCGTCCCACACCAGATAGACGTTTTCTGGCTTGAGGTCGCGATGCACGATGCCCGCGGCGTGAGCCTTCTTCATCGCGCGGCTGAGCTGGCGAACGATCGAGGCCGCGTCAGCCAACGTCAACGTGCCCTCACGCACCAAGCGTTCATCCAACGGCTCCCCCGACAGGAATTCCATCACGATGTACGGGCGGCCCTCGTCCACGCCGCTGTCGTAGACTTGCACGATGTGTTTGCTGCGTAGCCGAGCGGCCGCCAACGCCTCGTTGAAGAACCTGTCGCGCACCTCGGGATGATTGGCGAACTCGGCTTCGATGAACTTCAAAGCGACACGCGTGCCGATCTCGGCGTGCACGCCTTCCCAAACGCTGCCCATCCCGCCACGGCCTAGCAGCCGCTCCAAGCGGTACTTGCCAGCGACCAGCTTGTCGCCTCCTCGTACCGGGCTCCCATCCACCATTGGAGCTTACGCTAGCACGCACGCTTCTGCTACAGCCGCGGAATATGGCCACGGAACTCTTCGAAGCCGGCGCTCCAGACGTCCTGTATCTAGTCGATCTCAGCGGCTACGTTTTCCGCGCGTATCACGCGGTAGCCCCGCTGAGCAGCCCGAGCGGCGAGCCAACACAAGCGGTGTTCGGAACGGTGAACATGCTCGAACGCTTGGTGCGAGAATGTAAGCCGCAACTGTTCGCGGTCGCGATGGACTCGCGTACGCCCACTTTCCGCAAGGAAATGTTTCCCGAGTACAAAGCCCATCGGCCTCCTCCCCCACCTGACCTGAAGCAGCAGATGAAGCGTGTGTCGGAGATCGTGCACGCCTTCCCGATCCCGTGTTTTCAGCAAGACGGCGTCGAGGCCGACGACGTGATCGCCAGTGTGGTCAAACAGTGCAGAGCGCAAGGGCTGCGGGTCGTCATAGTGAGCGCGGACAAAGACCTGATGCAGCTGCTCGGAGATGACGTGCTCATGTGGGACACGATGCGCAATCGCGTGATCGGCCCAGACGATGCGCGCGAGAGATTCGGAGTCGAGATCGCTCAGATCCGCGACGTGTTGGCGCTCATGGGCGACAGCTCCGACAACATCCCCGGGGTACCCAGCGTTGGCCCCAAAACCGCCAAAGATCTAATCCGCGAATACGGCAACATCGACGGAATTTACGCAGGCCTCGACAAAATCAAGCGCAAGAAGCTGCGCGAAACCCTCGCGGAGAACGAGGTTCAAGCGCGTATGAGCCAGCGCCTGGTCACGCTGAAAGACGACGTTGCATTGGAGGTCAGTAAAACGACGCTGGCTTTCGATCGCGGCGGCACGCAAGAACTCCGTACGCTGTATGCCGAGTTGGGCTTCTCACGCCAGCTCGCAAACTTGGATAGCGCAAGTGAGCCCACGTCGAGTTCGAGTTCGACGCCCGCCCAGCCTAACCAGCGCACCACCAAGCGTAGTTCCTTCAGCCCAGCCTCCGTCGAGTGCGAAGTGGTAACCAGCGTCGAGCAGCTCGACTCGATCGCAAAAGCAGCCATGAGGGCGAAACAGATCGCCGTTTGGCCGTGCACCCACGGCGCGAGTCCACTTCGGGCTGCGTGGATTGGCCTAGCGCTGGCAACCAGCGACACACGAGCACACTACGTTCCCATCGGCCATCGTTACATGGGTGTCCCCGCGCAGCTTTCCGAGGCTGAAGTCGGAGATTGGCTCTGGGGGTTGCTTTCCGACGGCAACGTGGAGCTGGTCACGTACGACTCGAAATCGCTGATGGTGCTGCTCCAACAACGCGGGTACGCCCTTTCGCGTTGCGAGTTCGACGTGTTGATCGCGAGCTACGTGCTGGATGCAGGGGCAGCGCACGACCTAGAGCGCGTGGTGATGGCGCAACTCAGCGCCGACCTGCCCTCGTACGAAGCGCAATTCAAACCCAAGAAGGGCCGCCGTGCTTTACCCTTCGACGAGCTCGAAATCCCAGAGGCAGCTCCGTTTGCAGGGCAGCGAGCCGCGGCCCTCGCCGCGTTGCGGCAGCCGATGACGGAACGCCTCGAAGAGGAGACCCTCGCCGCGCCATACCTCGATATCGACCTCCCGCTCATCCCGCTTCTCGCCGAGCTGGAGCAAGCGGGGATCAAGCTGGACACCGAAGCGCTGCGCACGCTGGGTCAGGAAGTGGGGAGCAAGCTGACGGAACTCGAAGCACGCGCCCACGAAATTGCGGGTTCCGAGTTCAATGTAAACTCACCACGACAACTAGAGAAAATCCTATTCGACAACTTGAAGCTCAAGCCGATCAAACGAACGAAAACCTCGCGATCGACGGACGCGGAGACTTTGGAGGCTCTGGCAGACGAACACCCGCTACCCAACCTGGTGCTCGAGATTCGTCAGCTGGCGAAGTTGAAGGGCACCTACATCGACACGTTGCCCGATCTCGTCGATGAAAAAAGCGGACGTCTGCATACGCGCTGGCGGCAAGAGGTCGCTGCCACGGGGCGGATCTCGTCGACGGATCCGAACCTGCAAAACATTCCGATCCGCACCGAGCTCGGTCGCAACATTCGTGCGGCGTTCATCGCGCCCGATGGGTTCGAGTTGGTCAGCGCCGACTACAGTCAGATCGAACTCCGCGTCCTGGCTCACCTGTCCCAGGATCCCGTATTGCTCGACGCATTTCAGAAGAACCAAGACATCCACGAGCGCACGGCCATGGAGATTTTCGAGGTGGACGCCGACGAGGTCGACTCGGACTTGCGACGCCAAGCCAAAGCCGTGAACTTCGGCGTGATCTACGGCCAGGGCGACAGTGCCCTGGCCAAGAGCCTAGGCATCAGCCGCATGGAAGCGGGACAGTTCATCGCTGCATACTTCCGCCGCTACGAGGGCGTGCGTCATTTCATGGACGAAACCCTGGAGAAGGCCCGCGCCAGCGGCAGCGTGCGCACGTTGTTCGGACGGCGGCGCAGCGTCGCGGACATCGGCAGCAACAATCGCGCACGTCGCTTGGCTGCAGAGCGAATCGCGATGAACGCCCCGATTCAGGGCACGGCCGCCGACTTGTTGAAAATGGCCATGCTGTCGCTGGCTAAACCCGTTACCCCAGGCAGCCGCATGTTGCTCACCGTGCACGATGAGTTGGTGTTCGAAGTGCCCAAGGCCGAGGTCGAGGAGGCCTCCGCGAAAATTCGCGACGCCATGCAGAACGTGTACGCCCTGGACGTGCCACTGGTCGTCGAAGTGGGCGCCGGCCCGAACTGGAAACTCGCGCACTGAGCGCGAACGAGCGGTTCAGCCCCCCGGCCCAGCGCCGCAACCCGCGCAAGCGCAGAGGTGTGGGATGACCTTGCGGTCGAGCCTGTGCGCCCCTCGCAGATCGGACCTTTACAAAGCCGCGTTATTCTAGCAAACCCGCGCCAGTCGCCCCAAGAGCTGTGAGCGAGAGCGCCGATCCATGAGCCAAGCCAAGCCCCACGTCGCCGTCGTCATCCCTGTCTACAACGAGGAGGGCATTCTGCACTCCGCCGTGGTCGATCTTCGCGAACGACTGGCGCCCCTCGAGTGGAACTACGAGATCATTCTCGCCGAGAACGGATCGACGGATCGAACGATCGAAATCGCCGGGAAGCTCAGCCAGAAGTATCCCGAGGTTCGTTACATCTCTGCTGGCGCGCCCGACTACGGCAAGGCGCTACGCGAGGGCATCTTGGCGACGGACGCAGAGCTCGTGCTGTGTGACGAGATCGACCTGTGCGACACAGACTTCCACCAGCGCGCCGTCGCGACGCTGGAATCGGGTAGCGCGGACTTGGTGATCGGCTCGAAGCTCATCTCGGGAGCCGAAGACGAGCGGCCCCTGCTGCGCCACGTGGCCAGCATCGGCTACACCTCGCTGTTGCGCGTGCTGCTCGGCTTCAAAGGCACGGACACCCACGGACTCAAGGCATTCAGGCGCGCGACGTTGCTGCCTGTCGTCAACGCGTGTCTGGTGAACAAGGATGTGTTCGCCAGCGAGCTCGTGATCCGCGCCTACCGCGACCAGCTGAAGGTCAAAGAAATCCCGGTGCGCGTGATCGAGAAGCGACCACCGTCGATCAATCTCTTCCGTCGCGTGCCCAACGTGCTCAAGAGCGTGGCGCGGTTGACCTGGGCGATCCGCGTCAAGGGCTGACGTATTAGTCGGGGGCGCGCAGCACGAGTTGGTTCGGCGCGCGCCGGGCAGCTCGGTCCTGGAGCTGCGTACCGCTGTCGATTTCGATGATGCTGGACGCTTCGCCAGGGAGGGAAACTGGCCTTGGTTCAGGCGTTCGCTTCTGGACCGCCATCGGCAGCGCTCCGTTGTCTCAGCCCGACAATCCTCAGCGGCGCCGCAAAGCGTGGCGTGCGGGTCCCATTTCGGTCGTGCGAAAACGCGCAGCAGACGACTTCAGCCGGGCGGCCCAACACGTTGCCTCGCCGCGACTTCCTCGGCTATCTTCGTTGCATCGTGGGCGTTCATCTGTGGCCATCTACCGCCCGAACCATACTGGCGCACGCGTCGCTGGTTCTACTCGTCCATGGCCTCACGGGCGCGGCGAACGCTGCGGCCACGGACGACCAGCGCAATGGAACTCGAGCTGCATCGACCGCTCCCGGCTCGGGCCACGACACCAAGAACGCAGACTCATCGAACCCCACGGTGTTGGTCGCAGGATCCGTGGAACACGGCGAGCCACTGGCAACACTGCTGGATGCGATGCTGCTCGCACACCACCAGGACGTCCGCGTCCTGCGTCTCATCGAACGTGCCCCAGTCGATCCGACGGTGGCCCCGGGGCGCACCGCTTCAATCGAGCTGCGCCTGGATAGCAGCGCCCCCGAGCGCTGGCAACTACACCTGTGGCGCGGCGATCGACACTGGGTGCGAACGCTCGAGGGCGGTATCGCCCAGGACGCGGCCGCGCTCGAAGCAGTTGCGTTGATCGCTTCGCGCGCGGTCATCGCGCTTCTGGAAGAACCAGCGTCCCCCGCTCTCGAGCAATGGGACACGTCCGACGAAAGCCTCGGGTCGCAGACCGAAAAAGACCGAGCGACTCCCAACGATGCCAGCGCCGTAGGCCCCAACGACTCGGAGTCCCAGCCAGTCTCTGCGCCACGAGATGCGGGCGCCCGAGAATCGTCGCAGCTGGAGGATGGTCCGCCGCGTTGGGCAGCAACGCTCGGGGTAGCTGGCGCGCTCTACGCACCGTCTCGAGCGCCCCAGGCCTCCGCGATGCTCGGCCTGGAGCATCGCGCTGCTGGTGGTTGGGTCGTAGGCCTCGAAGGCGAGCTGGCACTTCCGATCACCTACGACGGCGACCTGGGCAGCTTCGAGCTGCATCGGTCGGCGGCGCGCCTGAGCGTGGGCTACCGCGCGATCAGCGACCACTGGTCGATGCACGTCGCGGCGTTCGGCGCGTTCGAACGCACCGCCCGGCAAGCGACCGAGCCCGACGTCGGCGTCGCGGGCACATCCGATAGTGTGGCTTGGCACGCAGGGCTCGGCCCGAGTATCGCGGCGGCGCACGCCTTCACTTCATTCACTGAACTCGGCGCTCGCCTGAGCGGCTTGTGGCTCTTCTCCAGACCCCGCTTCGAAAGCGCTGGACCAGCAACCGAAGTACTGCTTGCACCTCACGCGTTCCGTCCGCGCCTCGACCTCTACGTGGCGCTGCTGCTGTGACCCGTCCACGACTTCATCTAGTCGGCAGCTCCCCGCCTCGACGCTCACCTTCCGCGATCCCACCGTTTCCAGAACCCGCCCACCATGATCATGCCCCAAAACCACCAGAGCGGCACCAGCGCTTCAGATCTGGAGCTGATGCACCGAGTCGCCAAACGCGACGCGACGGCTCAGCGTCAACTGGCCGAGCGCCTCGTTCGCCGTGTGCGTAGGTTGAGCCACCTGCTGCTCGACGACGCATCAGAAGCCGAAGACGCCGCGCAACTCAGTCTGCTCGAGATTCTCCAGTCGGCGTCCGGCTTTCGAAGCACTGGCCCCCTCGAAGCCTGGGCCGACAGAATCACCGCGCGCACTACGTTGCGACTCGCGCGGCAGTTGCGCTCCCAGCGAGGAGTTTTGGACCGATTCACCGACAGCGACACCGTGCGCCAGTTGTTCCCCAAGACCCAGATCGATGGTGCTGGCGCCCTCGACTTGGAGTTTTTTCTGCAGCGTTTACCTCGCGCACGCCGCGAAGCGTTCGTTCTGAAATATGGGCTCGGCTACTCGGTTGAAGAAATTGCGAGCATCACCCAGGCCCCACCCGGCACGGTCAAAGATCGATTGATTATGGCGAAACGCAAGCTGCGCGAAATGATCCACCGCGACGCGAGCGCTTCGAAGAAAGGTCCGGTGACGTGATGCACGACCAATACGACCGCTGGGCAGCCGCGCGCGATCGCGTTGAAGACAGCCCTGACGCGAAAGCGTCGCTCCCCACCGAGGCTGACGACGTGGCAGCCAGCAATCCCCTGTGCCAGCGCGAACTCGCGATCCTGACTGAACTCGCGGCGTTCGACGCTGGCGAGTTGGATGCTGACGACCGCGCGGCAGCCGACCGGGTACTGTCGGCTCTGGGACAACACCACGACCGTCGCGTCGTGCCACTTCGTCCCGGAACGGCACCACCGACCGATGCACCTGGACGAAACTCCGCGCGGCGGTTCCCTCGACGATGGACGCCAGCGGCTTTGGTCGCAATGCTGGCCGCGGCCACGCTCGCGTTCCTCCTACTGCCCTCGAAACACGCCGTCGAGACGGTGAGCGGTCCAGTGACCTTCGCTCGAGCGCCAGCAGAATGGCGGCTGGCGCTCAGTGGCTCCGAAGTACAAGTGGACGGCGAGGCGGCCCAAGCTGGTCGTCAGCTCGCGGTGGGCGCAATCCTGACCACTGGAGAACAGCACGCGTGCATGACGTTGGAACGAGTCGCAGCAGTGTGCCTGGACGCCAATTCGAGCGTCCGTGTGACAGCCGATTTACCCGCTTCGGGTGAACGACAACTCGAAGTCCTCGGGGGCACACTGGTCGCCGACGTCGTCGAACGCCGCGACCCAACGGCATTCAGCCTGACGAGCGGTTCACTCGAAGCCCGAGCTTTGGGTACCTTTTTCGGGCTGGAGGTCGACGATCGTGGGCGAAAACTAGTCGCCGTGCTCGAAGGCCGGGTCGAAGTCTCGGCCGGAAGCATCAGCTCGGTACTCTCGCCGAGTGAGCAGTGGTTGGTTGCCCCAGCTGATCCCGGACCGCAAACCCTGACGCCAGCGCGCGCGCTTCGCTATCGAGAGCTCGTGTCGCGACCAGAGATCTGGAGACACGGCGGAACGTCGGTTCACATCGAAACCACACCGCGCGGCGCTGAGGTATCCCTGGATGGCGAACTCGTGGGGGTCAGCCCGTTGAGCATATTAGCCGCGCCAGGAGAACATCAGGTTCGTGTGGCTCTTGCCAACCACGCCCCCGCCGAACTCAGCGTCAACCTGTCTGCGGAGGAGGACAATCGCTTCGTGCCGTTCATGCTCGAAAAGGTAGCTGCACCACCAGCTTCCGAAGCGACGCAAGTTCGTCAGACGAGCAAGGACTCAGCTGCAGACTTGCTAGAGAAGGCTCGAAAGCTGATGAGTGAGGGTCAGTGGGCGCAAGCCGCAGCAACCTATCGAAAACTTCGCAGCGCCTACCCCGGCAGCGCCGAGGCGAAAACCGTGCTGGTCGCCCTGGGCCACCTGCAGCTGGATCGCCTGGGACAACCCTCCGCGGCGAAACGATCCTTCTCGACGTATCTGTCCGCTGGTGGAGGCGCACTGTCTCAGGAAGCACGCCATGGGAAAATTCGAGCCCTTCGTCAGCTCGGAGCCAACCGCGCCGAGGCGGCAGCGATTCGCGAGTATTTGGCCAAGCACCCTTCCGGGCTGGACGTCGCTAGGTTGACTGCACGGCTAGAAGAATTGAACCAACCGAAGTAGTGAAGCCCCGCTCACCCAAGTTCGTGATACTCACGGCGTCGTGGTGGGGGGACTTCGCGGCCTGCGACGACGAGGAACGATCGTTTGGCTACGCGCGCACGTCCTTTCGTGGCAAACCCGAGACAGCATGAAGTCGCCCTGCAGGCATCGAGTTACACACTCGTCAGGGAAGCCGAGCGGTGCCGCCCGCCGAACGCTGCTTCGCGGGCTGGGCGCTACTTGGCTGGGAGCTACACTCCTCGGGCTGTGTGCGGCGCCGCCAATCGGGTGCGGGCCTCAGACTGACGTGGTGTTCATCCCACTGAGCGTGGAGTTTGCGCGGGATACGTCGAGCGCGCCCGAGAGCGAGGAGAGTTCGACGATCGCCTTGGTGCTGAGCGCTCCCGCGCCCGAAGCGCTGACGGTAACGCTCCGCGTGACCGACGACGGCGCCAGCGGCCACGATACCTGCGGTGCTAGGGACTACTCAGTGCCCGAGCGCAGTGTGCGATTCGCAACAGGACAACGAAGCGCGAGTATCGAATTGCGCCATCTCGACGATGACCTGCCCGAAGCGGATGAACGCTTCAGACTCAGCATCGAACCGCAAGACGCCGTCGATCTGGGCGACGTGACATCTCACACGCACACGGTCGTTGACGACGATCGCAGCCTGCTCGCAGACGTGCAGGCGGATTTCGGCGCAGCAGGAGACGGCGTCAGCGACGACACCGAAGCCATCCAACAAGCCATCGACAGAGCCGCCAACAACGACGACGCCGTCGTCTTCTTTCCTCCGGGTCGTTACGTCGCCCAGACTTTGCAGTTGGCCGCAGGGCTTCGCTTCGTAGGTCGCGATGCGATCATCACCCGCGCAGCGAATCAGCCCGCCGACATGCAGACGGCTGTACTCGACTACTCGTCGAGCGAGGACTCTGCGCTCACCATCGTCCAAGGCCTCAGTTTCGACGGCAACCGCGACGCTCAGGCGGGAGGATTCGACGAGTGGCAATACCGCAACGCAGATCTACTCGCCGTTGGCGGCGGCACAGACGCCGGCCGTCTGCAACTCGCAATAGAAGACGTCACTTTTCGGAACACTGGCGCGAGTGGAATCAAGATCGGATCCAACACCAACGCGTCGATGTGCCTGGTGCGAGGTACTGACGTGTTCACCGATCTCGTGCAGTTCGGCGGCGGCAACTCGCGGCTGGAGATTCGCTCGCTGGTTGCCGACGGGGAGACGGGCACCACGGGTCTTGCGTTGCGAAGCGCCACGCCTGGCTACGAAGGGTCGCTGCGGGTCGAGCTGGAGCTCGATGACATCGAGCTCCGCACTGGAGATTTGCACATCTCCGTCACGGAGGGCTCCGTAGTAACGGGGACGAATCTGCGGGTGCTGGCGGCGCCGCTGTTCGTGCGCGCCGTGCGGTCTAGTGTGACGCTCAGCGACTCGGAGTTTCACGTCGGCCCGGCGCTGTACGAGTTCAACCGCATCGTGGCGCCGGGCAACGTACGGTTCGAAGACTCGCGCTTCGTCATCACGGAAACGCCAGAACGCACCATCTCGCTGGACGAGGGCGACCGCGAGATCCGCGCCCTCGACGTGTTGTGGAACGACGCTCAGGTGGCGCTCGAGCCCGGCGGGACGGACCGCGTCGACGAGGTACTCGACGACCAGCTGCTGGTATGTGCGCGCTGCGCGTTCGAACTCGCCGACGACGTCGAGCCTACCGACGAAGTGTACGTGGTTGGCACGACACTTCCGTTGGGCGGCGAGGCGACGGCAGACGAGGGCGACAACAACCGTATCCAGATCACGGACGCACAACTCGGCGACGGCATCGTCTCCCGTTTCGCAGCGCAGTGCGCGGGCTGTGCCGACGACGAGTGACAACACTCGACGCGCACGCGAAGCGCCGTTGTGTGTGAGTGCCCGTCCTGGCTACTGGTTGGGCGGATCAATGCGCCAGAACGGAAACGCGGCGCGTGCTGCTTTCGCTCCGACCGTTGCGCGCGACAGGCTCACGTTCGTGCAAGACGTCCAGAGCCGATGAAGATTCGAGCTGTTAGCTAGCCCGCAACGACATCCCTACAGACCCGACGAGGCATCGAGAACGGTCGGAACAAATCGCGTGGCTGGGCGCTTTCGGCGCTGGCCGACCTAACTATTTCAGACACTTGCGCACGCGCGCTGGGCTGCGTAGCTTGGCGTTCGCGCGGTGTTCACTCTGAGCCGCCATCATCGGCGCCAAACCCAGCTGCCGAACGACCACGGAAGTCCGAACTCATGCATTACCGCAACGCCAAGTTCCGAACGTCCAAGTCCAACGCTCTCCACGCGTCGCTTTGCGCGATGGCCAGCTTGTGGCTCGGCAGCTGCTCTGGAGATCCGGGAAACGAAAGTACCCCTTCCCCAGACGCCCCCGACGGGGAGCCCACCCAAGGCGCGGGAACGAACGGAAGCCATGACACAAGCGCCGACCCCACAGGAACGGACGGCGCAGGTCAGCCAAGCAACGGCGGTTCGGGCACCAATGCCGTGACGGGTACGGCATCCACTACCACGGGAGGCGCCACTGATGGCTCCTCCAGCGCCAATGGCAACGGGTCGTCCGACGACAGCGGCCAGCAAACGCCCCCCGCAATGGGTTCCGATGCAGCCGCCACTGCCTGTTCACAGTTGGGCGAGGGAACGCACGCGGGCGTCACCAAGCTCCGCAGGCTGACGCAAGCCCAATTCAACAACACGGTCCGCGATCTGCTCGGTCTCGACGAGCGCCCCGCGTCTGCCTTCGCGCTCGATGAACGCATCGGACCGTTCCAGAGCAACGCCGTTGCTCCAGTCACCCCACTGCTCGTCCAACAGCACGACGAGGTCGCACTGAGTCTCGCAGCGCGAGCCACTGCGCAAATGCCGGAGTTGGCTCAGTGTGATTTGGCAACCGAAGGCGAACCATGTGCTACTCAGTTCATCGTCGACTTCGGGCGAAAAACGTACCGCCGCCCACTGCAGGACGTCGAACGAGCGAGTTACCTAGCGCTGTGGCGAACGGGGCTTTCCGAAGGAGGCGTCGAAGACGCGTTCGAGCTGGTCGTGTCGACCATGCTTTCGTCGCCCAACTTCGTTTATCACGTCGACTCGGGGATCAGCGCCGCGTCTGACGACACAGTCGAGCTGACCGCGTACGAACTCGCGTCTCGCCTGTCGTACTTTCTTTGGAACACCATGCCCGACGACACGCTATTCGAACTCGCGGATAGCGGCATGCTCAGCGACGAGGCCGTGCTGGTCGAGCAGGTCGAGCGCATGCTCGCGGACGATAAGGCCAGCGACGCCATTCCCGACTTCCACCTGCAGCTCTTGGGCATCGGAGAACTCGGCAGTGTGAGTAAGGACGCAGCGATGTTTCCGCAGTTCGACGAAGCCCTCGCCGACGCCATGATGCAAGAGACGAGCAGGTTCTCCGATTACGTCGTGCGGCAAGGCGACGGGCTGATGAGCACGTTGTTCTCCGCAAGCTATTCGTTTCCTCAGGGCCCGTTGTTCGACGTCTACGGACTGGCTGAACCTCAAGGGTTCACACCTGGCGACGCCGTCGAGCTGGACGCAACGCGGCGTGCGGGGCTACTCACTCAGCCAGCGTTCCTGACGCGCCACGCGCACCCCAATCAAACGTCACCCGTGCATCGGGGCATGGTGCTGCGTGAGAATCTGCTCTGCACGCCGATTCAGTCGCCGCCACCAGACGTCGACAACGTCCCCCCGCAACCGACCGAAGCCACGACGACGCGCGAACGTTTCGCACAACACAGCTCCGACCCCTCGTGTGCGGGCTGCCACGTGCTGATGGACCCGATTGGCCTCACGTTCGAACACTACGACCCGATCGGCGCTTGGCGCGACGAGGACGGGCGCTCGGCAGTCGACGCCTCAGGCGAAGTGATCGGCGGCCAAGGCACGTTGGGTGGACCAGTGAACGGGGCGGTGGAGCTCGCCCAAAAGCTGGCGGACAGTGACCAGGTTGCCGAATGCCTAGCCAACCAGTGGTTTCGCTTTGCGCTCGGTCGCATCGAGTCCACCGACGACGCCTGCACCATGCAGCAGGTGCACACATCCTTTTCCGCGTCGGGAAGAAACGTTCGAGACCTCATCGGCCAGCTCGTGCTCAGTGATGCGTTTCGTCACGTCCGCTACTTGGATCGCGCCACCGCTTTGGAGAACCAACGATGAAACGCCCCCACATGACCCGAGGCTTTTCGAGACGACGGCTGTTGGCAGGATTGGGTGCCAGCGCGGCGCTGAGTCCCCTGCTCCCCATCCTCAACGCCAGTGGACAGGAAACCCTGTTCCCAAAGCGGCTTCTGCTGTTCTTCACGCCGGATGGAACGGCGTCGGTGGACCACGGCGGCATGCAGGTGAACTGGAAACCGCAAGGCTCCGAAACCGACTTCACGTTGCACTACATTCATGAGCACCTGGAACCGTTCAAGTCGAAGCTCGTGTTCCCCACGGGCATGCGCTTCAGCGCGGGCGGCGCCGGACAAGAGCATGCCTTCGGCATGTCGGGCCTGTGGTCTGGCGCTTCACTCAACGAGCCGGGTGGTGACGCCAACTTCGATGGCGGCAACGGACAGCGCACGGGCTGGGGCAGCGGCCCTTCGATCGACCAAATCGTGGCAAAGGCGTCGGGGCCCGAGGCTCCGTACGCGCAAGCTGCAGACTCGGGCTCCCAAGAAACCCTGTACCGAACCTTGGAGCTCGGTTCGCAGTGCCAAGAGCCGCACAGCATGCACCGCATGATCTACGCAGGCAACGACCAACCCATTCACCCCGAGGTCAATCCACGCGCAGCCTTCGATCGTCTATTTGCCAACCTAGACCTCGACGGGAGCGAAACGCCATCTCCGACGACAAGCGCCGCTTCCCTCGGACGTGCTCAATCCCTCGAACTGCTCATCGCAGAGACTCAACGCCTCAAGAACCGAATCGGCTCGGAAGAGTGGCACAAGGTCGAAGCACATCTGGAGGGGTTGCATGCGATCGACAGCCGCATCGCCAGCACTGCCACGACCATCGAGGGCTGCACGGCTCCGCCGCGCGACAGCTGGCCCGAACCCCGCTCGCAATGGGAAAACAGCGAGACGTTTCCCGACGAGTCTCAGGCGATGATGGACATCGCGGCCCATGCCCTGGCCTGCGACATCACACGGGTCACGAGCGTACAGTTGAGTCGCGGATTTTCGAACGTCGTTCACTCGTGGGCAGGTGCGAGTCAGGGCCATCACACCGTTTCACATCTCGATGGCGACAACACCGCGCAGCTCCAAGAGATCGATCGTTGGTACGGCCAGCAATTCGCGTATGTGTTGAGCAAACTCGACTCGATATCCGAGGGTGATGGAACGCTGCTGGACAACACGTTGGTCGTGTGGGGGCGCGAAATGGCCGCCACCAACCATCGCATGCAACCCGCGCACTTCGTGATGGCGGGGAGCGCTCGCGGCGCTCTGCAAACGGGCCGCGTGCTCAGCTACGACCGCGAACCGCACGCGAAGCTGCTGGTCAGTATCGCGCAGCTGATGGGGCTCGACCTGAATGGCGTCGGCGATCGTGACCCAGACTCGGGACCACTGAGCGGACTCGTCTGAACTCGCGGAACGCTTCGACGGATGCGACCTACCAGCGCTCGATGCGCCAACCACGACGGCGTGCAACGCGCAGGAGGCGCGGATCGGGGTTCACGGCGACGGCCTTTCCCACCTGGGACAGCAGCGGCTCGTCCGTGATGCTGTCCGAGTACGCGACGGCTCCCGTCAAATCGTCACTGCCGCACTCCCGCAAGAGCAGCTGCTTGACTCGCTCCACCTTGCCGTGTCCGTAACACAGCGGCTGAATCACTTTTCCGCTGAGCGCGCCCTCGATCGTTTCGAGCTCCGAACACGCGACGTAGTCTATGCCGAACTCTTTCATCATGGGCTCGGCGACGAACGAAGGTGCTGCCGTGGCGATGGCGACGAAGTCTCCTCGGCTGAGGTGTTCATCAACCGCACGGCGAGCGGCGTCGCTGATGTGCGGCACCACCGACTCGCTCGCCCACTTCGCGGCCTCTTCGCGCAAGGCACGAACGTCGCGCCCCGCGTACCACCGCAGCGCGCGGATCGATACGTCCTCCGCGTCGATCGCGCCGACCCAGTACTGCAGGTTCCAGCCCCACACCTTGGTCAATTGCGCGAGGCTCGCCCGGCCGATGGAGTACTCGTACTGGATGTACAAGCGCGCCGTGTGCTTGCGCACCAGGGTCTTGTCGAGATCGAACAGCGCAATCGCCCGACCACGAGTGGACGGGGGCGCCTCGTCACTTCCTGGGCGAGACCGCGCCGACTGTTCACCCTCGGGAGTTTCCACCTCGCGCCCCACTACATTTGCTGGATGACTCGAATTCCCAGTAGCTGGAGCCCGAGACCGAGCGCGTCAGCGGTCAGCCGACTGAGTGCCAAACGGCTCGCCTGTCGCCTTTGATCGCTGGGATCGAGCACGCGGCAGTGCTCGTAGAAGCTGTGGTACCCCGACGCGAGCTCGTACAAATAGTTGCACAGGCGATGCGGCTCGAGGCTCGCAGCCACCGAACCGAGCACGTCTGGCAACTTGAACAATTGCATGGCGAGTGCACGCTCTTGATCGTGTTCCAGCTGCAAGCTGTCGGCGGACGTCGCGTCGGGGTCGACGCCGCCCTTGCGGAAAATCGACTGAATGCGCACGTACGCATTCTGCAGGTACGGTGACGTGTTGCCCTCGAGCGACAACATACGATCGTAATCGAACGTGTAGTCCTTGATGCGCTCGCTCGAGAGATCCGCGTATTTCACGGCGCCAATACCGACGGCACGCGCGATGTCCTCGCGCTCCGACTCTGACAGCTGCGCGGATTTCTCATCGATGACCTGGCGTGCGCGACTCGTCGCTTCGTCGAGCACGTCCACCAAGCGCACGGTTCCGCCAACACGCGTTTGAAACGGCTTTCGATCTTTGCCGAGGATGGTGCCGAAAGGCACGTGCTCGAGTGCGGTACTTTCAGTCACCCAGCCCGCGTTTCGCAGTGTGGCAAACACCATCGCAAAATGTTCGGACTGGCGAGCGTCCACCACGTAGACGATGCGCTCAGCTCCCAGCTCCCGAGCGCGATAGCGACCCGCCGCCAGATCCGTGGTGGCGTATCCGTACCCTCCATCGCTCTTTTGCACGATTAGGGGTAGCGGTTCCCCTTCCTTGTTCTTGAAGCCCTCGGGGAACGCGACCATCGCCCCCTCGCTTTCGACGAGGATCGACGCCTCGCGCAGGTCGCTCACGACCTCAGGCAGTCGCGGATTGTAAAAGCTCTCCGGGACGATGTCCTCATCGCGCAATAGCACACCGAGCTGCGCATAAACGTCGTTCATGTGACGCACGGATTCGCCAATCAACTGGCGCCACAGAGCGAGCGCTTGCTCCTCGCCAGCCTGAAGCGCAACCACGCGCTTGCGTGCACGCTCCTTGAACTCGGGATCTGCGTCGAACCGTGTCTTGGCCTCCTGATACAGCTGGTTCAAGTCGCCGATGCTGTGATCGCCCTCGCGATCCCAACCCGTGTCAATCAAGTGTTCGAGCAACATGCCGAACTGCGTGCCCCAGTCACCGAGGTGATTGTGGCGAATCACTCGATCGCCGACGAAGCTCAGCACCCGACAGATCGCATCCCCGATGATGGTCGAGCGCAAATGCCCGATGTGCATCTCCTTGGCGAGGTTCGGACTCGAGTAGTCCACGACGACGGTCTTCGGCGTCGCCTTCTCGGGCATACCGAGGCGCGGATCGTCGAACATCGCACGCAAACGCGACTCGACGAACGCGCGGTTGAGCCCCAGATTGATGAACCCAGGACCCGCCACACTGACTTCCGAGAGCCAGTCTTTGCCCTGGCCCTGCTCCAGCTCGTTTGCGATCGCTTGCGCCAGGTCACGTGGCTTTTGCCCGAGCAGCTTGCCCAGGCGCATCGCCAAATTCGCCTGATAGTCGCCGTGTCGCGGATCCGCAGGCTTGATCATGGGGTCGAGCGCATCGGGGGGCAGCTCTCGCGCGGCGTCGATGTCACGGATCGCGCGCTCGGCAGCGTCCCTGACCCAGCGTTCGATTTCCAGCTTGACGGGTGTCACGGGCGCACCCTCTACCGCCCCTCGACCCCGAGTCAAGCCCCAACTACACTCGCGCAGGTGCACGACTCGAGCCGCACGTGTTCACTGGCGGCAGAACGAACGGGCTCGTCGCCGACGCGACGTGGCGAAACTTGGACTCCCGGGCTACTCCACCCCCGCGCTCAGACTCCGGGCGCCTCAGCCGCATGCCTAGCCCGTTACCCATCGACGAGATCTTGCCCCAGCTCCTGCAGGCGATGCAGACGCGCGGCCGCGTCGTTCTCGAAGCGCCGCCAGGTGCCGGCAAGACCACGCGCGTCCCGCAAGCATTGCTCGCTCGCGAAAACGATAACCCAGGCCAGATAGTCATCACCGAGCCGCGTAGGCTCGCTGCACGTTTGGCGGCGAGCTTCGTAGCGAGTGAGATGGGCGTGTCGCTCGGCGGACGTGTAGGCTACAGCGTTCGCTTCGAAGACAAGACGAGCGCGGAGACACGCATCCGCTACGTGACTGAAGGCGTGCTGCTGAGGCAGCTCGAAGACGATCCTCAGCTGGCTGGTGTGAGCTGTGTGATCCTCGACGAATTCCACGAACGACACCTCGCGACCGATCAACTGCTCGCGCTGCTGGTCCGACTCAGAAAGACGCGCCCCGAGCTGGAACTGATCGTGATGAGCGCCACCCTCGACGCTGCACCCATTGCAACCTTCCTGGGTGATTGCCCGAAAATTCGCAGTGAGGGTCGTGCCTACCCGCTGACCATCGAGCACGACCCGCAAGCAGATGAACGTCCACTCGAACGACGCGTGGCAAGCGCGATTCGCGAGCTGACCGCGAACTCCCACTTGGGAGACGTTCTGGTTTTCTTGCCAGGCGCGCGCGAGATCCGACAATGCAAACGCCTGCTGGAGGAACGCGCAGTCGACTTCGAGATTCACGAGTTGCACGGCGAGCTTCCGATAGCGACTCAGGCTGCCGCTGTACGCCGCGGTTCGCGGCGCAAGATCGTGCTAGCGACGAACGTTGCCGAGTCCTCCGTGACGATAGACGGCGTGACAGCGGTAATCGACTCTGGTCTGGCACGGGTCGCGAGTACCTCGTTGGTGAGCGGTCGACCCACTCTAGAACTCGCACCCATTTGCCAGAAGTCGGCGATCCAACGCGCTGGCCGCGCTGGGCGAACGGGCCCGGGAAGAGTGCGCCGCTTGTACACCGAAGCCGACTTCCGACGTCGGCCTGCCGACGACCAACCCGAGATCCAGCGCTTGGAACTGAGCGAGATGTTGCTCAGGCTGCGCGGAATGGGCCTCAGCTGCACGGACCTCCCGTGGTTGGCAGCGCCGCCCGAGCAGCGAGTGATTGCTGCGGAGACGCTGCTCGAACGACTGCAAGCGCTGACGGGTGACGCTGAACTGACGCCCGTCGGGCGCCGAATGATCGAGCTGGGCATGCCCGTCCGCATCGCACGCATGTTGGTCAGTGCCGAACGGCTGGGAGTCGTCGACCACGGGTGCGCGGCTGCCTCGTTACTCTCCGAGCGCGACATCCGACTCAGGCCTCGCCAGGGGATCTGGGACCTTCCGAGCGGACCATCAGACGTCGAAGACCGGATCGACGCCATCGACGAGGCCAACGCAGCATCTGCACGAAGACAAGTGCTTCGGGCAATGGGTTTGGATCCGGGGCGATTCGACCGCGTCACGCAGCTCGAGCGACAGTTGAGAAAGCGCGTGCGCAACCGCGTCGACCCACCCGACGATCCAAATGAACGACAGCGCCGACTGCGTCGCGCTCTGCTCCACGGCTATTGCGACCGCGTTGCGCGACACCAAGCAGACCAGGGACGTTTGATCTTCGAGGACGGTTCGACCGCGCAGGTCTCCCCGTACAGCGTCGTGCGTCACGAACCTCTGGTGGTTGCGCTCGAGGAAGAGGAGCGAAGCGAACATGGGGGCCGCGCCGGGCGCGTGCAGTGGATGAGCGCCATCGAAGCCGATTGGTTGCTGGAGGACTACCCGGAGAGGATTCAAACCACCGAAGCGCTCACCTTCGACACGGCGAAGGGGCGAGTCGAGTCGGTCGAAAGCATGGCATACGGATCCGTCGTGCTCGACCAGAGCAGCGTCGCTGCTTCACCCAGCGCCGCTGCAGGACGCTTGCTCTTCGACGCGGCCATCCGTCAGCGAGCCATGCTTTTCGGCAAAGACTCCAAGATTGAAGAGCTCGCCTGTCGCATCGAACTGCTGCGTCAGCACGGCTTGTGCGACGACCTCCCTGCGCAGGAGTCCCTGACTGAAGAAGCGATCCTTCGCGACTCCTGCGCCGACCTGACGTCCCTTGCCGAATTGCGCGAGGTGAACTGGGAGCAACGCGTTCTGTTCGCGATGTCCTCCGACGCGCAGCGCTCTCTGCGCGAGCACACACCCACGGAACTGTCCCTACCAGGAGGCCGACGGGTGAGCGTGACCTACGAAAACGGCAAGCCGCCTTGGATCGCCTCGCGCCTGCAAGACTTTTTCGGCATGCAACGCGGTCCCACCATCTGCAGAGACAGACAGCCCCTGACCCTACACTTGCTGGCGCCAAACGGGCGCGCCGTTCAGGTTACGTCTGATCTGGGTGGATTCTGGACGCGGCACTACGCGGAAGTTCGCAAAGAGCTTCGAAGGCGGTACGTCAAACACGCTTGGCCTGAGGATGGCGCCACCGCAACGCCGCCCGCTCCAAGGCCACCGCGCCCGCGACCGCGCTGAAGCCGCAGTCACGTAGAACTCGGCTACGCTGGCGATCTCGCCCACGCGAGGGAGTCGCGCGTCCCGACGGCACGGGACGTAATTGATGAAGCTTCATTCAAGAATTCACCCAAGAAATTTCGTCGGGAACGAACTCGACGTGCGCGTGTCCGAGTTCGCATGATTCGTTCATCGTCGCGTAGCGCGACCCCAAAACCGTTCCTCTATCCGAACACGCACGTGCGAAAGTTAGCCTGCGCGCTGTTGGTGATCAGCAGTGCCGGAGCGGTCTCGCTTGCGTGTAGCGGAGCCGAGCGGGACACGACAGCCGCGCGCCAGCGATTCTCCGAGAAAGACGTGTTGCCGCTCGTGCGTGTGCGCCTCTATGCGTCGGGCGTCGGGTATTTCGAACGCAATGGTCGTGTGGATGGTGGGCAAAGCGTTCTTCCCGTCCCTGCAGGTCACCTGGACGACGCTCTGAAGAGCTTGGTCCTACTGGACGCGGAGGGGCTCGGCAGTGTGAGCTTTCCCAGTCGCCTCAGCCCCGCAGTCGCTCGCGCGAGAGCGGGGCTTCCGTCGAGTCAAGATTCAGTGTTGAGTTACGACCGCCTGCTGGTCGCGCTGCGGGGAGAGCTGGTCGAACTCGTGGTCAACTCTTCGCGTGTTCAGGACTCGAATCCGAAGACCGTCAGCGGACGCGTGATCGACGTCGTAGCCGTGCAACCAAGTCACCCTTCCTACGATCACGGCCTACCGAACCAACGCCTGGCGGACGGCGAAAGCGTCCCAGAAGCCATGGAGCGTCTGCAGGTCCTGCTCTTGACCGACGATGGCGGTATCGTTCGCCTCGACGCCAGCGAGTTGGTCTCGGTGCGTGCCGTGGACGAACTCGTCTCGAAACGCCTCAATGCGGCGCTGTCAGCGCGCCTCGCGACCCGTTCGAATCAGCATCAGCTGTTACAACTGACGAGCAAACGCGCCCCCACCGACGTCAGACTGGCGTACTTGGCAGAAGCCCCCACTTGGCGCCCGAGCTACCGTTTGCTGCTCGACGAACCCAACGACGCATCGCGCCTGCAGGCATGGGCGCTGATCCACAACGACACCGACGAGCCCTGGCGAAAAATTCAACTCGAGCTCGTGGACGGCCACCCCAACTCCTTTCTCTTCCCCATGACAGCGCCGCGTTACGAGCGACGTCACTTGGAAACGCCTGACACGGAACTGTCTTCAGTGCCGCAGCTTTCCACCACCACACCCGACGCGTTATGGGGAGACTTCAGTGAATACGATGGCGAAGCCGTCGGGCGAGTGGGTGACGAGGGTCTGTCTGGCGTGGGTTCTGGGCAGGGCTTCGGCTCCGGTCATGGGCGTCTGGGGGGAAGTCACCGAACCGCGAAAGCCAAAGTAAGTCGAGCGAACGTACCGCGCGGGAGTACGCTGCTCTGGGCAGGCGACTTGGCCAGAGCAGCTGGCGTGGTTCCTGTCGCCCGTGAGACTACGTCGGTGTTTCGAGTCGACTCGACCCTCGACCTCGCGCCACAACACTCTGCGATGGTGCCGTTCATGGACGCGGCGGTGGCTGCCAGCGCGATCGTCTGGTTCGATGAACTCGACGCTCAGGCCGAGCGCGCCATTCGCGTCAGTAACAACACCAGAAAGCCACTGCCCGCTGGTCCGCTCGCCGTATACGGTCGCGGCGGCTTCTTGGGCGAAGCCATGCTCGAAGATCTCAAACCCGGCGATCGACAATTCGCTCGCATCGCCGATGAACCCGACGCCTCAATCAAGTCCACGCGCACCACGACCGCACGCGAGATCCGCCACGTCGAATTCGACGGTGATGGTCTGTCGAGTCACTACTTCCAGACGAGCACGCGTCAGGTGAGCTTCAACAACCAGAGCGGGCGACAGCGACGGGCCTACGTTTCGCTTCCCGTCGTGCTCAACGCCAGTGTGTCAGGCAGCGAAGCCGTAGACTACGAACGCAGCTCGGGGCGAGCCTTCGCGGTATTCGACGTCCCTGCGGGAGGTGGCAAGGAGCGCACGCTGGAGATCAGAGAAGCCATGAGTACGAAACAATACTCGGACGCACTCACTGAACTCGACCTCGAGAAGATCATCGAGACAGAGACCGTCCCAGCACGCGAAAGAGACATCGTCAGGGCGGCGCTGCCACTACTCACCCAATGGCGTCAAACTCGGCTCGAAGAAGACGAGGTTGCGGCAGAACGCACCGCCATCGAAGCCAAGCTCGATCGTCTTCGCAAACACTTGGACGCGCTTGCCAAAGGCGAAACAGGTGAAGCTCACGGCCAGCTGATGCAGCGGATCCTCGAGCGCGAGGACGAGCTATCAGACAATGACGCGAAGCGCAGGTTGGTCGAAGAAAAGGTCCAGGCAGCGCGCAGCACCTTCGAGGAAGCACTCGACGCGCTCAACGGCTTCAAGGAGGAAATTCTGGAACAGCGTAAGCAGGCCGCGGAACAGTCTCGCCGCTAGACTGTTCGCCCGCGAATGACGTTCGCCTCCGCCGCGAGCGCTTCGGCGCCGAGGGCAGCGGCCCCCCGCGTTTCGATGATCCGCTTGTACCAGTAGTACGAATCTTTGGGGGTGCGCTTGCCCGTGGAGTAGTCGACGTGGATCAACCCGAATCGTTCTTTGTAGCCGTCGGCCCACTCGAAGTTGTCGAGTGCGGACCAGTGAAAGTAGCCCTGCACGTCTACACCATCGGCGATGGCGCGATGTAGTTGCCGCAGATGTCGACTCAGGAAGTCGACGCGCTGGGGATCGTGAACGAAGCCGTCGAGTGAGGGCCAGTCGCGCAGCGAAACGCCATTTTCGGTGATGTAGATCGGCTTCTGATAGCGCTCGTACGCCAGGCGAGGTCCCCAGTAGAGTGCCTCGGGGGTGACTGGCCAATTGAACCCAGTCAGCGCGCCAGCTGGCGGGTGATTGACGTCGACGGGTTTACCGTCGATCCCTCGCGTGATGACCGCTCCATGATACAAGTTGAGACCGAGAAAATCGCAAGGTGTCGCGATCAATTCGAGGTCTCCCGATTCGACACGAGGCGCGTCACCTCCGAACAAGCGCAATCCGTCTTCCGGGTATTGCCCGAACATCACGGGATCGGTCCACCATACCAGGCTCCATTGGTTCGGAACCCGCACCGAGTACATGGCCTCTTTCGCGGCGGTCAAATCGTCTTCAGAGTCACTTGCGGGTATCTTCGGAAACCCCATCGGCGCGAAGCCGACTTTGGCGTCGGGAACCTGCGCGCGGATGACCTGTGTGGCCTTCCCGTGTGCCATCAGCGCGTGGTGACCACAACGCAACATCTCGGACAGTGAATAGCGCACACCCGGCGCGTGACTTCCGTCGTAGTGGCCGAGGCCGATGAACACTTGGGGCTCGTTGAGTGTGATCCAATGTTTGACGCGGTCACCCAGCGCCCGCGTCATCACTTCCGTGTATTCCGCGAACCAGCCCACGGAATCGCGATTGAGCCAGCCCCCCTTATGGTAGAGCGAAAGCGGCATGTCCCAATGAAACAGTGTGAGAAATGGCGTGATGCCCGCGGCAAGCAGTTCGTCGACCAATCGGTCGTAAAACCCCAAACCCACCTCATTCAGCTTTCCCACCCCCTCGGGCAAGATACGCGGCCAGCTCGTGCTGAACCGATAACCTGACAGCCCCAGCTCGCGGAGCAGAGCGACGTCCTCTTGCCAGCGGTGGTAGTGGTCACTGGCGACGCGCCCGTCGTGCCCGCCGTAGATCGCTCCCTCTTTCTCGCACAACATGTCCCAAACTGACGGCCCTTTGCCGTCTTCGTGAGCCGCCCCCTCGATCTGATAGGAAGCGGTCGCTGCACCCCACGTGAACCCATCTGGAAACTGCTGCTCGGACATGTCGCGGGAATAGCATGGTGACGAGAGGAACAGTCAAACAGCCAGCCGCGTGGCGACCGAGTTCGGACCGAACTGACGCGTCGCGGCTGACTCGCCCCCGAGAATCTGCCCCGCCCCGACACCGAACCACTCGAGATTTGTGCACCCGACGCGTCACAGCCGCGAAGCGGCTCGGCAATACACCACCTGCCGTCGTTCGACCTGACGCACGGTCAGCGAGCGCCAGGACTGTCGAGCCAGCGCTGATAAGCCAGCTCCAACGCTGCAGCAGCGTCAGGTTCGTGACGGTACACGTTGCGGGTTTCCCCCGGATCCTCGGCCAGATCGAAGAGCATCCGTCCGCCGTTACGCACGTCGACGATCAACTTGAAACGCTCACCGATGACCGCGCGCTTGAGCTGCCCCAGTACGTGAGTGACCTCCGCCACGACGGGCAAGTCCGACTCGGAGGGCATCAGGGTTCGCCCGGGTACATCGACACCGACGAGCTTCCCGAGTGTGGGCCCCAGTTGCGTCAGGCTGACTGGTACGCTCACGTCAGCCGCCGCGCAACCTGGCACCCACAACAGCAGCGGCACGTGGACCGAGCTTTCATACACGTCAGGACCGTGGCCCTCGCGACCACGCAGACCTAGGTCTTCCCCATGGTCGGACGTCACGGCGATGATGGTCCGCTGCAGCAAACCTCGCAGTTGTAGGTCAGCAAGTAACCGCCCGACATGCGCATCGACGTAACGAACAGCACCCTCGTAGTCACTGAGCTCTTCGGGCAGCTCGAAGCGCTGCGGCGCAACATAGGGGGCGTGGGCGTCGACGTAGTGCAACCAGGTGAACGTCGGTTGCTGCCGTGGGCGATCGAGCGCAGCAATGGCCATGGTGGTGACGCCCGCCGCCGAGAACGCCGTTTTGGTCGCAGCTGGGTAGCTATCGAACAGGTGGCGCCCAGGGTTGTGTTCGATGAAGCCTGTGCGCAGCGCAGCGGGCAGAGGTACTTCCTCGAACACCACCGTGTGATAGCCGGCACTCGCGAACCTGTCGGCGAGCGGTCGTCCTATGTGCACTGCGGTGTCGGTCAGGACGTTCTGCGCTGCGATGTCGGACATGGGTTTGGCCGCGAAAACTGCGGCCATCGAGTCGCGGGTGTTGGTCGCGGGGGAATAGCTTCGTCGAAACGCAATCGAACCAGCAGCCAGCCGCGACAGGCGTGGCATCACCTCGGGCTGCAACAGGTCCCCGCGTAGCGCATCAATCGTCAGCAAGATCACGTCGAGCTTCTCACCCGGAGGCGGGCATCCCGGAAAAGCCACTGCTTGTGCGAAGCTGGGTGGCGCTGCCGCGTCACCGCCACTGCAGTCTTGGTCGATTCCGTCACCGATCACCTCACGCAATGCGGGGGCTCGGTTCGCATCCCACTCCGAGCAGTCGTTGCCTCCCAACCACACCGAAACGGAACCGTCGTCGTCCCAGTCGAAGACGTCACGCCACAAGCTTGCCAACGCACCCGCCGCATGACTGTGTCCGAACAATGCAAAGCGAGCGTGCACATCCCTGGACGACCACGTGGGCAACACCAAAAGCAGCGCGAGGACGACGCCGACGGTCGTGCGACCGTAGGGGGACGCTGGTAGGCTAACGATCAAGGCAGCCGCGAGCAGCGCCAACCACGCCGCAATCGACGCGAAGATCAACACCTCTCGATAAAGGTGAATGGGCGCGATGGCGAGGTGAATCGCCGCACTGCAAACGACGGAGCCGACTAGCAAAACGAATGTGGGCAGCACCGAGGGACGCCGCAACAGTTCGAAACGTGGCCACAGCCAACGGCAGCCAGGCAACACTCCCCATAGGGTGACGAGAAACCCAAGCATGATGGCTGCGAGGATCACCACGTTGCGCAACAGCTGCGTTCGAACAGGAAACTCGTTCGCAGGATGGCCCTCGAAGAAGCTGACTAACGCGACGACCGCGACGCTGACGACGCCTCCCCCCAACAAGCATGCGGCGACTAGGGCCGACTCTGGCAGGCGTACGCGGACGCCGCGCCATTGCAGCAGTGCGAGCACAGCTCCGCTCGGCAGGAGGCTGATCGTAAACACCCACCAGACGTAGAGTCCCCAGTGAAGCGCGCCCGGCGCGTCCGAAAACACGACGGAAAAGTGCAGCGCTGTAGCGCCGACCTCGACGATTGTCAGAAACGCCGCAGCGAGGACGCACCGCAAAGCCCAAGTAAGCAGCAACTGCGTGAAGTCCTGCCGCTGCGCGCCTGCCTCATCGTGCATCGCGGCAGTATGCCCGTGCTCTGTCAGGCAGCCAAGTCAACCGCTGGCATCAGGGCGCGCTACTGGCAGGCGAAGTCGGAGTAGCCGTCGCCTTGGCTGGAACCACCTTGGGGGCATCGCTCGGTGTTGCGCTCGCAGGTTGCCCAGCATTGACGACCGCGGGTTTGGCCGCGGCCCCGCCGGGATCGGTCGCTGCCCCTGCTGGCGCACCTGACTTGGGAGGAGACGCCGCAGAGCCCGGGTGGGCCCCAGGGGGATGGTTATGCCCTGCGTGAGGATCGACGCCGCCAGCCGCCCCGCGGCGAGGACCAGCCGCTGGTCCTCCCGGCTTGGTTGCGCCAGGTATACCGCCGCGTGCTTCGATCTGGCGCAACTCGTCGAGCACCTTGTCGTACTTGCCGAGCATGTCCGTGCATCGCTCCGCTGGAAACGTCGGTGTTCGACTCTTCACCAGCTGACATGCTGCCGAGTCAGCCCCCAAATCGCCGCACAGCCGGTCCATCAACTTTTGACAGTCCGCGCGCGCGGCCTGCAACTCGGTGACCGTGGTCTCCAGCGCGCGCAACTGTAGCTTGCAGGCTTCATCCGTCAGTAGCTCGACCGCCGAAGTCGCTGACGTGCACGCCTGGGCCTTGTCTCCCCCCATAGCTTCGCACAGTTGCTGCTTCCACTGCGCACAAGGTCCATCCGCGACCTCCGCCGCAGCGGACTCTGCGCTCACCTCTTTGGGTGCGAACATGTTTCGTTCACCCGTAATGTTCACCAGGCTGATGCCGACTATCGCCAATCCACCGACGTATCCAATCCATCGCGTGTCGAGGCCGCCACCAGTCGCAGGCGCTGCCTTGGCCCGGCCCGCTTCCGGCTCCGACTCACGCGAGCCGTCTACGTTCTCCTGCGCGGATTCTTCGGACTCCGCCGATTCCGAATCGCCAGCTGCGAGAGCCTCGTTCGAATCCCGCTCTTCGTCCTTCACCGCGTTGCTATCGTCCTTCGGTTCTTCCTTGTCCGCCATGGAGCCTTTCTTCGAAACGCTCCGCGCGCCCCGCCCTGGTCGTGTCGCCTGCCTGAGATGCTGGGTCAAGTTTGGCGTGCGGCAGCCTGGCACAATCGTACGCCTACTGCTGTTCGCCGGTGACTCTCAGCCGTGCTGACAGTCGAAATCCGGTCGCGGTTTAATCCGCGCGAGTGGCGTTGTGTTCAGCTGTGCGACAGCGCAAGCCCAATCTCGCCGGGTAATCAGAACGCTGCGTCAGCGTTGCCAATTGGCGAACACCCGCGATACAGCGAGGACCGTGGCAAAGGTGCTCGCGCTCGAACCCTACTACGGAGGCTCGCACCGAGCGTTCATCGATGGTTGGATCGAGCACAGCCGTCACGACTTTCAGCTGCTCACGCTCCCTGCGCATCACTGGAAATGGCGCATGCGCCATGCGGCCGCCACGCTCCTCGAGCGTCTGTTCTCCGAGCCCAACGCGATCGAAAACGTGGATGTGGTCTGGACCAGCTCGATGTTGAATGTCGCAGAACTCCGTGGCTTGTTTTCTGCTCGAAAGTTGTGCGCTCCTACGGTTTGCTACTTCCACGAGAACCAACTCGAGTACCCGTCGCTGCATCCCGACCCGCGGGACGTCCACTTCGCGTTCGACAATTGGGTCTCCGCGATTGCGGCTGACGAGATCTGGTTCAATTCAAAGTACAATCGCGACACGCTGCTCGCTGGGCTCGCGGAGCTGTTCCGCCGAATGCCTGACCAGCGCAATGTCTTCTCGGCTGAAACCCTGACGCGACGCAGTCACGTCGAACCACCCGGCATCGACGTGATTCGTCCCGCAGTCTCAGCGAAGCCGGATGGACCACTCGCGCTATCTTGGGCCGCTCGCTGGGAACACGACAAAGGTCCTGAGCTACTGCTCGAAGGTCTGCGCGAACTCGAATTTCACGGCGTCGACTTCACGATCGCGGTGATGGGCGAAGCATTCAAGGTGATCCCACCGAGTCTCGAGCGGTTACGCAGCGAGTTGGGCCATCGCATCGTGCGGTTCGGTCACCTGGAATCCAAGGCAGACTACCTGCAGCAGTTGAGCGTCAGTGACGTCTTCATATCGACCGCTGCCCACGAGTTTTTTGGGGTCTCGGTGATGGAGGCGGTCGCTGCAGGATGTCGACCGCTTTTGCCCCGCAAGCTCGCGTACCCAGAGCTGTTCGGCGACCGCGACGTCTTCTACGACGGCACGGCAGCGGGGTTGTGTCTCGCACTGCGAAAACTCGCGACGACCCGACATGAAGATTGGCCGCCACTACACGCGTTGGCATCGCAATACTTCTGGCCACGGCGATCAGCGAGTATGGACGACCGAATCGACGCGTTACTCCGACGCACACACTAGCCGAACTAGGTCGTCCCGAGTATGCGGGCCTGCCGCGACAGGCGGTTTTTTTACACTGCGAAGCTCGCCAGCCTGGGGTTCTGAGAAACGGTAAACGGAGGTCACCTGCAGCCCGAGCGCCAAGCCCGACAACTCACTTGGGCAGTCGCTTCTTGAGCTTCGCGAGGAACTGCAGCGCTTCGAGGGGCGTGAGTCGCTCGAGATCGACCGAGCGCAACATCTCCACCAGCTCCCTGTCGTGGTTGGAAGATTCGGCGGGTGGACTCCGAAACAGGTCTAGCTGTTGGGTAGCAACTCGCTTGCGCGAACCGAGCGGCGCGGCGCTCTGCACTTCGGCACGCTGCTCGGGGTTCTCGAGCATTCGCAACAAGGCGCTGGCGCGCGCTAGCACTACCTCGGGCAGCCCCGCCAACTTGGCAACGGCGACGCCGTAACTCTGATTGGCGGCGCCGTGCACCAAACGATGCAGGAACACCACGTCACCATCCAGCTCCTTGGCGCTGACGCTGACGTTGTCGACATGCCGACTCTGCTCCGCAAGGGCCGTCAGTTCGTGATAGTGCGTCGCAAACAACGCGCGACAGCGAACCACTTCGTCCAGGTGCTCGGCGACGGCCCACGCGATCGCCAGTCCGTCGAAGGTGCTCGTACCTCGCCCGATCTCGTCGAGAATCACGAGGGAACGCGACGTCGCGGAGCGCAAAATTTCCGCAGTCTCTTGCATCTCCACCATGAAGGTGCTCTGTCCCTGCGCCAGGTTATCGCTCGCCCCCACGCGAGAGAGCACGCGATCCGCGATCCCGACTGTGGCGCTCTTGGCAGGAACGAAACTACCCATCTGGGCGAGAATCGTGATCAGCGCAACTTGCCGCAGCACGGTGCTCTTGCCCGCCATGTTTGGCCCGGTGACGATCCACAGCCGAGTGGCTTCTGCATCGAGAACCGTGTCGTTCGGCACGAAACGTCCTGCCGCCGCAATCCGTTCGACCACTGGGTGGCGGGCCTCCGTGAGTGACAGCAACGCCCCTTCGTCAACCTGCGGACGACAATAATCGTAGCGGTGCGCAACGTCGGCCAGCGACGCTGCAACGTCCCAGGTTGCCAGCTTCGCGCTGAGTTCACGCACGCGCTGCGCCGCATCTCGAACGAGTCGGTTGAGGCCCTTGAGCAGCTCCAGTTCACGGGTGCGGTGCTCCTCATCTGCGCTGGCGATGCGCTCTGCGAGTTCGTCCAGTTCCTCCAGCGTGTAGCGTTCGCCGCTAGCCACCGTCTGCTTGCGACGCCAGACCTTGGGCACGCTGCTCAGATGCGACCGACTGACTTCGATGTACCAGCCGAACACGCGCGTGAACTTCGCACGCAGGGTTCCAATCCCAGTTTCTTCACGCAAACGCGCTTCCAACGCCGCAATGAGTTCCGACCCATGCTGGCGAGTTTCGTCCAACTCGCGCAGCACATCGTCGAACTCCGGGCGGAAAATCGCCCCTTCTTTGGCCAACGCTGGCGGACGTTCGACGAGGGCGGCTGCCAGCGCCTGCTGTACGTCGTCCAACGAGTCTTCGTCCGCGGCCAGCCTCAGCGTGTCCAGGCTGGAATCATCACACTCCTGCAGCAGCCGTACCGCTCGCGCAGCCGCGTCTAGACCATCACGAATCGCTCCGAGGTCTTTGGGGGAGGCTTCTCCGAGCACCACGCGCGCCACACGCCGCTCCAGATCCCCCACGTCCTCGAGCACTTCGCGCAGGTTGTCGCGCAGAGCAGCGTGAATGACGAACAGCTCGACGGCGTCGAGACGCCGACGAATTCGCTCGATCTCCGTCAGTGGCGCAAGCAGGCGACGCCTGAGCAAACGCGCCCCAGCTGGAGTCTTGGTATGATCGATGACCGCCAACAAGGTCGCTGCAGCGTTGCCCGTATTCGACTGAACCAACTCCAGGTGTCGTTGTGCAGCAGGATCGATCACCATCGCACGGGACGGATCCCAACGACCGATGGCGCGAACTGGGAGCTCGACGCCGGGAGTGCACTCCCGAGCGAAACGCAAGACCCGCCCGAGCGCTAGGCGCTCATCCGAACTGAACACTTCCGCGTCACCCGCAAGCTCGCCTAGCGCATCGCTGAGCGCCGCAGCGTCCACGGCGGGATCTGGCCGCACGCAGCCCGCACCTAGCGTAGCAATCAACGCGCCATTGGCCTCCGCCGCCAGTTCATCGTCGACGCTGCCGAGCAGTACCTCGCGGGGTGCGGCGTGCACCAGCTCAGCGACGGTCGCCGTCAGGTTGGGCAGACTCGCGACACGCAACTCCCCCGTGGAAATGTCGAGCAGCGCCACGGTCACCTGTGACCTGCCGACGTCGACAGCCGCCAGCCAGTTGTTGCGGCCCGCCTTCAAGTGGTCGTCGTGAGTGATCAAGCCCGGCGACAGCACTCTCACGACTTCTCGGGGAACTATGCCCTTGACCATCTTGGGATCAGCCATCTGCTCGCAAATCGCGATCCGATGCCCCGCCTCCAACAGTCGTCCGATGTAGCCGTGCGCCGCGTGGTGTGGCACGCCCGCCATTGGTATCTCGTCGGGTTTACCCTTGTTGCGACTGGTAAGCGTCAGCCCCAGCACGCGCGCGCACAGCACGGCGTCATCGCCGAACATTTCGTAGAAGTCGCCGAGACGAAAGAAGACGACCGCCCCAGGGTACGCGCGCTTGGCAGCGGCGTGTTGAGCCATCACGGGGGTCGTCTTGGCTGCCGCCATCGGCCGCGTTTACCAAGCGACGCAGTAAAACACCACCCATCCACGCGATTGCCGCGCGTTGGCGAAAAAGCAAACCCAGCGTCGGCGCGCTACGAGCTCACCCACTGTCGCATGGAGTCGGCTGGGGTGCGGGGCCAATGGGGTCCAAATCAGGGATTGCTGAAGCCCTCGCTTCGACGGAGCTTCGGAGATCGATCGCGGTCGTTCGGGCGAAGCAGTATGGGCTGTCCCAAGTTCATGCCCATTGCGAGAGGCAGGAGGCGCGAGGGAGCGTAGCGAGCACCAGAGGCAGGCTGAAGCCGGTTGAGGAGCGGAACGACGAAAGCCGTGCTTCGCAGCCGCGAAGTCCTGCTTCGCAGTAGGGCAGAAAACTCGGGACAGCCCCTAGAGCACCGATCACGTTGAATCCGGTGCGATTACGATCACCTA
>CBFGUG010000082.1:0-36108 GCA_965651905.1 uncultured bacterium | reverse complement strand
CGGACGCTGGTCGCTCTTCTTTTGCTGCCTTCGGTGAACGATTATCTGACGCGTTGGGGCGACCAGGGAGCATCCCCGCCGCGACTGATGGTGGCCGCTCATCGCGCGGAGTCGTATTGCGCTCGGCGCCGCTCGCGAAGCCAGCAGCAACCGTGGAAAAATGGTCGGTTGCGGCGGTGAGCGTGTTCGTGACGGATCGGACGGCAACCACGGCTACCGTGACGACCAGGGCCGCAGCAACCAATGCCTGTCGCCCGATGCTCGGCGCGGGTTTGTTGATGCCTCGTTCGGCTCGTTCCTTGGCGAGCTTTTGAGCGAGCTCACCGTATTCGAAGGCCGTCGACCAGTAGTAGAGCGGGACGGTAACCAACGGGACTACTATGGCACCCACGCCCGTGATGACCAGAAAGCCACCAAGCATTGCAACCGCAATCCCGAGCAGAAAAGAGAACAGGTACAACTTCACGAACGCACCGAAGTGGCGGAAGATGAACCCAATCGTCGCGGGGAAGTTACCGAAGGACGCAATGTCGCTGGTCACCGCGAATCGAATCATCGCAGCGCGATACAGCGGCGACGACAGTGGTATCCAGGCCAGCTCGATCAGCACCTCGAGCAGACTATCTATCAATTCGTTACGCGCGAACTCTGCCAGGCTCTGATCGGACTGACCGAGCAATATCTTCGAGAACTCGACCAGATCGCCCACGAAATCTTTGAAGCCGCCGACCCCCAGCTGCGCGATGATCACCAGAGGCAGCAGCGCGTAAAGCGCCGTCATGGTCCACAACAACAGCCCGTTGCCGAAGAACTTGAGGATGGACTGAAAGTGAGGGGTAATGGGTTGTTCACCACGCGCCATGCGCCGAACCACTTCGAGTCGCCAACCACGCATCACGATCAGATTGACGACGGGAATGTAGTCGATCAGCAGGAGCCACCACATTCGCGGCCATTCCTGCTTGGATCGGAACGGCCACAACACGGGATGCAGCAGGCCGTGCTCCTCGTGATGGTGATGCGCCGCCCCAGCGTGACCATGCTGGACGGGTGCGTGCACGTGAGCGGCAGCTTGCTTCACCTGAAGCGTACACCAGCCGAGGCGCGCGACCTCTCCGGGTCGAAGCGTGTGCGGCGCCTGCAAGGGTTTGGCGTCAGCATCGAACCACCCGGGACCCGAAGTTCCGTGGTAGAGCGTTGCGGTTCCGTTAGCGACGTAGACGTAACCCTGAACTGGGGTGGCGTTCGGGTCGCGCAGCACCAAGTGACTGCCGGGCCCACCGAGGCTATAGGTGCCGTCGACGAGGGATAGCTCGTCGCTGGTGCCGTCTGCGTGCCCGATACTGATCGCAACTTGGGTCATGTCACTTTCGCTCGTTTCAGTTCATCACCTACGCCCACGCTGCGACGAGCGCGTCCCTCTCCGCACGCTCGTCGCCGTTACGCTCACAGTCCGAAGAAGCTCTTCTTCTTCTCGGGCTCGGTGGCTGCAGGCTTGGTGCCCGCGCTCGCGTGCAAGTTGGCGCTTGCACGCATCTTCATTCCTGGCTCGGAAACGCGGGCGGCACGCGGTGACTTCCAGCCGCTGGACTCGAAGCCTTCGATGATCGCGTCGAGCAACGACGCCTGGTACTCGAGCACGCGTTGGGTGTTGTCCGCATCCGAGGAGAAGGTGAACGCCTTGCCCGCGAAAGCCTGGGTTCGGGAGACGGTCTCGCTCACCAGGTCGTCTACTTCGATCTTGCCGACCTGATCGACGGGCAGTCCGTCCAGGGTCAGTGCGACGTCGCCGCCCTCGAGCGTCAAGCTGACGCTCATCGTGCCGACGTTCATGCGCGACCCGGTCTTCTCGTAAACGTAGTCGCTCGCGTTGGCCTTGGCCGCTTCTACGAGCTCGCCCTTGAGTCCGCCGAGGCCGCCTGAAAGCGTCGACCCTGCAGCCACGGGATAACGCAGGCTCGCCGCTTCGTTCGCCTCCAGCCCCGCCTCGACCGCGGCACGCAGGTTCACGAGTGCACTGCCATAGGTATCGCGCACGTTTGCGGGCACTTTAGCGGCAGAGGCCTTCGCAGACGCCACGAAACGCTCTTGAACTGGCTGGAGTTCTTCCGCGGTCTTTTCGATTTGCGCCTCGAGAGCGGTGATTTCTGCTTCGTACTTTTGCTCCTGCTCCTCAGTGACGCCTTCTGCTTCTAGCGCCAGCTCAGCCTGACGAATCTTCTCCAGCATCTGATCGATGGCTTGGAACTTGGCGTCCACCTCGGCGCTGCGCTGGGCTAACGCGGGTGAAAGTGCTGCCAGCAACGACGGACTTTGATTGGCGGGCACAGGTTTCGTCTCGGCGGGAGCCGCTGCAGGTGCTTCCGCTACCGTCTCTTCCGCCGCGCCCGTCGTTGGATCGACATCTCCCGCTGGCTGATCGGCGACAACTCCGTCAGCTGGCTCCGACCCGTCTTGCGCGGCCGTGTCCGCTGCGGAAGGTGGCGCGTCGGGCGACGCAGTGGCTGAATCTCCCGAGGCGACGGGCGTCGCACCAGCAGCGGTCGGTTGTGGAGCAGCTGCGCTGCGCGTTGCCTCCTCGACGGGGAGCGCTGCAGGCACCAGTTCGGGGTTCGTTTCCGCGGGCGTCGTTTCACCTTCGGTGGGAGCAGGCTTGGCCGCTTCTGGTTCTGGGGCAACGCGTGATAGCGCATCTGCCCAGATGGAAGCGGGCATCACCTTCAACTGATTGCCAGCGTAATAAGGATGCCCAGCCGCAGCATGTTGCCCCTCGCGCACTTGTTCGTCCGTGAGCTGCAACTCGCCGGGCCACGTGGAGCCTTCTCCAGTCGGCGTGCGTAGCAGCAGTCGCTCTACTTGTTGGGCCGTCGCGTCGGCGCTGTCTTGACGATGAATCACCACGGTCAGTGGCGCGGGCTCGTTGAGCGCCCAAGCTTTCGTCGGGTTCGTCATCACGGAGCCGATGGCGGAGAAGTTGCACGCTGAAAGTGCTCCCCCGCTCAGGCCGAGCGCCAACACCAGACACATCGACCGTCCCGTGTAGACCCAAGAATGGGAATTCTTATTTTTCATGATCCTTCTCCTTCTTTCTAAACTCGTCTCGCGACCGCAACCTCGAGAGAGCACAACAACGAGCGCCACCCGCTCAGAACCTCATCACCTACGATTCACATTCGTTCATTCTACCCACGCACCCAAGAACACCGACGACTTTCACATTCACCAAGATCCCAATTACAAGTCCAACCCGGCCTGAGCAGTGTTCCCGCCTTGCCGGGGTTCGCTCGGACCCGTCACTACCCAGCCATCGTGCAGGGCGCTCTCGTCGCGCCGTTCTTACGCCGGCCCACCGCTGATCGAGTTGAACGAAGTTGCGGCAATCTCGGAGCGACCTGTTCTGAACCAGTCGCCTCGAGCTGCCGCTGCTGGTCCGAGATCGCACACGAATGAAGCAGCGAAGGCTGCGTCAATTCGGGTTCGTAGCGGCACAGTTTCGCGAAACGCTGAGGACACCACGAAACGTTCACCCCGTGAACGCGGCGACTGCGTTACATTCCGCGCATGTTCCGCATGAACGCGCACTCGTTGCTTTGCCTGCCACTGTTGGCGTTGGGCTGCGAGGGAGAAACTGCAGCGAGTGAATCGCTCGCGGATACGAAAGCCAGCGACGTGGCCGGCTCGGTTGCCATCACTGCGCCGAATATCAGCGCCGCTCCCAGCAGCAGTTCCAGCAAGAATGACGAGCTCCGCCTGCCGAACCCATCTCCCGTCGCGCGCGTCGAAGCGGGCAAGGTCGAAGAGGGGCGAACGAGTGACAACCGACATTGGGTCGGCAGCTTTGCCTACTCGCAGCCGCCCGAAGCCACGACGTGGCTCTCGTTCGTGGAGGCTCGCGACCTGTGCCGTGCAGAAGACTTGGGGCTGTGCAGCCTGCAGCAGCTCGATCGGGTTTGTAGCGTCGCGCCCGACGTCGGCAAACTGGAGACGTGGACCACCAACTACACTGCCGACGGCAAGCTCTGGACTCACGGCGGAGACGGCTGCGGCAAGAGCTCCCGAGTGACTCCCGATGAGCAGAGCCCGAGCCGCGGTGTGTTGTGTTGCGAGCGGCGCCCCGCAATCGTGCTCAACACGCTGCAAAAGGGTGACCGTGGGGCCAAGTCCACGAGCGTGTACATGTCCCTGGTCGAAAAATCGATGAACTCGCGCATCCCCGACGACGTCATCAAGCTCGCAGCAGACTCGTTTTACCTGTACTCCTCCAAAAAGCTTCGAGACAAGGCCGACGCGAGAAAGGCCATGGGCTTCGACCTCTCGAACGGAACTGAGTTCGACAACCGCCTGGTCGTGTGTGACGCGAAGTACACGGAAGGCGGCAAGCAGGGTGAATTCGAGTGCGAGTCCGTGATCACTCGCAAGATGAACACCAAACAATTCCGCGACTTGGGGCTGCTGTCCCTGCGCTTTCGCTTCATCCCGCCCAAGTACCAGTACGACACCTGGGCCGTGGGCACCCGCATCGTACGCAACTTCACGCCGATCCAGTGAGGCAGCGTCCGAGCCGCGCGGCTCGGGACCACTCGGATCAAAGCCAGACACTGACAGCTCCCAAGGCGTAAAGGCTGCCCATTGCAGGGTACAGCACGGATAGTGCTCTGTGCATCCAGCGCAATGACTCAGGCCAGCTGGCGCCGAAGAACAACCACTGGATCGCGCCGCGTTTGAGCCAGAAGAACGCCAAGAAAACACACAAGCAACGTCCGCTGAACTCTCGCAGCAGGTGCGCGTGGCTGCTGACCACGACCAAGCCGAGCCCGAGTACACACACCATGATCCCGCCTCCGAACAACACGGCCAACTGACGACCGAACGCGCCCAGCTGTCGCAACTGTGCGTCCCAGCCCAGTCGGCGACTGGCGATGCGCATGCTCGGAAGCTGCGCGAAGTGCAGCGCCCCCGCCAGCGTCACCAGCCAATCGTACGTGGACTCAACCATGGTCTGCGCCTGCCTGCGTCTGAGCCGATGACGGCGCGGTGAAGTTCTTCTTCAGCAGGTCCATGCGCGATCCGAAGGGCGGGACCTCGTTGGGATCGATGCGGACGTCGATCAATCTGGGCTTGCGCGACGCTAGCGCTGAGCGGAGCTCGTCTTCCAAACTCTGCTCGGTCGAGACGCACGCCGCGCGTACGCCGACGGAACTCGCCATCGCACGCGCATCGATTGGATGACGGAAACGTGCGTCGGGAACGGCGTTCGGCCCGAATTGCCATTCGCTGCCCATCACCACCATGCCGTGTCCGCTGTCGTTCAGCACCACGACGATCACGGGCAGGTCGTTCTCGACTGCGGTGTGCAGTTCGAAGCCGCACATCGCAAACGCCGCGTCGCCCACCACGACCACCACTGGCTCACGCGCAGCAAGTGCGCCGCCCACTGCTGCCGGCAGGGCGTGCCCCATGCAGCCGTACATCAGGTTGACGTGCCAGCGACCGGAAACGTTGCGGCGCAGATGGTGGATCGCCCAGGCCATGCAGTTGCCGATGTCGATGAACACGTGCTCGTCACCACTGAGCACCTGATTGAGCGCGTGCATCACGCGGCTCGGCGGCAAGCCGTCACTGGACGCCGCGGTTGCCGCCGCCGTCGACGCGTCGAGCGTCGTCGTCTGCAGCGTCGTCTGAACGGAACCCTCGTCGGGTTCACGCTGCGTCGGTTGTTCACCTCGACTCGGTGACACCCGAGGCGCAGTCGAGGCGTCACCGAGCAGCGCACGAAGCGCCCAGCGAATGTCCCCAGCGACGCCGTGTTGAATCGGAAAGTTCCGCCCAAGCTCTGCAGGCTCGATGTCGATTTGAACGAGGTCGACGTTTCGAAATCGCTCATCCCAACCCAAGCTCGTGATCTCTCCCAGACGACTACCGAGGACGATGACCAAGTCACTGTCCTCCAGCAGGGTCTGCTCGGCCCGAGCGTGCCCAGCAAACCCGAACACGCCGAGGGACTGCGCATGCCCTTCGGGGAAGGCTCCCTTGGAGCGCGGAGTGCAGGCGACCCGCAGCTTCGGGAACCGTTCAGCCAAGGCCAACAACTCCAACTCAGCGCCCGCGAGCACGACACCTCGACCCGCCAAAACGCAAGGCGACTGCGCTCGTTCGATACGCTCCATCACGTCGCCGAGACCATCTGATGTCCGCACCTGAACCAACTGGGGTGCGACGCCCTTGCCCGCTCCCGCGCTGGGCTCGCGGCTAGCCTCTTTGACGCTGGGCTTTCGGATGTGGAACAGACACCGCTCTGCCCACACGTTCGACGGAACGCTGAGGTGCACGGGACCGCCGCGCCCAGTTGTCGCCACGCGAATCAAGTATTCGAGCACCGCTTGCGTGCGCGATGGATCGATCAAGGTCGCACTGGCCTTGGTGATGGGTTCGAGTAGCCGCAACGTATCGAGCTCTTGAGCGGCGCCGCGACCGTACCAGCTCGTCGCCACTTGGGCGGAGATCACGACGAGCGGCGTCTGTTCGGCCATCGCCAGCGCGACACCCGTCGCGGCGTTGCTGACACCAGGCCCGGCCGTGAGTGCTACGACCGCCGGGGTCTTCGACACGCGCTGGTAACCTTCCGCGAGCATGGCTGCACTGCTCTCGTGGCGCGTGATCAGCGATTTGATGCGTCCCTTTTCGTGAAACGCGCGCAACAAGGGCATCAATGGTCCCCCGGGGATGGTCGCTGCCACATTGATGCCGTGCTCGACCAGAACACGTTCGATGCATTCCGCGACCGTGAGTTGAATGACGCCGACACGCGGCGTCGAATTTACGTTTCCCTTCGCCATGCACGGATGCAGTGCACGGCACGTACCAACCTCGGGAGATGGGGGTTTGACGCGAGATCGCGCGCTTGACGGCGTGGCGTCCGCCACCGTGATGTCCAATTGGACGTCCAGTGTCTAGCACCAGTGTCTAGCACCAGTGTCCAATCACACCGAGAACCACCCTTCGGCGCTCAGCGTGCGTCCTGCGCGCAGCGAAACCCAGTGCTCGGGTTGGCTTCGCGGTGATTGAACGGCAGTCGATAGGCGACGATTCCCTCGTCGGGAGCAAAATCCCAAGAGCCGCCCCGAAGCACGCCGCGATCGTTCGGTTCGTTCGCGAGTGGATCCACGACGTCGTCCTGTGCGTACGCCGCAGTGCTCCACGAGTCTTGGACCCACTCGGAAACGTTGCCCGACATGTCCAGGGCGCCAAACGGACTGGCCGAGCTCGCGTCCCGCGTGGCTACCGCACGCGTGCCCCGTTGGTTCTCACACGCTGTGGGCACGACCGCCATCTCGCAATGTCTTGCAGGAGCGTTGCCCCACGGGTAACTGCGCCCATCGTTCCCTCGCGCCGCGTACTCCCACTCTGCCTCCGTCGGCAGGCGTTTGCCCTTGAACGCACAATAGGCTGCCGCTTGGCTGCGATCGACACAGTTGACGGGGTGATCGGTGCGGTCTGCACGTTTGCTGGTATTGCAGAACGGTGCAAGCCGCTGCTGCGTCGCCGCGTCGAGTGCACGACCGTGAAGTGAGTTGGGCGAACACTTACCAGCCTCCACGCACTCGGCGTACTCGCCCGCCGTCGTTTCTCGAACGTCGATCGAGTAGTCCTTGGAAATAGCAACGCGGTGGGGCCGATGGCGCAGCTTGCCGTCGTCTACTCCCATCACGAACCGTCCCGCAGGCACACGGACCATCTCGACGGGAGGTGCAGGCACCCTAACTGCGTCAGATGCTGCTTCGGGCAACTCGGCAGCCGTTGGGCTCGAGGCAGGTGTTACGCCAGGTAGCTCGAGCTGTAGGTCCGCCAGGGCGCGGCCGGCTCTGTCCCACAGCATTGGCCCGAGCATGACCAGGGCACCGAGCGCGATGAAACCCAAACCAGCGATGAGCGGCCAGCCAAGGTTCTTGCGCTTCGGTGAAGCCTCTTGCTCGCGAGCGGTCTGAAACGTCGGCGCGGTGGTGCGCGGTCCCGACTGTTCGGTGGGCGCGTGCGCCAAAGACGAAAGTCCCAGAGCCCCCCCGAGCGACGAAGCCCCCAGGGACGAACGTCCTTGGTCGGAAACGGGCGCCGTCGGACCATCACCTGAAACGGGAAATGGAGTGACCTGCTCTGTGGGCCACAGGATGTCACGCAGCGCGCGCCAGCAGATCTCCGCAGAGGAAAACCTCAACGCCGGATCGCGCTGCAAACATCTCGCGAACCATTGATCTAGCGCAGGGCTCAGCTGGCGAGCAGAGCCGAGCTGCCGCGCACGCTCGGACGCACTCGGAATCGCAGCGAAGAAAATCTCGTATGATAGATCTGAATCCGCTCCCGACGTATGTAGCCAGAACGGGCGCCCCGTGAACAACCAGAACGTCAGTAGACCTGCTGCCCACACGTCTGCCGCTGGCGTGATCACGGTTTCCGAACGCTCTTGTTCGGGGGCCATCCAGGCTTTGGTCCCCATCGCTTGCGTCAATTGACGTGAACTCCCGAGCATTTTCGCGATGCCGAAGTCGAGGATCTTGACCGTGAAGGGGACGCCCGCCCGCTGCGCGTTCGCGACGTACACGTTCTGCGGCTTCAGATCGCGATGCACCACGCCCGCGCGGTGCGCAGCACTCAGGCCGTGAAATAGCTGCTCGAGAATGGCGAGCAGTTCTTGCTCGCTGGGTGGCCCGTGGCGTCGCACGCGCTCGTCGATGGTCTCTCCCGGCAGATACTCCATCACCAGCCATGGCATCTTCGTGTCGGGTGTGATGCCGTACCCGAGTATGCTCACGACGTGCTCGCTCTCGATGCGGCCGCAAGCCTTCGCTTCCTGCTCGAAGCGCACGACGAGCTCCTCGTACTGCGTCCATTGAGGGAGCATCACCTTTACGGCGCGCATGGCATCCGTGCTGCGTTGGTGCGCGAGATAAACGGCCCCCATGCCACCTCCGCCCAGGCGACGCACGATCTCGAAGTCGCCGCCGAGCACTTCCCCTGGAGTCAGCATGCCGTGTCGCTTCCTCAGCCTCTGGCGACGCGAAATGTGTCGGCGTCGATCTCGAACTTGCGGACTAGGTCATAGAGACTTTGCCGCGAGACTCCCAACGCCTTCGCAGCCCGGGAGACGTTGCCCCGCTGATCTGCGAGCGCAGTTCGTATCATCGCCTCATCCAACTCGCTCGGGCGGACCTGCAGCTCTGGCGGGGGAGTCTCCACGGCATCGTCGAGACGCGTGCCAATCTCGGGTGGGAGTTGCGCGTGCCGCCAACGCTCGAGAGACGCGTGTAACAAACACATGGTGCCCGCGACCTGGCGCAATTCACGAACATTACCCGGCCAGGCGTAGAGACATAGCGCTTCGACCAACAACGGCGCCAACGCGGGTAAGCGACCCAGCTCGCCCTGAACGAAGCGGCAGAACAACGGAACGATGTCTTCCTTGCGCTGCCTAAGCGCGGGAAGTGTAACCGGCAAGCCCGCCACCCTATGGTACAAGTCTGCGCGAAACGCCCCCTGCTTCACGAGGTCATCCAAGTTGCGGTGTGTTGCCGCGATGAAGCGCACGTCGGCATGGGTTGGCTGCTCGGCACCGACGGGTAAGACTTCACCAAACTGCACGACTCGGAGTAACTTGGCTTGAGCCACGAGCGGCAGCTCACCGAGCTCGTCGAGGAACAGCGTGCCGCCTTCTGCGCTTCGTACGAGCCCGCTGCGTTTGGCATCGGCACCAGTAAAAGCGCCCTTGGCATGCCCGAATAGCTCCGCTTCGAGCAGGTTCGGGTTCAGCGCCGCGCAGTTGACTGGCACCCAACGACCGGAACGTTTACTGCGCTCGTGAACAGTGCGAGCCATCAACTCTTTGCCAGTGCCTGTCTCGCCCTGAATCAACAGCGGACTTCGCGCAGAAGCTGCCGTGAGCGCCATCGCCACGCTGCGCCGCAACGTCTCTCTCCCCCACAACCCGGGAACGAGTTCAGAAAACTCCGTAAACTCAGCCTCAGCCAACTCCCGAACTATGCCGACGTGATCGCCCAAACGCACTACGTCACCAGCAGTCAGTCTCTGCTGTGAACAACGGACCCCGTTGACATGCACGCCGTTGCGGCTGCGCAAGTCCGCGATGGAAAGCGCATTCGCTCGCACGGCAACCTGCGCGTGCCTTCTCGAAACGGCGTCACTCGAGAGTTGATGAGGCCACGACTGATCTCGCCCCAAGATGTGCACGCCATCGAGCAGAGGTGAGCGAAACTCGCGCGGATGAACGAAATCGATCGAGAAACGACGCGGCACGTCATCGGCGCCCTCACCACTGAGCGGCAAAGTCGTTTCGCCGGCGCCTAGCTCACTGGCGGGATGTGTTCTCGGTTGGCGCATTAAGACTGACTCGCGTTGGCCCGAACTTTCATACCCTGACTCGTCGACCCCTGCTTACGACGCATGGACTCGGGTTCTCCCTCGCTGACTGGAACGTGTCAACTGAGCGTCATGGCTGACATGGGCCAGCACACTAGCCCACTCAAGCTATTCATGCTTGCGTAGCGTATCAACTCGGAGCACGCAGCCCACGCTTGAAACACCTTCGACACCTCATCCGAATCGACGGACGATACACGGCCGAGCACGCCGCTATTTGAGTACATGCCGCAGCTGAACTCTGATAGAGGTCACAGCCCAACCAACACCCTCACCCATTCAACAACCAAAGGGGGACGCGTGTCCGAGTCCATCGAATATCTCCCAGTAGGCAGTCGTGGAGCCTACGCGCTAGACGTTCGCTCTTCCGATCGCCTGTGGCACTACTTTCACGAGCGCTACTGCATCACGCTGGTCAACGACGGGTTGGCTCGCTGGCGCTATCGCAACCGCGACGCGGAAGCACCACCCAGCGGCATCATGCTGATGGAACCGGGCGAGATCCACGTAAACACGAAGATCGAGCAGGCTGGCTCGTTCTTCGCACTGTTTCTCAGCCCCGAACACCTGGCGGACTTAGCGGGTTGCGACTCACTGCCGCACTTCAGGCTAGAACTGCTGCGTGGTGCTGACTGCGCAGCGCAACTGCTCAAGCTCGTGGAAAGTTGTCGTGGCGACGATGTCGCCGCTCAGGAAGAACAGCTGTGCCTCGCTGTTTCGGCGGTGTTGTCGCAGGCTGCAGAACATCTACCGCGGCTTCCGGGCAGGGCCCGCACGCGCGTTCGCAAGGGCGCGCGGTTGATGGAAGATCGATACAATGGCACCCCCTGGAAGACGGTGGATGTGCGTGACGTCGCTAGTGAACTCGGGATGAGTTACCACTGGTTCGTGCACAGCTTTCGGGATGAGTTTGGCATTCCTCCCTACCGCTACGTCCAATCGCTGCGGCGTTCCCGAGCGCGGGCGCTGTTCGCGACCGGGCCACACGAGAACGTCCAGTCCGCACGCGATGTGGCCGTAGCCGTCGGCTACGCGGACGCACCGCACATGAGCCGAGACTGGAAGAAGACCTTCGGCGTTTCACCCGCAGCGATGGCGCGAGCGATGCACGACGGCTGGGTGGGACCTCGCACGAACCCGCCACGCGTTCCGTAACCAGTCACGATGCGGCAACGGCGGATCGCGACGAGATTCGCAGGCAAGCCGCTTCCACTACCCTGTTGGGCTGCAAATCTACATGCCGCAGCTGACCATATTTCCGCAAGATCGTTCAATCCGTTCGGTGCACCAGTACCGTAAAGGGGGGGACCCGAATCGTCGAGGCATGATGCGTGGGTCGTTCGTACTCTGTTGGCTTTCTGCCGCACTCGCGCTGGGATGTGGTGGCTCGTCACCTCCGAGCACGACCAGCGACGAAATTCCCCAAATCATCATCAATCCCAAGGACGGAGCTCGAGCAGCGCCCGAGCCCGCGGCGGCGACCGAAGACGTCCGAACGCAGCCACCTGAAGTCGCGCCTGATGCGTTAGCTAGTTCTCCCGTACTTGCGGCCTCAGGGCAGCTCAGTCGGAGTGGAGCGGTAGTGGAGTTGAGCGTTAGTCCACAAGACGCCCCAGGGAGGTTCGTCGGTTCGACACTGGACAGCGCAAACTTCTTGCTGGAGTCGGTTACCGCTTCACACGTCGACAGTGGTGACTCGGTTCCGCTGACGCTGGGCGTGACGCGCGTCGATACGGCAGCCGCGCCTCTAGGTGCTGACGGTTCGCTCGTGTTGTTGTTCGATTCGTCGGGGAGCATGAACCGCAACGATCCGGGGAATCAGGGTCGGCTAGCCGCTGTCGCGGCGTTACTCGATGCCACTCAGTCATCGCTAATGGTGAGCGTTCTCGACTTCGGCGTCGGCAGCACGCCCGGCATGCACGTCTCACGCGTGTTGCAGTCGTTCACGAGCGAGCGTGCCCTGATCGATACCGCGCTGACCAAGCTGCGTTCGTCGGGTGGCACCCCACTGTACGCGGCGGTCAACGATGCATTGACTTTGCTGGAGTCCGAACAGCGCAAAGGCGCCGTGCTGCTACTCACGGACGGGCAAGCTCGGGGTGCTCATGCAGAGACGATCGCTCGAGCTACGCAGCTGAACACCCCGATTTACGTCGTCGGACTAGGCAGAAATCTGGACTTTCGTGCCCTCCGTTCGCTCAGTCTAGAGACGGGTGGCTTCTTCGTCGAAGCCGCCAAGAGTGAAGCGTTGGCTGATGCCTTTCGAGGCGCGGGCACGGGCATTTCCGTCGGCAACGTGCGAGTGTTTGCGGCAGGTGCGGCGAATGCCCTGAAGCCAGGGCCACATCTCGTCAAAGGGAACGTCGTCACTCGGTCGGCGAGCGGGAGCGAGAGGGTCGCAAGCCCGTTTCAGTTCACAGCCACGATGGCGCCCTGACGGCGCGGTAGAGTAACCCCTGACGGCGAGCGCGAGCTCTACTTCTGCAGTTCCGCGATCGCCGCCTGAACGGCTTCTGGGGTCAGCGTACCAACGCGCCAGGGCGGCATGCGTGTCTCATCGGTCGCACTGATCCGATTGATGGCAACGTCCTTCTGCGCACGTGACAGCTGGTCGAGCTGCAGCACGTTGAACTTGTTCTTGGCGAGCGCAGGGTTGCCGCGCCCGTCGTGACAGCGAGCGCACATCTGCTGCAGCACGGTTCGACCATCGGCGCCCGGAGTCGGCACGAAGCTGAGCTTCTGCTGTGCGTCGGTCGAGAAGATTTCTCGAATATCGAGCAAACTCTCGCGCGGCGCCAGCTGCGCCACCACGTCGCGATACGACTGAATAGCAGCGCTGCGCAGTGCTTCGTCACTCACGTCGATCTGCGGATACGGCACGGCGATGGCCTCACCTCGTAGGTGAGTATCGAAGCGCTGTTGCCAGGTCGGGCTGTCGCCGCTCCGCATCTCTCGCGCGATCTGTGCGTCGAACGGATTCGGTTGCTCGCCGAAACCTTCCGCCCGCACCAGGGCTTCTAGCTGAGCGCCGCTGCCTTCGTCGATCGCATTGGTGATGGTCGAAAGCGGGATTCCGCCGTATTGGGTTTCGCCCTCGTGGGTCTCAGCGAACTGCGCCAGCAACACCTTGTCGGACTCGGTTCGCTGCCCGAAACGCTGAGGGAACCAGTGCAGCCACGGACTCGTCAGCTCTTGCATGCGCAAGATGCGACCAGAGCCAGGCGGCCCGGGCTGATGACACGAGACACAGTCGAACGACGTGGGCTCGAGATCGTCGTGATCGTAGACGCTGTACGCCGTCCAGCCATGTTCGAGTTCTTCGGTCAGCAGACTCGCCAGATCACAACCGCTAGATTCGTAGCTGCAGGCCTGTTCGAAATGCAGCAGGTAGAAATTGTACTCGTCAGTGTTCAGATCCCGGCTGACGATCTCGACGAACGGCTCGCCCCGAACGAACCCGATGGCCGTCATCGTCTCGGGTCGCTGCAAGTCAGACTCCACGCGCGGAAACACGATCACGCGGGGATTGATCGCCGACACACTCTTGGCGACCAGTGACGTCGAGTTACCCGTCAGCGCAAACGCGCGCTCGTCACTGAGCCCGGTAAGCTCCAACAGCGCGCCCATCCCGTCAATCTCGGGGCGCGACTCACCACACAGCGCGTTGGCGAAACTGTCACCACGACCGCGCGCGCACACCCTATTCAGCGTGGCTGCGCGCGTGCCCAAGCTTGCCAGCTCCGGATCGAGATGGGTCACCTCAGGCAGTGACGACCAGGGGTCATCCGTGGGACTCCCCTGTGAAGCTTGCGGCTCGGCTTGGCCCTGCCCGGACGGCTGTGGTGCCCCGTTACCTTCGGGATCTTGCTCCTGGGCGTCTCCACATGCACTGACCAGCAATGCCAAAGCCGCAAGCAACGGCGCAGCGTGACGACGCCGACGCCTGATGACGACCCAAGACAAACCGAGCAGCAAAGCCATCGACGCACTCGAGGACGATCGCGCACGTCCGTGCGAAACGGCGCACCCCGAGTCGTCCGCGCCGCGGTTCGACGTCTGTGTGCCTTCTGCGGAAACGCCCTCGCCAGGAGCGCTACTGCTAGGCGGCACTCCTCCACCCGCTGAGGGCGCGTCGCCGTCACCGCTCAGGTCCGGGCCCGCGCTCGACATGGGCGGCGCTTCCACGTCTCCTGGAGCATCGTCACTCGAGTCGGAAGGAGCGTCGTCAGCCATCACTTCGGCATCATCGTCGGGAAGGTCTGGAGCGGGCGGTTCGAACGGCAAACGCTCAATCGGCAACTCCGCATCGATCTGCATCAAGTACGCGACCAGTTGGTCCACCTGCTCGGGCGGCAAAGCGCTCACGTAGCCGTGCATGCCGTCGGGGTTGTTCGTCGTCAGCACGTCGCGCAACGTCGGAGCGGAGCCGTCGTGAAGATAGGGCGGGGTCTCCCACACGCCGAGCAGCGTCGGGGTATCCAAACCGTACAGCAGCTCTCCTGCGCGGGTCCCCGACTGCTCCGTGATGGTACCGACATCGTGCAGCAAGCCGCTTTCGCTGTCGGACATGGCTGCACCTCGATGGCAGATGTCGCAGCCGAGCTTCAGAAACGCCGCCTTGCCGAGTTCGGCGTCTGGCGTGAGCGAACCATCGGGGTTGCGATATGGACTAGGGCTGACCCGATCGAGTGAACGCACGTACGCCGCCAGAGCGTCGAGCTCAGGGCTCAGCCCGGCCTTCGAATCCCCTAGCGGCTCGCTCCACGTCCCCATCGCAAGCACTTCGTCATCGATGAACCCCAAACCATCGAACAGCTCGCGGATCTGGTGTTCGAAGTCTTGGATCTCGTCGAGGTTGCCACTCCAGTTCAGGTTCCCCGGGTTAGCTCCCTGCCCGAGCAGCGATAGCGTATTGCGCAAGCCTTCACCTCGGTCAGTGAAGTCGTAGACGCGCCCGTCGTCGATGCCCTCGAAGTGACAGCCGCCACAGCTGATGTACCCTTCGAAACCCATGCGCGGATCTTCCGCGTCGTGGAACAGCTTTTTGCCCTCGAGCACCTCTGGCGGCAGTTTTTCTTCAGCGACGGTCGTGATGCTGTCTAAGAGCGGTGGCGTCCCTTGGTCGAACGCTTCGAGCAACAGGCTCACGTCGTACACCAGCACGTCACGACTGAGCGCACCTTGTACGAAGAGTCGTCCGCCTGATCCCAGCACGGCGGCGCGGGGAAACTTACCGACGTTACCAATCGCAGAAAACACCTGATCGGGTTGATTGACGTCTCGGATCTCGATTCGATTGGAGCCCGCGAGCGTCAGGATGGCGAAGTTGCCGTATGGAGAGAACTCGACGTGAACGGGTTGGCTGCGGTCGTCGAGATCGATGCGACTCTCGTAGATCTCTGCAGCTGCCCCAGTGTCGATGATCGAACAGTGTGGCCGCAGTGTGGTGTCGTGGGTCAGGTCTTGGCCATCGCGCAGTGTGCCACGCAGGATGTTGTCCTTCTTGCCAGGTACCCACGCCTGGCGCCCGTCGGGCGTGAGCGCCACGGCGAACAGGTAATTGGGGAGCCCACGTGCCATCTGATCACTGTCGACGGTCTCCGAATCGATGGGCAGCAAGATACGTGACCTGACGGTCATCGCCTCCGCGTCGACCTCGACGACCTCACCGCCCTCGTCGGGTGAGATGAAGCGCGTCACATAAACCGTCGCGCCATCGTGAGAGACGGCAATGCCCCGCGGGCGTGGCCCCACATCCGCCTCGGCAATGATGTCACCCGTAGCGACGTCGAGCTTGAGTAGTTTGCCGATCGCCATCAAGCTCACGTACGCGGCGTCCCCCGTTGGGCTCACCGCGATGCCGACGGGCTGTGACGCGTACGGCAGCCGAAAACCTCGTTCGATCACGAATTGGTCGGGATCGACCACGGCCACGGCGTAGTCGTCTTGGTGAACGACCCAGAGCTTGCCATCGGGCATCAGCGCGAGGGCCTCGGGTTTGCGATACACCGCGAGTTCACCTTCGAGCACCAAGCCGTCCGCGTCGATGGCACTGATGCTGTCGTTGTCCGAGTTCACGACGTACACGCGGTTGCGTGTCTCGTCGTAGATGATACCGCTCGATGACGTGGGGCGCGCGTCAGTCAGCGGATGATGAACGAGGTGCCGAAAGTACGCGCTAGCGGTGCCGCCACCTTCGTCGATGGCGGCCACGTCCACGCTGAACAAACCTGGCGCCGCGAACACGTGGGAAGCGTCGGGCCCGCCAACTTCGAACATGCCCGTCTCTTCGAAGCGCCACTCGTAGGTCACTTCGCCGACAGCGTCCGTGGCCACGACGGAAAACGCGTGCTCTTCGCCCACTAGTGACGGGCCTGCGTGCGTCACCTCGATGCTCAACGCCAGCGCGGGCGCCGCCCAGGACGCGAGAAACACGCAGACGCACCAAAGCGACGCTAGGCGGTAGTACCGCCCATGCGCGCTTGACCGAACGACGCTAGCCGACCGTTGCGCTCGCTCGCTCAGTTCGTGGTGAAGGTCGACGTCCATTCGGTCGCCAGCGTATTCCCGACGAGATCCGCAACACCCCCCTGCGGTAACACGACCTCGTAGGTCGTCCCCGGCTCGAGATCGACGTCAGGATCGAAGTTCAACACGCCCATCCGAACGCCATACTTGCCTGGCAGTGGTTCGCCACCAACGGGACGAACGATGAAGCTCGCGGCGTTTACTGTCGCCAAATCGATGTTGTCCGAGAACGTGACGCCGATTCTCGACTTCGTCGAGTTGTCACTGGTGCCGTCTTTGGGAATGACCGTGTCGATCACGGGAGGCGTCGTATCCGGATCCGTTTGGTGCACGGCGAGCACCCAGCCGGGGTATGGGCTCTGGTCGTCCCCGACGACGAGCAGATTACCGATCGGCATGTTGAACTGATCGTCGTTGATGCCGCCCAGGTCCATGCGGCCCCACACGCGACTCTCGACGCGCATGTTCGTCGGATCACTCACGTCGATCTTGGACGACCCCGGAGTGCCGCCAATTTCAGCGCGCGCGTGCCCGAGGAACATGTAGTCGTCACTGAACGTCATGTATTCGGCGTTGTCGTTGTTGAGTGTGCCGATGGGCGACGACCCAATGCCGATGTTTCTCGGATCCGTCAGCACGTCCCACGCGCGAATCGCTCCGATCAAGAACACCCAGCGTCGATAGAACTGCCCGATGTACGAAATCCCCGTCGAGAACGACGCGAGCCGCGTCGGATTCTCGGGATCGCTGATGTCGAGCGTCGCGACGCCGCCGCTCTCCTTCGGCGTGGTGAGCACGAGCACGTTGCCGATGGCGTCAATCGCCCCTGCACTCACGCCGCCGTACTGTGACGTCGGCACTTCTTTGACGACGCGCAGCGCGGCTGGGTCAGAGGCATCGACCACCCTGATGCCGTTGTTCGTGGCGCCGACGTAGATGTACTGCCCTTGCCAGGTGACGCCCCAGATCGCCTCGGTGTAGTCACCGTAGTTCGCGCCCGCGATCGCCACCTTGCCAACGTGCTGCGGCGCATTGGGATCGGTGATGTCCCAGGTGTCGATACCCGTACCGCCGATCGTGACCATGTAGAACGTGTCACCGTATCGAGCGAACGAGATTGTGTGACTCTCCGCCTCGCCGCCGGGGCGACGGTCTGGCGTGACCATGCTCGACAGTTCCTGCGGCGCCGTCGGATCGGAAGCGTCGTAGATCCAAAACTCTTCGTTTCCGCCGATCACCAGGTAGCCGTTCACCACGGCAGGTTGGTTGATCTGATGCCCAGCAAGCAGCGACGGCGAGATGATGCCGTCTCGCCAAGAGTCCTGTGACAGATTGACCGTCGAGGGCGGTTGCGGCTGATTGGGAATCGTTCCCACGGCCTTCTGGAAGGTTACCTCAGGCGTTGGGTCGGGATCGCCAGCCGAGTCGTCGTCGACGCCTGCACCATCGTCGGCGCCTGCGGCATCGTCCGCTCCGACGCTCGCCGAGTCGTCCGCGGACGCATCGTCGGTCGCGCCATCGTCTGCGCTCGCCGCTGCGTCGTCGGACGCGCCGTCATCAGCGCTTGCCATCGAGCCGTCGTCAGCTGGAGCGTTGTCGACTGGGGCGTCGTCGGTCGCGCCATCGTCCATGAACGCGTCATCCGAACCGCCACCAACTCCCGACGCGCCATCGTCTGCCACGCCATCGTTCGTCATGGCCGGACCACCCGTAGCCGCGCCATCGTCAGTCGCAGGTGTTGAACCTGTGCTCGCGCCATTCGACCCATCGCCCGGCATTTCACCGAGGCTGCCTGTGCCAGACGTCATGCCGCTCGCAGTCCCGTTGCTACCTCCAGCAACTTGGTCACCATTGGCGGTGTTGGCGCCCATGTCTCCAAACGCCATGTCTCCAAACGCCGCGTCATCGGCCGCGTTGCTATCGGGGTCTTCACTGCACGCGACGGCGCCAAGAATCGTGAGGCCCAACAGGGCCGTGGTTCGTCTGGATTTCATGTATCGACTTCCCTTTGCGGCGACGAGAGACATCACTGGCCATCGTCGCTCTAGTTTCCTGCACGCGTGTGCACCAACCGCCGAACTCTGCAACCGCATCGCCAAGCGTTGCGCACCTGGAAGCTGAATGCATGAGCAAACGACTTCCGTCTCCGTGAATGAACTAAGACCAAGAAATCCCCCGCCCGAAAAAACTCACGTCAGGGGGCAGAACTGCTCTGGGCAGAAAAATCCGACGTGAATCCCCTGGTGCCAGCGGTCATTCCGTTGGAAAGGTTTTCGACCAACCCGGAGATAGCAAGCGTTGTCTCCGCCGCAACCTCGAGCCCGCACCTCGTCTTCGCTGCGCGCAGGGGCACGAGACCAACGCTCAGGTCCTTAGAGATCCGTAGAGGGAGCCGCGTCTTGCCGCACATCGACTCCCCCCAGATCACGGAGCCCCATTTAGACTACCCATTCCCCAAGTACGCTTTGCGCGTTCAGGGGACGGGAAAAAAGTGCGACGCCAGCTGCGGGTTGCGGCGCGCGTCGAGCATCGAGCCACACGCGCCACGTAGACCACGCGCCACGTAGACTCAGAACAGCTTGCCGAGCATGCCCTTGGCTTGGTCGACGGCCGAGTCGACGTTGTCCCCGGAAAGGGCGCCCAAGACTGGAGCCTTAATTGCGTCTGGTAAACGCTCTTCGAGGAAGCCTTTGACGACGTCAGCCACCTTGTTCGCTTGTTCTGGAGAGAGATCTGCATTGTCGACGAGTTGTCCAATCAGTTCACGCATGTTGGTTTCCCTTTCCTTGTGGCTTCAGCTCGTGTGCTGTTGCTGAGTCTTGGAGTGACGACGCGGGGCCTTGGCGACTACTACCACGGGAGCGTGACAGCCGAATGACGTCTGCTCTGTCGCGGGCGCTCAGACTACCAGAGACGGACGTTGCGTTGCAGGGCAATGGCAAAGAACAGGAGCCCGTTGCGTCGGGCGAATGATCGCCGATGAATCCCAGGCTGAAACCTCGTGGTCGAAATCCCACCAATTTCTCGTGGTACGGGCGGCGAGGTTTGGCACGGCTTGTCGAGCCCCTATGTAGGGCAATCGTCGACTCGGAAACGCGTCGCCAGCGTTGAAATATGGGTGAGGTCTGGTAGTCATTCGACACATGCGCAGGTGTTGGCTGCAGCTCGCCCTTCTGGTCGGTTTTCTGTCGACCGTCGGCTGCTCCGTGATTTTGCCCATCTTCGGTTACCCGCCGCACGCGGCGCGCAGGGAACCCCCACCAGATATCGAGACCCGCGCGGCAAAACGTGACGCTCCCGCTCCAGACGTCACCCTGCAAACGACCGCTGGTGAGATTCGCACGGCAGACACGAAAGCGACTCTGGCGGTGTTCTTCTTTCGCGGACACTGGTGTCCGTATTGCCGCGGACAGCTCGAAGAGTTCAACGCCCAGCGACAAGAACTCGAGAAGCTGAACATCACGCTCGTGGGGGTGAGTGCCGATCCACCCGAGGAAACGGCGGAACTCCGAACAGATCTCGAGCTACACTTCGCGCTCAGCAGCGACGCGAAGCTCGACGCCATTCGTGCGTTCGGTGTGCTCGATGCAGAGAACGAAATCGCGTGGCCGGCACTTTTCGTGATTCGAGATGGTCAAGTCGCGTATCGCTGGATCGCCGAGGACAAGGCAGAGCGCCTCGAGGTCACTCAGATGATGCAGCAGATTCGCTCGGCCGTCGCGAAACGTTGAATCAACGCAAGTCACAGGCAGCGCGTCGTACCGTCGTCGAAAACGCAGCCTAACGGACATTGCTCGAGCTGCTCCCAGCGCAGGTCCTCCCCACATCGCACTCGCTCGTCTGCACCACATGCCTCTTGACCTGGTTCGAGACACTGAGGGCAGTAGTCGTTGCTGCCGTCGACGATTCGACAGTCGCCAACCGTGCACGGGACGCCCGCGTCGAAGCGACCGTTCACGCACCGCTGCAACGCACCATCGCTGCAGCGCCGATGCGGCACGGCACAGTCAACGCACGTTTCCACGGACACCGACGTATCGCACACCTCGTGTTGAAGTTCGCAGTCGACAATCGTCGTGAACTCCATGCCAGTTTCGGCGCAACGCTGGAGTTTGCCATCGTCGCACCGATGCTCCGCACCAGGTTCACAGTGAAGACAAGCGCCCAACCGCGTGGAGCAGTGGTCGCCGCTGGCACATTCTTGCAACACCGTCCAACGACCATCAACGCAGGTACGAAGCTCGTCGAGCACGCACGAGAACGTGCCAACCTCACACGCGTCGCTGGGCCGTGGAACGTCGCTCGCAGCGGGTCGAGTGGAGCTCGACGCGTCCGTCTCGGAATGTTCGAAGTCTGAGAAAACGAGACACGCCGTGGATACCCAAGCGAAAACGCAGAACACTGAGACGCGCACGCAGTAGCGGTGGAGTTGGCGCTTCGTGCTCGCGACCCGAGACCTATCACTGCCGTGTGTCTTCATCATTCGCAGACCCCGACGTTACACTCGAGAGTGGCCGGACATTGCGCCCCTACGCCCGCGTCCCGCGGACTACAGCTGACACACTCACCACTGACACACACTCTTCCGTCGGGACACAAGTCGCCGCTGCAGGCGCTACAAGTGGCCCCGTCACAATAGCCCGCGCAGTTGCTCTGGGAGCACGGTTCACATTCGCCCGAGTCCACGTTGCAGACTCCGCTGGGACAGCTGCCTACTTGGCAGGGCTCGCAGGCTCCATCATTGCAGATTGGAGTTTCGCCCGCGCAGTCGGCCCCGCTTTCGCACTCCACGCACACGCCAGAGGAGCACAGCAGACCAACTCCGCATTGATCGTCCAGCGTGCAAGGTTGACAAGTGTTGTCGATGCAAACTGGCTGCTCGGTGCCGCAGTCAGCGCTTTGAGTGCAGTCCACACATTGATTGTCGGCACACGACTGCTCAGGCTCGCAGAGCCGCGTGTCTCCAGTTGTACACTCTACACACGCACCGCTGTCGGCACACACGAAACCGCTAGGACAGTCGTCACTGCAGGGGGCGCACACCATCCCGTCACAGATCGGGGAAGTGCCCGAGCACTCGGCATTGGTCGAACACGAGGTGCAGGTTGGTGAGCCCGCGGCGTTCTGCCAGCCGCCGGATACACACTCTTGAACCACGCCGCCCGAGCAGCGGGTGCTACCCGAGGTACACTCGCAGGCGCCGGTCTGCGCGTTGCAAGCGGGCGTCGCATCGGGGCAAGCAACGTCTTCCCACAGCGTTCCGCTGCACACTTGATGAGCGCCAGTGCTCGTGCAACGTTCGGCGCCTAGCTCACAACCACAAACGCCCTCGCTACTACACTCGGGAAAGTCGTCAGGGCAGTCGTCATCTTCCAGACAATCGACGCACTCGCCAGCGTCGCAATGACCGGCGCTGCATGGCGCGTCCACCCAGCTTCCGCCCTGACACACTTGGCGTTGGCCCCCGTTCGTGCAGCGACTGTCTCCGTTCTCGCAAGTGCACGCCCCCTGATCGCAGTTGGGTGTCGGGGACTGGCAGTCATCTCTAGCCCATGCGCCGTCGACACAGACGCGGCGCGCGGACGCCCCGGAATCCGCCAAACATTGCGGGCCTTGAAGCTCGGGATCACACTGCAGACACTCCCCATCGACGCAAACCATGTCACTGCTACAGCTCGCCGCTGTCCACTCGCCGTCGCTACACACTTCACGGCCAGGCCCGGACGATTGCAAGCAGCGCGGGGCGGAGGTAGTTGGGTTGCACTCGACGCACTCGCCATCCCAGCATTCGCTCCTGTTGGTTGCCGAGCAGTCTGCGCTCTGCCACGTGCCTCCAGTACAGCGCTCCCGTGACGCAGCGCTCGCGGACGTACACCTAGTGGTGGATGGCTCGCACTCGACGCACTCGCCGTCGTGGCATACCGGGGTAGCCCCGTCACAGTTCGCGCTGACCCACTCGCCGCTCGCTGAACACTGCCTGCGACCCGAGCTGCCCGAGTCGCCGACGCACTGGGAAGGCGCACCAGGTGTACACTCTACGCACTCCCCAATGTCCGCCACGCACACTGGGCGTTGGGATGGACAGTCTGTGACAGCGCCAGGTGTACCGCTCATCGCGCACGACTGCTCTTGAGTTGCGCTGAAGCAGAACACACTCCCGGGCGTGCACTGCCCGCAGTAGTCCGCGTTGCCAGCATCGTAACATGGGCTGTCGTCGGCGCAGACTTGGTACTCGTTCCACAGCCCAGTGGTGCTACAGGTGCGGCGCTCGTTGTCGTCGTCCTCGGAGCACTGGGTCCACTGAGGCTGACACTCGCGGCAGTAGTCCGACCCGTCGGGACTCACCTGGCAGCCTAGTTCGCATTCGACGACGTCGACGATGTTCGCCTGCGCGTCGTCGCACACTTCCAGGTTGTCCTGGTTGCAGTTGGCCTCGTTGGGAGCAGCACACACGTTGCAATAGTCGTTTCGCCCCGCATCGTCGTGACAACCGAAGCGAGGATCGCACGCCTGTTGCTCGACCCAACCCCTGCGATCCGGTGCGCAAGTGTCGACGGCGTCTGCGTTACATTGCATGTCTCCTTCGTCACAACGAAGGCAGTAACCTTGCGCCGCATCTGAAGAGATCACGCAGTGTTCCTGGTCGAGACAGGTTTCGAGTACGTTCCTGCGCTGACCATCATCCGCACAACGCGACAGCACACCGTTGTCGCAACTCCACGTCGTCGCGGCGCACACATCGCATTGCGTGGGACCATCGCCATCCACACCGACGTCACACGTCGTGTCGTCTGGGCAGGTGTCGACCTCCTGCCATCCGTCACGATTCTCGTTGCAACGTTGAATCTTGCTCGGGTCGTCAGGGTCACAGCGAAAGCGGGGCAAGCTACCACCGCATACGGGGCTCTTGCATGCCGCGGAGTCGTCTGTAGCGGAGCATAGACCTGCGGTCGCGCATGGCGCCGCCGCAGCCACCCACGCGATGGAGCCATCGTCGTTCGACTCACAACGTTCGGGGACCGAACCGTTGCAACGGAAGGCTCGCTCGGGGCATTCAGTCACGCAACCCAGTTCGCCCAGGTCGCAGGCCTCGCCCGCCTCACAAGCCGTCACCAAACTCCACCCAGATTGATCCTGCGCACACTGCTCGAGCTGGTTCGAACGACAGCGATGGCTTCCTGCCGGGCTACAACCGGCCGCATCACATCGACCATCAACCGCGTTGCACAGCGCCGCCGAACCGCAGGTAGCAACCGACTCCCATCCAGTGCGCTCCGCATTGCACAGCTCTAGTTGCTCATCAACGCAGCGGTACTCTGATCGGCTGCACACTGGTAATTCACAACGACTATCCCCAGGCGACTGTTGATCAGCCAGACAAAGATCCGCGGAGGCGCACGTCAAAAGCGTCTCCCAGCTGAGATCGTCGCCGCACCGCTGCAGGGACGCCCCATTGCACTGTACGTCGCCGGGTTCGCATGCGGTGCACGCCCGTGACGCGACGTTGCACCAGTCCGCGGAGGCGCACGTCTCCAGCGTCTCCCAGGACGTCCCGTCTGCGGCGCAGCGTTGCAAAGCAACACCGCTGCAACGGTGAGCGCCCGGACTGCAAACAGACTCCCGACACGTACCCGCGGAGGCATCGCAGAGTTCAGCCGTTGCGCACACTGACACGAGGCTCCACTCGCCTTGATTCGGCGGACAGCCGAGCAAGTTCCTTCCGTCGGCCTCCGAGCACTTGAACTGCCCGGGTTCACACGAAGGTTGCGCACACGCCGCCGGCCTCGCTGGATCCGTCAGCTGCAGCTCGAGGCTACTCTTGCAGAGTGCCGCCGACGCACATTCATCCATCACTTGCCACGTAGCGTCATCCGAACACTGTAACAACTGGGCGAGGTTGCATTGCCATTCACCAGGAACGCATTCTCGACAACTCATGGAAGCGACGTTGCACTGGTCAGGTGAAGAGCAATCAGTTGCGACGTAGCCATCTTTGTTGGAGTTGCAAGACAACAGCGTGCTGCCGCTGCAGTACGCGTCTCCTACCAGGCAAGTTGAACATTGCGCTCGGCGCGAGTCGCAGTACTCAGGCGACTCGCACTCCTCGACTAGGTTCCAACCCGTTCCGTCCGCGTTACACGCTTTCAATCGCCAACTGTCGCACCAGAATTCTCCCGGGACGCATACTCGGCAGGTACCCTGTCGCGCATCGCACAACGCTGGACTCTCACAAGCCTCGACGGTCACCCAGGCGCTCGCCGCGAGAGGATCACACACCTGCAGATTCCGCCCAGACGTCGGATCGCAACGAAACTCCCCTGCTGTGGCGCATGACACCGAGAGGTCGCCATCCAGCGCTTCGTCCTGTTCACTTTCACCCGGAAGCGTCGCCGCATCCGAAACCCCACCATCCTGATCGTCTACCAGTCTCAGGTCGTCGAGGCGGCAGCCTGACGGAAGCGCGATGAGGGCAATACACAACCAGAGCCGCCGCCATGCTGGCCCGGCCTCGTTCTTGCAGTCGACGTCGTTCACGCGATGACCCCTTGCAAGAACGTTGCCGTCCAACCGCCACCCCCCGGCGCGAGCGTGCGCCCTACGGGCGTGGCGTCACTGTACCAGTGTGGCGTAAATCCGCGAGTCGCCTCCCGGGAGCGAACCGCTGCATGCCCCATTGCGACTACATCCAACATCGCAGCGGTTGGCGTCGCGTGTGCGTTGTTGTCGCTGACTTCGCCAGTGGCTGCAGCTGACCGAGATGAGCAACGCAGTGAACCCAAAAAAGCGAACGATCGCGTCGCACTGATCTCGCGTGGCGATGAGCAGCCGGACGATCAGCTCGAAGAAGAGAGCAAAAAAGCCGCTGCTCAAGTGCTGTTCAAAGCAGGGCGTCGTGCAATGGCAGAAGACGACTACGACGTCGCCTGCCAGAAGTTCTTCGAAAGCCTGCGAGTCGATCCCGCGCCGGGCACGCTCTTGAACCTGGGCAAGTGCGAGGAGAAGCGCGGACGAATCGCAACCTCGTGGGAACGCTACACGCAAGCCATCGCGCTGTTGGACGACGACGACCGACGCAGAGAGTTCGCACTGCAGAAAGCGTCGGAGTTGGAACCCGACGTCCCTCGCTTGATCATCAACTTACACGAGGACTCTCCCACCGAGTCGCGCGTGACCCGCAACGGGCACGAACTAGCGATCGGAGAGCCCATTCGCCTCAACCCTGGTGAACACACGATCGTCGTGGAAGCAAAGGGCTTCAGCAAGGCCGAATACGACGTGGAACTCGCCGTCGGGGACAGCGAACGACTCGAGGTATCCGTCGGGAAGCGAATACCCGAAGCCACGAACGACGCTGTCCCTCGTGCGCCTGCCGTGGTTGCACGTGAACCGACGACAGCCAGCACGGTGGGCTACGTTTTCGTCGGTGGCGGGGTCGCCAGCGGAGTGGCAGCCGCAACATTCGGAGTCATGACGCACCAGAAGTATCAAGTCGTCTCGGAGCACTGCGACCTCGACGCCCAAACCTGCTCCGACTCAGCCGGGCAGCGAGCGGCTGAGCTCGGATCTACCTACGAAATCCTCACCTACTCGCTCGGTGGCGCGAGCATCGTGCTTTCGACCGTCGGCGCGTATCTGCTCTTGACGGATGATGACGAGAGTCCACCTCAGACGACGAGCGCACGCGACGTCCGACTCGAAGCCGGAAACTTTGGTGACATGCGCGGCATTCGCCTTTCGGGAAAGTTCTGAGTCACGCGAGGCAAGAAGCCTCGGTGTGGTCGAATCGTCGCTTGGGGTGAATTGGCGCGCAGCAAAAGTCACCGAAACCACTGACGCACGGCAACATCGAACGGCGGCACGAAGTTTGCTCAACCAGAGCTCGATGGCGGCATTGAGCTTACAATACATCTCCCAGAACGAGAGTCGCGTCGGGGAGCTGTTGTGCGGCAAGTGGCGACTCGAACGCTCGCTCGGGCGTGGGGCGTCATCGGTCGTATATGCAGCGCGACATCACAATGGCAAACGCGTCGCAGTCAAGGTGCTCAGTGCAGAGCTTGCTCGTCATCCGATGGCCCGCGAGCGTTTCCTCAACGAAGGGCGCGCCGCCAATCGCGTCGGGCACAGTGGGGTCGCCGAGGTCTACGACGAGGGAGAAACCGAGGACGGCTCGCTGTTCTTGGTGATGGACTATCTCGAGGGCGAAACGTTGCAGACGCGCCTCGAACGAGAGGGCACGTTACCCTACCGCGAGGTATTGGTCGTGGCGCAACAGGTTCTCGAAGCGCTGGCTTGCGCTCACGAGAAAGGCGTCCTCCACCGTGATCTAAAGCCCGAAAACGTCTTCGTTACGATGGAAGGTCGAGTCAAGCTGCTCGACTTCGGCATCGCGCGGTTAGTGGAAGCTCGAAACCTCACGCAAACTGGTGTTCCCGTTGGAACGCCTGCGTTCATGCCGCCCGAGCAAGCTCAGGGAGCCTGGCATCTCGTCGATGAGCGCAGCGACCTCTGGAGCCTAGCAGCCACGCTGTTCGTCTTGGCTTCAGGACATGCCGTTCGCCCCCAAATGACGGTCGCGCAGGAAGTAGAGCATGCGGCCACGAAACCCGTGCGTTCGCTATCGAGCGTGTGCGACGCGCCGCAGGTCCTAGTTCAAATCGTCGACCGCGCGCTGCAGTTCGAACGCGCGGACCGGTTCGACAGTGCAACTTCCATGTTACACGCCGTTCAGGCGGCCCTCAGAGAACTGGATGCGAGCGTATCCGACGTCAGTCAGGTGCGTACCCTGGAAGCACTGAGGCGAGTGCCCCAGAGAACGCTCAGCCAGGCCCCCGTCCCAAGTGAACTCGTCACGAGTGAAAACGTGAACACTCGGCCGTCGGCGGTCTCCCTGGAACCTGACGTTGCGAGTGATGTGCCCGTCTCCATCGTTTTTCGCTCGGCCAGCAGCCGACTGGTTCGCGGCGTCGTACCAGCCCTCGTCGTCAGCCTACCGCTACTTGGCGCCATCTTCGCCCTGGCCCCGACGTCGACGGATTCACTCATAGGCCGAGCTGACTCGAAGGCATCACTTGGCGCCGTGGTACCCAACGTCGACCCCATGCGCGCGCTAGGCGGCGTAGGGGAATTGCAAGCTCAGACCGTTCCTGATGGCCCTGTCACAGCCACGTCGTCAGTGACCAAGAACACCGACGAAACGCAACTCGAAGACGTCTCGCAAGACAACGCGCTGCAGGGGTCCGAGCTCAGCTCAGGCCAGCCCAAGAGCGGGCGAGCCACCACAAGCCAGACTGGACTGGCAGTTGCCCGAACGAAGATTGGAAGAGCACCAGCAAAAAGCACGACCTCCACCGAGGTCACCAGCAAGTCACGTCGCGTACCCCCGAAACGCGCCCAGGCTTCGAACTCCAAACGCACTGAGTCTACCGAATCTCTCGCCGACCAAGCCGCGACACGAACGGACCGTGCGCGCGTCGATACCACTGATCAAGAGCTGGCGTCCAGGGATGCCGAGGACTTCGACCCGTTTCGTTATCGAGAGTAAAACGCCTACTCCCAACCAACCCGAGGGATTGGAAAGAAGCGCCTCGCACTCGGCACGTGTGGCAGCATTTCGTGTTGTGCTCTTTCCGAGGCAAGCGTCTCACTCGATCCCCGCGCATCGTGATGCAAGCCGCAACTGAGACGGGGCTTTCCGTCCATCGGTTGCCAGCGAGCCCGTCCTACGCTCACCCACGACCCGCGCCCCACTCGCTCGATTGTGCCGGACGGCCGCGGCTTCAGCTCTACGTATTCTCAGCAGCAGTTTCGTTCGCGATGCTGCTGGTAAGTGGAGCGAGTGCACAAAGCTCAGCGGTGGGGGAATCGCCGTCTGAGCAAACGAGTGATGAGTTATCCGAGACTGCCGTTTACACGAAACCTCCAGAACCCAACGGCTGGCGAGCTATCCTGGAGATGCAGGGCATCTTCCTGACGGGCGTGATGTACTACATCGCCACGTCCGCGCTGGAAGACTGGGATCTCCAGTACACCTGGGAAGGTTACGAAGACAAGCTGACTGGACAGAGCCTGCGCTCAGACGAAAACCACTTCGGGACGAACTTCATCGGTCATCCCCTTGGCGGCACGGGCTACTACCAAGCCGCACGCACCAACCATTTCAGCGTCTATCAGTCTGCCGCGTTTGCCTTTGGCGGTTCACTGCTGTGGGAATACTTTGGTGAACTGCGGGAATACATCAGTGTCAACGACATGATCACGACACCGATGTCGGGCTGGGCGATCGGCGAATCGCTCTACCAGTTGGGTGCGTTCTTCGATCGCAGCGAGCCAAGCCAGACGAACCGCGTGCTCGGATCCGTATTCGGTCCGCTCAAGAGCATCAACGACTGGGCCGACGATCTCGAACCCGCTAGGACGCCTTTCGGGTTTCCTCCAGACGAATGGCACCGCTTCGACTTGGAAGCAGGTGTGGCGTTCGTCCACGAGCAGAACACAGAGTACCCGAACGGCGAACAGGCCGTAGAAGGCAGGTTTCGACTCAGTGAGAGAATCATTCGTCTACCCGACTTCGATGGATCGGGTGTTCATGGAATCGGGTTTGGCGATGCGAACGCATCGGGCATGAGCCTCGAAGGGGCAATCGGCAGCAGCGGGTTGCAGGATCTGACTTTCATCGCACGAGCTGTGCTTGCGGGATATTACCAGCGCGCTGCAAGTGAATGTTCGGGTGACGTTTGCGGAGCGGGAGGGTTCGTAGGCGTCGGAATAGGCTACGAGTACTCGCTTCACGACTGGACGAGATCACGCGCGGGGGTAGTCGACTACATCTCCACGGTCCAGCCGCTCTCGCTCGTGTTCGAACATGAGCTCAACTTCGGTGGTGTGGACATCCATTCTCACGTCGAAGGAGGACCCAGTTTCGGAGGCCTACAGTCGCTCGCGCTGCACAACTACGCGGGACCGCGCGAACTGCTACCCAACGTCACTCGTCTGCACGGCTATTACTTGGGCTTGGGCGGTAGCGGAACTGCTGGCCTGACGCTGAACTGGCGAGCCCTGGAGTTCGCCGCGCGCTTGGACGCCGAAGCCTACCAAATGGTCGATCCACTCGGTGGAGGAGAGCGCGTGTCAATGGCAGGAACGAGGGGCCGTATGCGTTGCCAGCTGGGGTACCGCATCGATGGCAGTCCTTCCGTCCTTCGCGCGAACCTCGAACGCCGGGTTCGTGGAAGCACCATCACCACCAGCCACGAGTACTTCGAGGAGACTGCGTTCGGGCTCGCGGTCGCCGCTGTTTATTGAGGAGCGAGATGCAAGCATACGTCTACGAATTGAGGCCCCCGAAGCACTGGTGGATCGCGCTACTGCTAATCTGCATCGTAACGTCGTCGAGCTGGAGCAGCGCCGCATCGACCCAGTGGGATGAACGTTATGACGAGGCGCGCACGGCACTCATCGAGGATCGTCATGGCGAAGCCGCAACGATGTTTGACGAACTTGCACGCACGGCTGAAAACGCGGAAGACCGACGCCTGGCCAGCGAGTTTGCCGCCATCGCCCGAGAACGCCTGGCTCGCATACCGCCACCACAGCCAGACCTACGCACCACCGACGAACTATCGCTGTTGTACACGTCTGCGTTCGTTTACGGGTTCGGCACCAGTGCTTGGGTGGCACTGCACACCAAACCCGACAACGTCGCGGGCGCCGTGCTTCCCTACTTGGCGTTAACCACAGCCGCAGTGGGAGGCGTAGCCGTGGCTGACGACTACAAGCCGTTTCGCCTAGGCGTGCCGCAATCGATCAGCGCGGGAATGCTGTTGGGCTTGGGGGAGAGCGTATGGCTACTCGGGTACCAGCGCGCGCGAGCACAGCGGCGCGGCGAGCCCACTTGGAGCGCGCCAACTGTCGCGACGGTCGCCTGGTCGGGTGCAACCGTGGGTGCTGTGTCGGGCGGACTGATCAGCGGCTTCTTTCGTCAGACCACTCCCGGACGTGTCTCGTTTACTACGTCCGGCGCGTTGTGGGGTGGCTTGCTCGCGAGTTTCTCTGGGGCAGCAATCGAATCCAGAGACTCCCATCGTAAGGAGACGGCGTTCGCGAGCGGTGGCATTGGATACAGTGCTGGGCTACTGGCAAGCTTGGTAGTAGCCCCCACGTTTCGTCCAAGCATCGCTCGCGTTCGCTTCGTAGATCTGGGGGGCCTTGGCGGCGGGCTGTTGTCTGCAGCGGGTTACTTCTTGGTAGTTGGCGAGGACGGAAACTCACGCGGCGGACTGACGGCTGCTGCGATCGGATCGACTGCGGCACTAGGACTTTCTTGGTGGGCGACCGACGACATCCCAGCCGAGGAGCTGGACATAGAGCTCGCTGACCGTTCGGACTTCTCCTGGAGTCCGATGGTAACCCCAGTACCCGGCGGCTTAGTGGGGGGAGTGCGTGGAGCGCTCTAGCGATGGGATCGCATCTCATCATCAGCAAGTGGATTGTTTTGGTCGTACTTCTTTGTACGTTCACCCCAAGCACTGCACACGGAACGTCCGCCGAACGGGATGCCGCCAGCGCTCCATGGGAGGCGACGCCCAGCAACGATCTCGCCAGCTACTACGACGTTCCCGTCGAGCGGGCGTACTGGAGAGTCGCTGCGCTGGAAGCGAGTGTTCTAGCGGGAGGGCTGACTTGGTATTACGCCAACAGTAAACTCAACTCCAAGGACTGGGAGTACGGCTACACCTGGACGGCTTTCGAGGCGAAGCTCACGGGCGAAGCATATTCGTTCGACGACAACCGCTTCGACACGAATTTTCTCTCTCACCCAGGCGCGGGCTCGCTCTACTACTTGTCTGCCCGGAGTTCACACTTCAACGTCGGGGAGTCCATGCTGATCACGTTCGGCATGTCGGCGTTGTGGGAGTACCTTGCCGAGTTTCGTGAGTACGTCAGCATCAACGACATGTTTACTACCCCTTTCGGGGGTGTGGCTCTGGGTGAAAGCGTCTTTCAACTCGGGGCGCTGTTCGACAGAGGCTGCGGCACGATGACCAACCGCGTCCTCGGCAGCATCTTCGGACCACTCGTGACAGCTGGGAACGCAATCGAGGGTTCTCGCGTTTCTCGGCCCAGAGTCTGCGATCGACTCGGACTCCCCCGCTGGGGCGGTCGTCGCATCGAACTTGCAGCAGGCGCCGTCGTGGCTCGTCGCTTCGGACGCACCTCGTCGGCCGACTCTGCATTGCTCACGATTGACGCACGAACCGAGATCGTAAACCTCCGACGTTACGGTCGAGCGGGGCGAGGCTGGACGAGCTTCGGAGACGGCAACGTTTCGTGGTTGAGCGCTGGCGGTAGCTTCGACACAGATAACCTCGACCAATTGTGGTTCGGGGCGAAGAGCGTCCTGGCAGGGTTGCACCAACGCGTCCCATACGAGGATGGTAGGCTGAACCGAGAGCTACTTCTGGGCGTCGGGTTGGGTACCGAGTATAGTCGAAAACGCTATGGTACGGCGTCGTTGCGTCCGGAGCCGTTCTTCGTCGTCGACCTGCCGATGTTGTGGGCGAGGGTTCGTAGCCATTTCAGCACACACACGCTGGAACTCGACCTCGCTGCGGGCGCAACGACCGGCGGAGCCCGTTCCCTCGCCATCGACGAGTTCGTTCGCGCAGGGCGTTCGCGCAGCGAGTTACCAACGGTGACCGAACATCATGGCTACTATCACCTGTTGGGCGTCGCGCTGGCCCCTAGCGTGCGCTGGATCGGGAATTACGTCGGACTGGGTGTCGAAGCGCGCTTCGATCGGGCCGCTGGCATACGAGCGTTGGATCACGGAGGCGCGGACAGTGACGTGCGGAGCGAGGAAATCCGACGCCGCGCGCGCCTCTGGGCGGACTTCGGATCAGGCATCGGACCGAAGCTCCGCGTCAGCTCGGAATGGTTCCAGCGTGCGAGCCAGCTGGACGACACGGTTGTCCGACGCTCGGAGCTGCGCGCGGGGAGCTCGCTCCTACTCGACCTGTAACCACCTGGCGATGACGGTGAGGCATCGTTTCGCCGCACAGATCAGTAGCAAACATCCTGGCTGCAGGTTTCGCCCGGGCGCACGCATGTTCCGCACGACGGATTGCAGCACACTTCACCTTCATCGCACAACGTCATCGTGCCACACGGTACGGTGAGTTCGAGACCACTCCGCGTCGCGCATGCGTCTGGATCACACGCCTGGCCTGGCGCGATGCAGGTTCCGCAGCAACAAGTCGAACCGAACGAACAACTCTGAAGTCCGCACAGCTCTCCCGTTTGCAAGAACCTCATCTCACACGGGTCCGACTTACAGTAGACCCCTGGTTCTGCGCAGATGGCGCAGCTCGCGTTGCAACACACTTGTCCCGGCGCGCACGTAACCATCCCACACTCGACGGGGTCTGCCGAAGGTTCATTGTCTATGACTGGTGAGTCACCCGGCGCGGCCACGCCTGCCTCAGGAGACGTCCCGGACGCGCCCGCATCGGGCGACTCTTCCAAAGGACTCTCTCGTCCCTGGGCACCTACCGCGCCTCCATCGAGGGAACCTCCCGTGTCCGTCACTCCGTCGTCTCGTTCTGCTCGAGCGAACTCGACGACGTGCGCGGGCTCCATTCCCAGATCGGCCCAGCTCCAATCTCCAGACGAGCTCGTGGAGCGTCGCGCAGGGTCTAGCGTCGATTGCGCATCATTGCCCACGGTGCGCTCGCTGGCCAGGCGACTGCTGTCGCGCTCGGCTACCGCATCGTCGACCCGTCGAGCATCGCTGTCTTCGCCCCCTAACTCGACGCTGCGGATACGCAGCGTCAGGAGGGTGACCAAAGTAACTGACGTTACCGCCAGCGCACCGACTCCCACGAGTTGACGTCGTTCGCTCTTTCGCACGCCTTGCTCCAATGCAAATCCTGGACCTCATACGCTGGAGCCGTCGTGTTGACGGCATTGGGCGATAGGGCGCGGGCCTCAGCCCATGATGGAACGATGCTTGAATGGTGAATGGTAATGGCAACGAGTACTCAGCAGGCTCACTCGCAATCCAGGTCGAAAGAGCACCTGCGCCCTACCTACGAAGAATCGAATCACTCGGTGACCGAGGCAGCCTTGCGCAGCTTGGTCGACTTGGCACGCGCCGAGGCGCGCCTCGCGCTGTTGGAAACGCGTCAGATCGGCGTGCGTGCGGTCGTGGCAGTGTGTCTTGGTCTGGTGACAGGCTTCATGCTGCATGCGACCGTACTGCTGGCGGTGCTGGTTCCGAGCGTGCGTGAAGAGTTTTCGGGAACGACCGTCGTAGCGCTGGCAGTCGGGGCTTTATGTCTCACCGTCGGGGCAGGTTTGCTGACTTACCGCTCACTCCAGACACTGAAACGCCTGACGGGGTCACCCCCCGATCCAAGCGACCCGCGGAACGAACGACCATCCAGCAGGTCCAGCAGAGAGGAACCAACGTGAATCACGAAGTCCCAGAAAGTCAGCCAGACTCCATCCAGCGCGCCAGAAGTGAAGCAGAAGCGGCACACCTGCGAGTCGATCGTCAACTCTCGGTAGTGAGTCGAGCGGGAGAGCAAGCGCTGCAAAGCGCGTGGTCGAGCACTCGCGTGGCGGTAGTCGGCGCAGCAATGATTGGTGGAGCGCTGGCGACGGCAGCCATCATCTTTGCGGTTCGGCAACAAAGCCGTCCCCGTCTCTTGATCAAGCCCGTCACTCACGTGGAACGACCGAAGTCTCGACCGCTGTTGCGAGCGCTCGGTCGCGCGTTGCTTGCAGGTGTCGCAAGAGCCGCGCTGCAGCGGCTCGCAACTGGAATGCAGGAGCGAATGAGCCAGGCCAGTCGGAACTGACCCGTCCCACGTCGGGCGTCTTGTGCTCCTGGCACGAACGCTGCAGTCTGGCACGAACGCTGCACCAGTTGCGGGCATGAAGACAACGTCTCGTTCGCTCCTCCAGAGTATCATCGCGGGACTCACGATGTGGTGTTGCCAGAGCAGCAGCATCAGCGGGGTCGAACCCACGCTACCCGTCGACCCCACGGACGAACGCGACGAAGCTAGAGCCAGCCAACACGTCTGGGATCAGGCGCAACACGTGTTCAACTCTCGCTGCGTCGTTTGCCATGGGTGTTACGATGCTCCATGCCAGCTGAAATTAGGGCGTTTCGAAGGCATCGTGCGCGGCGCCCATCGTGATCCCGTGTACGCGCCTCAACGTCTAACGGCGGCGGAGCCAACTCGGCTGATGATTGACGCAGCGAGCACGGAGCAGTGGAGATCCAAAGGCTTCAACGCCGTGTTGCAGGAAGACCCCGACGGCAACCCCGAGGTCGGCGTACTGCTCCGCATGTTGGCCCTGAAGCGAGACAACCCCGGACCGGGTGACGCATCCGCGGCCTCTGCATTCACCTTCGACATCGACCGCGAGCAAGTCTGCCCGACCGAACGAACCTTCGACGAGTTCGCGTCCGAACACCCGACGTGGGGTATGCCCTACGCGCTTCCCGGGCTGACGATCGAGGAGGAACAGAGCCTCAGAAACTGGGTACTCGCGGGTGCGCCTCACTCGCCTCCCCCGGCGCCGACGCGCGAGGTCAGTGAGCAACTGAGCGCGTGGGAGACGTACCTGAACGATCCCAGCGAAAAGCGTCAGTTGGTCGCGCGCTACGTGTACGAACACCTGTTCACCGCGAGCTTGTACGTCCCCCAGGACACGACTCGCTTCTTTCGTCTCGTCCGCTCGAAGACGCCCCCAGGATCACCTGTCGTGGAGATAGCCACCAGGCGTCCGATAGACCCTCCTGGAGCGCCCCATGTCTACTATCGCCTGGTTGGACTCGTGGAGCGGCCTTTGGCCAAGACCCACATGCCATACGCGTTTGGTGAGGATCGCCTGCGGCGCGTGAAACAGTTGTTCGACGAACCCGCATACGACGTCGAAAAGCTTCCCGGATACGAACCAGAGACGGCCACCAACCCGATGCGCACGTTCGCCCAGCTCCCGGTCGAGTCCCGCTACCGCTTCATGTTGGACGAAGCGGAGTTTTCTCTCATGGCGTTCATCAAGGGGCCTGTCTGCCATGGTCAAACTGAAGCTGCCCCGATTTTGTGGACACCCAAATCTGACGTAGAGTCAGGGGAGTCC
>CBFGUG010000081.1:0-36353 GCA_965651905.1 uncultured bacterium | reverse complement strand
CACCGAGCTTGACGGGCGGTTTCGCTGCTACCGCCATGCAATGGAGAAGACACGCGGCGACGATCAGACCAATGTTCAGCTCTACGTGAATCGTGCACCAGCGGGCGGCTATTGCTGCATCACGGCTGACGGCGCGCTGGCTGCCTCGGGGCCCCAACCAGAGCAGTGCGATAGACTGCGGGAAAACGGATGCGTGGTGCGTCAGCAGCCTCGGTAGTGTTCGTGGGGTGCGCGCGGTGGTAGACTCGTCTGGCTCGTGACGGCTTCGACGAAACATGCGGCTTGTGTGCTGGGGGTGAGCGCGCGGCTCGGGGCAGCGGCTGCATGGGGGTAGGTGAGGGACGGCCGCTGACGCTGGTACGCGCTTGGTCGGTGTGTGTGGCGGCGCAACTCGTGCTTGCGGCGTGTTCGGGGGCCGATGCAGAATCTGCGGACGGGGACTCGGCGCGGAACGACGCTGGCGTCGAAACGCCGTTTGGCGATGCCGCCGTGCGATCGACCGACGCGAGCGCAATTGACCTGAACATTGATGACGCCAGCTTGGGTGCAGCGCAGGGGGCGGAGGTCAGTGAGTCGAGCGTGCGATTGCTCGGTGAGCTTTCATGGCAGGGTGGCGATTACCCTGCGGAGCTGATGAACGGTTTGTCGAACCAGCTCGTGGTGCAAGTCACGTGTGAATACCCGGGGTGGTTGAGTGCGTTCGAGGAGGGAATGGAGCCCGGCCAGCTGTCGATGACGCGGCGTTCGCATCGTCTGATGCAGACTTCGATGCTCGACGCACTCACGCGGGTGGCGCGCGAGGCGGACGACTACATCACGTTGCGGAGCGCCTATCGTGATGTCGCTCAGCAGTACTTCGACTGGCGCTGGGGCTACGAGTTGGGGTTTCTCGCGCTGCCGCCGGGTGAGTCGGCGCACCAGGGTGGGTTTGCGGTCGATCTCGAGTTTTCGGAGTATTGGCGTGAGCGCTTGCTGGAGGCGGGCTTCACTTGGCCGTACGGCGAGGAAGACGCGCCTCACTACGAGTATTGGGTGAACGATGCTGATGCGTCGTTGACGCGTGAGGCGGCCATCGCACGCTCGGTGCAGGCATTTGCCGCGCTTTGGAATCACAACAACCCGGACGATCCCTTCTCGGTGGCTGCTGACGAACCCGAGACGCTCGAACGACTACGTGAACTTTTGGCGCGCTCCCCGGTTGCGGGGTTCGAAAGTGTGCCGTGCCAGGTGTTCGGCGGTGCGGCGGATGCCCCCAGTGAGGCAGAGCTGCGGGACGAGGCGCCCGAGCCCGAGCGACTTGCGTCTGCAACAGTGGAAAACCTCGCTGACGACTTCGACAGGTTGCTCGAATCGCAGCCGGGCGTGCACGCCGTGTTCATCGAAGATCTGGAGACAGGTCAGGTGCTGGTGTCGCGCGAGGCGGAGAGTGCGCTCGTGCCGGGATCGAACGTCAAGTTGTTCACCACGGCCGCGGCGCTGTTGGCGCTCGGCGGAGACTATGCGTTCGCGTCGCGGGCGTACGCGCATGCGCCAATCAGTGATGGCGTAATCGACGGTTCGCTGTGGCTGTCGTCCGAGTACGACCCAAGCTGGACCGAAGAGTTTTTCGAGTCGGACGATGCCGTGATCGAACGGCTGTTGTCGCTCGTTGTCGCGTCTGGCGTGGAGGCCGTCGAAGGAGATTTGCTGCTGTCGGGGCCGTTTCTCGTCGGGGGTTACCGCGTTGGGACGTACGTGGAGGAGCAACAGGATGAACGCGCGATCGAACTCGCGGAGCGTTGGCTCGACGCGCATCCCGAGTTCGACGTGCGCGGGCGGGTTATTGTGCCGACCGCGGAGGAGGAAGCGCAGGACGACGCGAGTGAACGTAGTTTGGACGTCGAGCTGCGCTCGATCGATCTGACGACGCTTTCCGCTCACATCAATCGTTCGAGCCACAACGAGTTTGCGGATCTGTTGTGGCGACATCTTGCCAAACAGGAATGCGAGTCGGGTGACGTGCTGAACGACTCACCAGCCGAGACTCACGCGGCCGACGCAGGGGCGTTCATCGAGGGCAGTGCGTCGCTGGCTTTGCGTAGTTTGCGCCAGCTCGGGATCGCCTTGCCGCAACTGGTCGACGGCTCGGGGTTGAGCACCGAAAACCGCGTGACGACGGCGCAGGTGGTCGACTTGCTCCGTCTGATGTTGCGCACGCGGCATGGCGAAGCATGGCTGCGCGGTTTTTCGGTGCCGGGCGTGGTCGGTACGCTGTTCGATCGCATGAACCGCACACCGCTCAACGGGCGGGTCTTCGCGAAAACTGGATCCCTGTCGGGAGTAGTGTCGCTGAGCGGGGTGTTCGACCACCCTGACACTGGTCGACGCTACGCGTTTTCGTTCATCAGCAACGAGGTCGACGATGAGGACGCCGTGCGCGAGTTGCACGATCAGCTACTGTTCGAGCTGTACGAAGCGACGTTACCGTCGCGCGTGCGCCCAGCGGCTCCAACGTTGCTCGGGCTCAGACTCGAGCTGCCAGAGCGACGTTTGCTGCTGGAGACCACGGCTGACGCTTCGGAATTGCTCGTGTGGTTCAGCCGCGACGGGCTGGTGTGGGATCGCCGCCGCGCGAAACGCTCAGCCCCAGACGCAGATCCTTCTGGCAGTGTCGATCTCGGTCGCTTGACCACGAGCGAGCCGATGTTGGTACGCCTGAGCCACGCCACGAGCGAGGTTGAAAGTGCGTTCAGCCCGACGTTCGTGGTTCAGACGGGTTCAGCCGCCGCGTTCGACGACGCCGCGGCTGCGTCGCGCCGTCGCCTACTGCTCGTCGACGGCAATCGACGTATCCGGGCGGCGGAGGAAGACAACCCGATCGGCGGTGGGGGCCATCCGTTCGCCGCTCGCTACGCCGGGGCGCTGCCCGGGTGGACGCTCGAGACTATCGACGCCGCTCGTTTCGAGTTGCAGGAATTGGGTGAACGGTCACCCGTCGAGCTTGGAGAATACGCGGGAATCTTGTGGGCGTGCGGCGAGAGCGGTCCCGAGCAACCGTGTTTGAGCGACGCGAGCCGTCGCGCGCTCAGCGTCTACTTGGCGGACGGCGGACGGCTGTTCATCTCGGGATCCGAGCTCTCTTGGACGCTGAATCGCGGCAGTGAGGACGAGCGACGCTTTCTCGAAGACGTGCTGTACACGCGGTTCGTGGCCGATGATGCCGAGAGTCATCGCGTGCTCCTCGGCGCGTCGCCACTCGACGAGGTGAGCTTCTACGACCCGACGTGGATGAAAGTGAGCTACGCTGATCGCATCGCGCCGCTAGGCGAGGCTCAGGGGTTCATCGACTACTCACACCGTGGCCAAAGCGACGGCATCGACCACGCGGGCATCGCCTACTTGGGGCCCGACCACGGCGTCGTCGTGCTGGGTTTCCCGTTCGAGGCTGTGGTACGCGCTGAACACCGCGCAACGCTGATGAATCGGGTGCTCACCAGGCTCGGCCTCGCCGTTGTTGCAGAATCAGGCGTCCGCTGACAGCGCCCGCTCAGCGCCCCTCAGGGGCGCTCCTCCTCGATGGGAGGCTGCCCGGCGTCACCTGTTCCCGCGTCCCACATCCAAGGCGGCGCTTTCGAACGAGGCGATGCGTGCTCGGTTGGTTCGCGTCCGCGTTCGAACAGCTCCAGCACCGTGTCTTCTTGCCCTTCGTAGGGTAACAGTGCCGTCGTGGGGTCGATCTCCACTTCCGTAACGGTCTCGGGGCGCGCGAACTCTTCGACGGGTTTCGAACGGTGGGCGGCGCGCATGAAGTCGACCCACGTGGGCAATGCGGTGTGGGAGCCGGACTCCAGTTTACCCAGCGGACTGCCATCGTCGAAGCCAACCCAAACGCCTACCACCAGTGATGGCGAGTAACCGATGAACCACGCGTCCACAGCGGCGTCGTTGGTGCCCGTCTTGCCCGCAACTGGGCGTTTGAGCTTGCGCGCGCGTCGCCCCGTGCCCTCTTGAACGACGGACTCGAGCATGCTCGTCATCAGGTAAGCGGTCGCTGGCGACAGCACGCGCTTGGCAGGCTGGGTTGGAAGATCGACGTGCGTGCCGTCCGCGGCGACCAGACTTTTCACGATGATGGGCTCTTGCACCAAGCCGCCGCTGGCAAACGTTGCGTAGGTGTTCGTCAGTTCCAGCAGCGTGACCTCGAACGCGCCCAGAGCCAGCGATGGAAGCACGGCCATCTCCGACTCGATGCCGATCTCGTGCGCGAACTGCACCACGTCTAGTAGTCCAACGTTTCGAAACAGATCGAGGGCCATCTCGTTGTTGCTGAACGCCAGCCCTTTGCGCAAACTTCGCCAGTTGCGTGGATCCCCGCGCGGCCCCGTGTGGCGACTGCGCAGCAGCTGCATGGTCGAGCCCGGGCTGTATTGGCCACTGTGCAGCGCATACGCGTAACCCACGGGTTTGAAGGTCGACGCGGGCTGGCGACGGCTGAACATGGCGCGATTGAGCCCTCCGGGGTCCGCCTCGTAGCTGCCCACCATCGCCAGCACGTGACGCGTGTGTGGATCGATGGCCACGAGCGCCGATTGGGGAGCGAGCTCGAGCTGAAGGGGCGCTTCACCTGCGTACTGTCGCTGAGTCAAGCTGACGCGAAGCTGCGCGCCGACTTGCGCAAATTGTTTGGGGGTGAGCCCCTTGGGGTTGTAGCGCTTCTCGCGTCTCAGGTTCACGAGGCCCGAAACGTCTCCCAACTGCACTCGTAGCAGACCGCGTTCCTCATCGTGGCCAGTTACCGTTCCCGTGTAGGTGACGAACGGTCTCGGCGTGCCTTGAAGCGGGGGTTCGAACTCCGTGTCGTCCCCCGGGTGAAACGGCGGGAGGATCGAGTTCCGACGCAAGTAGCGGTCGAGACCGCGCCGCACCGCGCGACGCGCCTCCGCTTGCAACGTCGGGTCGATGGTGGAAACCGCTCGGTAGCCTGACGCGAACCTGGCGCTGAGCTCGGGGCGCGCTTCGCGCAGCTCCGCCACCTTGGCGCTCACGACGGGTGCGACTTCGGGGATCCGTGGATCCGTCTCGGGCGTCGGCGCGATGTCGAGCGGTCGTGCGTCTGCTTCGCGGTAACGGTCTTCGCTGATGAACCCCTTTACGTGCATTTGACGCAGCACGAAGTGGCGTCGCGAAAGCGCGCGTTCAGGCGACTTGCGCGGCGAGTAGTTCTCTGGCGACGCGATGATGCCTGCGAGGACTGCGGCTTGGTGAAGCTCGAGCTCACTCACTCCACGTCCGAAGTAATATTGCGCCGCCTGCTCGAAGCCATAGCGGCCGTGCCCCAGGTAAACGCTGTTGAGGTACACGTCGAGGATCTGATGTTTGCTCAGACGTTGCTCGATTTGGTAGGCGAGCACGGTTTCACGCAACTTGCGCGTCAGGGTGCGGTGCTGGCTCTCGAGTAACGCGTTGCGCGCAACCTGCTGCGTTATCGAGCTGCCGCCTTGTTCGGCGGCTAGGGACGTGAGGTTGGTCCAAAGCGCGCGTGCCACGCCGCGCAGGTTGACCGCGTTGTGCTCGAAGAACTCTGCATCTTCGGCGGCGAGCACTGCGAAGCGCGTCAGTTCCGAAAACTGGTCGTAGGCGACCACGGTACGTCGCTGTGAGCCCAGGCGTCCGAGCACGTCTCCATCGGGGCCCACGATCAGACTCTCCTGGGGGAGCACCCGCGCGTCGGCGAGTCGCTCCACCGCGGGTAGGTCACTGAGGGCCCACCAGACCCAGCCGAGCGTCCCAAATAGGAGCAACCCCAGCGCCGAACCGATGATCCTCCTATGCGCCACCAACCTGGCGGCCAGCGACTTCAATCTCGTAGTAGGAAGCACAATTGCCTGTTTTTCTCGGGGATTCGTGACCTAATCGGAGAATAGCAGTGGGCCCGTCAACGCGTCGGGAAGAATCTCCGTGCCGCTCGCGTATTGCTCCTCTGCTCAGGGTGGCGATCGGGCCTCAGCTCCGTTAAGGTCCGCCCCTACCTAACTTACGGGGAGTGTCCCAAGTGAAGATCGAATTAGATAAGTTTCTGGCATTGACCACCTTGATGGCCGCCGCGGCGGTTCCCGGCTGCACCATTGAACAGGTGGACGACGACGAAGACGTCAACTCGGCAGTATCCGACGACGACGAGGACGAGTCCGAAGATGCGGGCGTTTCGGGCGAAGGCTCCGACGACGAAGGCGATGGCGAAGACGCTGGCGCGACCGACGAGGAAGAAGAGGGAGGCGCGAGCAGTGCCGACAGCGGCGCGTCCGACACCGAGAACTCCGAGGATGAGGGTGGCGACGCCGCAGCGTGTTTCGGTGACGATTTCGGCGAAGACATCGACTGCGGTGATCTCCCCTACGCCGACGCTGACTGCGGCGCGGAATACGCCCTCGGCGTCGAGGTGTGTATGGAAGCCAAGATGCACGTCCGCGCGGGTTCGGCTGCAGCCCTCGCCAGCTGCCTCAGCGAAATCGAGACGGAAAGTGCTTGCGGCGAGGAACACGAAGCCGAGGTGTTCGACTGTTACGCTGCGGTGGCCGAACACTCCTGCGGGAATGAAGACGCCGCCAGCTTGTGCGAGGATCTCGCAGGCGATTGCGACGACATCGACGCTGCGGAGTGTTTGGCGTCACTGTCGCTGCTGAACAGCTTCGCGCTCGATGCCCTGGGTGATTGCCTTGCTGACAGTGCTGACGAGTGTTCGGACGCGCTGCTCACCTGCCGTTACGAGCTGCTCACCATCGACTACTGACGTGGCTCGGCCAAGCAGCCACGCGGGCAGGGTCGAATTCGTGAACTGAGTTCGACCACGCACCAACATCGGCGGCCGTTCGCATGATGCGCGCGGCCGCATGTGTTTTGTCGGGGTCAGTCCGCGTCGTCGTCAGCTGGGCAGTCCATGCCGCAGGCGAACACGCCATCGCCGCAGTCTTCAGCGCGGCAACCGTCCATCGTGCAGTCCGCGTCGGGATCTTCGCACGTCAATAGCGCTCGGGCCGCACCAGCCATCTGTAGTGAGCAGCTTCCGCGGCAACTGACGTTGCAGCTCGCCGTGCCCGGACAGTTGATTTCGGCTCGGTTTCCCACGTCGATGTCACAGCTGGTCGTGCCCGGACACGTGATCAAGCAATCGTCACCGCAGGACATGCCGCAGCCCGCATTGCCCTGACACTGAAACTCGATGCTGTTGCCCTCGATTTCGCAGGTAGACCCACCGTTACAGGTGCACGCCGTTTCCCGCTCGACGCCCTCCATGCACGAGCACGCCCCTTCGGGCTCGCAGTACTCGACTTCGGCGTCGCCCTCATCGTCGCTGCACGCCGCAACCGCAACGCTGACGAATAACCCCAACGCAAGCGCCGCCGAGCTGAGCCAGCCACAGCGCCGCAAACCCACGAACCCACGTTCGATTCTGCTCATCGGCTTAGAGAGTAGGCTACGGGCAAATCGGGTCACAAGTTTCTGAAACTTTCTCCCGAGTCGCTCAACCGCCAGCGTTGCGTCCATCTCGCCACTGTCGTCCGGCTTGGGAAGCGTTGCAGCCGTCGCGAGGGGTTGCGCTGGTTCGCCGAGGGGTCGCACTGGTTGGGAGCCGTCCCTGCAGCCAGCGCGCCGCCAGTCGAGTGAAGTCGCGCGCCGCACCCTGTGTGAGATTCATGCAGAGGGAGCCGCGCATGGGCCGCACCTCGCCTTCCCAGGCAAGACGTACACGAACGTAACTCCGTCGTTGGACTGCGTGCACCGATGCCACGACGTCCGGACGTTGCACCCACGAGGGAGCTTTGAAACGGAAGTGGTGTTTCGGCGGGAAAACTCGAACCCAGGACGCAGACGCAGCGGTGTTTGGCCACGACCAAAGTGGTCGTTTGGCGCGACCAATCAGCAGAAACCGGAAGTCTGGAACGTCGGAGAGCAGTTGACATGAGTAGGATTGTGCACTGGCAGCAAACTTGGTCGTTGGTCGCGAGCGGAGCGCTGCTCATCGCAGGGGCGCCGCTGGTGGCGTGTTCACAGGGCGATGGCAGCGAGGACACCGCTGGCGCAACCTCAGGTGGTGCGATGGCTCAGGACGATGGCGTGCTGGACGGGTCCGGGCTGGGAGGCAGCGCCGACACGATGGGAACCAGTGAGGGCACGACAAACATGAGCTCAGCGTCCTCTACCCCTGTTGATGACTCGGAACCCTCTGGAGCGACGATGACAGGTGCGGCGAGCGGCGCAGACGAGACAGACGTCAGTAGTGGCGGGGCTTCTACGACTGACGACACGGGGGCGTCCGACGACGTCGGGTCAGAGGTAGCGAGCGACACCGACGATTCGAGCAGCGACGCGGACGATGTGATGACGGCCGACACAGCGTCCGAAACCGCGGAGATCGGTCCGTCAACCGACGATCAGGTCGACGTCGATGATGATGGCGCGACTGAAGGTGAAAGCGTGGAAGGTGAAGTGCCAGCCGAGGGCAACGTCGAGGAGCTCGAGCTGTTCAGCTTTTTCGTCACCAGTATGGAAGGCATGCAACGACTCTCGGGCAGCGAGGACGGATTTGGTGGTGACTTGAGATATGGTGAAGCCGACGGGCTTACTGGTGCAGACAAGATCTGCAGTGAGCTCGCGGAGTACTCGATGCCTGGTGCTGCCCAAAAGCAGTGGCGTGCGTTTCTCAGTGTGAACTCGGGACCTGACGGGCAACCTGTCCACGCCATCGACCGGATCGGCGAGGGCCCCTGGCACGACCGCCTGGGGCGCGTCGTTGCGGCAACGAAGACCGACTTGCTCAATCCCCGCCCCGAGGGGGCAGATGCGACGATCATCAACGACCTGCCGAACGAATACGGCATCCCCAACAGTGATCCTGACGGCACGGGGGGCGTCGACAATCATCACGTACTCACTGGCTCAGGTGAAGACGGAACGTTGTTCAACGACGTGTTGGGAGACACGTGTAACGACTGGACCAGCGCCGTCGGAGAGACGGGCCAGCCGCAAAGTGGATTCTCGTGGCCCCGCGGATTGGGTGGCGGCGGTGGAGGAGGCGGCTTCGGTGGAGGAGGCGGTGGCTTCGGTGGAGGAGGCGAAACCGGCGGAGGTGGTGGCGGTGGTAACGGAACCCACTGGATCACTGGCTTTCTCGCGCGCGGCTGCGGGGCAGGCATCAGCATCATTCAAGATGGCGGCGGTGACCCCAACATCCTCACCGTTGGCGAAGGCGGCGGCTACGGCGCGATCTATTGCTTTGCGCTCAACCCGTGATTCGACCGAAGCGCGACGCGACGAGTTTGACTCCTTGGGACAGCCCCTAGACTCGTCGACGCGCCCTGAGAAACGCCAGCAGTCCGCAGCCGCCGAATAAGAGCGCGCCGAAGATGGCCCCGGATCCTTTCGCTTCGATCTGGGTCACCTGGTAGACGCAGATCGCCGTGAACACGGCTGCCACGATGAGCATGCCACCGCGCCAGTTGCTCTGGTTGCCATCGTTCTCCCTCGCCATCGTTGCAGCCTAGCAGCTGGGAGCCGTTGGGTGGGGCGAACTGTCACGACGCGTCTCGCCGCCAGCGGACGAGTGACGTGTCTCGCACTGCTCGCAACCGTGGCAGATGCGGTCGCGAGGGCGAAGACGGACCTCCCCGCGCCACTACGACCAGCGCGACGAATCGGATCGAAAAAAGAATCGATCGTGTGATCGGCGGCCGAATCGTGCTGGCCGTGATCCGATCTCGCACCTGCCGCGTAGCAAGCCAGGTGACGACCTTGCCTACTCGGACCCCAACAGGTTCGTGAGGTTGGTCGAGAGTTAACTTCTGGAGGAGAAAAGATGTTGAAGCGAAGTTTCGGAATTTGGTCGCGGTCGTTTGCCACGGCCAGCGTGGTCGCGAGCGCACTTCTGGCGAGCGCGTGCTCTGGGGATGACGGCACCAACGGGGCGCAGGGTGACACGGGGATTGACGGCGAAAACGGTGCCGATGGTACGGATGGTGAGAATGGCTCAGACGGCGAGAATGGAGCCGACGGGGTGGACGGTGACAACGGCGTCGATGGCATGGACGGCGAAAACGGGACGGATGGTGTAGACGGAGAAAACGGCACGGATGGCGAGAACGGAGTCGATGGCATGGACGGCGAAAACGGCGCCGATGGCGTCGACGGAGCCGACGGCGAGAACGGGCTCGATGGCGCTGACGGCGCGAATGGCGCGCCCGGTGTTCCGCGCGCGACGATCTACTTGTCCAACAATGGTCCCGACAATGCGGGAACAGTCGAGCGCCTCACGCAGTCCAGCGCGGTCACGAAGTGGTTCGAGCCAGGCAACAACGAGGGGATCGACTTCTTGGCTTCGGGCGACTTGATCCAGGCTGGAGACACTGCGGCGGGTCCGAGTTTGCGGACCTTCTGCGCCCCAGAGACACGTTCGAACGGAGCGATCTATGTCGACGGCGTAGACCGTGCCATCGAAGGCAGCGCCACGGAACTCGTAAACCCCAAGGGGATCGCCATCGCAAGGCAGGCTGGCTACGTGCTCGTTGCGAACAACGGTGATGACAGCATCAAGGTATTCGGTACAGCCGCCGCTGGCAACGTAGCACCCGCCGCGACGACGAACCTGGACGGTAACCCGTGGGATCTGGCGTACGATGAGGTCAACGACCGACTGTTCGTCGCTTTGACGAACGGTACCTTGGCCGTATTCGACGACTACATTGCAAGCGGGTTCTCTTCACCTGCGAGCCGCACGATCACGCCTGTCGACGCCTCCGACGAGCAGATCTCCGTCAACTTGCACGGCATCGTCTATCACCGACACAGCGACCGACTCGTCGTTTCGGACGTCGGCGACGCGGCTTCCGCCGAGGACGGCGCGCTATTCGTGGTCGAAGGAGCGAGCAGCGTCGACGGAGATGTCGAACCTTCGCGGGTGATCGCGGGTCCTTCGACGCTGCTCGGTAATCCCGTGGACTTGGTCCTCACCGATGCCGACTTGCGTGTTGCTGAGAAGGCCGGGGACACCTTGCTGACGTTCTCGAGCATCTTCGATGGCCCGAGTGGGGACATTGCGCCCGATCACGTGGCCGCGAGCGTCAAGCCCGAGTCGCTTGCCGTTTTCGAACCGAGTTGGACCCCCGCATCTGCCGTCAGTGACATCTCGGACTCGAGCTTGACGGTCCCGTATTTGGGCGTGACGAGCAACCCGGGGCCAGATAGCGCAACCACGGGCCTGATCGCTCGCATCACGTCGTCACTTGGAGCGACAGGGGGCGAGTTCGACGCTGGCATCAACCTCGAAAGCCTGACGTTCGATCACAACGGTGACGTCGTCGCGACTTTCGACGACGTTGCGACGTCGGCGGGCGGCATTTTCATCGGCAACCGCGTCGCCACGAGTCGTGACGGAGAAACGATGACCGACAGTCGCGACAGGATGATCATCGGCGACGCCACGGGCCTCATCATGCCCAAGGGCCTCGACCTCGACAGCACATTGGGTGTGATCATGGTCGCCGAGTTCAACGCGAGCAGTCCTTCGGTGCTCGTGTTCAGCACGTGCGCCACGGGTAACGTCGCCCCACTGGCAAGCACTTCGACTGGTGGCGCACGCCCCTGGGATGTCGATTACGATGGCGTGACCGATCGCTTGTACGTAGCGTTCACCAACGGCACGGTGGGGGTGTACGACCAATTCCGCTCGAATTGGGGAGTCGACGGTCCCGACCGTCTCATCACACCCGCCGATGCTGGCGCGCAGATCTCCGTCAACCTACACGGAGTCGACTACGATCCGGGTAGCGATTCGCTGTTGTTGTCGGACGTGGGCGACGCAGCTGACGCCACCGACGGACAGTTGTTCGTCATTCCAGGCGCGGGTAGCGCAGACGGGCTGACGCAAGTGACCGTACAGTTTGGCGGACCTGCGACCAACCTGGGCAACCCGGTGGACGTGGCCTACGACGGACAGCACCTGTACGTCGCGGAGAAGTCGAACGATGTAGTTCTGCGCTTCGATTCGATCATCGAGAGCGTAGGTGGAGACGCTCCTGCCAGTTTGAGCTTCGCGTTCACCAAGCCCGAGTCTGTGGCGTTGAACCCGGCGTATCTATGGCAGATGCGCTGAGCTGACACGTGCGAGCTGACATGCTGAGTTGGCACGCTCGGCGAGTGGGCGCAGGCGCGGGGCAAGTCGTCATTGTCGACTTGCCCCGTGATTCGTCCATTCGCCGTCTAGGTGATGCAGTTGGTGTTCTCTTCGATGCTCCGCGGTTTGCACTCGTGTTCGCATCGTGCCGTGTGACGTTTTTGTCTTCGGTGAGCGGACTGAGCACAGGTTGCTGCGGGATACGTTCGTGTGGGCGCGTGCGAGGTCCACTCTGAGCGGCTCTCGCGCAACACACGGCGCTTGGAATGTCTCTTGCGTCGTGATCTCAGAAACTCCCGCGGCCGATCGCCGCGAGCACAAAACAACGAAGGAGTCGAGATGACCCAAGACACTGGCCACGCGTGGACGCACCCCCACCATCGCAGTGACATAGAACGCCGCGCCAGCAAGCGCGGAGACCAACCCAACGTGTTGCGAACCTTGGAACGCGACCACCAGGTACTACGTGAGCGCTTCCGAGAGCTCCTGGAGATGAACGATGACGAGCGTTTCGAGAAATCGTTTCGCGAGGCGCGTGCGGAGCTGCTCGCTCACTTCGAGGCGGAGGAAGCAACCTTCTACTCGCACTTGCTTCAGATCGCCGAGCCGCTTGCGAGCCACTGCGCAAGTGAACACCAGCAGTTGCAGGACATATTGCGCGAACTGGAACAACGCCCGACTGGCGCGGAGAGGATGGACCTGTTTGCGACGCTGGAGAGCAGTCTCCGAACGCACTTCGAACACGAAGAGGGCGTCGTCTTCCAGCTAGCCATCGACGTCATGGGCGCAGAGCAGTTGGCTCGCATCGACCAAGACTACCGTCGCTTGTGCAGCAAGGCGCGACGCCAGCATCACTAGTACGCCAGCACCACTGGCTCGCCGCTCAGGGAACGGTCCAGCTACTAGGACCGCTCCCTCGGGATGCAGCGCGTTCGTTCACCGGCTGGTTGCCCGTCGGTACGAGTCTCGTTCGCGATCTTGTGTCGTTCCCAGCGACAACCGCCGTAGAACCGCGTCACAAAACGCGTCGAGATCGTCGGGCTTGCGAGAGGTGATCAGTTCCCCATCCTCGCACAGTTCTTCGTCTACCCACTTGGCCCCCGCGTTGCGCAGGTCCGTCTTCACGGATGGCCACGACGTGACGGTTCGCCCTTGGAGTATGCCCGCTTCGATCAGCAGCTGGGGACCATGACACACGGCCGCCAAAGGTCGGCCGAGCTTGCTGAAGTCGCGTACCAGCGCCACCACGGCTGGATCTAGCCTCAGATGGTCCGGGGAATACCCGCCGGGGATTACCATTGCATCGAAGTCTCCAGCCGCGACGTCTCGCGCAGTCGCGTCGATCGTCGCTTTTTCCTTACCTTGCTTTCCACTGACCTGCTTGCCAGGCTCGGAACCAACGATCACGACGTCGTGTCCGCTTTCTCGCAGCGAGTCATACGGCTTTCGAAACTCACTGTCTTCGAAGTCGCCCGCGAGGGGCATTACAACTCTTGCCATGAAGTTCTCCTATTCGTCGTCGGAACTACTAGCTCTTCTCGATGACGCCGCACGCGATTGGTGTGCCTGAGGCGCCTGCGGGTTGTTCGGCCCTGCCCGAGTCTCGCCCGCTGTGTACGACGAGGGCTCTACCGAGCAATGACTTGGGATCACCCGGCTTCAGATTCGCGCCGATCACGGTGATCTCCAGCTTGCCGTTGCCGTCTTGATCGACGACCAAGTTGCCTAGATCGCCGAGGTGTCGCGAGGTGCTCTCGCTCGGAAGTGCATGGTCTTCGCCGTCGGGGGCAAAGTGACCGCCCATACTCTTGCCCGCGATGTCCGAACAATCGCCACGCTCGTGAACGTGGATCCCATGTTCTCCGGGTGTTGCGTCGTTGACCGAGGCGACGATGCGTACACCCGTGTCGGTTTCCTCGAACTCGATCTCTCCGTCGATGTCGTTGCCCTCCGCGGCCTCTAAGTCCGCCTCTGCTTCCAGCCGCTCGGTGTCGACCTGATCGCTTTCGGAAAGTGGACTCTCGGGGGCCATTGGTGACGCGACCTCTGGTTCCCGGTCCCGCTCGCAGCCTGCGGCAAGCAGCATACACATGGGAACAATTTGTACTGTGGTAACTTTGAACATGTGTTTTTCCTTTCTGTTCGTGCTCTGTCGAGCACACCAGACGAGGCGTCATGCTGCGGGAATCGTGCCAGGTTGGGTTTGGAGAGTTCTACGTATCTGACGTCGAGAGGGTCACGATCGCGGGGCATGTTGGGCGGGGCAACGCGCCTCAGCCATCGCGGACTCACCGAGTTCGCGGTTGGTGCGGCGCGTGCATGCTGCTCGAACGAAAGGCGCGAATGGTTTGCGCTCAGTACCAAGGAACCAACCATGCCCAAGAAATGGACCAAGAAGGACGAACGAAAGTACGAACACATTCGGGACGGCGAGCTCGAACGCGGCAAGTCCGAGGATCGCGCAGAAGAAATCGCCGCGCGAACGGTCAACAAGCAACGACGCCAAGAAGGTCGCACGGACAACACCACGACTCAGGGGACAGGGAACCCCAATCGTCCGCTCGAGGAGCGCTCGCTCGACGAACTCCGAAACCGTGCGAAACAGCTCGGGGTGGTGGGCCGCAGCAAGTTGAACAAGATCGAACTGATCGAGGCGATTCGCGAGGACAGCTGAGCTGGTCGAATCAGTGCGTGGGCTTGAACTGTCAGCGACCGCCGCGCGGTGACCTGGCGAGCGGCGGCGCTTCGGACGCAACGGGTCGCTGTCGCGGCGCGGTTTCCCTCCCCACTGGACGTGTGCCCGCAAGTCAGTGCCGTGAAATGCGGCTAAATATCTGAATGTAGAGGATTTACCTGGGTTCGTAAGTCAGGGATAAAATTTCCACACTTTCCCGATAGACAAGGTCGGGTAAAAGCCTCATACAAGGCGCATGCACCTACAACTCGTCGAATCGCACAGTGCCGAGGTCGTCGATCTGGAGCCCCAGCAATTGAACTCCCAAGACTCGAACTCAATCGATCTGTTCCCCATCGATTTGAACGAGGTCAATCAGTCCCTGTCTGCTGCGAGCGCTGAGGACTGTCTGAGTTGGGTGCGAGAGACGTGTGGGGACGACGTGGTGTTGACGTCGAGCTTCGGGGCCGAGTCCGCCCTGATGCTTCACCTCGCATCGCAGTTCTTTCCCAAGCTGCGCGTGATCTTCATCGACACGGGTTACCTCTTCCCCGAGACCTACCGCTTCGCCGAGCAGCTGCGTGAGCGGTTCGACATCGAACTGCTCGTGTACACTCCCGCGATGAGCAGTGCGCGGCAAGAGGCGCTGTACGGAGAACGTTGGAGTGGCGATGCGGACGCTCAGCGCGCTTACCTACAGAGCAACAAGGTCGAGCCACTCGACCGCGCCCTGCGCGAGTTGGCTCCGAAGGCATGGCTTGCTGGGCTGCGCAGCCATCAAACCGAGTTTCGCAAGCAACTGCGCACGGTCGAGCCCCACGTAATTCAGGTGAGCGCTTCCGACAAGCGGCTGACCAAGACGCACGAACTGTACAAGGTGCACCCCATCCTCAACTGGAGCGAGGCGCAAATTACCGAGTACATGCAGCGTCACCAGCTGCCGTACCACCCACTGCACGCCAAAGGTTACAAGTCGATCGGCGACGAGCACTCGACGTTTCCAGTGCTCGACGGTGAGGACGCGCGAGCGGGACGAAACCTCGGCGTGCACCGTGAATGTGGCATTCACCTGCCGCGCGAGCAGAGCCACCGTTCGAGTGCGCTCTGAACTTGGGTCCGCGCGGGCGCTCGAGAGCGCTTGCGCGGCAGTGCCGTGAACGCGACGGTGGTTGGATTGGGACCTGGGGAGTCACGGTGCGGCCCCTGCGCGGCTCCCTCTCTGGGCTGAGGATTGGTCTGATCGTCGCCCCATGTCGTCGCTGCATTGCCTGGCGTCGCAGCGAACCCGCCCGTCAAGCTCGGTGGCTGAGGCTGTTTTCACGAGAACCGGAGCAGAACAGCCTGCTGGCTTTGAGCACCGGAAGCGCAGGGGAAACAGCCTCAGGCGCCGAGATCGGCGGGCGTGCTGACAGATTGAAATGAGACCAACGCACAGCTCTATGGCAGTAGAGGCGAGGTGCGGGCGATCGGCTGTACGCGTCTGACGGCGCGTTGGCTGCCGTTTGGCATCCGAAATAGGACCACAAGGTACATCCGCAGACGACCTCGGCCAGGCAGCGCACCACGGCGCTGATCGTCATGCGCGCCGCCTATTCGGCGGCCTCGCAGGTGTAACGCTGCTCCCAATCATGCAGAATGGGCGCGGCCGAGCCGTCGCTCGAGGGCTCGAGGGTGATAATCAGGCGCAGGTACGTCTGGTGTCGTGAAACTCCTGCGAGTTCCAGTGCGGCGCCCGTGTCGATGAACTCTGGAGGCGCAGGGCTGCGCGCAGTCGCCGAAGATGTGCCGACGGTGACCAGGGGAGCCGTCTCCAGGCTGTCGAGAGAGCTGCTGCTACGGGCTTCGAGATGCAGGCGACTGTCCAAGTCGGTGGTTAGGTGAAAACTGAACAGCTGCCAAGTTGGGTGGTACCCGACGGGACACTCCGCGACGTATTCTCGAACGAACGACGCGGGTTCGAAGTCCGAAGGAGTCACGCAGGAGAAGTCGACGCAAGCGTTTCCGTTACAGCAGTCGCTGGCCGTGCTGCAGCTTTCCCCGGCTACGCTGCACGTGCCTGCAAGTGCCTCGCAAGTTTTGTGCGGAGGGCCGCTAGCGGGCGTCCAACCGACGGGCGCTCGGCAGGCCACTGACGGCGGACTGTCGCCGGATCCGCAGCACTCGTCGTCGCTGGTGCACGCTGCACCTTCGTCTTTGCACTGCGAGCCGACGAGATAACCGCGCTCGTTGATGTAGTGGTTGGCGCTGGTGATGTTCGCCATGTTTTGCGCTGGCAATAGGAATGCCGGTTGGCTGCGGTCGGTACTTCCTGCGGGTTGGTCGACGAGTGCAGACATCCACAACATGGCTGCAGAACAGCTGAAGTGAGTTGGTGTGCCGCTATTCGACCTAGCGTTGAACTGGTTCCCATACGCGCGGGGGCTCGTGAAGATCACCCAGCGGTAACCACCTGCCGCAAACGGTAACACCGTGGGTTGATACGAGCGATCGCCGTCGATGGCGTCATCGCTACCTCCGTCGTCGTCGGCGTCGTTGAGTTTGGAGAGTTCGACACGCGTGCTCGTCGGGCTATCGCTGTTCACGGAAAACAACTTTCCCTTCCAGTACCCTCGGGTGGTCGGGCTCATGCTGCCATACGCCGCTTGGAAGCACGCCCGACGTTGATCGTTGTTGACTGTGATCGAGTGGTCCGAGTCTGCCGCGCTGCAATACTCGTTGGTCTCGGTTTCCACGTACACGATACTTCGGCTATCGTTCTCGAAGAATGGCCACTTGATGGGTACGCCAGTCGTCGAACTGCTGTAGGTGTTTACCAGACGGCGCTTGTTCGAAACGCCGAGCGTCGCGGGGTCGAGGTCCAACAGTGTGAGACCACGCCGCCAACCCGATGCTGACGCGCCGCCTGCGATGTCGGCGTCAGCGTTGACGTAGACTAACTTGCGCCCGTCGGGTGAAAACTGCGGCACCATCATCGATGGCATGGTGTTGTCGCTGAAGCCTATGGCGGTCGTGTTCAGAGTGATCGTTCCTGAGCTCGGGGAGGAGATGTGCAGCACTCGACCGGCGTTCGTCGCCCCGCTGGAGACGCGCACCTCGAGGCCCGGGTAGAGTTCACCATTGCCGTTGGCGTCGCTACGGCGGGTCAGCTTCCACTTCACCGCTGCGGTGCCGGCGGTCGTAACCGTGTACACGCCGTTGGTCGAGGCGGCGGCTTGGTCTTTGACCAGCACCGATGCGCCGAGACCCAGGGTGACGCCGTCCACGACCAGCGCGCCGTTCGAGCCCGCCGTCAGTACGTTGGAACTGAACGCCACCGTGCCGGGACCCAGGGCGCCCGTGGTTGCGTAGCTGACGTTCAGGACGTTGGTGCCATACACGGGCGCTGGGCGGGTCTGCTCACCGAACACGACGGACGTCGAGTTTACGGAAATCGTGCCCGCGCTCGGCGAAGACACGAAGAACACCCGCCCAGTGTTGGCCTGACCATCAGAGACACGGACCTGCAGCCCGGGGCGTAACTCGGACGAGCTGTTGACGTCATAGCGACGCTGGAGCCTCCAGGGGGTTACCTGCGTCAATACATAGACGCCGTTTCGAGACGCGCTGCTTTCGTTCTTGACGAGCACCGATTGCCCGACCGTCGTAAGCGTTACGCCATCGACGGTCAAGCTGCCAGAGCTGCCAGAGAACGTGCCGCTCGAGCTAGACCAACTGTAACTCGGCAACGCAGACGTCGTCGCGAACTGCACTCCGACTCCCGGGTTTCGAGTATCGGCGAAGAAGTAGGGTTTGACCTTGCCTGCAAGTCCACGGAGCGTCGCGTCCTGGGTGTTGTTGGAGGCGGGCGTGTCAGCGGTGTTACCCCAAAACGTCGGACCCTGCAGTACGGTGGTGCCATCGGGGCTGATTGCCGCGTAGGAAAATCCTCGACTGTTCTCGCCCGTGCGTTCGTAGTTGTTGTAGGGGTCGCCAGCCGCGTCGACCGCGCCGTCGTCTGACAGTCCAGTGTAGGTTGGAGCGGCGCGCTTAGGCTTGAAAGTGGCGACGCTCCCCGCCAGATCGATGTCAGCGATGCCGCCGACGATTGGGTCCTGCCAGGCTTGGTTACCCGATACCACGGTGTTGCCGTCTGCCGACACGGAGTGGCACACGGGGCAGCCACCGACGTTACCTAGCGGGTTCGTGTTGCTGGCGATGGGTGAAGATAGGTCGATGGCGCGAATTTGAGACGTGAGCGTGCCAGAGCCGTGGGTAACCGTGCCGACGGGACACGTTTGCCCTGGGGTATACGAAGTTCCCGAATACGAGCAGCTTTGAGTCGAGCAAGTAGAAGAGCTCAACGTCCGTTGGTACTGCGTGTAGTAGACGGTGCCGCGAACCGATTCAGACGCGAACCGCACGGGGATCGACAGCTGCTTGTATGTCGTCGAGCTGGTCTTGCGACGAATGATGATTTCGCCACCCGTCGCATCGCCTGCTGCGCTCCGATCGAACGCGCTCCAAATGTGTTGAGGAATCTGCCAAGCTGGCACGCTGGTGTTGAGAAGGCCTTGTTTCGGTTCACTGGTGTAGGTCTTCGCGTACAGGAACGTGGGGTTCGTCGATCCCCTGGGAAAGCGCAGCGCGACTTGGACCTGGTTGGGAGTGATCCCGCCGTTGTTCCACTGGACCAAAGGCGCTGGAAGGTCGAGCGGAAAGACCGTGTTGCGATAGGGGTACAGCGTCTTACCCGGGTCGTTCGTCGACCCTTCGGCAACCAACGCTCCGATGTTCACCTTGACTGTCACATTGGAGCTGGCTGAATCGAGAGCGGTTGAACCAGTCACGCGCACTGGCCCCGCGACGCCCGAAAACACGCGCAGTGTTCCCGCTTGATCGATCACTGCTCGGTCGTACGCGTCGAGCGTCCAGTTGGGTTGTACGATGGGTCCTCCCGCACACGTACCAGCAAAGCCCACGAAGGGAGGCGACGCGGTTACAGCGCCACTGCTCGCGATGTCCGTGATGGTGATGGTCGCTGTGCCGGGGGTAGTGACCAGCGCATCGCAGCTCCCTCCGCTGCCCGATCCCGGCAACGTCAGTCCGTCGCTGGAGATGAACAAGTCGTCGTTGACGATGAGACCCTCGGGAGTATCGCCCAGACGCTTACATTGTGGATCGCAGAGATTGTTGCAATTGCTGGCCGCCGATAGGGCAGAAAGCGAAAACCCGCCCTGCATCGGCGCTCGAATCGAGTCGACTACGCGTTCTTCGGATAGGGCCTGACACGCGGACCACTCGCCTTTGTCGCACAGGCGGAGGCCTTTCGAGCAGATTAGGTACTCGCCGCGCTGCTCTTTGACGGAGCCGCACTCTGCTGTTTCGCCTTCGTTTTCGCATTCGCAGCCTTCGTTGGGCTGTAAACACGGGTCGTAGGTTGGTGCGGGTAGCTGTTCCTCGTCGTACTCCATGTTGATCAAGTGCAAACGCTTCGTGTCGCGGCAGCCGAGGTTCGCCAACGACACACAGCACACTATTACGATGTTCCAAGTTGACAGTCGCGCGCTCATACACGCTTTCAGAGTTCCCGAAGGAACGTATCCTTTACTCGATGAAGTGTTGTTCGGATGGCTACAGGGGCGAGTCGTCATTCACTCAGACTGAATGCTGAAGGGCTGACTGACAGCGCCCGAGGAGGAGTCGCTCGGAGCGTGTTCACTCGAAGCCACCTTCTCTGAAGCAAGCGGCGTTCCTGACTGGGTGTTATCTTGCTGGAGCTATGTCAGGGTTGCTGGAATCGATGGTCTGCAGCCGCGGCGGGCTCTGCTGTCTCACTGTGACGTTCAGTGCCGTCGATCTGCAGGTTTTTCGCGTACATCCGCCCAGGCGCACTTTGCCGCAATCGCTTCAGCGCGTTTGTCCCTTTTGTACCCAGACGTCGCGGTCAGAGTGTTCGAGGGTTTGATGGGCTGAGACCGGCGCGCGGAGTTCGTTGCAGTATTGTGCGACGTCTCGTTCAAGTTTTCGCGCTGGCGGCCGTTCATCAGTCTAGACGTGGCAATCCAGATCTCCTCTTCGAACCAAACTGATGCTGCCAGTCACGACAGACAGCACGACCACGGGTATGTCTCGTGCAGCAGCCCCAGCGAGCTCGTGGCGCTGCTGCGACGGGCGTTTCGTTCACCAGATTATCAGCCGCCAATGCTGCCCTCGGTCGCGCTGGAGCTGTCGCGGCTGAGCAAAGACCCCAATGTGCCGTTCCCTAAGATCAGGGCATTGATCGAGAGCGAACCGCTGCTCGCCGCACAATTGCTCAGGCGAGCGCAGTCGACGTTCTATTCACGGGGGCAGCCAATCAGCTCTCTCGAGCAAGCGATGACGCGGCTCGGGTTGAGTACGCTCTCTGGGCTATTTCTCCAAGCCGCACTGACGGCCAAGGTGTTTCGCGCCCCGGGGTACGAGCGTCCGATGGAGGCGATTCGAAAGCATTCCGTGGTGACGGCGGAGCTGGCGCGTCAGACTTGCCGGACGACTGGATTTCCCGACGAGTACGCCTACATGTGTGGACTATTGCATGACGTGGGCATGGCTGCGTGCTTGCTGCTCGTAGCTGACGTGCCTCGTGGTCAGCGTCCACCCGAGTTTTCGGAAGTGGTGGGCAGCATTCACCGGGTTCACGCCGAGGCGTCCGAGGTTCTGGCGAAGGCTTGGTCGCTCCCGCCAGACGTGCAGCTAGTCGTGCGGCATCATCACAGCTTCATGATTGGCGGCCGAGTTCATCCGTTGGCCGCCGCGATTTGCCTGGCCGATTGGATCGCCGCGATGCATGGCGCATCCGTTGGCGAGGACGTAGACGACACTCGTGCCAGACAGGCTGTAGACGCGTTGGGGTTGACCGAGCCCCAAGTCAAGCGTTTGGTAGAGGCGGGCGCGAAGTTCGTAGAAGTGGCGTGAAGTTTCGGGGGATTTCCCCAAAGGAGAAGCGCCGCTCGCCAAGGTTACCCCGCTGAAACTCAGCCAGACGTAGCAGTTTCGCGACGTTTTGCCGATAGCTGCTCATCGCATCGGTCTGGAGAGGCGCGCCCGGCTGCCGAAAGGCTCGCCAGTAGTGTTCGGTGCACTACGCTAGCTGGGATGAATGGGCTGACGATTACTTCCGTGCGCCGTTTCGAACAGATCGCCCCGCAGAGTTGGGAACACCCTGCCGACCGTGCGGCGCTGCAGACGCTGCGTGCCGTTCCAGGGTTCGACTTGGTGGTGAAGAAGACGATAGGTTTCTTGGGTGAACGTGGCGTCCGCACCATGTTTCAGGCGAACGCCGTGCGCGTCGGCCCCACGCAGTTTCCCGTGATTGACCGACTTTCGCGTGAGGTGCGAGAGACGTTCGATTGGCCGCATGAAGTGCCCGTGTTCGTCTCTCAGACGCCATGGTTCAACGCGGGGGCGTACGGAGTCGAAAGACCGTTCATCGTGCTCAACAGCGCGACGCTCGATCTGCTGGACGAACGAGAGCTACGCGTGCTCTTGGGCCATGAGCTCGGACACGTGATGAGCAATCATTCGCTCTACCGCACGATGCTCGCGGTCATCTTGTCGATTGGGATGCACAAGTTGCCGTTCCTCACTGGAGTTGCGCTGTTGCCGATCCGTTTGGCGCTCATGGAGTGGTCACGCAAGAGCGAGTTGTCGGCGGACCGCGCCGGGCTGCTCGCTTGCCAGAACGTAGACGACGCGATCTCGATGTTCTTGAAAGCGGCGGGTGGGACCGTCACTCAAAAGGCCGCACTGGATTTGGATGCATACAAGCAGCAGATTGCCGAATACCAGCAGAACGTCGGGGTGGACACCATCTTCAAGCTGCTCAACTTGTTGGATCGGACACATCCATTTCACACACTGCGAGCTGCAGAGCTGCAGCGCTGGGCGGACAGCGAGTCGTACCGATCGATCATCGAAGGCAAGTACCGCAAGCGTGGCGACGCGCAGACCATCGAAGGTTACGGTAATGACTTCAACGAAGCGGCCACGTATTACGTCACCGAGGCGCTCACTCGCGCGGGCGAAATGGGCGAGATGGCGCGCGGCATGGCTCGGGACACCGCCGTGTACGCCGCGCGCGCCGCATCCGACGCAAGGGAAGCCGTCAAATACGCTGCGGAGAAGCTCGGCGGCGTGATCGACCGCCAGCGCGAATGAGCGGCGTGAGTGATTGAGCAGCGTGATCGAGCGGCCGCGCCCGAGCGCGACTAGCCGACGATGCGCGCCAGATCGCGCCAGCGCGCGGGGCAGTTGCGTCCAATTGCGGACCCGCGTCGCAGCTGGTGCAGAAGCTCACAGCCGGCTAGCGGCTGTATACGAAGCCGACATTGTCGAGCCACACGTCGAACAGCGGCGTGGGACGCACGATGAACTGCAATAGGATCGCGCTCGTGGCATCGAGGACTAGTGGGGGCTCGACGCCGTCCACGTAGATGCCCGTGCCTTGCCTCACGAAACTCGTCAGCGGGATCTCGAATAGTTGCCATTCATCTGTAAGCCGCACTCGAACGACGGGCGAGTCATGGCAGCCTTGTTGCGGCGTGCAAGTCGTTTGGTCTTGTGGAACGCAAAACCCCTGGCCTGGGTCGGAATACTTGTCGGAAATGTGTACCGAGAGCTCCACGGGTCCGCAGGGCGCGAGTCCCCAGAACCGAACACTCACGAAGTCGAGCGCGACTAGATCAGCGGGATTGAGGGCACCAGCGTGGTTCAACCCGACTCCCAGCAATGAGCCGAACCCTTGCTGCCGCCCGCCCCAGAAGCGCAGCCCGTACTCATTGGTCTCATAGACGCTCTCGGGTGGTGGGGTGATGCCTTCCTCGGCGTATTCAGTCGCCGTGAATTCACCCCCTCCTGGGTAGTCCGTCGGTATGGGAGACGTGAACCCGAAGGGCCGCGTGCTGCCGCAATCCCAACTGGCGTCTGCGGTGTACCAGAAGCCTCTCAGTCCAAATTCTACATGAAGGACGCTGTTGTTACCGTCTTCGGCGTTGTCCAGTAGGGCCGTGAACGGGATGCCCCCCGATCGGCTCGCGAGTTCGAGATGTGGTCTGCTGATGAACTCAGCTGCCGACTCCGTAGATGTCGTGGCAGCTGTCGTCGCGTCCGAAGGAACATCCTCCGTGTCGGGGGTCGTGCTCGACGAATTTTGGCGGTACGGTGGGCCTGGCATGTCGAAGCTGGCCGCTCTCGCAGCTTCGACCTGTGCCGAAAGGTCCATACAGGCTTCTTGCCTGGCGCGTCGCTCAGCGGCTCCGCTGTCCGTCTGTGCTGAACAGCTCGACCAGAGTGCAACGCACGCGCTAGCGACGATCCACCTGCGGAACATTCTCACTGACGAACGCCGCAGCGTTCGTTGTTCTCTTGTCGGCATCATTACCCCCGAGCGAAGCAACGCGACGATAACGTCCCTGGTCGCGTGGTGCAACGCTCCCGTTCCTCCGAGACGGCTAAGTCTGCGGACCCTTCAGCCAGCGTCATGCTCATGTCGCCAACGTCTGAGCAGCCACCAGCCGACGACGGGCAGCGCCATGGGGGCCGCGAGTCCGACGCCCGCCCAGTCATCGGAGAGTAGCGCAGCGCCACTGGCCGCAAGCACGAGCGCAAATACGGCGTTGCCCAGAGCTGCAGCGAGCGCGAAGCTGGCGAACGGCACTTGGCCCGCCCCCGCTGCCATGGCGACCGCTTCAGCCAAGATCGGAATGGGACGAGTGACGAACAACAGCGCGCTCGTGTTCCACGCTGGTAACTCGATGCCTGCCGCACGTAACGCAAGACGGCCCGCCGCATAACCGAGCAGGTTGCCCGCGAACAGGCCGAGCCAGCCCCACAGGGCTCCAAGCACGAAGCCGAGGCGCAATCCGAGCAAACTACCGACGACTGTTGATGGAATGGGCAGGAACACGTCGCTCGCCAAGAGCGCGGATCCCACGACTCCTATCGCGAAGTCACTATCTTGCTGTTCGAGCCAACGCTGCCCGGGTAGCTCCCCCAAGATCACGAACGGCACGATCGGGACCAACACCAAAGCCAGCAGCCACAACGCTCGCGTATTCGGCGGGCGCTCGTCGTGAGGCGTTTCCGACTTCGACATGCTCTCGTCAGGTCGCGCTGCGACGTTGACAGTCGCGGAGCATCGGCGTCATGCTGCTTTCACAGATGTCTGACGAAGCGAAGAGGCTCAGCGAAACGTGGTTGATCGAGTTCATTGCGGAGGCGGACGCAGTGGCGGGGACCATACACCACTTGCGCGATGGCGCGCTGCTGCTCGAAGCTGCCGTCAACATCCCGCCCAAGGTGCAGGAGCTGACTCAGGCGATCCCGCGCGGCAAGGGCATGGCAGGTCTCGCCTGGGAACGAAACAAGCCCGTCCAGACGTGCAACCTCAAAGATGACGTGAGTGGCGACGTGCGGCCGGGGGCGACAGCCGTCGACGCCAAAGGGGCGATTGCCATTCCCGTGACCAACGCAGCGGGCGAAGTCGTCAGTGTGGTTGGCGTGGCGTTCGCGGACGAGCGCGAACTGGACGACGCCGCTGTGGCCGCGCTCAGCGAGCGGGCGCGGGCGGTTCCGCGCTGACCACGGCATGGTCTTCGGATGCACGTCTGCGCATTGAATGTGCACACGAGATGCCCAGTGCATCGTTCCTGGTTTCTGGGGAGGTGTGTGAAAAGTTAGTTATTCCAGTTACTTAACTCATCTGGGTTGGGTTGGTCTGCCGCTTGCTCTGTGGTCCTGTCGCCGACGCGTACACGAACGAGTCGTCGGTGAGGAGAACAGACCAACATGAACAGTTTCAAACGAATGACGACCGCGGTGCGAGTCAGCCTCGACCGCGTCCTTTGCCAGGTAGAAAACCACGAAGCGGTCACGCAGACGGCCTTGGAGGACTTGCGTCGCCACCTCGCCCAAGCGCGAGCACACGCGTCGCGGGTGAAGCGCGACGGGGACGCGCTGCGTGGGGAGCTCGAGCGCGCGCAGCAGGGGGCCCAAATGTGGAAGCAGCGCGCGCTCGCGACCGAAGCGCACGACGCCGCGCTCGAATGTGTCCGGCGTTCGCGGGATGCCGCCGCGCAAAGTGAACGACTACAGGCGCGTCTCAACGAACACGGACAAGTCACGCGGAGACTATCCAAAGAGATCCGCAATCTGGAGGAGCGTTACGACGAGTTGAACTCGCGCAAGCGCGTGTTGCAGGCCCGCGACGCCGAGGCGCGTGCGCTGGAGCTCACCGAAGGCAGCGTGCACTCCATCGGCGGTGACGTGGAGAGCCTGCTCGAGCGCTGGGAACTGACGATCGACGAACGTTGTTATCACACGGCGGGCAGCGACGAAGACGAGTTCGAGCTCGGGTATGTCGAGGCGGAAGAGAAAGCGCAACTCGAGGCAGAGCTGGCGCAATTGCGGGGGCAGAAATGAAAACGAACCATGACACCGCGGCGATGGCGCCCCCGCGCGCCGAGCGGACCCTTTCTCCCCTACAAACGGTGCTCAGCGAGCGTGTCGACCGCACGAGCTGGTGGCTCAGGGCCAGCGGAGTGGTCGCAGTGTTGGCGGCGGCGTCGACCTTCATGTTGCAACGCTGGAACGACGGCGGCAGTGACGACCTGCGCTACCTATACCTGTTAGCCCACGGCGTGATGCTGTTCGGTGCAGCACTGTTCTGCGGCGCGAAGATGAAAGAAAGCCGCACCGCGCGCACGTTCCTGTTGCTCACTTTGGGCACGCTGCCCGCGTGTTTCGCCGTATTGGGCGGCATGGTGCTCTCGCGCTTCCAGTGGGAATCGAACGTGCCGCTGCCGCACTTTGCGTTGTGGCGCGCTCATTCGGATATCACAGCGGTGGGTTGGATGGTGCTCACGTTTGGCCTGGCATGGGGGCTCACACGTTTGGCCACCCGGGCGTTAGCTCGACACAGCTCTTCACGCATCTCGTGGACGCTGATGCTCAGCCAGGCGCTGCTACTCGTGCCCGTTCGCGATCCGAGCCTGGTAGGACCCTTGGCGATGGCGGGTATGCTTGGGGCGATTGGTCTCGAGCTGCATTGGCGCACGCGCCCTGGTATGCGCACCTTTGAAGGACGCGTGATCCGCGCGCTGTACTGGGCCGCGCCGGCCATCGTCGTCGGCCGTTGTGTCTTCTTCTATGGCTTCGACGCGTTGGCGTTCGGTTGTCTGGTGATTGCCCTGGGCGCCGCAGTGTTCTTCGCGGCCCGTAAGACCCACGAACACTCGCAAGGCGTGGGCGAGAGTGCGGGGGCGATCATTGCCGCCATCGGTCTCGGCATCGTCGGGATTGAGATCAAGCAGATGATCTGGCCTCACAGTTCGCTGCACGTCTTGTCGGCGTTGCCGCTAGCCCTCGTGTTGTATGGCTTCTCTCATGTTGCGGAGCGTGGGCGACGGTTCCTCGTGAGCGCGGCTGCCGCGGTCGCGACGCTCACGGCGGTGGGTGCGGTGCTCGTCAATGGTGGACTTCTGTCTGGAGTGAGCGCCGTGACGATCGGTGTGTGCGGTGTCGCGCTTGGCTTGCTGGATGATCGTCGTTTGGTCGTGGTCGCAGGCGGAGTGGCGGCCGTGGTCGGTTTGGGTTGCGTCGTCGACGCGGCGATCGGGTTCAGCAGCTTGATGAACTGGGGCAGTCTGACTGTGCTCGGGATCGGATCGCTGCTGACGGCCGCGCTCGTCGATCGTCACCGCGGTCGTATCGTGCGGCGTCTCGAACGCGTGGAACGTCGTGAAGCCGCGCGCCGGGCGCTCGCGCAGCAACACGACGTAGCCCACACGCAATACGCAGCGGCCCGTGTCGCGGTGAACGGGGCCGTGCCCGTCGTGAGTCACACTGTGGCAACGGTTATCGCCCCAACCCCCCCGGGACAATCGCACGGTGCATCCGTGAACCAGGCCAGTGCTACGACGGCCCAGCCGCCTGTCTGGACGCGTCCAGCGGTTGACGGCGCTGCGTAACACCTCGTTCTGCAGTCGCTCTTTGGTTCGACGACGCCTGCTCCCAAGCTCGAGCGGGCGTCGTCCTGTTTCGACCCAAACCATGCGAAAGGAGGTGCCTCGAAAGAAGATGCGTTCGGCGATGCCGTGGGTCTGGGCAGGTCGAACGGCAATCTCCTCGCGTGGCCGAGCGAGCGGCTCTTTCGTGCTTTGGCCGCTCGCTCGGCGTACGCACTTCTGCTGCCCGCAGGGTGTGTTTCACCGCTTTGTTGGGGTGGGCCCAGCGCGTTGCGGAGTGGTTCGGCTCCCGCCCACCGCGCCGCGTGAGATACGGACGAACCCTAGCGACCGCCGGGAGGCCAGATCTCGACGCAGCCCGGCTTCCGATTGGAGTGCTGGGTCGCCGACGTGGAGGATCGGTCTGACGCGCGGAGCCGAGCTCCACTTTCACTCTTGATTGCGAGAGTCGCTCGGGGCTCGAGCAGTGGGGGCGTGGCAGAAGCTGGAGCAGTGCGCTGCGGGGAGTGCGGGCACGCGATAACCCGCGAGCGTGGCTGGATCTCGGGGCCGTGAAGCGAAGGAGGGGCGTTACTTTCGGCTTGGTTCTTCGGCGCGGAGGGTTCATCAAGAGGCCAGGGTGGAACCCGTTTCTAAAGACACCGAGAGCTCGATGGTTGACTGGCTCGCTCACTTTCGCGGTTGGATGGCAGCGCGGCGTAGCACGCTCGGTTTTGCGTCCATCTTCATGATGCTCTGGTGTGGGGCGCTCATCGCTCACTACGACACGCGTCTGGCGTGGGAACGAAGCACGTTGGCCACGCTGACGACGCTGCTGGCTTTCGTGGGCATGTTCTTCACGCGTTCGAAGCTGCTGATGCTCGCGGTGCTCTGCCTGATGCTCGGCGGGTTGATCGAGAAGATGCCCAAGACCGACAACCACTGGTTCTTTGCTGGAGTCATCAGCCTCGGCTTGATCCTGGGTATCGTAGTTCAGACGATAAAGGACCGAGGCCTTGCGCCATTGCGTGACGACTGGCTCGAACGTACGGCACCTGCGTTGCGGATGCTGGTCATTCTCCTCTACTTCTTCGCGGTCTTTCACAAGCTGAATTGGGATTACTTCAACCCAGACGTCAGCTGCGCCGTGCACTTTTACGAGCGAGCGCTTCGCACGCCCCTCATGCCCAGTTTGGAAGGTGAGATTTCTCCTGGCGTGCGACATCTGTTGATTTGGGGGGTGTTGGGTCTAGAGTTTTCGATTCCTTTGTTCTTGCTCATTCCAAGAACGTGGTTCATCGGGGTGATGCTGGGCGTGCTGTTTCACATGCTCACAGCCGCGTTCATGCGCCACTTCCCGAGCATCATGTTCGCCACGTACTTTCTCTTCGTTCCGAAAAACGACGCGCTCGGTGCGGATGTCAGGCAAGAGCTCACGGGCGCGCTCGAATCCATCCTGCGACGCCTTTCGTCAGGGCGGGTGGGGTTGGTGGGTTTCTTGGCGCTCGAGTCCGCGTTTTGGACCACCTGGTCACTCCGCGTCTGGTGGGCAAAGCTGCAGCTCGGGGTGCGCAGAACCGCCGAGGAGACGGGCTACTACTACCTGCTTCGGAGTTGGAACGTGTTCATCTTGTGCGGCGTTGCCGTCGTGTTGGTGCTGGCGTGGAGGCAACGCTGGTGGCGACACGCAGAGGGACGAGCCTTCGCAACAGCCTGGTGGCCCCTATATCTTCTGCCGCTTGCGTTTGCGCTGAACAACCTGTCGCCCCACCTCGGTCTGAAGACGGCCACTTCGCTCGCCATGTGGAGCAACCTGTCCACGACTTCGAGCTACAGCAATCACCTCGTGGTCCGTCCACCCAAGCTGTTTCCTTACGTCGACGACCTCGTGCTCGTCGAGGACACGAGCGTGAAGGCTTGGCGTAAAAGGTACGTGAAAGGTAAGCGCTACATTCCGTTCACCATGCTTCAACGTCGCGTTCAGGAACGCGCGCGGCGCTATCCGAAAAAGCCGTTGCGGCTCAGGTATCTTCGCAACGGCGTGACTTACGAGTTCAAAGACGCGACCAAGGAACCCAGCCTGATGGTGTCGCAACCAGCACTGCTGCGGCGACTCGTTCACGTCAACGACCATCCAGTAGAGCCGCCAGGAGCCTGTGTGTGGTAGCGCCGTCGGCGCTTCGAACGGTTGGGTTCAGCGACGTGCGGCGTGGCGGGTACGCGCTGAGCGGGTCTGTTAGCGCTCCGACTCGAGTTGCGCGAGCAGCTGCGAGTTCACACGAGCTTTCACCGTGCGGCGGTCGAGCCCCAACGCGCGGCCAGTAGCCGCGAAACTGCCCGTGCGGAAGTAGGAGAGCGTGATGTACACGTCTACTTGTTGCTCGACGGGCAACTCTGCGCTGATGAAACGCGCGCTCAACTCGCGTAGGGTTGGTGAAGTTGTTGCGGTCGAGGCGCTGACGGCTGCGTCACTCGAGTCCGCGCGGGTGACGCGCTGGCCGCGCGGCGAATACGACCCGCGAACGACGATGTTGCGCACGCATTGCTCGAGCTCACGCACGTTACCCGGCCACGCGTAGTCCATCCCCAAGCGCTTTCGGACGAACGTCGAGACTTCAGTCACTAGTTCGTCCACCTCACCCGCTGCGACGATGCGCCCCGCGACGTGGGTGAGGAGTCGCTCCAGGTCGTCGGGTTCGTCGCGCAATTGCGCGGCGAGGGACGGCGTTTCGATCACGTCCGAACAAAGTCGATAGTAGAAGTCTTCGCGAAAGGCCCCCGACTGCATCAATGTGTGCAGGTCCTTGTTGGTGGCGGCGACTACCTTGCCTTCGAAGCGACGTAGTTCGCTGTCGCCGACGCGGTGAAACTCACGCGCCTGTAATACGCGAAGCAGCTTCACCTGGACGCTCGCGTCGAGCTCGCCAATCTCGTCGAGGAATACGGTGCCGTGTTCGGGGCAGCTTTCCAGCCAACCCGTTCGGTCGCTCACGGCCCCCGTGAAACTGCCGCGTTTGTGTCCGAACAGCTCCGACTCGACCAAAGTGGGGGTGAGTGCTCCGACGTTGAGCGCGAAAAACGCGTCTTTGGCGAACGCCTCGAAGTGTAGCGAGCTGCCGTCGAAGGGCAAATACCGTGAAAGTCCGATAGCACGTGCGACCAGTTCCTTTCCCGTGCCGCTGGGCCCCAAGATCAGCGTGTTGGTGTCATGCATGCGGCCGTATAAGGTGCGTTCGTAGCGGCGCATGTCGTGGGTGAATACGCTTTGCCAGACGGCGGCCCGCAGCGCTTGCGCGGGGGCTGAACGCCCGACGATGGTCTCGAAGATGTTCTCGAACGCACGACGCAGCTGAAACATCACCGCGAAGAAGTGCTCGATGCTGCCGAACAGCTGATGGACTAGTGCTTCGTTCGACAGGTGTTCGAGTACGCGAGCCTCGACGTCGCGAAACAGCGCGACCCGTTTGGAACCGAAGCCGGGCGCCCGTGATTGACGCGCCAACTGAACGAGTGCATCGGTAAATTCGAAGTACACCGCGTAACGCACGAGACTGCCGTACAGACGCAGCTCCACTGGCTTGGGTTGTGCGTCGAGTTTCGGTCGTGCACGCTCCAGGATCTGGAGCGTTCTCGCAACCAAGGGTAAGAGGTTGTCGTTGCGGTGGCCGGGGCCGAGGCTCCAGGCGTCACCCGTGTCGACGAAGGCGTCGCCGAGTGCTTGGCGCTCGAGCTGGATGCGGGCAGGGCCGAAGGGGTTTTCGTAACACAGCTGGTCGATGAAACGCGCGAAGCGCTCATCTTCGCCAGTGAATAACCTGCCCGACGCGCCCATGCCCCCACAGCCTATCACGCGAGGTTCGAAATTACGCTCGCTCTGCTGCCATGGCGGCGGTCCAGCGAGGCTGAGCCGCACGGCTAGCTGACGACTTCGTGGGCACGCCACAGCGCACAGGGGGAACGCGCGGAGTGACTGACGGGCTCGCGACGCGGGCCGTTTCGTGGCGTGCGAATTCAGCCTCAGTCTTCCAAACGGCGAGATTATTCGCAGTTTGGGAAGGCTGATCTCGATCAGGCGTGATGCCCGTTGCTAGCAAGCCCAGAGCCAGCTACAGGGTGCACCGCAAAAGGAACCCAGCACCATGAAGAAGAGCAACGTTTCACTGTGCCTGCTCACCCTGGCACTCGGTATTTCTCCCATCGCTTGTAAGAAGTCAGCCGACGTTTCGGCGGAGAAGGTTGCGGCCAAGACCGAGGTCAAGGCCAGCCCCGAGTCGTGCAAGCAGCTCACGGACAAGTTGTGCGCCGAGGCAGGCAAGGAGACGCTCACCTGTGGCAATGCACAGACCACGCTCGAGTTGCTCAGCGACGCCGCCTGTGCGGTAGGGCTCGAGGACTTCGCGATCACTCAGGAGAAGTTGAAGGGCCGCGGCAAGAAGTGCGACGAGCTGGTCGACAAGCTGTGTGAAGGTTTGGGAAGAGAGACGGAGACCTGCAAGATGGTCACGGAGAAGACGAAAGAGTTTCCCCCTGAGCAGTGTGCGGCGATGCTAGCGGGCTTTGACGACGTCCTGAAAGAACTCAAGGCCGAGGAAGCCAAGAACCAGCCGCTGAGCGCCGAAGCACAAGCTCAGATCGGAGCAGCCGACGCGCCGTCGTTTGGTCCCGCGGATGCAAAGGTCACCATCGTGGAGTTTTCGGACTTCGAGTGTCCTTACTGCTCGCGCGCAGCGAACGTGGCCAACCAGATCAAAGAAAAGTACGGGCAGCAGGTGCGCTTCGTGTTCCGTCAGTTCCCGCTTTCGTTTCACGCCAACGCACAGGGCGCAGCGGAAGCCTCGCTGGCGGCACATGCCCAGGGTAAGTTCTGGGAGTATCACGACAAGCTGTTCGCCAACCAACGCCAGCTCGATCGTGCCTCCCTCGAAGGATACGCCCAAGACGTTGGCTTGAACATGGGTAAGTTCAAGGCCGAGCTGGACAGCAAGCAGCACGAAGCGCGCGTCAAGGGTGATCTGGAGATGGGCGAGGAAGCCGCTGTTCAGGGCACTCCCTCCATGTTCATCAACGGCAAACGCATCCCCAACCCCACGGACTTCGCCGCCGTATCCGCTGTAATTGACGCGGCGCTGGGCAGTTGAGCGGCGCTGGGTAGTGGAGCGGCGCTGGGTAGTTGAGCGGCGCTGGGCAGTTGAGCGGCGCTGGGCAGTTGAGCGGCGCACTAAGTCGCGGGGGGTGAACGCCCCTCCCCCGCTCGCCGCGTCCAGTACTCGTCGTGATGCGTGCGTGACGGCAGTGGTGAGGCAATTCGCCGCGGTGCGGCGTCATGCCACGTGAAGCTCCGCACTTGTGACGCGGGTTGATGCGTGTTCGCGGGTGGCTCGTACCTTGCACCTCAGTGGAGCATGGAACACTCACCCATTCACGAATCAACGCCCGAAAGCGGTCCTCGTATGAACGACCTCAAGAAGACCGAGATTGATCAACGTCAAGAAGCGGACATGCTGGCTGAAGGCGGTGGAGTGCTCAGCCCCGCAGTGCCAACGGTCGAAGCCGAGGACGAGGGGGACTCGTCGCCCGAGGAGCGCGCGTCATTGTTCGGCACGGGCAAGACGATAGCCGCTCAGGCTCGGGACAAGGTAACCGAGAAGTTCAGAGAGTACGCGCAGCGCAGCCTGGGCCAGCTTTCGCGTTTCACTGACGTGCCTACCCGAAAGGCAGCGGTTGCGCAGCGCGCCGAGCGCAGCGCCAAGCAAGCGATGTTGACGCTGTCTCTGCTCGAAGACTTCCGCAGTGGAAAGTATCGCAAGATCTCCTGGCCATCAGCGGCAGTCCTGGGTGGCAGTATTCTCTACCTGTTCAATCCCAACGACGTCATTCCCGACGTGATTCCGCTGGTCGGCAAGCTCGACGATGCGGTGGTGATGCAGCTGTGTGCATTGGTGTTGCGCAAGGACCTCGTCAACTACTGCGAGTTCAAAGGGTATCCTGTGAGCGACTACTTCGGACCTTTCGTGCAGTCTGACACGAAGCACGACGGCGCGACGTCATCTGCGACGCCTGCCACACAGGCGCAAGCTTGAGTAGAGCGCCACCCGCGTACGGCGTCGATATCACACGTGAGTCCACGCCGGGAGCGGGTCGACGTCGAGCCTTTCGAGCACGGCGCTCACGTCGGTGAGATTGAGGGCAACGGCTGCCGTACGTTCATGCGCAACAACAAAGCAGCACTCGTCTGGAGGTCTGCGTTCGTCACGAGCTAGCTAACGCCGACGTCAGCATGGCGTGACCATCGTGCGTCGCGCGCGGACGCGTGTGTCGAAAGTGCACGTCATCTGCACTTCGTCGCGCCGAATACCACGAACAACGCCGCTCCGACGTCGGCGGCACGCAAGCTGCATTGTCCCTCGTCATCACCACAACCCCTCGTCATCACGACAACAAGGAGGATTAACTTTGAACACTTCTATCTCGGTCTCGATCATCACGATGTTGGTCTCGCTTGGCTGCGCCGCAACGCACGCCAACGGCGAGAGTCCCAAAAACACCCCTGCCCAGGAGGTTGGCGGTGATACGTCGTCTACGGTTCCTGCTTCTGACGAAAGCCGAGATTCCGTTTCGGCCGCCTCTGAGGTTCCCGACCCGATACATGTCGCTATCGAGGGACGAAGCGGATCGGCCATGGTTGGCATCGCGGAGCTTTCCGAGGTGGATGGTGGTGTGAAAGTGGTAGTGCGTGTCGACGACATCGAACCCGGGTTACACGGCGTGCACATCCACGAGACGCCGGACTGCAGCGCCGCTGACGCGTCCTCTGCGGGCGGTCACTTCAATCCTACGGGGCACGACCATGGCTTGCCGACGGCAGACGCGCGCCACCTCGGCGATCTCGGGAACATGGGTGCCGTGGCTCCTGACGGCAAAGGCGTACTGGAAGTCGTCGTTCCTGGTGCCACGCTGGCTCCCGACGACGCGAATTCGTTCCTCAATCGCGCTTTGATCGTTCACGCCGATGAAGACACGGGCGTGCAGCCGTCTGGCAACTCGGGTGAGCGTGTTGGATGCGCGGAGCTGACGGTCGAGCAGCATCAGTTGCATGCCAAACGGGAGCAGGGTTGAGCCATGAGCGCTCCAGGTGAGGCGTCCGTTCAAGCGACGACATCGACATCCGAGCGTCGTCGCGGGCCGGCTTCGAATCAGCGTCATGATTCTGCGGGTAGCGGCTTCGAGATTGACACCGACGAGGCGGGAGAGTTCGTCCGTCAGCCGACGGAGTTTCGCGACTTCGTGACGCGAGAGCCTGGCGCCAAGTTCGAACCCGCGCGAGGACGCTATCATCTGTACGTCTCGTACGCCTGCCCGTGGGCGCACCGCACGTTGATCGTGCGCGCTCTCAAGGGCTTGGAAGCCGCGGTTGACGTCAGCGTCGTGCATCCACTGCTCGACGATCGCGGCTGGCACTTCGACGATGAGTCGAGCGAAACACGCGACCAGCTCTACGGATCAGAGTTGCTACGTGAGCGTTACGACGCTTCGGTTGCCTCAGGCAGTTACCGGGGGCGCGTCACGGTGCCCGTGTTGTGGGATCGTGAAACGCGCTGCATCGTCAACAACGAGAGCTCCGAGATCTTGCGCATGTTCGCGTCCGAGTTCGACGAGTTTTGCGAGCACCCCGAACTCGACCTGCGGCCGGTCGAGTTGCGCGCGGAAATCGACGAGCTGAACGCGCTGATTTACCCCGACGTGAACAACGGGGTCTACCGAGCTGGTTTCGCCACGACGCAGGCGGCTTACGAGCGTGCCTACAAGGAAGTGTTTGCGGCCCTGGATGGCTTGGAGATGCGACTCGGCACGCGCCGCTACTTGACGGGACCCCAACTCACCGAGGCAGACATTCGGCTGTTCACCACACTCGTTCGCTTCGACCCCGTGTATCACAATCACTTCAAGTGCAATCGCCGAAAGTTGCGTGAGTACGAAAACCTATGGGGCTACACCCGTGACATCGCGCAATTGCCGGGTGTCATGGATACCATTCGCCTCGACCACATCAAGCAGCACTACTACCAGAGTCACGGGTCGATCAATCCGACGGGTATCGTGCCTGCAGGCCCTGAGTACGACTTGCGGGAGCCCCACGGGCGGGAGCGTTTGGGTCAGTAGGATCGCAAACCGCCGACTGTGAGGCCCTGCGTGAGGGCACTGATCCTTGGTGCGGTCAATAGCGAACAGAGTCGATCTGGTCGTGCTTTTTCCAGTGTACGTCTACGAGCGCGGTGGGCGGGTGTGGCTGTTAGTCTGAAGCAGCACACCTCAGCTCGGAGCGGACACGTGGGACGATTGCTTGGTGTGAGAAGCAGAGTCATGCTGCGCGCATGAAGAAGCTTCTATTCCTCGGGATCTGTGCGTCGCTGTTCGTTGGATGTGGAAGCTCCGAGTCAGGCACGGATGATGATGGGAGCGCCAGCGACGAACAATCTGACGACGACGACAGCGCAGAGGACGACAGCGCAGAGGACGACGGCGCAGAGGACGACGGCGCAGAGGACGACGGCGCAGAGGACGACGGCGCAGAGGA
>CBFGUG010000080.1:0-37047 GCA_965651905.1 uncultured bacterium | reverse complement strand
TGATCTCGGGGAGCTCCACCTCCTCCCCGAGTTCGTAAAACTCGTAATAGAGAGATTGACCACACTCGCGTTGCGGCAGCACCATCGCATAGCCGCTCTCCGTGCAAGGTCCGGTCATGCTACTCGTGTGAATCGCTTCGCTGCATGCATCGTCCAGGTAAACGGTGGTGCTCGAGCTGTAGTTGTTGGGCTGGCAGTAGTAGGAGCCGTCGCCGCCGTATAGAAATGTGCACTCGTGCCCGAGCTGTGAGTCGACCCAACCGTACCACTCGCGATCGCCCTCTTCGGAGAGCACGTAGCGACCGCGCAGGCGCGTGCCTTGCCTATGGTTGCTCGTGATTGAACAGGCGGGATCATCGAGGTTCGACGAGCTAGCATCGCCACACGCGTCGTCGTCGTTGGGTTGCGCTTCCCCGCCTGAGTCATCGGCGCTCTGGTCGTCCGTACCAGCGTCGTCAGCGGTCGCGTCGTCAGTGGTCGCGTCGTCAGTGGTCGCGTCGTCAGCGCTCTGGTCGTCAGACTCTCCGTCGCTCGCAGCTGCGTCGTCGGGAGTCTGCGTCTCGGTGGCGCTATCGGTATCTTGGTCGTCGGAACTCGAGTTCGAGGGTTCGTCGTCAGACTCGCCCGCGGCGGCGCCCGAATCATTCGCGTCGCGGTTCGAGTTCACGCTATCGCTCGAGTCGGTCGAGCACGCCATCACGATACACAGCAAAGCAACCGAAGAGGCCAAGTACCCGGGGTCAACTGACAGCGTTCGCGCCATGGGGCCATTGTACTTCAGAATGGTGGTGGGTCTTCCCGCGTCGTGCTGCCGTTCAGCTTTCACTCACTAACTCGCTCATGACGTGTGGTTCACATCCCACACGCTTGGCGCACGCAATCGCTCGCGCGAACGCTGCCCGTCACAGAGCAGCAGCGTCCGCAGCCTGTCGCGTCGAGCTCACTGCACGAACTCGCCCAGGGTTCGACGCAGCAGCCACTGTTGCACGCCATCTCACCGCTGCAGTTGGCATCTCGCTGGCACCTGTCGAGACAAGTACTTCGCTCGATACGGAAGCTGCTCGACACCTTCATCGGCTGCAGCGGTGACTTGCGCGGAGAGGGAGGGTGAGGGCGGCTACTCGCCCAGCGCGAGGTGAACGCTGGCTACGATCACGTGGCCGGCGATCACGAGCTGCACCGCGAGCCCAGCGCCGAATACACGCGTGCGGTGAGGTTGCCGCGGGCGCAGCAGATAGTACGCGTGCAGCCAACGCAAGGCGACGTAGGCAGGAAAGTAGATGAGAGCGCCGAGTGGCCAGACATTCATCAGCGCGTACAGCAACGCCAAGATCAAGAAGTAGCCTTGGCCCTCGCTATCGTTCGCGAGTAGTCGCTGGGCCCGGGTGCACGATTCGGAGTCGTCCGCGACCTGGCCTCGCCAGCAGGTCGCGTCCTCCGCGTAACGAAAGTGCTTCGTTTTGAAGCGCTCGCGCGCCTGCAGCGTGACGGCGAATAGGAACTTCAACCAAAGCGCCAAGGCTGCGCCTGCATAGACAACCAGCGACGTTGGGTTCATGATCAGCAGCATGGCGATGCGGCGTTCGGCTGGCTTGAACGATTCAGGCGAAGATGGGATCTCGCGCATTTTCGATCGCGGCGCGTTGCACTTCAGCCGTGGGCAGCACACGACGAGTCACGCTCATTACGCGTGGAAATTGCACGTGGGTATCGACGCGCCTGTGTGGTTGCGCAGCGCCGACGTGACCTTCAACCCGAGCGCGGACGTTCGCGCAGTGTTGGTGCCGCCTGGAGTGCAGCACACGACGGGTGCGGTAGGCTGGTCGCTGGCGGTGTTCTTGGCCCCTGGTGGCGCGGAAGCGCCGAGCTCCTTGGTGGCGCGTGGTTGGCGCGCTTCTGGTCCTCCGAAAGTCTTGAGCGGCGTGACTGCTGAGCGCATCTGTGCATTGTGTCGAGGCTTCGACGTCGCACAGCGCAGCGGCAACGAATTGTTCGCCAACGAGCTGACGAAGGAGCTGGGCGCGCACGTCGCTGGGCCCACGCTGGACGCGCGAGTGCAAGCCGCTCTAGCCCAACTCGACGAAAACCTCGACACGACGCTTTCGACCCTGGCGCGTCGCGCGGGCTTGTCCCTCGACCGCTTGAGCAAGCTGACTTCGCAAGGTACGGGTTTCGGGTTACGCCGCCACGTCTTGTGGCGTCGGGTGATCGGCTTCTTGTCGACGGCCTCCGAATACGACACCATCGCGGCGGGCGCTGCCGCGATGGGCTTCTCCGATCACGCGCACATGACGCGTACCTTTCGGCAGTGCTTGGGCCGAGTCCCCTCCGAGTTCAGAGCGCCGCCCGATGCTGTCGGTAAGTGGTAGCGCTACCCAGCGGTCCTGCGATCTGAGGCACCTTCCGGGTTGCGTTTCGTTGGCCGTTTACTGGATGGGTCTGCCCGACGCGGATCCACGACGACCAATCCGTTTGCTGCTGACGACGTGTGAACGGGGCGCTGCGCTCGCGTGCGTGTTCGTCGGCTACGAGTACGCTGGTGTCAGCGGTCGCGATGTCGTTCTCAGAGATCACGAAGCGGCACTTCGATACTTCGAGCGTTGATCTGACCATAGCTTCCGAGCGTTTCCGGCGCGCGTGCGACTTAGGCCACGGACAGGCGTGCCTGGAGTTGAGCCAAATGCTGACGCACGGCGACGGTATCCCAAAAGACGAAGTGGAGGGGCAGCGCTACTGGGACGTCGGGCGCGAGCTCATCGGCGTCGCGGAGCCATGCGTGGCGTTCTGACGTCGACGCCTCTCGTCATGAGTGCTTCAGGGATACATCGCAGATTATTACGCGCGCGCGGCGTTCTTGCCGCGGATCTGGAGAGCCGCCCTCGCTGCGGCGGTCCGATCCGATGGGCCCAGGTTGCGAAGGCGGCAAGGGCGGCGCTCCGCTTGATGGCGAAGCTCGGCCTTACAACTCGTCGACAACAACACCAAACCCCGAAAAAACGCAGGGCGTTCACCACGGTGGCACACTCAGCGCGCGAAAATGGCGCCTTGCCAGTTTGCGGCGCGCTCGGAGCGGGCCCACACTGCGAAGCATGAACCGCTCCGTCCGCCGTAGTTTGGTCACCACCGCGTGCGTGCTGCTTGCGGCCGGCCTGTGCGGAGTGTTCCTGCCTGATCCCGTGGGAACGGCAATCATTCCGCCTGCGGCAGCCACCTGCACGGGCCCCGCCCCAGAAACGGATTGGGTCTACCCGAAACCCGACTCGACCGCGGTTCCGCTCAACGCCGACTTGAGTGTGGCCGTGATCGGTGCCCGAACCGTGCTTCTCGACGACGTCGAACTAGAGCCGCGTCATGATCTCCCCTGGGGGGACCGCGCGAACTTGGTCTTCGACCTGGGCACCCTGTCGCCCGAGACGACCTACAACGTTCAACTTCTGCGCGCGGGGTTCGACCCGGAAACACCGGAACAAATTGCCAACTTCGACTTCACGACAGGGAGCGATAGCTATCAAGCGCCAAACGACGCACCCCAGAGCGCGGTGATCTCCGAAGTTGACGACGTGCGCCTTTCCGCGTTTGGCGCCTGCTCCCCCTACGTTCGCTGGCGCGAGTGTTTCGATACTGGGCCGCCGCCGGGTCTCGGCTTTCGAGAATACGTCTCCGAGATGGAGGCTGTGATGTGGGTGGTGGAGATCGACCAACAGGGTGTGGATGCCTTCGCGACCTGGGCCTGCCCGAATCCACTCTATTACAGCACACCGCCGTCGACGGCGGACAACCTGATTCTTCACGCCGTGCGAGCGGACGGCAGTGTACTGTCATCCGACGTTATCTTAGGACAATCAACCCTGGAGCTGCTCGACGAGATTGATGAGCTCTACCACCCCAAGCCGGACGACGAAGACGATGCCAGCTGCGGTATGGTTTTCGGACGCCCGCAGCCACTGCCGCCCACTGTGGCTTTAGCGGCATTAATCGCACTCGCCGTCTGCGGGCACCGCACGAGGCGACGGCGATCTCCTCCACTCGAGTCACAATCCACAAGCTGACGCTCGGTGCCCCTACCTGCCCGGACGCCGCACGCACACGAAACCGCTGAGCGTTAGCCCGGCTACCCACGGCGCGGGGCGTTCCCCGCCCACACCGGCGCTGGACGGCGCCGCTCGCGCGCAGGCCGCTGGCCCGCCCACGTGCTCGCTGGGGCGGAAATACCCCGGAGCGGTGCGGCAGATGACGAGCACGTCGATGATGGCGAAGCGATGTGGTAGCTTGTCCACCATGCACGCGCTCAAAGCCAAAGTGGTCAACGGACGCATCGTCATCGACGAGCCCACCGAGCTTCCAGAGGGCACGGAGCTGTACCTCGTGCCCGTGAGCGAAGAGGACGAGGACCGTCTGGACGTCGAAGAGGCGAACAAGGTGCTGGCCGAAATGAAAGCGACGGGCGAACAGCCCATCCCGCTGTCGGAAATCAAAGCCGAGTTTGGCCTGTAATGCCGCGCTATGCCGTCGGCTTTTCTACGGCGGCGCGCCAAGCCCTGTCGCCTGGATGGGTCGGTCAGAAAACGCATCGTGCTGCGCATTGAGGCTCTTGAAGCCGAGCCACGTCCTTCCGGTTGCAAGAAGCTGACCGGCTCGGAGCTCTGGCGTATCAGAGTCGGCGATCACCGCGTGGTCTACAGCATCGAAGACGACAAGCTGGTCGTGCTGGTGGTCAGCGTTGGACACCGACGCGAAGTGTACCGCTGACCTCGCCTTCCCAACTTTCAGCTGCCCTGAAGCGACTCTCTGCCGTCACTCCCGTCGCGTGTGACGGTTCGACCAGTCATTCCTGGCAGCCCAATGAGCAGCTGTCGTGCGCCCGACAGCGACCGTCGAGCGTCGACAGTCCGTGCCGAGACGCTGTCGTACGTTTGCCGCACTGACTTGAAGGAGCGCCATTGGTGTACACGGGTGCCCGTCACCGTCGACCTGAGCTGCGTCTCGAGAGACAGGCGTTCAACACGACTGCCTCGGTCACCAGTTGCGGCGAGAGGAGCCGGACAGGCACAACTTTGCTCGCAACGAGCTGCGGCTGCGGCTGCGGTACGCGGGTCCGCATCGACCGTTCAGCGGCCGCCGCATGCCGCGCGGCCGCGCTCGCTCGCTCGTTGATCGATTCTGGCAGTTCCGTCGTCACGGAGCGAGAGGACGGTCGCTGGCTTCGTTGATGGGGCCGAGTCGGGGCTCGCATCGCCACCGCTCTCTGCCTTGCCGCTACGCTCCGCTGTCTGATGGAGACGGGCGCCTCGGGGTTGATCGTGGGGTCGGTGGCCGCGGGGGAGGTCGCGGCGCGCGGTTGCGGCGCGCTGCTTCGAGGCTCAGGCGCCTGTCGCTCGTCCGCCAGCGAGCCTTGGTTCGCAGCCCGAGGTAGGACCTCGCCCAGCGCGTTCGCGGGATGTTCTGGCGGAGTCTCGGCCTGCTCAGTCTCGGCCTGCTCAGTTGCTGCTGCTGGGTGCTGTTCTCGTTCTGTCGCTCGCTTCTGGCGTTGAATGACCCGCAGCAGTAAAGGTAAGACGTAAACCAGAAACGCGACAAGGTAAGCAACTAGGCCCGGGATCTCGTCCAAGTCCACGTGATTTCACCTTTTGCGCGCAAGTCGACGAGGTGAAGCCAATAGCGCCTCGTTCTGCCCGACCACCATCATGAGGCCAAAACGTAGCGCCCGTCGACGCGACTCGGGATCGACTAGCCCGCGTGCCACGTCGGGTCTCGAAACACGCGCTGCCGGCGGTTGTTGATGACCTTTCAGGGCCACTCGGCTGAGACGGTACGACTGTGAGGTCAGATCGTAGGTCACGTCCGACGCCAGATCGCCGGCGTAGACCGAGTTTTTCTTAGTCATTCTTGCTCTCCAGATGAGCCTTGTGGATCGACACCCTTGCCGATCGATCGGCGCATGTCGGTGTCCGCGACGACGTTTCTGAGTTGGTAGTAGTCCAGTGCCCCGATGTTGCCGCTGCGTAGGGCTTCGGCGAGAGCCTGCGGTACTAGGGCCTCCATCTCGACGACCTTGGCGCGGTTTTCTTGAACCTTCGCTTGCATCTCTTGCTCTTGCGCGACGGCCAACGCCCGGCGCCCTTCGGCCTTGGCCTGGGCGATCACCTTGTCGGCTTGCGCTTGCTCCGTCGAAAGTGCTGCGCCTATGTTTTGCCCGACATCGACGTCTGCGATGTCGATGGATTGAATTTCGAATGCCGTGCCCGAGTCGAGCCCCTTCTTGAGAACGTTCTTGGATATGCCATCGGGATTCTCCAACACGGCTTTGTGGCTGATGGAAGACCCGATCGTGGTCACCACGCCCTCACCTACTCGCGCCAGGATGGTTTCCTCCGTTGCGCCACCCACCAACCGGTCGAGGTTGGCGCGCACGGTGATCTTGACGAAGGCACTGACCTGGATGCCGTCCTTCGCCATCGCCGTGATCTTCGGCGTCGTGATGACCTTGGGCAGCACCGACATCTGAACGGCTTCCAGCACGTTTCGACCGGCAAGATCGATCGCTGCAGCGCGTTCGAAGGTGAGGCGAATGTCCGCCTTGTCCGCTGATATCAAAGCACGAACCACGAGGTCGACGTTGCCACCTGCCAAATAGTGCCCTTCCAACTGAGATAAGCTCACCTGCAAACCTGCTCTGAGAGCGGCAATCCGCGGGCTGACGATGGCAGACGGTGTGACCTTGCGCAGCCTCATCGCGATCAGCGTACCGATGCCGACGTGAGCGCCAGACGTCCACGCCTGGATCCACAACCCGATGGGCACGAAGTAGAAGATTAGAGCGAGGGCGACGATGCCGCCGACGATGATCAGTATGGCCAGAAACTCGGGTGCCATGAAATTCTTCCTCCTCTGTTACCGCCATGTGGCGGCTCAAGTCTTTCTCACTACGACTCGGTGGCCTTCGACCGTGACCACCTCCACCGACGTATCTGGGTCGATGAACTCCCCTTCAGTCACGACGTGCACGCGTTCGTCGCCAAACTCGGCGACGCCCGTTGGCCTCAGCACCGTGCGCGTCGTCCCGTGCTGACCCAGCAAGTCCGTGCGCGTTGGTAGCGAGCCGCCGTGGACCTCTGCGCCCACGCCCGACGCACTACTTGCCGCGGGCGATTCCGCCCTGAAGACGAGCCAGTTCGCTACGCGCGACTGAGGTAGCTTCTTGGCGAAGATCACTGCCGCGGCGCCGACGGCAACGAACACAACCGCCAGCTGAATCACGGCCCGCGAAAGCGCTGCCTGCAGGTAGCCCAAGTCCTTGGCGACCTCCCAAGGTAAGTCGATGCGCACCATCGCCATCACCAAGCTGACGACGACGACAACGAGCCCCGCTATCCCCACTACCCCGAAACCCGGGACCACAAACACTTCCAGCGCCAGCAGCCCAAGCCCGATGAACAGCAGCAGCAACTCCTCCCAGCCAGCGAGCGCTGCCAAGTAGTGCCCACCGAAGAACAGGCCCAGACAAGTGACGCCGATGATTCCACCAACTCCAAAGCCCGGGGAATACAGCTCCATCAACAGCCCAATGAAGCCTAGGCTCATCAGCAGCGAGCTGACGATGGGATCGGTGAAGAAGCGCGAGAGCCTCTCCGCCCAGTTGATCTCGAAGCGTCGTAAGGTCGCTTCCTCGAGCCCCAAGCCCTGGATCGCCTGCTGCCTGCTGCCGTACGATGCATCGGCCACGCCCAGTTCGACAGCGCGTTTCCCCGTCAGCGTCAGCAGCTTGCCCTTCTTGCTGACCCCTTCAATCTCCACATCTGCGTCGACCATGGCCTCTGCCAGCTGCCCGGGGCGATCGTTGGCTTCTGCGGTCGAGCGCATCTCCGCGCGCATGTAACTGACCACCTTTTCGCTGGTCGGCTGCATCTCGCCACCGCCCCCCTGTTGCACGGGGGTGGCCGCACCAATCGACGCACCGGGGCTCATGACGATCACGTCTGCGGCCAGCGCGATCAATGCGCCGGCGCTGATCGCCCGACGGTCCACGTAGGCGATGGTCGGAACTCCAGTCTCCAGAACGGCGTCGCGGATTCTCGTTGCAGCATCCACACGGCCGCCAAACGTCTTGACGGATAGCAATACTGCCGTGTTGGCGTTCAGGTCAGCGAGTGAACGCTGGATGAACGAGGCGAGCCCGAGCTCGATGGTTCCTTCGATCGGAATGACGCGAACTGAATCGACGTCCGTCAGCTTCTGTCGGAACCGCTCGAGCCGGTCCTCACCGCTGAACGGAAGCTCGATGTCGGCGGCTGCTGGCGTGCCCGCGTCCGCTGACGAACCAGCGTCTCCGCCACCCAAGGCGAATCGGCTGCCGACCAACCCCACGCACAGCAAGCTGAACGCAAGCAGCACGCGAGCCTTCGCCAGGGCCCGCTTCCCCATCATGAAGCGCATGGCGCAACTTACCTACATTTGCCCTACACCGCTACGATTCCCTGCGGAGCTTCGTCAGCTGCGCACAGGTGTGTGGCAATGCGACCCGTAGCGCTGGTGAAGTGAGGCGTGAGCGCTCACTCGAAGTCGTAGTAGCCGTAAACTTCCGGGCACGAGTCGGGGGCGAGGGCGCCTTTGCGACTGTCCACTGTCCAACCCGGCGGTAGTTCGTCGTTGCCGCCCGCTTCCGGATCACCGCTCCAGGTCACGGCGGCCATCATGAGATCTTGGCGCACGGGAGTGGGCGTCTGCCGGCGCCACGCTCCTGCCGATGTCGTACGATCGCGCGCCTGGATCTGCCGAGCTTCGGTCTGCTGCGGGAAAGCTTCGGCCTGGCGCGCGAGGGCCCACGCCTGCTGCGCGAAGCGATGGTCGGACCGCGATTGCGGGCTCACGGCAAGCTTCCCGGAGCTGGTGAGGCTGGGCAGGCGGCGCAGGTCCGCGGCTCCGCGACGTCGCCTGCGTCGCACTGCTCGGGTCCGTTTACGAGGCCATCCCCACAATATTCTCCAAGCACGCAGCCGGGCGCACACTCGCCGTAGCCGCCATCGTTGATGCCGTCGTCGCATTGTTCCCCGGCTACGAGCAGCCCGTCCCCGCACACGGGCGTGCACACGCTGCCCGCCTCGCCCGACTCGCAGGCGAACCCGGGCTCGATCGCGCAGCCCGCGCTGCACCCGTCGCCCGACGTGGAGTTAGCGTCGTCACACTCCTCCGCCTCGACGCTGCCGTCGCCGCACGCTTGGTTCGGGCACGGCGCGGTGATGCACTCTCGTTCACACGTGGCGCTGCAGCCGTCGCCACCTCGGTCGTTGCCGTCGTCGCAGCCCTCCGCGCCCTCTTCGACGGAATTTCCGCACACGGCGGGCGCGCACACGCTCGGTTGCGAGTGACAGCCGAACCCGGGCTCGATCGCACACGCGGCACTGCAACCATCTCCGCCCGATGAGTTGCCGTCGTCACATTGCTCACTCGGAGCGACGCTCGAGTCGCCGCAGTTCGCGATCGGTAAGCACGGTCCCTCTAGCGAAGGACAGCTGTGGTGCGATTCGATGTTGGAGCAATCTGCGGCGCAGCCGTCGCCATCCTGCCTGTTGCCGTCGTCGCAGGCCTCGCTGCCCGAGCGCAGCCCGTCGCCGCAAGGGACGACCTCCCCGGGCATGCTCACGGTGGTGCCAGGCAACGCTTCCGTCGGAGTGCCCCCTGGTTCGGAATCTTCTGAATCCGTATCGCCTGTGGAGGGGCTGCCAGGTGCAGTGCCGTCCTCTGTGCTCGCCACGCTTTCGTCTGGGGTGCTGCTCACGTCACCGTCGCTCCCGATGGCGCTGTCGCGGTCGCCGCCTTTGCCCGCGTCGTTGCTGTCGCCACTTGGATCGGAGCTGCCGTCGAGGTTGCCGTTTGCATCGCTTGTCCCAGCATCGCCAGAGGCGCTGCTCGCGCTACCTTCGTCTCCCGCCTCGGCAAGATCCCCGGGCGTGCTCGACGCGGCGGTTTGCTCGGGCTCGGTTGCTTCCGACGCCTGCGTTCGCATGGCGTCACCCTCGGCACACGCGCCCAGGCAAAGACCCAACACCGCCAACCCTAGACGCTGCGCTCGGCGAGCCGCCGCGGATCCATGCTCCTTCATGCCCGGCAATCTGACACGGTTCGAGCCGCGTGGGTAGCGAGTGCGCGTTCACCGAGCGCCCCCGCGAGGTTTACACCAGCAGGCCCGCGATCGCGCGCCACTGCTGGTCTGTGACAACGCGAAGCGTAGGGGGCCGGAGGCCAGGACGCCAGACCACCCCACACGTAGGCGGGGTGCACGCGACCGCCAGTGCGAAGGTCGTCGAGCATGCCCGCCGCGAAGAACGCCAGACTCAGTGCGAAGAGTGGCCTCACTCTGACCACGGGCAGGCGCGCGAGCACCGAAGCACGTCGAGCGTCGCGTGATGTTCAACAGGCTCTCACCTCGAGGGGCGCGGCCTATCGAACCAGTGGCAATCAGCGCAAGGTCAATCTTCGCGCACGGCCGATGTCGGCGTCGGGCGCGACGTAGCCGATGGCGCCTGGGTGTTCGAGCACGTACTTGACGACGGCTGCGTCAGACTCGAGCTCGGGGGGCGGCACGTCGCGCCCCGAGAAGATGCGCTGTTGCCAGTAACTTCGCACTGCGGCGACGGAGCGCTTGAGGACGCTCTTCGAAAAGGCGCGGCGAACGTTCGACGTCGGGCGCTGGTCTGCGGGTTTAACCGTCTCGCCCGAGCTCCACGTGACCACTCGTTTGAGGAACATGTTGGCAATGACCTGCCGTGACTCGGAACCGAGCTTGTTCTCTGGATTCACGATCAGTTGAAACGCAGTCTCAGCGTCTTCCGCGCGTGCCTCAGACTGCAAGAAGCTGGCGCAGTGCCACGCGGCGACGACGAAACCCATCGTGAGTAGGGCTCGCCTAGTTCTACTGCCAGAAATTCTGCTGGAGCGACGTGCGCAGATCCCGGCTTTTTCCTGTGTTTTGGCTGCGTTACGGTGCTCACGTACAGCAGTACGCTCCGCTCCGTTACTCGCCGAAAACTGCGGCCAAAACCGGGCTTTGCGCACGGGCATTCTGAAGTCTCTAGCAGTAGCGCTCGAAGAGGTTCGGTTGAGGCGGCTGTGACGTGATCGTGATGCCATGGATCTGCGTCTCCTGCTCAGAAGTAGCCCGTGGTCTTGAGTAGGAAGGCCCCCCATTTACGCTTCAACGTGCTGAGCCCTGCTTCGCCTTCGACTTCGTTGAGCTCCGGGTCGAGGCCCGCAGTGCCGTCCATGTAGTGGCCTTCGAGCTTGAGCAGCCAGTGTGCGTTCAGATCGTAACGCACGAACAGGGCCAGGTCTTCACGGTAGCGATGCTGCTCGCGAGGCAAGTCGAGGTAGAACCTCGAGACGGAATAGTATGCGCCGGGAGTGAACCAGTCAGCCACTCGATACGAGGCCATCACGTAGTAGTTCACGTCTTGTCGAGGATACGGAGGGCCCATGGTGTCCTCGAACAAGATCGGGTCCAAACCAGGTTCGTTGGTTTCGTAGTCGAGGTTGGTGCGTGAATACTCTGCAGCCAACGAGAGCTCGTACGCTACGTATTCGAGAGAGGCCGTCCACACCGTGGCCGGCAACTTCAGCGAGAGCGTTCCCGAGTACTCGGGGGACAAGATCGCGGCCGCTTGAAGCTGCTGGACTTGCTCTTCCGTGAACCCTAGCGTCGCGTCCAAGTCCAACCGTAGCCTGGCGAGGCTGAACGACGCCTTGAGCCCATCCAGCGGCGTAAACCAAGAACCACGAAGACCTGCAATGGTTGGGATGCTCGTCTGCTCATCCGGATCGGGAGTAGCGGACTCGAAGTAACTCGTGCCTACGTATGCACGGTAGCTCACTCCGCCGACTGAGCCGAGCGGCTGAAAGCCGTAAATTTCCAGCCCTGTAGGCGCCAGCAAGTTCTCGCGGTCAGCCTCCGAATAGTTGGACTGTGGAAGTAGAATTGGAGCACGCGCTGCATCGACGTCCCTGGTCTCGTTGTAGAGCCCGAACGGCAGTTTGTAGCGTCCCACGCGTACGCCCAACCAGTTGAAGAAGCGGTAGTCGGCGTAGAACCAGTCGAAAGAGGCCTTGTAGTTGCCGATGGGCCCGAGATCTCGCGTGAAGAGCTGCGCGCCGAACCGAAACTCGTCAGTGAGCTGTTTCGTGAAGTTGAGCCCCACCTCGGCAAACTCGAAGCTGCCGTTCTCGGACTCGGCCAGGAACTGGTTGTCGGTGGTGTAGATGAAACCTTGGCTGACGAACCCGTGGATCTCGATGTCGGCGAGACTGTTGCCGAGTTCTTGGGCCGCCGCGTCAGAAGTCCACACGGCGTTCGCCAACATGCTCGACAAGCCCAACATGCTCGACCAGCCCAGCACGCTGGAAAACCCCAGCGCATGCAAGTACGTCCGCAAATGCCCCACTCGAAAACCTCCAACCGCGTTCATCATCGCAAGCTATCTACTCGTGTCAAGTCGTTCGCCATGGGCTACGTCGAGTGGTCGTCCCGCACGTCACTCGCAAACGTTGGTAAGTGGAATCCGTATTCTCGCGCGCGTTCCGCCCTCTGGACGATTTTCGAACTCGAGTACGCCGCCGTGTTTCTGCACGATCGAATAGGTGATAGACAGGCCGAGGCCAGTTCCCTCGCCGACGTCTTTGGTCGTGAAGAACGGTTCGACCAAACGATCGACTAGCTCCGAGGGGATCCCCGAACCAGTGTCGTCGACGGTGAACTCGTAGTCGTCTCCGCTCTGGCCCGTGGTGATCACGATCTTTCCCGACCCTTCGATCGCGTCGATCGAGTTCGACACGAGGTTCATCAGCGCTTGGTTGAGGAGGCCAGGGTAACAGTCGATTCGATCGGGCTGACCGAAGTGTGTCTCGACCTGGATCTCGCCGAGTCGATGTCGAATGATGGTGAGGACAGCCTCGACCGTTTCACGCACGCCGGCCACCTTGCGTTCGCCCTCGTCCAAGCGGGAGAACGTTCGCAGCTGCAACACTAGATCCTTGATACGTTCCACCCCGAGAATCATCTCGCCGAGGCGATGTTGGGCTCGGTCTAGCTTCCGCCCCGAAAACTCCGACAGCGACGTCTCCGAATCCCCTCGAAGATCGTTCAAGCTACGCTCGACCGTGTTCAAGTGACTCGTGAGAAACGCGAGGGGGTTGTTTATCTCGTGGGCTACCCCAGCTACCAACTCACCGAGTGAAGCCATCTTCGCTGCTTGCACCAACTGCGCTTGGGTCGTCTTCAGCTCCAAGTAGGCAGCCTCGAGCGCTGCGTTTGCTGCATGCAGGTCGGCGTTCCTGGACCGAAGCTCTTCGTTATTGCGGTCCAGTGCTTTTCGTCCCTCGTGAAGTTCGAGGAAGACCGAGACCTTACTACGAAGCACGTGCGGATTGATCGGCTTGAACAGGAAGTCCACCGCTCCAGAGTCATACCCTCGGGAGATACTGTCTTCCGCTTGGTGAGCGGTCAGAAAGAGGATCGGAAGGTTGCTCGTATCCGGGTTGCTGCGAACGTGGTGTGCGACTTCGAAGCCATCCATTTCGGGCATCTGCACGTCCAGCAAGAGTACGGCGATCTCTTGCTTCAACAACTTCCGAAGCGCCTCGTTACCAGACCTCGCACGCACCACTTGGCACGGCAATCCCTCGAGCAACGCCTCCAACGCGAGCAGGTTTGCCTCCACGTCATCAACCGCGAGCACGACCGGCAGTTCACCCGTCGGCGCTTCTTCGGTGCTCGAGTTCGTCACGTCGCGCCTCGGTAGCGAAAGATTCTCTGCCCAGCGTCGATACCGTCGAACAGCGCCTGAGTGGCTACGGGGAGCGATTCACTGGCCCCCAGGCAAATGAACCCACCCCGAGGAAGTTCGCTGGTAAACATCGAGAGTACGCGCGATCGAAGGTCCTGCCCGAAGTAGATCATGACGTTTCGGCAGCAAATGACGTGCATCTCTCCCAGCGTGTAGTCCGATACCAGGTCGTGCTGGAAAAAGTGAACACTCTTACGCAGGTCTTCACGGATGGTGATGCCTCCGTACGCTTCACAAAAATAGTCTTCCACCCGCCCGCGTCCGCCTGCGAGCGAGTAGTTGGAGGCAAAACAGTCGAGCACGGACGCTGGGTACACGCCTTCACGAGCTTGCCGAATCGCCGTGGCACTGACGTCTGTCGCGTAGATGTGACTGCGGGCGATTAAACCTTCTTCTGCGAGCAAGATAGCCATCGCGTAGGCCTCCTCACCAGAAGCGCAGCCGGCGTGCCACAGTTTCAGTTGCGGGTAGGTGCGAAGGATGGGTACGACCTTTTGCCGAAACGCCAGATGAAACTCCGGATCTCGAAACATGTCGGTAACCCGCACGGTCAACACGTCGAGGACCTGCGGCACGACATCCGGATCCCGCAAGATCCGATGCAGCAGATCTCCCAAGTGCGCGGCCCCGACGTGGGACGCGGCTTGAGACAACCGTCGACTCAGCGAACCTGCTTCGTACCCGCGAAAGTCGTAGCCATATCGTTCGGCCAACGCCTGAACGACGAACGCGATCTCCAGTGCGTCGGGCTCGTCAACCATGGGAACCCTCTGGCGTGGTCCAGGAGGCCAACGCCAGCATCAGCTTGTCGGTGTCGATGGGTTTGCTGAGATAGTCGCTAGCGCCCGCAGAGATACAGCGTTCGCGTTCACCCTTCATGGCTTTGGCGGTGAGCGCGATGACGGGGAGACTCGAGAAGCGCTGGTCCTCGCGCAGCGCCGACATGGCTTCGTAGCCGTCCATCTCGGGCATCATCACGTCCATCAGTACCGCGCTCACGTCAGGATGTTTGTCGAGCGCGGCGAGTGCTTCCCGGCCGTTGTCCGCAATCACCACTTCGGCACCCTTGCCGCGGAGTAACGCAGAGATGGCGTACACCGTGCGCATGTCATCCTCCGCGATCAGAATCTTCATGCCGTCCAGCGAGGTGTCCTTGACTGGCAGCTCCGCGGAACGTTGGCTGCCGACCCCGGACTGCTCAGCGACGTGCGCGACGAACAGCCTGACTTCTTCCAACAGGCGGCGTGGCGAATGGCTGTCCTTCAGGACGATCGCCTGAGAGTAGTCCTCCAGGCGACGGGTCTCGGGCTTGGTGAGGGCTCGACCCGTGTGGACGATGACGCGCGGGGAACCGAGTTCGCTGCGCAAGCGCAGGGTTTCCAAGAACTCCAACCCATCCATCCCCGGCAGTCCGAGGTCGAGCAGTACGCACCCATAACGCTGGCTGTGGAGGGCGTCGAGTGCCGCTTCAGCACTGGGGACCTGGTCCGCCTCGAAGCTTTCTTCTCGCAGAAGGTCGACCACCGCGCCCGCTTCACGAGCGTCGTCCTCGACCACCAGGATCTTGTTGGGCCCCTCCTTCGAGGGAAGCTGCGAGGATACTGCAGCCGCTAGCTCCGCATGACTGGCTGGCTTCACCAGATAGCCAATCGCCCCCAACGCGACACCTCGCTCTGCCTCGTCGACCGCAGATAGAAAGTGAACAGGTACGGAGCGCGTCGTGCTGTGCTGTTTCAAGCGATCGATGACCGTCCAACCGTCGATGTCGGGCAAGCGCACGTCCAGCACGATCCCCACGGGAACGTGGTCACGCGCAAACGCGATAGCCTCCTCACCGCTTGCGATCGCCACCACGCGAACGCCCCGGACTCGCGCGATGTCGACGAGGTGTTCTGCAAGTACCGGATCGTCTTCGATCACCAATAGATACGGAGTGCCGTCGGTCAGCTCATCGCGATCGTCATCGACGCTCTGACTCGAAGTATGAGCCGTGGGTTCTCCAGTCTGCGGTTCCCCGCGTATCGGCAGAATGCAAGTGAACCTACTGCCGTTACCTTTGCTGCTTTCCAGCAGCAGATCTCCTCCGAGGAGTCGCGCAGACTCCCGTGCAATCGATAAGCCAAGCCCTGTGCCTGCGGTTTGTTTCGTGCCTTCCGACTGCTCGAATGGAGCGAAGATGCGCTCCTGCTCCTTGGAACTGATGCCAACCCCCGTATCCGTGACGGTGAAGCTGATGGCATCGGTGAGGTCGAGCTCTCGTAGTCGTGTGAGCTGCTGCTCTGAGGCTCTCGCGATCTCGAGTGAAACGGTTCCACGCTCGGTGAACTTCAACGCGTTGCCGACGAGGTTGGTCAAGATGCGCTCCAGCCGCTGCCTGTCCGTCCAAAGCGTCGCAGGCACGTCAGGCGCCTGTTCGATGCGCAGCTGCAAGTGCTTTTGCTCCGCTACGGATTCGAACGTGCGTTGAACGTAGTTGGCGAAGTGCGTCACCTCGGTACGCTCACGTTCGACATCCTGCTTACCAGACTCGATTTTCGACAAGTCCAAGACCTGATTGATCAGGCTCAGAAGATCCGTTCCAGCCGAGTGGATGGTTTCAGCGTGTTCGATCTGCTTGGATGTGAGATTCCCTCGGCTGTTTTCGGCAAGCAGATGGGATAACAAGAGCATGCTGTTGAGCGGCGTGCGCAGTTCATGAGACATGTTCGCGAGGAACCTGGTCTTGTAAGAGCTGACACGACCGAGTTCGTCAGCCTTTTCTTCCAGGGTTCGTTGCGCCAGTTCGAGCTCTCGGTTTTGTTCACTCAGCGTTTGCCGCTGCTCTCCCAGCTGCTCGTTCGCACGCCTGAGCTCCTCTTGTTGAGCGAGCAGCTCTTGGTTGTTGAGCCGCAACTCCTCCTCCTGAGCGGCGAGTCGATCCGCTTGTTGTCGACTTTCGTTCAACAGTTCTCGCAGGGACGCCGCGGAGCTAGCCGTTTCCAACGCGCTGACGATCACCCCGCGAACATGCAACAGCAAGTCACGCGCGCGCGGAGGACATGGCTTCAAGAACGCGAGTTCGGCCACTCCCACTCGGCGACCGAAGTGCATCAGTGGAAGTAGCACCAAGGAGCGCGGATTGCTCTCGGTCAGGCCAGTGCGCACGGTGAGGTGACCGTCGTCCAGATCGTCGATGATCGTGACGTCGTCGTTGTGAAACGCTTCACCGAGGAGGCCATCTCCCTGATCGACGCGCGAGGGAGGCCCAGCTGAGCCTCCTTCGCCAGGTGCGGTGGCGTAGAAGCCCCGCAACTCGAGCGTCCCGTCGCTCGACGCGGCGTACAGTGCCCCAGCAGCGCCGTCTAGGCGCCTAGCAAGAAACACCAAGGCTCTTCTGGCCACTTCTGAGGGTTCCAGCGAACCCCGCAGCGCCTCCGAGAGTTCAGCGTAGGAAGCCTCGAGCCACCGCTGGTGATCGCGCTCGGACGCTGCCGTGCGCAAGCTGGCTGCCATTTGATTGGCTTGTCTCGCCACGTCACCCAGTTCGTCGTTTCCGCGCACGGGGATCTGATCGGAAAAATCACCAGTTCCGAAGCGAGCGAAGCCTTCCGAGAGGTGAGCCAGTGCGCGAAGCATGTTCGACGTCAGCCAATACGTGAGCACTACGACGAGGAGCAGCCCCCCGAGCGCCAGAGCTAGACGCAAACGGTTCGCCCACTCTTGGGCCCTACCAATACGCCGGAACGCGTTGGAGACCTCATCGCCCTCGAGACCGGTCGTAGTGAGGATCAACGTGTTGGCCTTGGTTTGAAGACGTTGCATCCTCGCAACGTCTTCTACGAGCTGAACGCCGGTCTCTCCGGCTATCATCCTGCGCGAGACGTTCGACGCGACATCGAAGTAGTCGTCTATGGCCCAGCGCAGTGCAGCGGCCGCAGCAGGTTCCAGCGAGCTTCCAGCGGCGCCGACCATTTCGAAAATCTTGGCACGCTGCCCTTCCGCGCGTCCTAGCGCCTCTTCATCTTGCGCCGCAACTGCGTCTTGAAGGCTTCGCCCGAGCCGCTCGAACTCCGCCTCCAAGCGAGGACCAAGTTCGAGGCGAGGCACCAGGCGACTCTCGATATCGCGTAGCTCGCGTGCTTGCTCAGCGCCGAGCAGTACCCCCGCGCCGTGTGTCGCCACCAGTGCGAGCACGGCGGCTCCAGCGATCATCAGCAGCTTGAGGCGAAAGGTGACCCGCAATGGAAGCCTTACTCACAGTGTCTGTTGGGTACTTCGTGAAAACCGTATCTGTGCCGAGGAGAGCCCGAGCCCATCGGAACCTTCACTGGGAGTGCGGATGCTGCGCACCCACCGAAACCCGAGTATGCCCCCAGTTCGGGGATCATCGCGGTCTGCTCGTTGGTGTCAACCCCAAACCCATGACGCTGCTCGCTCTGAGCACGGGGGGCGCTGAGAATACCTGGTCGCACCTGCGCATACACGATTCTAAATTACCGCAACACATGAACAGCGCAATTGCGCCCGCTTGGTTCGATCCGTGACGAACGCAACTTGAGTCAGTTCTGGATCGAAGGCATGCTCCCAGTGGCGCTTCGGGGGCACACGGAGAGCAGCACACGAGTGCACTATCAGGGGCTCCCGTCACGTCGACATGGAATGGCAGTGATGAGCGCAGCGGCGAAAGTTCTCTTGGTTGACGACGAACCTCAAGTCCTCGTGGCGTTGGAGGACGTACTGGGAGAAGAGCACACGATCCTCACGGCGCAGTCCGCCGATCGCGCCCTCGACGTCGTGCGTCGCCACCAAGACATCGCTGTGATTCTGACGGACCAGCGAATGCCCAAGATGCGGGGGGATGAGCTGCTCGCCAAGCTGGGCGTCGAGTCTCCGATGCAGCGCATTCTGGTGACGGGTTACGCAGATATTTCTGCGGTGGTCGGTGCCATCAATGAAGGCCGAATCTTCGCGTACGTCACGAAGCCTTGGGACAACGACGATCTGCGCACCAAGGTCAGCAGCGCCATCGACCGCTATCACTTGGCGCTGGAACTGCGCCAAGAGCGTCAGCTCCTCCACGATCTGATGAACAACGCGATAGATGGCATCGCTTTTCGCTCCAGCGAGCGCCGCTATCAACGTGTCAATCGAGTGTACGCGGACTTGCTTGGCGCCAGTTCACCCAGCGATCTAATCGGCAAGACATTGGAAGAGGTCTTGCCTCAGTCCGCGGCAGTCGAGACCTGGCAGGAGCAGGACCGAGGCGTGTTGGACAGCGGAACGCCCATGGTCGACGACGTTCGCAGCTACGGTACACAGGAGCAACGCTGGGTTTCCGAGACCATCGCGCCGATCACCGATCCGCACGGACGAAGCGCGGGGCTGCTCAATATCGCACGGGACGTCACCAGCAGGCTCTCGATGGAAGCGGCTCTTCGCGACAGTGAGCGACGTTATCGCGAGCAGTCGGCGCTGCTGAACTCGATCCTCGACAGTATGGATCAAGGCATCGTCGTTGCTGACTCGCGAGGCAAGCTCGTGTTCTTCAATCGTAGTGCGGAACACATGCTCGGCAGTTCCGCGGAAGGGCACACGGTCTCTGGTTGGACAGCCGCGTTCGGATTGAACGAGCCCGGATCCGCCTTGCCGTTGTCTAGCGAGCGTGACCCACTTGCGAGTGCGGTGCGTGGGGTACCCATCAGTCCAACTGAAGTCGTGCTGCGCGTCCCTGGTCAGGAGGATAGATTGCTATCGTTGTCGGCGACCTGCTTGACGGACGGAGCGAACGTGTCGGCTGGGGGGGTGGCGCTGCTCAGTGACGTGACCACCCAACGGAGACTCGAGCAGCAGGTTCTGCAATCGCAGAAGCTCGATGCCGTAGGTCAACTCGCGGGTGGCATCGCTCACGATTTTGCGAACTTCCTGGCCATCATTCAGAACTACACATACTTGATCAAAGACTCGTTGGATGAGAACGCTCCCGTACAAAGCGATCTGACGGAAGTTCTCGACGCCACCCAGCGCGCGACTCGCCTGAGCCGGAAACTGCTGACGTTCAGCCGACCTCAGTTGATAGAGCCCAAACCTACCTCCATCAACAGCCTGGTCAGAGAGCTAGAACGCTTACTGAGGCCAGCCATGGGTGGGCGTATCAAGTTGGGAATCCAACTGTCCGAGGACGTCCCCCTAGTCAAGGCTGACGAAGGTCAGCTAGAGCAGGTCATCATGAACCTGGCGCTCAATGCCCGCGATGCCATCGTGGATGGTGGGCGTCTCGAGATCGCAACCCATCCTATTGCCCCGTCGGATTCGAACCCTCGCGGCGGTGTAAAGCTCGTCATTTCCGATACTGGACAGGGTATGACGCCCGAAACGCAGCGCAGGGTTTTCGAACCCTTTTTCACCACGAAGTCACTGGGCAGAGGTACTGGACTAGGGCTGGCTACCGTCTATGGTATCGTCAAACAGTGCGGGGGTAAGATTGAGCTCGAGAGTCAGGTGGGGGTTGGCACGACGTTTACCATCAGCCTACCCGCTGCCGAGCCCGCTACGCGCGACCCGACGGCGACCTCGGGTAAGGTTGCACCCCGAGTCGAACGAAGAATCCTACTCGTCGAGGATGATACGGCGTTGCGCGATGCCACGGCACGTTTGCTTCGAAATCAGGGTTACCACGTCGTGGTGGCTCGCGACCCCGCACATGCCAAGCAGCTCTGCGCGGCTCCAGAATGCCCCGTCGACCTCGTGCTGTCTGACGTGATGATGCCAGAGATGTCCGGTCCAGCACTCGCGAAAGAACTCGTGAAAGCCCACCCCACGTTGCGAGTGCTTTTCATGTCCGCTTACGTCGGGCAGTCGAGTATTGCCGACGATCTTTTGAGCAGCGGCATCCCGATCGTCGAAAAACCCTTCGAACCGAGCGATCTTTCAGAAAAGCTGGAGCAGGTGTTTCGTTAACCACGGAGACCACTGCGTGGTGCCGGCATCTCGCCGTTCGAACAGCTTTCGAATGTGCCTCATCGGGATTATTTGATGCGCCCGGCGCTGCAGCTGGCGCGCTGTGCGTCGACGGACAGCGAAGTTCGACCACTCTCCGCACCTGCCATAGAGTGAGCCGCGCACTGGCCGCACTGCGCTTCCCCAGAAAAAACTGCGCCTCCCCAGGAAAGACTTCACGCACGTCGGAGGTCGTTCGGGGGCTCGGTCGTGCGCTGGCCGCCAGTGGCGGTGGCCACGGCGGCCAGCTGGCGTGCAGGTTCGTCGAATGGGTTTTCCGGCACTTTCGCGGTTCAGCGCGGTTGGCGTGGCGTTTGCTGAGCGGGGGCAATGTCAACCTGGCCCCAGCCCTGGAACGGAGTTACCCTGCATGACGATGGCGACCGATGGATTGTCAGAACCCTCAGCGGCAGCCGAGCCGCTGCGTTATCGCGAACGACGCGAGCCCATCGTGTTCCCGGAGTTCGAGAAGGTGCCTGAAACGCAGCTTCATCTCGACTTGCGGACACTGTTGTATCAGCTGTTGCAGGACGCGCTTGGGCCACAAGCGACGGTGGGCTCGGATCAGTTTCTGTACTTCGACGCTGAAGATCCATCGCGCTGTTTGGCGCCCGACGTTTACGTGCGGCGGGAGCCAGCGCTGGAGCGCGTACGCACATGGAAGGTGTGGGAGCGTGGAGCGCCCGAAGTGGCGGTCGAGATCGTCAGCGACAGTGACGCGCCCGAGCGACCTTGGAATGAGAAGCTGGCGCTTTATCGCAAGGTTGGGGTCAGCGAGCTGTTGCGCTTCGATCCGATGAATGAAGCAGCGCCTTTGCGGATGTGGGATCGCGTGGACGGTGCGCTCGTCGAGCGACAGGTGGATGGCAGCGTGGCGGTTTCGCTAGTGCTGGAGCTCGACTGGGTGGTTGCTGAAGCGGAGGGAATGGTGCGCGCCTTGCGAATCGCGCGAGGCGGTCAGCTGGTGCCCACTCGTCGCGAAGCAATCGCCCTGCAGACGGACGCGCGCGAAGCGGCAGAGCGGCGCGCGGAAGCCGAGCAGGAAGCTCGTCGACTCGAGCAGGAAGCTCGTCGAGCCTCGGAGGCGAGGGTCCGTGAACTCGAGGCGGAGTTGCGTCGAAGGGCCGAAGAGGACGACGTATGAACGCGATGAGTGCTCTCGTACCCAGGTGGGGTGCGGGTTAGCTCTGATCGCTCGGGGGCGTCACATCGGTTTCGGGCAGGACGTCTTGAAAGGCGACGCCGTACAGGTCCCAGATCGTGACGAATAGGGCAGCGACGATTGGGCCGATGATGACGCCCGTCGCGCCGAACAGCACGATGCCTCCCAACGTGGACAGCAAGATCAACAGATCTGGCATCTGCGTGTCCTTGCCAACTAGCCGCGGGCGCAGGACGTTGTCCAGGGTACCGACGATCGCCGCGCACCACACAAACAGGGCTGCAGCCGCCCCGATCGACCCAGTCAGTCCCAGGTACGCTACGCCAGGGATCCAAATGAGAGGGGCTCCTACTCCGGGAACCGCGGAGAGCACGGCCATCAACGTTCCCCAAACTAGCGCTCCTGGGATTCCGGCCACCCAGAAAGCGACGCCGGCCAAGCTGCCCTGCAGTACTCCGATCACTAGTGTGCCTTTCACGGTTGCTCGTGTGACGGAAACGAACTTGTCCAGCATGCGGCGTTCGTCTTCGGCGGGTAGCGGAAGACAGTAGAGAATCTTGGACAGCGCGGTGCGGCCGTCGATCAAGAAGTAGAACAGCGCGTAGAGCATCACGAACAGTTCGAGTAGGAACTCCGCGGTCCCTTGCATGAACGACGTCACCGCGGCGCCTGCGTAGCTGCCGATCTGGCTGAGCAACGAACCCCCGCGCTCTATGAGCTGATCGCGGTACGGCCTGATCAACTCGTATAGTTCGGTGTCTCGCAGTCCGGCGCTGAGCTCGCTTGCGTTCGCCTGCTCCAGCCAGGGACGCACCTGCGCCGTGAGTGCGACGGTTTCCACGGCCAGCAACGTGATGAACCCGGTCACGGGCAAAATGACCAGGAGTGCCGTGAGCACTACTGTCACGCCTGCTGCCACCACGCGGCGTTTGCCCAACTTGTTTCGCAGCCACTCGTGTGGCCCTTGAACCATCGCGGTCAGCAGAGCTGCGAGCAGCAGTGGGATCAGAAACTGATGAATCATCCACAAGAACACCAAGCTGATCAGCAGCGCTAAGGCGACCAACGTGGCGCGACGGACGCGCGTTTGGGAACTCATCGGCTCATGCATGCGAGCACCCTTCTGCCTGATCTGCCTCGGAGCCAAGTCCAAAGTGCACCTTCGAAATGGACACTCGTCGAATCCGTAGGCTCTCGGAGTGGCTAGACAGGGCAACGCCCCGACGCGGGTGAAGTGGCGATCGCGCGCGCGAATGAGGCGGGACGCCGCGGGGCGGGATGGTGCGGCGAGACTGCGCGCTTCGGGTAAGTCACAGAAAGCACAAGCACTCTTTCTCACTCTGAGCGAGTCGCGGGCCTGGCACGTTCAGTGCACCGCTACTGCCCAGTTGCCGTCGAGACCGAGGTCCGGTGTCAGTCGAGCAGCGATGGAGAGTTTGAACAAATGACTCGAGTGGTTCTTGGTGATTGGGGTGACGCGCAGTGGCGACGAGTATCCTCACGGCAGCCTTGCCCAATCTGTGCCAGTAGCGATGGATGCTCCGTGCATGAAGAGGATGACTTCGCGTCCTGCATGCAGAAACCATCAGATTGGCCGCTGATCAATGGGGCGTGGCTTCATCGAGTGGCGGGCCTCGGCGCCAGCGCCGTTCGCCCGACGCGTCTCGGGCCAGCTCGAGCCGAAGATGCGACCTTCTCCGCGGGATCAGAATCCGCACAGCGGTTGCGGTCCGCCTAGTTCTCGGGCGTAGCGATACGCCTGATGAGTGAACGTTGCCGCTCGCCGGTCGCCAGCGGGCGGCGATGGAGTGCGGTGTTTCTGAAAGGTTCGGGCTCGAGGCTGTGGACATTCATATCGACCAGCTGCGAGCTGGGGACGACCCTGAGTGCCTTCGCGGGGAAATTCTCACGGAGGATCATCTTGCCGAGCGCGCTGTGGCGCTGGGGCGCGCGCACGTCGACGCTGCGTCCAACTGTTCCGCGAGACCTTTGCGTCGCCGCTTCCGCCAGACGCGGAAGCTAATCCAAATCGCGTACGCGACGTTAGCCGAGGGCGCGGAACGACAGCGCGATCCATCACCCGCCGAAATGTGGCTGCTCGACAACAGCCACATCGTCGAAGGTCAGCTGCGCGAGATCGACGAGGACCTGCCGTGGGGATATTTGGTCAAACTGCCGCGCATGGGGCGCGGGCGAATGCGAGGCTACCCGCTCGTCTACGCGCTGTGCCTGGAGTATCTGCGCCATACCGACTGTCATGTGGACTTTCGTTCGCTGTCGCGTTTCGTCGACGCGTACCAGACCGAGCGTGTGCTGACGATCGGTGAGCTTTGGGCTGTGCCCATCATGTTGCGACTGGGTCTGGTGTTGGCCGTGAGTGCGTTGGCGGTTTCGGAGGCGAACGCCGACGATCGAGACTTGGCGGAGAGCTGGGCGCGGCGGTTGTTGCCGCAGTTATCCGCGCGGCCAGGTCGAGCGGATGACCCTGCCATAGAGCAAGGCCGGAAAGCGGCGCTGATGGAGCTGCGTCAGTTTGGGGACCTTCGTACGCCCAGCGACGCGCTGTTAGTCACCTTGCTCAAGCGGCTACGCGAGCGCGAAGATGCTCCGGGTGAAGCGCTCGATTGGATCGCCGAGCAGACCGCGCGCCTGGACACCACGCCCGAGGAGCTCGCTCGTCGCCATCACTTGAGGCAAGCGGCGGATCAAGTATCCGTCGGCAACGCCATCACCAGCATGCGTTCGATCAACAGTCTGGATTGGAGCGTGTTTTTCGCTGCGACCAGTCACGTCGAGGCGATTCTGTTGCAGGACCCGAGCGGCGCCTATCCGACCATGGACGATCCCTCGCGCGACCGCTATCGGCACTGTGTCGAACGCATGGCGCGGCGCAGTCCCTGTAGTGAGACCGAGGTCGCGCAGCGCGCGCTGTCGATGGCATCCGCCGCGGCGGCCTCGAGCCGCGAGGCGCACATCGGCTACTATCTGGTCGACGCGGGTAAACGATCCTTGCGTGAGAAGATCGAGTATCGGCCTGGCGTCGTAGGTCGCGTAGGCGGTTTCATCGCCGACCATCCGTCGGCTTGTTACCTCGGTGCGATGGGGGCGTTGACCGTGCTCATCACCGCGGGCGTGTTGCTCCACCACTTCAGGTTCGCACCCAGTGGGTGGCTTCAACTGTTGCTCGTTCCGCTGCTGCTTCTGGCGATTAGTGAGATCGCGGTGGCCGTGGTCAACACGCTGGTGGTGACGTTCGTCGCGCCTAGACTGCTTCCGAAGCTCGAATTCAGACATGGCATCCCCGACGAACACCGCACCCTGGTCGTCGTTCCCACGTTGCTCACGGATTCCGAAGCCCTCGGACAGCTCCTCGAAGAACTGGAAGTGCGCAGTCTAGCCAACGCCGACGACAACTTGCACTTCGCTTTGCTGACGGACTTTCCCGACTCGGACCGACCCGAGCAGGATGGTGAAGCCGAGCTGCTCTCCAAAGCTGTCGCTGCCGTCGAACGCTTGAACGCGGGGAGACTCGAGCCGCGGTTCTTCTTGTTACACCGTCGCCGTCTGCTCAACCCGACTGAGCGTGATGAGCGCCGCCGCTACTTGGGCTGGGAGCGTAAACGCGGCAAGTTGGCTGAGCTCAATCGCCTGTTGCGAGGAGCCACGGACACGAGCTTTCAGATCGTGACGGCCCCGCGCAAGCTGCTGGCGCGCGTGCGCTACGTGATAACCCTGGACACGGATACGGATTTACCCCTCGGCGTGGCGCGCCGTCTGGTCGGCGCCCTCGCGCATCCGCTCAATCGTCCTGTGGTCGATCCCCGGACCCGACGGGTCGTCCGCGGACACGCCATCATCCAACCGCGCGTCGGCACCTCACCGACGAGCGCCAGGCGGTCCATTTTTTCGCGCCTTGCAGCGGGACCTCCCGGCATCGATCCGTACACGACGGCCGTATCGGATGTTTACCAAGATCTATTCGGTGAGGGCTCCTTCGTCGGCAAAGGCATCTACGACGTCGACGCCTTCGCTCAGGTGATGACCGGTCGCGTCCCCGAAAATCAGGTACTGAGTCACGACCTGTTCGAGAGCATCTACGCTCGCGCTGCGCTGGCGTCTGATATCGAGGTCCTCGACGAGCAGCCCGCGGCTTATTCGGTAGCCGCAGGCAGGCAGCATCGTTGGATCCGCGGCGACTGGCAACTCTTGCCGTGGCTTCGCGCGCGCGTGCCCGACGAAAAGGGCACGCGCCGTTTCGACTTTCGTCCCTTCGACACTTGGCGGGTGCTCGACAACTTGCGTCGCAGCTTGCTCGCGCCCGCGCTGGTCGTGCTCGGGGTGATCACGTGGCTTTCCGGACCTTCGGTTGCGCTCGCGGGTACGGCCCTCATCGCGTCCGTTTTCGTCGTACCCGTACTGGGTCGCCTGGCGTTTGCCTTCGCCCGATCGGATGCACAGCTCGAATGGCTTGGGGGACTAGGCGGTGACTTGAAGAGCAATGCTCAGCAAGCCTTGCTCTCGCTCGTTTTCTTGTTGGACCAGGCGCTGGTGGCCATCGATGCGATCGTTCGCTCGATCTATCGTCAGGGCATCAGTCGCCAGAAACTCCTCGAGTGGACGAGCATGCGCGACGCATCGCGCGCAAGAGAAGACAGCGTGCTGCGCGTGCCGCGCCTGTTGTTGGCTTCAGCGCTGGCCGTGATCATCGCGGCAGGAGTCGTCGTGCTGTCGCCAGAGGCGCTGGTGGCTGCCGCGCCAGTGTTGATGTTTTGGGTCGTGGCGCCGTGGATCGCGCTGTTCATCTCCAGCGTCCAGCCGGTTGCCGTTGCCGAGCCGTGGGGTGCGGCCGAGGTGCGGACCTTCCGCCGAATCGCACGCAAGACCTGGCGATTCTTCGAGCGTTTCGTCGACGCGGGCGACAATTACTTGCCACCCGACAATTTTCAGGAAGATCCGCGCGGAGTCGTCGCCCATCGCACTTCACCCACGAACATCGGCTTATACTTGCTGGCCGTCGGATCTGCCCGCGACCTGGGGTTCATCACCCTAGGCGACGCGATGTCGCGCTGGGCGGACACGCTGGGCACGATGGAGCGGATGGAGAAGCGCGAGGGTCACATCCTCAACTGGTACGATACGACGACCCTCGTTCCGCTCGAGCCCCGTTACGTCTCGACGGTGGATAGCGGTAACCTAGCTGGTTACTTGTGGACCCTCGCGCAGACGTGTCGCGAGGCGCAAACCACTCCATTGATCTCTGCTCACACGCTGGAAGCGGCGCAGGACGCCGTGAATCTGGCGCGAGAAGCCATCGGGTCCAGCTCCTGGGCGAGCGCCGCCCTGGGTGTATGTGACGAACTCGACGGAGCGCTCACGCGAGGCATTCGTGAGTGCACGAGCGAGCCGGCGTCATTGACTCGAGTGCTGCGTCAAGCCTCGGACGCTGTCCAGCGTGCAATGGCCGAGGCGCGACGCGAGGGTTGGGACCCGGAGACGAATCATTGGTTGGACACCGCCAAGCGAACCCTCGATCACGGACTGAGGACGCTGGAGCAGTACCTACCGTATTTGCGTTCGCTCGATGGCTTGCGAAGTGCGCTGGGTGACGCGCTCGATGCCGAGCACTCCGCGGATCTGCGCAGGCTCGAAGACTTGGCTCGTGCCACGGTCAGCGTGCGCGACGTAGTTCGAAGCAGCGACGAGCTGCGGACGCTCGCTCGACGGCTCGCGGTGCAGCAGGGAGCGCGCCGCGATGCGCAGCTCGAACACGCCTTGAACGAATTCGACGAGGACATCGAGCGAGCCGCGGCCGAAGCACGCAACACGATCGTCATGCTCGATGAGCTGTCGGCTCGCGCCGACGAACTCGTGGCGCGCATGGACTTCTCGTTCCTGTACGACGAGGAGCGGTCGCTGTTTTCGATCGGCTACAACGTGGGCGCTGGGCGTCTCGACAACTCGCACTACGACTTGCTGGCGTCCGAAGCGCGTCTGGCGAGCTTGGTCGCCATCGCCAAAGGGGATGTGCCCCAGAAGCACTGGTTCCGCCTTGGACGACTGCGGGCGAAGTACGCATCCGCTCCGGGACTACTGTCGTGGAGCGGCTCGATGTTCGAGTACCTGATGCCGCTGCTGGTCACACGCAGCTTTGCCGACACGCTGCTCGATCAAACCTATCACGCGGCCATCGAGCGACACATGAAACATGCCGCGCGCTTTGGTGTTCCGTGGGGCGTGTCGGAGGCCGCATACAACGTGATGGACCTCGGGATGAACTACCAGTACCGCGCCTTCGGTGTGCCAGAGCTGGGGTTGAAGCCTGGCCTCGGCGAGGACCTGGTCATCTCGCCTTATGCTACGGCGCTGGCTGCGTTGGTCCGCGCCCGTGCAGCCGCGAAGAACTTCACGGAGCTCAGTCGTATCGGTCTCGATGGCGACTACGGGTATTACGAAGCCATCGACTTCACTCCCTCTCGCTTGCCGCCAGGTCGCCAAAGTGTCGTGGTCAAGGCGTTCATGGCCCACCACCAAGGCATGACGTTGGTGGCCATGTCGAACCTGCTGACGGATTTCGCGATGCAACGTCGCTTCCACGCGGACGCGCGAGTCAAAGCCTGCGCGTTGTTGCTCGAGGAGCGCATCCCAGCGCGGGCTGGAGTCGTGCAGCCGGAGACACCACGTGCGGCGCCGCGCCTCTCGACGGGGGCCGAGCACGAAATCACAGCGCACCTCGACCTCGATCAGATGCGCCACGGACAGCTGCGGGGACACCTGTTGGGCTTTGGCGACCTTTCCACGTGGGTGACGACGGCGGGTGAAGGCTTCATGAGCTGGAGAGGTTTCGACGTCGTCCGTTTTCGAGAGGATGCGGCGGCAAGTGCAGGTGGCATCTACATCTACGTCAGGAACTTGGACGAGGGTACGTTGTGGTCCGGGGGTTACCTGCCCACGCTCGCCGAACCGAATCACTACGACGTCGTTTTCTCGATCGATAAGATTGAACTGCAGCGTCGCGACGGCGATATCGAAACATCGACGGAAATCGTGCTGTCGCCGGAACACGCCGCCGAGATTCGCCGCATCACTCTGACCAATCACGGCCAGACGACTGCCCAATTGGATCTGAGCTCGTTTTCGGAGCTTTGCCTCGCGCCGCGTTCGGCGGACATCGCCCATCCTGCGTTTCAAAAGCTGTTCGTGGAAACCGAATACCACGAGCCGCACCAGGCTCTGATCGCCCATCGCCGCAAACGCAGTGAGCACGAAGCAGAGGTCTGGGTTGGGCAGATGTTGATCGGCAGTGGCTCGCCTGAGTCGCCGCTCGAGTTCTGCACGTCTCGCGAGGAATTCCTGGGGCGAGAGGGAAGCCTCGCGGAACCGATCGCGATGGCAAAACATTGGAAGTTGAGTGCCGCTTCCGGTGGCGCGCTCGATCCAGCGCTGGTGTTACGTCGTCGGGTGGCGTTGGCACCGGGTGAGCAGGTGCGATCGTCTCTCGTCACCCTGGTTGCCGAGTCGCGCACGGCGCTGCTCGACTTGATTGAGTTGTATGCGGCGCCACACAGCATCCCGCGGGCCTTCGACTTGGCCTGGGCGGACGCTCGGGTCGGGCTGCGGCACTTGAACATCAGCTCGTCGAAAGCCCACCGCTATCAGCGCCTGCTGTCGGCGGTGATCCATCCGCAGGCGGCGCTGCGCGGAACCGGCTATCCGCCAAGTGGGGCCCGCGGGCGAGACGCGCTGTGGTCGCAGGGGATTTCCGGAGACCTGCCCATCGTCGTGTTGAGGCTCGACGAGGTGGATTTTTCCAACTTGTGTCGCGATCTGTTGTTGGCTCACGAGTACTGGCGGCTCAATGGCGTGCAAAGTGATCTGTTGATCTTGAACGAGGAGGCGCCCGGGTACCTGCAGCCCGTGCAGGATGTCGTGCTGAGTTTGATTCGCTCGACGCCAGCGGAGGGCCACGTCGATCAGCGCGGCGGCGTTTTCTTGCGGCGCACCGCCCTCATCCCCGAAGAAGATCTACAACTCTTGCTCACAGCGGCGCGCGCAGTGTTGTACGCGTCTCGAGGATCGCTGGCCAAACAACTCCGTGCGTTGAACCTCGGAGAACGTCCGCGAAGGATCCCCGCGGCTTCGTCGAACGAGAGCGAGCAGCAGCGTGCACCGCGGCCCCAAGCGCTACCCACAGTCCAGAAGATCGCGCCTCGAATGAATCGTGAACGACTGATGTTCGACAACGGCATTGGCGGCTTCTCCGCTCGAGATGGGGCGTACGTCATGGACATCGGGCCCGGGCGCCGTCCGCCGCAGCCGTGGAGCAACGTCATGGCGGGGCCGCGTTTCGGCGCGCTGGTGACCGAGGCGGGCAGTAGCTTCACCTGGTACGACAACAGTCAGAAGAATCGCCTCACCCCGTGGTCGAACGACCCGACACAAGACCCGTCAGGTGAACTGTTCTTCGTCCGCGACTCCGGGCAGGATCAGTGCTGGAGTCTCACGCCCGCCCCTGCAGGAGGTGACGTTGGTTACCTCGTGCGACATGCCCAAGGTCACTCGAGTTTCGAACACACTCGAAACGAACTGTTTCAGAGATTGACGGTGTCGGTCAGCCCGGATGACGCCGTCAAGGTGTGGCACGTGTCGATTCGGAATCAGGCCACGCACGCCAAGACCGTGAGCGTTTACGGTTTCGTGGAATGGGTGCTCGGCAACCATCGCGAGACGCTGCGTGTCTCGACCACCACGTCGTACCTCCCCGAACTGAACGCCATCGTAGCGCGCAATCCGTTTGGTCCTCTCCCGAAGTCGCGTGCCTTCTTTGCCGCGACCGAGACGCCACACTCGTACAGCGGTGACCGCGAGGAATTCCTCGGGCGCTCGTGCACACGCGCGCGTCCAGCGGCCGTCGGCTCGCAGGCACTCTCGGGCAACGTAGGCACAGGCCTCGACCCATGCGCAGCGTTGGAGTTGCGATTGACGTTGCAGCCTGGTGAGGAGCGCAACCTGGCGTTCGTGTTGGGGGCGGGTGAAGACGAGCACGAGGCGCTCGCTCTACTGGCGCGCTACAGCCGCTTGGACGACGCCTCGTACGTACTCGAGTCTGCGACCGCTGCGTTTGGCGACGTGCTCGATCAAGTGCGCGTCAAGACGCCGGACGCCGCCTTCGATTTGCTGACCAATCATTGGTTGCTCTACCAGGTGCTCAGCTGTCGCTTTTGGGGGCGTTCGGGGTTCTTTCAGTCGGGCGGCGCTTACGGCTTCCGCGACCAACTACAAGACTCCTTGGCGCTGGTTCACGCTCGCCCCGACTTGACGCGAGCGCACATTCTGGCTTCCGCGGCGCGCCAGTTTCTAGAGGGAGACGTTCAGCACTGGTGGCACGCCGACACGGGTGAAGGCGTGCGCACCCAATGTTCCGACGACTTGATCTGGCTGCCGTGGGCAACACTGGAATACGCAGCGAGCACTGGCGACCAAAGCATTTGGGACGCTCAGGTTCCGTTCTTGCAAGAGCGATTGCTCGAAGCGGGTGAAGACGACTTGTACAGCGTGCCCGCGGCTTCAGCGGAGTCCGGGTCGATCTACGAACACTGCGTTCGTGCACTGCAGGCGGCGAACACCCGCGGACCCCACGGCCTCCCGCTCATGCGAGCTGGCGACTGGAACGACGGCATGAATCGCGTGGGTCTACAGGGGCGAGGAGAAAGCGTGTGGTTGGCATGGTTCCTCGGAGCGGTCCTGACGCGTTTCGCCGAACTAGCCGACGACCGCAGCGACGGGCAGCGGGCAACCTGGTGCCGCGCGGAGGCGAAGCGCCTCGGTTCGAGTGTCGACGAGGCCGCGTGGGACGGGGCCTGGTATCGCCGCGCTTTCTTCGATGGTGGTGAAGCGTTGGGCTCCCAGTCGAGCGTCGAGTGTCGCATCGATGCCATCGCTCAATCGTGGGCCGTCCTTTCGGGACTGGGTCGCCCCGAACGCGCACGCCAGGCGCTCGGTTCATCGCTCGAGCAGCTTTGGGACCGCGACGAGAAGATGTTGTTACTCCTCACCCCGCCCTTCGAGGGACGCGGACCCGACCCGGGTTACATCGCGGCCTACCCGCCGGGTATTCGCGAGAACGGCGGACAGTACACCCACGGCATCCTGTGGACCGCGCTCGCGCTGCTCGAACAGGGGCGAGGCGATGAAGGCCACGAACTGCTGGCGATGCTCAATCCCATTCACCACACCACCGAATCAGCGGACTTGGCGAAGTACCAAGTCGAGCCTTACGTGGTCGCGGCCGACGTGTACTCGTGCGAGCCGCACGTCGGACGAGGTGGTTGGACCTGGTATACAGGCTCGGCAGCGTGGATGTACCGCATCGGGGTCGAGGGTCTACTAGGCGTGCGTCGTCGCGGCGACGAGTTACACATCTCGCCGTGCGTACCGAGCACATGGACACACTTCCAAGTCGAGTATCGTTTGCCTGGCGGGGGACGACTCGAGATCGTCTTCGAAAACCCTGCGCGCGTATCCCGCGGAGTCGAACGCATGCTGCTCGATGGCGACCCCGTGGTTGGCGATCGCGTACGCATACCGAACGACGCAGCGGATCATCGGCTGCTCGTGACGCTGGGACCAACCCGCAAAGCCACGAACCGAGCGCCCAGTAGCGCGGAATCAGGACAACCCCGACGTGTGGGTGGCGACGCAGCGCGCCTCAGCGCGGAGAGCGGCGCGCAAGACGCTGAGCGGCCGCAGTGAAGACGGCGAGACGAACGAGCACGGCACTGCGTACGAGCGAAACGCCTTCGAAAAGGTTGGGGCAAGCTTCGCTCGGATAGGTCAGGAGCTGACTCGGGTTTGGTTTGGCGCCCGAAAATGCAGCTGGCGCGCCGTGCGCCCTCGGACCTCGACGTTCGGTCACTTACCGCACTCACCATAGAGTGAGCCGCGCACTGGCCGCACTGCGCCTCCCCAGAAAAAACTCCGCGAACGTCGAAGGTTCGTGAGGGTCCGCTCTTGGTGCGCTCGCAATCTCACGGCCGCGGGGACGTTCAGCTGGCGACCTCACGTCGAGAGGAAGTCTGTGAACCCACCCAGTCGCAGGAAGTGTACGGCCCGATGGGCAAGGCCAGCTCCGTGACGACCCGCGCTTCGCTGCCCGGTGTGTTCGTCCCGTTTCTGTTGGGCGGGCTCGATCTTGGGGGCGGTATCGAACTACTGAAGGGCAGCGTTGCGGGTTGGTTGGTGTTGCTGCAAACTGAGGAAATGTCTGGTGAGCCATCCAGCGAAGCTCTCTTGGAGGCCGTTGGCCGTGCCGTCGCGCCGCTGGCGAACGTTCGCGCTGCCCTGTTGTTCGGGTCACGCGCCACGGGCAGAGCGCGGCCTCACAGCGACATCGACGTGGCGATCCTGCTGGACGAGGCCCCCGGTGCCGATCGCAAAGACGTGTTGATGTCGTTGATCGCTGCGCTCGGCGCGGAGCTCCGCTCCGATCGGTTGGACGTCGTGCTGCTCAACGACGCTCCACCCAAACTGGCTTTTCATGTCCTCAAGGATGGTCTCGTCGCTTTCGAACGAGCTCCCGAACATTTACATCGATTTCGCGTTGCGACGTATTCACGACATTCTGACTACGAGCCTGTAGAACGCTTCTTCCGCGCGAAGGCCAAAGAGCGAGCGCAACGCGGGGTACCCGGTGGTTGACGCGGACGTTTTACGTCGGCGGATCGATTCGCTGCTCGACTACCTGTGACGGTCGACCTCGGTGTATGATTCAGGCCTGACCCAACCGCGGCGTGCCGCGAAGCGTCGAAGAGTCGGGTGTTTGCTCACACCTCTATCGTGCGGGTACGTACGCGTGACGATGACTGTTCGAATGTCGGTGATGGCGGCTGCGCTCGTGGTGCTGGCTTGCGCGTGCGGGTCCGGGACGACGAGCCGCGACGGGGACCGGCGCGTCGCGACGACGGATTCGGTGGGGACGAACGATATGATGACAGGGGCCGGGGACGGCTCGGGGGCGTCGGCTGCCGCCATGGCGGCTCCCCCACCAGCGCGAGGGACTCCGGGTGGGGGAACCGTGCCGGACGAGACGTGCGAAGGGTTTTGTGAGTTGTATGGTCAATGCAAGTTGCAGGACCGCAACTGCATCGCCGTGTCTGAGCTCGATTGTTCGCTCGCCCTTCTTTGTGAACAGCCGCCATGCGTGTTTCGCGCGGCCAGTCAGACGTGCGGGTTTTGGAACGATGAGTCCTGCCGTGAATACCGCGATTGTCAGAACCTCGGGCGTTGCGGTGCGGTTGACGGTGAGTGTGCTGCGGTCGACGATGCAGATTGCGCGGCAAGTGACGCATGCGCTGAGCGCGGTGAGTGCACGCTGGCAGACGCGCAGTGCGTGGCGGGAGAGAACGCGGACTGTCGTGCTTCGAGCGACTGCGCGGAGCTCGGCCTTTGTTTCGCGGAAAATGGCGCGTGTTTCGCCCAGGACGACGCGGATTGTCGCGCGACCCCCGAGCTGTGCCCGTTACTCGGCCGTTGCTCCGCGATAGATGGCTATTGCCGAGCGGGAGCGGATGCAGACTGTGCGGTATCACGTGCGTGTGACAGCTCAGGGCATTGTTCTGCGCGTGATGGTGAGTGTGTACCCGCTGCCAAGAGCGATTGCCGTCAATCGAGTCATCAGTGTGAGACGTTGGGTCGCTGCGGTTTCGACGGAGTCCGCTGCGCGCCTGAAAGTGACGCCGATTGTGCGGCGAGTTCCGAGTGCACACGGGAAGGGGCGTGTAGTGTCGTCGAACGCGACGCGGAGCTGGGAAACGTCTGCGGCGCCGCCACGGACGCGGACTGCGCGGGAGCCGAAGCTTGCACACTCTTTGGCCGCTGCAGCGCGTGGAACGACGGCTGCGTTGCCACGCGGCCCTGCGAAGACGAAGTGAGTGACGAAGGTGATGCAGGCGCAGCAGACGCTGAAGAGAACGAAGAGAGCGCGATTGCCCGCGTGTGCGAGGGCGAACCCAACTGCGTCGATGCGGGCAGCTGCTCGCGACCGAGCGACGATGACTGTGCCGAGTCCGTTTCGTGTTCGGTGCGCGGACAATGTGTCAGCGCCATCTACTCTTGTCGCGCGAGCGCTGAAAGCTGTGAAGCCTCGGAAGAGTGCGCCACGCGCGGGCGCTGCATCGAGCTGGAGGGTGTGTGTCACAACGCGGGAGCCAGCGACGCCGAATGCCGCAACGCGCCCGAGTGCCTGGAGCTCGGCTGGTGCCAAAGTGTAGATGGCGTTTGCCAAGCGGTCTCCAGTGCCGACTGCAGTGGCAGTTGGGCTTGCCTCGGAAATAGCGAGTGCTGGGACGCAGCCGCCCGTTGCGTCCGACCTCACAAATGACGAGCTAACGCTGAGTGCCGTGGGTGACAACGGCCAGCTCGACGCCGGATGGCGTGGTTGCAACAGGCGCATTTGCCAGCTCGAGTGTTCTCGGACGCACTTTCCCCGCGCGCCTTGTTCTCGAAACACTCCAGGATGGTATGCTGGGCGCGCGGGGGTTGCCGCCGCACCGCTCGGCAATCGGCAGATTGGGTGTTGGGGAGTCAAACGATGCTCGAGTTCCTTCAGAAGCTGTTCGATACCTCGGACTTTCCGGCCCGGTGGCACTGTGGGCGCTGGTCTGAGGCTCACGGTTGGCTACACATCGGGTCCGATTTGGCGATCTTCCTGGCGTACATGGCCATCCCCGTGATGCTGCTATACGCAATGCGACGGCGTCTGGACATGCCCGTACCACTGAGCAAGATGTTGTGGCTGTTCGTCGCTTTCATCTGGTTGTGCGGGCTGACACACTTGAACGAGGCGATCATCTTTTGGGAGCCCGTGTATCGCTGGGCAGGGCTCACGAAGTTGGGCACGGCGCTGGTGTCTCTGGGAACCGTCGCCGCAGCGATTCCGATGATCCCTGCGCTGGTCGCGCTGCGTACACCCGCGGCACTGGAAGCGGAGGTTGAGCGGACGACTCGCGCGCTCAACGAGGTGGAACTGGAGTTGAACAGGAGACGGCGGGCGGAGGCGCTCTTCGAGGTAGCGGTAGAGGCCTCACCCAGCGCCATGATCGCTACCGACTTGGATGGGAGAATCATCCTGCTCAACGCCGAGAGCGTCAGGCTGTTCGGCTATGAGAAACAGGAGCTGCTGGGTCGGTCCATAGAAGTGCTCGTACCTACGGAGCAGCGACAATCCCATCCTTGGTTGCAGCTCGGATCTGGCAAGATGGCGAGTCGTGTCGGAGAACAACGATCACTAGAGGCCCGCCGCAAAGATGGGACCAAGTTTCCGATTGAGGTTGGGCTCAACCCAGTCGAGGCGCACAAGGTCGTGCTGGCCGCGATCATCGATCGTACGGAGCAGTACAGGCAGCAGCGGGCCATCGCGAATCAAGCAGCCGAGCTTTCGCGTTCCAACGAGGACCTGGAGCGATTCACGTACGCGGTTTCGCATGATCTGAAGGCTCCAATCCGTGCCATCCAAAACGCAGCTTCTTGGATACGCGAAGACTTGCCCGCAGAGCTGCTCAGCGCGGACGTCAACGAGAACTTGACGCTGCTAGCCTCTCGGGTGATGCGGATGGAGGCCCTGCTCGATGGTCTGCTGGAGTATGCGCGCGCTGGCGCAACGAGTGAGCCCGCCCAAGAGATTGATGTGGCTGACGTCATCGAGGACATCGTCGCGCTGCTTGATCCTGCGCCTGACGTGACCATCTCCGTCCCAACCTCGGGAGCGACGGTTCGTGGTGCGGTGGCTCCGCTCGAGCAGGTGTTGTTCAACTTGATATCCAACGCTATCAAACACCGGGGTGAACAAGCGCTCGGGGTGAAGGTGGAGCTGGCCGATCTAGGGTCGTTCGTGGAGTTTTCGGTAGCTGACGATGGGCCAGGAATCGACCCAGCGCACCACAGCAAGATCTTCGAAGTGTTCCAGACTCTGCGGCCGCGTGACGAGTTCGAGAGCACGGGTATCGGCCTGGCGTTGGTCAAGAAAGTGGTCGAAACTCAGGGGGGGCGTGTGTGGGTTGAGTCGACCCTGGGCGAAGGCGCTAC
>CBFGUG010000079.1:0-37347 GCA_965651905.1 uncultured bacterium | reverse complement strand
GCTGTGGTTCATCACAACCTTGCATACGGTCTTGCAGCGCTGACGCTGCTGTTTGTGCTTCTAGGCTACGTGCGACGTGCCAAGCGGGGCGCCTTTTGGTTGGCAGCGCTGTGTGCGGCGTGTGCAGGTGCGTCGGCGTACTACGACGCATTCTGGGCCATGGTCATTTTTGGCCTGTTCGCCCTTTGGGCCGCCATCACCGCGTCCAACTTGGTCGACAATGGCTGGCGTTTGCGCGCGGGTTTGGTGCTCGGCGTGGTCGTGCTGGGTGCCGTCTCGCTGTGGCCGACGATCTCGAACTTGAGCAAAGGTGCCGTCCCGATCCCCGACTACGTCAAGGAACGGATCGACTTCGAACTCGTTGCGGGTCTGGATCTCGACGGTGGTCTTCGCCTCGTTTACACGGTCGATGTCGAAGAGGCGATCCGAGATCGTCGCGACAGCCGCTACGAGGACATGCGCCGCGAGTTGGCGAAGATCTACCAGCTTCACGAAGGCGACGACACGCCGAGTGAAGAGGTCTACCAAAAGCTGCGAGAAATCGTCGAGCTGACCGCCAGCCGCAAGAACACCAACAACATCACGCTGGTCGTCAAAGAGGGTGCGGATCCGGCCAAGATCGACAGTCGTTTCCTCAACCAGTTCGGCGGTGACCTCGCGTTCAGCCGCAGCGAAGACGAGCGCAAGTACGAGTTTCACTTGAAGGAGGCCACCGAGTCCGAAATTCGGACCGCGGCGGTCAACCAAGCCAAAGAGATCATCTTGCGTCGCGTGGACGAGCTCGGTCTGCGCGAAGCGTCCGTCTCGACTCGTGACGAGGACATCATCGTCGAGGTGCCTGGTCGTGAAGAAGCCCGCTTCGATGAAATTCGCGAAATCATCAGCCAAACGGCGCGGCTCGAGTTCAAGTTGCTGGACGACAACAACGACTTCCTGGGCCAGCTGAGCCAAGACGTGAGCGCGTCGATCCCCGATGGGGTGGAGTTGCGTGCAGAGTCGGTACCTGTCGGCGTGGATCCCGAAGGCGACGCGCTACGCCAGACCAGCACCTACGCGTTTGCGGAGCTCCGAAAGGGTGAAGACCCCAAAGCAGCCCTTGCACGGCTGAAGGATTGGACTTCGACGCTGGAGCTGCCACCTGATCGCGAGTTCGGGTACGAACTGGCGTACGCCACGAACCCCGATACGGGTGAAGAGGAGGAATCGGGCTGGCGCACGTACTTGCTCAAGTCGCGCACCGAGATCTCCGGCGATCTGATCCGCGACGCGATCGCGACGCCCGACCAGGGTCAGACGTCGATGGGCGGCTGGTACGTGGCTCTCAATTTCACCGACGCTGGCGGAGCGATCTTCGAGCGCATCACGGGTGAGAACATCAAGCGGCGTTTCGCCATCATTCTCGACGATCGCGTCGAGAGCGCGCCCGTCATTCAGGGGCGCATTCCCGGTGGCCGCGCCAGCATCACGATGGGGTCGAGTGACCCACAAACCCAGCTGCGTGATTCGCGCAAGCTGGAGTTGGTGTTGCGTTCGGGTGCATTGCCCGCGCCCATCACGCCCTCCAATGAACAACACATCGGACCCTCGCTCGGCGAAACGTCGATCAGCCTGGGCGTTCGCGGCGCGCTGGTCAGCGCGATGCTCGTGTTGGCGTTCATGGTCCTCTACTACCGCCGCGCGGGTTTCATCACCAACGTGGCGGTGGGGATGAACCTGTTCTTGCAGCTGGCGGTTCTGGCGACCTTCGGTGCGTCCATGACGCTACCGGGCATCGCTGGCTTGGCGCTCACCATCGGTATGAGTGTGGACGCCAACATTCTGATCAACGAACGCATCCGCGAGGAATTGCGCGGTGGACGTTCGCCGCGCACAGCCGTCGAAGTGGGGTACAGCAAAGCGCTGTCCGCCATCGTCGATGGCAACTTGACGACACTCATCACGGCGTTTGTGCTCGCGCAGTTCGGAACTGGTCCAATCAAGGGCTTCGCCGTCACTCTGATGGTGGGTGTGACGACGGGTATTTTCTGTAGCGTCGTGGTCTCGCGACTGCTCTTCGACTTCTGGGTGCGCGGCATGGGTCGCACGGCAAAATTGGACATAGGTTGAGTCATGCAGCTGTTCCCCGTAGGTAAAGTCTACAACTTCATGGCCCAGCGGAAGGGGGCCGCACTGGTCACCCTGCTGCTCGTGGTCGCCTCTCTCGGCAGTCTGTTCTTCCCGCCTGGCCCCAACATGGGCACCGACTTCAAGGGCGGCACCGAGATCGAGCTGGCGTTCAAGTCTGAGGTCAACGACGATCAGATCCGTCAGGCGGTCGAAGCCAGCGGCTTTTTGAGCCCCGATGTGATTCGCGTCGACGACGAGGAGCGGCCGAACCGCTTTCTCATCCGCGTGCAAGAGGTCTCGACGATCGACGAGGCGGGCAAAGCAGCCATCGAGGACGCGCTGTGTTTCGGTGACGAACTGGACGCGGCGCGCTGTCCCGAACGGTTGCAGGCGAGCGAAGTCAAGTTCAGCCCAGGTGGCGACAAGATCACCGTGCGGTATCGCGACGACCCCGACCTAGCCGCGATCAAGAGCGCGATGGCTGGAGGCATCGGAGGCGTCGTGCTGCGCGAGGGCGAGAACAACCCATCACTGCAGAACGAGCGCGACAACCGCGTCGAGATCCAGCTCAAGAGCAAAGGCGACCAGCTGATAGACGGCCTGCGAGCAGAGCTCGGCAGCGACGTGGTGCCCGACAAGTTACTTCGGGTCGAGTGGGTCGGACCCAAGGCAGGCGCCCTCTTGCGAGACGCTGCGATCAAGAGTCTCGCGATCGCGCTGGTCTTCGTGATGGTCTACATCGCGTTCCGCTTCGACATGCGCTTCGCGCCAGGCGCCGTGTTGGCCCTGGCCCACGACGCGATTGTGACGTTCGGCGCGTTGGTGTTGCTTCAGCGCGAGATCAGCTTGATAACCGTGGCGGCTCTGCTCACCATCGTTGGTTATTCGGTCAACGACACCGTGGTCGTCTACGACCGTGTACGCGAGAACGTCGGCAAACTGCGCGGTACGAACTTCATGCGCATCATCGACGTGAGCTTGAGCGAAATGCTCAGCCGCACGGTGCTGACCTCTGGCACGACCATCGTCAGTTTGACGGCGTTCTTCTACTGGGGCACGGGTCCGCTCAAAGACTTCTCGCTCACGCTGATCATCGGCATCATCTTGGGTACGTACTCGTCGATCTTCGTCGCACTGCCCCTGACTCATTGGCTCGATCGTCGCTTCTTCTCCAAGATGCCGCAGCGCAAGCGTGCGCGGCCCGTCGGACAGAAGAAGGCCGAAGCGGTTGTCTGATCCGAGCGGCGAGTCGGCGCAGCAGCTCTCGAAACGTTTCGGGCTGTCGCGCACGGTCGCCGCTTGGCTCGCCCAAGTCGGCTTGGGTGAAGAACAGCCGACGCGCGCGTTCCTCGAGCCGCGGCTATCTGGTCTGACTCAGCCCGATAAGATGGCAGACCGTGACGCGGCTGCCAGTCGCATCGCGCGGGCGATACGTTCGGGGGAGTCGGTCGTGGTGTTCGGCGACTACGACTGTGACGGCATCACTTCGACCGCGATCCTCACGGAAGCGATCCGTCAGCTCGGCGGGCGTGCGCAACCGCTGCTCGCCAGTCGTTTCGAAGGTGGCTACGGCGTGTCGGCTCACGCTGCTCGCAAGATAGCGGAGATGACTCCCAAGCTGCTCGTCACTTGTGACTGTGGCTCGTCGGACCACGACAGCCTCGCCCTGTTGCGCGAACAGGGGATCGACACGGTAGTCATCGACCATCACTTGGTCCCAGACCGACCACTGCCCGCGGTGGCGTTCTTGAACCCTCACCGTCCCGAGTGTGGCTTTCCCTACAAGGGCATGGCTTCGTGTGGTCTGGCGCTGTCCGTGATCGCGGCTGTCCGCAAACAGTTGGGATCGAAGCTCGACATCCGTCGTTGGCTCGATCTGGTGGCGATTGGCACCATCGCTGACGTTGCGCCGCTGGACGGGGACAACCGCACGTTGGTGCGTGCGGGGCTCGCTGCAATCGCCGAGGCGCAGCGTCCAGGAGTGCGCGCGCTGCTCGAGCTGCTGGGCGTTTCCCAGGCAGGTCCAGTCACTTCGCGTGAGGTGGCGTTTCGCATCGCGCCGCAGCTGAACGCGCCTGGGCGCATGGGGGATCCGAGTTTGGCGCTGCGGTTACTTCTAGCCGCGGACGCTGGAGAAGCGGAGCTTTTGGCCGCTGAGCTGTCGCAACTCACCTCGCGGCGCCGCGAGCAGCAGCAGACGATGATCGACGAGGCAAAGGCCCTAGTAGACGCCGAGGGTTACGCTGAGCACCCGGCCATCGTATTGGGTAAACGCGGTTGGAACCACGGCATTGTCGGTATCGTCGCAGGAAGGTTGGCCGACGATTACGGCAGGCCCGTTGCGGTGGTCGGTTTCGAGGACTCGGAGTCGGGCGGCGCGACCGGGCGCGGCTCGATTCGCGGTCCCGAGGGGTCACGACTGTTCGACGCGCTGTCGGAATGTGCTGGTCACTTGGTGCGCTTCGGAGGGCACCAGGCGGCTGCGGGGTTCGAACTCGGTTGGTCGGCGCTCGTGCCGTTCCGCCAGGCGTTTTGCGCAGCGATTGCCGAGCATGGGGCTGAGCCCGCGACGGCGAAGTCGCCACCCAGCATTCCCTGGTTCGAGGGGGACTCACCCGCCAAGCTGCTCGACGACCTCGATCGACTCGAGCCCTGCTGTGCGGACAACCCGCGCCCCTTGCTCGAACTCCAGGCGGAGGTGCTCTCGGCGCGCGAGGTGGGAAGCGGGCATCTGAAGCTGCGGCTCGGTTTCGGGGAGTGGCAGCTCGACGCGTTTGGTCCGAACCTCGCCGAACAGGGGCTGGGGCTACGAGGGCGCGCCAGGCTGCTGGGGGACTTGCGCCGAAATACGTTCCGTGGGGTGACCCAGCCCGAGCTGTTCATCGAGCGGCTTCTGCTCGAGTGATTGCGCTTCTGGCCACGCGGAGCGCATGGGGGCGTGGTGATTGACGTGCGGCGAGTCATCGTCCAGTCTTGCTCGCAGTTCGCGGAGACCGAGCAGCGTGGCGAAACCGTACATTCAGTTCATCGGCGTTTCCAAAGCGTTTGGCCCCAAGGTCATCTACGACAACCTCAACTTGGAGATAGAAAAGGGGGTGGGGTTCACGATCTTGGGGGGATCGGGCGTCGGCAAGAGCGTGATGCTGAAGATGCTGATCGGTCTGCTCAAGCCTGACGAAGGGCACATCATCTTCGACGGCCAAGAGGTCACGACCATGGATGAACAAGCCCTCGCCGAGCTGCGGCAGCGCATCGCCATGTTGTTTCAGGCGGGCGCGTTGTTCGACTCACTCAACGTCTACGAGAACGTGAGCTACGCGCTGAGGGAGCACTTCTACGACACCATGTCGGAGTCAGACATGATCGAACGTGTGGCGTGGGCGCTCGATCTGGTGGGCCTGCCCGGGATCGAACGCATGGACCCGGCAGATTTGTCCGGCGGTATGCGGAAGCGAGTCGCGCTTGCACGGGCGATCGCGCTGCGCCCCGAGGTGGTGTTGTACGACGAACCGACGACAGGTCTCGATCCAATCAACACCGCACGCGTCAACCACCTGATCATGGGGCTACGTCAGCGCCTCAACATCACGAGCGTCGTGGTCACTCACGACATGGGCAGCGCATTTACGATCAGTGACCGCTTGTCGATGGTTCACAGCGGCGGGATCATCTTCAAGGGCACGGTCGAGGAGGCGCGCAATTGTCGTGACCCGCGCATGGCCGACTTCATTGCTGGGCGAGCGCCCGTCAAAGAGGACGTGGAGACGTTGCTCAACGCCTGACGATGTACGGAGGCATCGTGGCTAGCGTGCTTGCGGCATCTGGTGAGCACCCGGCCGCCGGGCCCTGTGGCAATTTCTCCCAAACGAGCGCAGCCGAAGAGCGTGAGGAACGCGTTTGCCGTAGGCATCTACGCGCTGAGACGCCGCTCGTTTCGGACTCGATTCTGGGACGAGTCTGCGAGCTGCGGGATTTCGCGAGGGTTTTCACTCTGCAATTGGGCTGGTTGCGATTTCAAGCTAGGTTTGCTGGGTGGCTGTGAGGACTGAGGTCAAGGTTGGCGCGTTCGTAGTCGCCGGGTTGGCGGTGATCGGGTTGATGGTCTTCATGATCGGCGACTCGGATCGCATGTTCGAAGGCAAGGCCACCTACTTCACGACCTTCGAGAACGTGCAAGGGCTGGGGCCGGGCGCACCAGTGCTCATGGGCGGCGTGAACATCGGCCACGTTTCCGAGGTGGGTTATCCCGAAGACGAGAAGCGCTCCGAGGTCGTCGTCACCTTGTCGATCGTTCGTTCGGAAGCTCGGCGCATCCGCGGTGATAGTCGCGCGACCATCTCACCCAAGGGTCTGTTGGGCGACAAGTTGATCGAGATCAGCATGGGCGCGGTTGGCGAACCACAGGTGCGCGAAGACAGCATGATCCCCTCGGAGGTATCTGGAGGGTTGTTCGCCAAGGTGGAGGGGCTCGGCGAGAAGTTCGATGCCGTACTTGGCAACATCGAGAAGACCAGCGACACCCTCTCGACGGATCAATTCAGAGACGACATCCAAGTCACGGCGCATTCGATCAGAAACTTCGCCGAGTCGCTGGACAAGGGGGAGGGCTACGTCCCCAGGTTGATCCGCGACAAACAAGAAGCGGAGAATTTGTCGAAGGCGGTGGCTGACCTGCGGCGTACGTCGGCTCAGCTCTCGGAGATCTTGCGAGGGGTCGACCAAACCGTCGAGCGCATCAACAACGGCCCAGGCTTGGTGCACGAGGTGATCTACGGCGAGGACGGTTCCAAAGCCGCACAGCAGATCGGCAACGCCGCGGACGAAATTGCCAAGACCTTGGAGGGGATCCGCGAGGGTAACGGGATCGCTCGCAACATCCTCTACGGCGGCGGGGAAGACACCAACGCCGAGAAGGTCATGGCCGATCTCGCTGTCATCACGGGTGACGTGCGCGAGATGGTTGGCGACGTCAAACAGGGCAAGGGAACGCTCGGCGCGTTGATGGTGGATCCGTCGGTGTATGAAGACATGAAGGTGCTGCTCGGAAACGTGCAGCGCAACGAAGTGTTGCGGGCACTGGTCCGCTACTCGATAAAACGCGACGAGAAGAGCGGCCCGCGGGTGACCGACGACAAGGCGCCGCCGGGTGGCGGTGTCGAGCTACAGGCTGACGCGGAATCCCCTTGAGCCGCGCGCGGTGAGCGCCGAATGCACCGCGGCTTTCGGTTCCCGGGCCTGATCTGGGCCCTTCGGCGGTGACCTGCGCGGCTCACAGTACGTGCGCTTGGTCTCGCAGGACACAGACCCTGGCGCTTCGGGCACGGCGGCTATAACTTTGCCAGGATGCGAGCGCTCGAGCACACGACGAGGATCGTCGCGATTCTGGGTTTCGCCTGGCTGGCTTCACACTTTGCGTTGAAGTTCGGCTCTGGTGGTCTTTGGCGAGGATTGGGGGCGGCTCACGCGGTCACGGGCGACGTCAGTCAGGACGAAAATTACGACCTGACGGAGCTCGTAGCGGTCAACGAGACGCTCAAGAAGATCCGCAGCAAGTACGTCGATCCCGAGCGTGTCAAACCGCGGCAAATGTTTCTTAGCGCGCTCAACCAAGTGCAGCGTGAAGTGGCGCAGGTGATCGTGCTGCACGACGAGACGTCGCCCCACGTGCGCGTGCGAGTGGACACGGAAGAAAAAGAGTTCCGCGTCGACAACGTGCAGGGACCGTGGGACGTGTCCGCACGGCTGCGACAAGTGTTTGCTTTCTTGCAGGAGCACCTGCGCGGCACCGAGGTGAAACTACAAGAGGTCGAGTACGCGGCGTGTAACGGCATGTTGCAGACGCTCGATCCGCACAGTGTGTTTCTCAGCCCCGAAGCCTTTCGCGAGATGAACCTCTCGACGTCCGGGCACTTCGGTGGCCTGGGCATCGTGATTTCGATTCGCGATCAGATGCTCACGGTGATGCGGCCCATGCCCGGCACACCCGCGTACCGCAGCGGCTTGAAGCGCTTGGATCGAATTCTGAAGATCAACAACGAGTCGACGATGAACATGCCGCTCGATGATGCGGTGGCGCGTCTGAGGGGCAAGCCAGGCTCGGAAGTCACCGTTTGGATTCGGCGCGACGGACCTGGCGGGTGGACTGGCAGTCGTCCGTTCAAGCTCGTTCGAGAAGTGATCCAGATCCGTTCGGTAGACGCGGAGAAGCTGCAAGCGGGAATCGGCTACGTGCGCCTGCAGCAGTTTCAGGCGAGCACGTCTGACGAACTGAACGAGGCGCTCGATAACTTTGCGAAGGACGGGCCGCTCGAGGGGTTGGTTCTCGACCTGCGCTCCAACCCGGGTGGTTTGCTGGATCAAGCTGCCAAGGTTACGGACACGTTCCTGCGTCGCGGCACGATCGTGGCGACGGTGGGCGGCGCCGAGGGCAGAGACGAAAAGCGCGCGCAGGCCGCGGGCACCCAACCCGACTACCCGATCGTCGTGCTAGTCGACGGATCCTCGGCGAGCGCCAGCGAGATCGTCTCAGGGGCGCTGAAGAATCACGACCGTGCGGTCGTCATCGGCTCGACGACTTTCGGCAAGGGCTCCGTGCAATTGGTGTTCTCGCGCATCGCGCATGGTGCGGCGCTCAAGCTCACGGTCGCCCAGTACCTCACGCCAGGCGACATTTCAATTCAGGGCGTGGGCGTGACGCCCGACATCGAACTCGACTCGATGACCGCGGACACGTTGGAAATGGACCTGTTTCGTTCGGAACATCGCTTCAGCGAGCGTGAGCTGCGTCGCAGCTTGACCAACAACGCGATCCGCAACACGGATCGGCCGTGGTTGACGTTACGTTACAACCTGCCCGAGGAGGAGCGAGCGGAGATTCGCGAACTCGGTGCCGTGCGCGACGAGTTCCAGCTGGACTTCCCCATCCGTTTCGCGCGGGATCTGGTAGCCCGTTTACCCCAGGGCAAGCGGCGCATCGAGCAGCTCGAGGCAGCGTCGGACTTCATCGAGAAAGAGCAGGAAGCGCAGCTGGCGGAGGTGTCGAAGGACTTGAAAGGCCTAGGCATCGACTGGACCGAGCCCCCCGAGGGCTACGCCCCTGAGATGAAAGCGGAGGAGCTCGCGGTTCAGTTGCAATCCGATCGTGAGGGGCACGCGGTCACGGCTGGTCAGTCGCTGAAGCTCGACGTGACCGTCACCAACAACAGCGCAGAGACCGTTTACCAGCTGCGCGCTCGCACGGAGAGTGACGCGCCCTACTACGACGAACGCGAACTGCTGTTCGGTAAGATCGAACCAGGGCAGTCCAAGACGGCGAGCGTACCGTTCGGCTTCTGTCGCATCGAAGGGCGCAAGGCGGGGTCGTCCAAACCCGTGCCGACCGACGCCCCGCGCGAGTGCTCCATCCCCAAAGACGCTGTGACTCGACAAGATGTGGTGAAGATCCAGTTCAGCTCCGCGGTGGGGGCTGTCCCCGCCGAAGTGCAGCTGCGTCCGACCGTCAACGCGCTGCCGCGGCCGAGTTTCGCCTACACGTACCAATGGGTGGACAACCGAGATGGCAATGGCGACGGCCAGATCGCAAAGGGCGAAGGCGTCACGCTTTACCTCGACGTCACGAACATCGGTCAGGGTGCGTCCCACGAGACTCAAGCACTGCTGCGCAATCTCACGGGCGATGGCCTGCTGCTCCACGCTGGTCGATTCGACATCTCCAACATGCAGCCGGGGGATCGTCGACAGGTTGCGTTCACTTTCGACGTCCTCGACTCACTTGCCGACAATCTCGCCAAGGTCGAGGTCAACGTGGTCGATCAAGATGTGCGCGTCTCCGCAGGAGAGAAGGTCTCGATTCCGATCGTGGAGGGCGGCCTGTTCGTGAAAGAGGCTTCGGGGCTGGTGAGCAGCGCCGAGCGAGCGAGGGTGTTGACCCAGCCGCTGCCCACGGCAGGCGTGATCGGTACGCTCGAAACGGGGGCGGTAGTTCAACGGCTCGGGCAGTTCGGCAACTTCACGAAAATTGGTCTGGGCAGTGGACGTTTCGGTTTCGTGGACGCCGCGCTGCTGAAAGACGCGCCTGGTGCGAAGCCGTCACTGTTGTTCGACGCGCACACGACGCATTCACCGCCGCAACTCGAGGTGAGTGCCGAGAGCCTGGCCACGCGCTCGAACAGGATCCGAATTCACGGCAGCGCCAAGGACTCGGATCGAGTGCTCGACACTTACATGTTCGTCGGCTCGCAGAAGACCTTCTACCAGTCGAACCGCAAAGGGACTGATCCGAAGAGCATGAGCTTCGATCAGGAGATCTCGCTGCAGCCGGGCATAAACGTCATCACGGTCGTGTCCAGGGAGAACGAAGACGTGGCCACGGCGCGCACTTTGGTGGTGCGCCGCGACGGGCCCAAGGGCGAAGCGCTACCCACGCCCAAGAGCTCGTCCTTCGGTGAAGACTGGGTGTTCGGCGAGGAGAACTGACGGTTCGAGGAGCAGGTGATGCTCGAAGTCCTGTCGCGCGCCCAGATCCGTGAGTTCGATCGCATAGCGATCGAGGAGCGCCAGGTCCCCGGGCTCCTGCTGATGGAAAACGCCGGGCGCGGCGCCTGTGACGCGATCGCGCGGCACTTCGGCGACGCGCGGCGTTTTCTCGTCGTTTGCGGTGCGGGCAACAACGCGGGTGATGGGTACGTCGTCGCGCGCCAGTTGCTGGCACGTGGCTTCGGCGCTGTCGTGCTTGCGCTCGTCCCAGTAACGCGGCTCACGGGTGATGCACGGGTGAACGCTATCGCGTACGAGTCGCTCGGGGGAGAGCTGCTCGAGGACTCCGAACCCACCGCGGCGGTGCTCTCGCAGCTACTCGGCGGCAGTGACGTCGTGGTCGACGCGTTGTTCGGTACGGGCTTGAATCGAGCAGTCGAAGGGGCAGCTGTGCGGGTCATCGACGCCATCAACGCGAGCGAGGTCCCTGTAGTCGCGCTCGACTTGCCGTCGGGAATCGACGCCGACACGGGCCAAGTCCTCGGGAGCGCGGTTCGAGCGCAGCTGACGGTAAGTTTCGCCGCGCCGAAGTTGGGACTGTTCACGCAGCCGTCGAACGACTGGGTGGGGCGCTTGGAGGTTGTCGACATCGGCGTGCCGCGGGGAGCAATCGCACAGACAGGGCACAGCGCCGAGCTGATCGAGACCAGCGACGCGCGAGGGTGGGCAAGCGCGCGGCGGCTGCCACAACACAAGGGCCAGGCCGGGCGTGTGATGTTGATCGCTGGTGGACCTGGGACTGTCGGCGCGGCGCGCCTGTGCGCCCTGGGCGCGCATCGCGCGGGCGCGGGGCTGATCACCATCGCGAGCAGCCCCGAAGCGATCAACGTGCTCGAAGGCTCGGTCGCCGAAACGATGACCCAGCGCATCGACCCCGCAGATCCTCTCGGGAGCCTGCGGGAGAAGCTGGCGTCGATGAACGCCCTGGCCATCGGCCCTGGTCTCGGCCTGGGCGAGATGGCGCTGGAGCTGGTGTCGCAACTGCTCGAAACTTGGGAAGGCCCGCTCGTGATGGACGCAGACGCGCTCACGCTGCTGGCGCGACTCGGTGCTGCCAGTGCGCGAGCGGCGCGGGGCCCGCGCGTTCTCACTCCGCACCCGGCCGAAGCCGCGCGGCTGCTCGGTTGTGACGTGCCACAGGTTCAAGCAGATCGTTTCGGAGCCGCGACCCAGCTGGCGGAGCGGTCGGGGGCTACCGTACTGCTCAAGGGACGCAACAGCTTGATCGCCCGGCCCGGACACGCCCCTTGGGTGAACCCGACGGGAAACGAAGCGCTCGCCGTGGGCGGGGCGGGTGACGTGCTCACAGGCATGGTGACGGCGTTGTGCTGCGACCTGCCAGCCGCTGACGCCGTGGGCCTGGGCGTCTGGTGCCATGGGCGAGTGGCGGACGTCTGGGCGGAGCAGTACGGCCGGCGCGGGATGCTGGCCAGCGATGTCGCAGAGGGCTTACCGTCCGTGCTCCGCGAACTTCATCGCTGAGCGTCCGCGCCCTACGGCGAGTGCGATCTGTTGGCATGGATAGCGACGTGTTGTCAGGGGGACGCGCTCTGCTGACAGATTGACACGCGCTCGCGGCCGCTCTGCTGGGCATCGACGGGTTTTGCGGCCTTTCGGCTCGATTGAGCGCTGGCATGCGCCTTGCGTTGGCTCTCGATCATCATGCAAGCCGCCGCACACCTAGAGCCCACCGAGACGACCCGCCCAAGCCTCACCCTGATCGAAGGGGGTGCCTGCTTTCGCGAACAACTCGCGTCCGTGACACCAACCTTGTATCCACGTGCCCTGCAGCTCACCCGCAACCCGCAGCGGGCCCACGACCTGGTGCAAGACACGGCGCTTCGTGCCCTGCGCTTCGAATCGACCTTCACCGCGGGGAGCAATCTGCGCGCTTGGCTCGGGCAGGTGCTGTTCAGCGTGTTCGTCAGTCAGCGGCGCCGCGCGAAGCGCGAGCAGAGCGCTCTCATGCGTGTGGGGGCGGATCCATGTTCGTGGACCCATCAGGATCAAGCGCCGCTCATGCAGCGACTTTCCCCGCGTTTGCAGCAGTGCGTTAGGGAACTGCCCGACAACTTCTCGAGCGTGTTGCTACTCGTGGACGTCGCCGAATTCTCGTACAAGGATGCCGCCGACGCCTTGAACATCCCCGTGGGAACGGTGATGAGTCGATTGCATCGCGCGCGCCGCATGCTGCGCGAACGTTTGGAGCCAACCGCCGCATGAACGCGAGGGCGGTGACCGACGGTCGGTGCCCCCAGGGCGGTGCCTGATTGGCGCAGATTCACGCGATGAAGATGCCCGCAACGCACGCCGTCATGAAAGCGGCGAGTGAACCGCCGATCATCGCACGAAGCGCGAGCGCTGACAGCTCGCCCAGCCGTGAAGGCGCCAGCCCACCAATACCACCCAACTGAATGCCGATACTGGCGAAATTGGCGAAACCGCACAGTGCATAGCTGCACAAGATCACGGAACGCGGTTGTAGCCCGCCGCCACCTTCGCCGACGAGTTGTCCGAGGTGAACATAAGCGATGAACTCCGTCAGCACGAGCTTTTCGCCGAGCAAGGCGCCGACCGCCAAGCAGTCCTCCCAGGGCACGCCCATCGCCAGCGCAAATGGCGAAAACACCCAGCCGAGGATGCGCGCCAAGCTGAGCGGCTGCTGCCCGATACTGATGATGCCCAACACGGCGTCCGTCAGCGCGACCAAACCGACGAACGCGATCAACATGGCACCGACGCCCAGCGCCAGCTTGGCGCCGTCGGTGGCGCCCGACGCGGCGGCTTCGAAGGCGTTCGTGTAGGGGCTGTTTCGCTCCAAGGCGACGCCTTCGCGCGTAGCTGGTTCGTCCACCTCCGGCTCCAGCACCTTGGCGATGGCGATCGCCGCGGGGGCTGAAAGAATCGACGCGGTCACCAGGTGACCCGCGATACCTGGAATGTCGCGAAGAAACCCGACGTATGCCGCGAGCACGCCGCCAGCGACGGTTGCGAATCCTCCCGTCATCAGCACGCACAACTCGGAACGAGTCATCTTCTCCACGTAGGGGCGAACGACCAGCGGTGCTTCGACCTGACCGACGAAGATGTTGGCGGCCGTGGCGAGTGATTCGGCGCCGCTGATGCGCATGGTTCGCCGCATCACCCATGCAACCCCCCATACGATCCGCTGCATGATCCCCAGGTGGTAAAGGATGGCCATCAGGCTCGAGAAGAACACGATGCTCGGCAAGATCCAGAAGGCGAACGTCTTGACGGGCGGCGAGATGCGCCCGATCACCGTTTGCGGCTGGCCTTTCATGTCGAGCACCTGGTGCGGTTCGACGGTCTGGAACACGAAACTCGCGCCCGCCTCCGAGAACGACAGCAACTTGCGCACCGCCAGATCCGTCACGTGGAAGAACAGACCCTGCAAGCTAGGGTTCAAGATCACGACTCCCAGTACCAGCTGTAAGCCCAGACCCCATAAGACCGGGCGCAGACGTACTTGCCGACGTTCGCTCGAAAGCAGCCACGCAACGCCCAGCATCACGAACAGGCCCACGAAGGACACACCTCGTAGCCAAAGCGGTGTCTGCATTTCGTGGGCTTAGGAGCCCCGCGGAAATTATTCAACCTCCATCGGCCCAGGGTCGTGTGCGGCTCGTGGGAGCGGGCTGGCATTCCTCCGTGCGAGACACGACACGGCTCGCGCTCTGGGCTATACGAATCGAGCCGCGCTTCACTGGCGGCTCGAGAGCTGAGCGAAGGAAACGACGAATGCAGCAGACCTGGCGTTGGTTCGGTCCCTCCGACCCCATCTCCCTGACCAAGATCCGACAGGCTGGAGCAAGCGGCATCGTCACGGCTTTACACCACGTGCCCGTCGGCGAGGTATGGCCGCTGTCCGACGTGCGCGAACGTCAGCGTTCGATCGAGGCGGCGGGTCTGACTTGGAGTGTCGTGGAGAGCTTGCCTGTGCACACGGACATTCGCTTGCAACGCGATAGCGCGGCGCGCTTGATCCGCAATTATGAGCAGAGCCTCGAACACCTGGCTGAAGCTGGGGTGAATACCGTTTGCTACAACTTCATGCCTGTCATCGACTGGACGCGCACGGCGCTCGAACACCCGCGGCCCGACGGCAGCCTCAGCTTGCGTTTCGATGCCACGCAATGGGCAGCGTTCGACGTTTTCTTGCTCAAACGCCCGGGCGCGGAAGCGGACTATAGCGCAACCGAGTTGGACGCGGCGGAGCGTCAGCTCGAAACGATGAGTGAGCCCGAGCGGCAGCAACTCATCAAGACGGTGGCCGCGGGGTTACCAGGCGCGAACGAGGCAGGGCACAGCCTAGAGGGCCTGCGCCAGCAGCTGGACCAATGGCGCGACGTGGGCAGCTTGCAACTGCGCCGTCACTTGCTCGACTTTCTGCGCGAGGTGGTGCCGACGGCCGAACGACTGGGCATGCGGCTGTGCATTCACCCGGATGATCCGCCGCGGCCGCTGCTCGGGCTGCCGCGGATCGCGAGTTGTGCTCCGGACTTCGAACGGCTCTTTGCGGAAGTCCCGAGCTCAGCCAACGGCCTGACGTTGTGTGTCGGTTCGCTTGGTGCGGGACGACACAACGACCCGCTGGCGATCGCCAAACGCTTCGCGGCGCGTGTACACTTCGCGCACCTGCGCACGGTCACCATCGAGGAAGACGGGTCGTTCGTGGAGGCCGAGCACCTCGAGGGCAACGTCGACTTGGTCGAGTTGGTGTTGGTGTTGGTTCGCGAAGAGCGCCGCCGCGCCACCGAAGGGCGCATGGACGCTCAGATCCCGATGCGGCCCGATCACGGACACACCTTGGAGGGAGATATCGCGCAGTTGCCCGGCTACTCGTGGCTGGGGCGTATGAAAGCGCTCGCCGAGCTGCGCGGCGTGATCACCGCCGTGGAGCGGCTCACGAAGGACTGACGGTGCGTAGCGTGTGAACGCGTAGTCCGTTCATTCGCTCTCTCGGTCACCAGTAGTACAGTGTGCCGTCTTCCAGACGATTGACGGGCAGTGACGCTGCCTCGTACGGAAAATCGGCGGCGCGTGTTTCGTCAATCTCCACGCCGATGCCCGGGGTGTCATCGACGACCAGCGAGCCGCGTTCGAAGCGAACGCTGCTGCTGAACACTTCACTCACGACGTCGGCGTGCGGCATGTACTCTTGGATACCGAAGTTGTTGACCGCAAGATCGAAATGCACGGCGGCCGCTAAGGTAACTGGCGACAGATCCGTCGCGCCGTGAAACCCCGTGCGGATGTGATAGACCCCCGCGAAGGCGGCGATCTTCTGCAGGTGGGTGATGCCGCCCGCGTGACTGAGTGGCATACGGATGAAGTCGATGAGCTGCTCGGTGAACAGCGTGGTCACGTCGTAGACGCTGTTGAACACCTCGCCTATGGCGAGCGGTGTGGTGGAGTGACGCCGCACCCAACGCAGGCCTTCTTGAAGCTCCGCGGTGACCACATCTTCGAGCCAAAACAGCCGATAGGGCTCGAGGTCCTTGGCGAGCCTGGCCGCTTCGATCGGGGTGAGTCGATGATGAACATCGTGAAGCAAGTGAACATCATCGCCGAACGCCTTGCGCGTGGCGTCGAACAACTGCGGCACGAAGTTGAGATACTTGGCGGTATCCCAACGTTCTTCGTCGGGGAGCCCCTTCATGGCTGGCTCGTAGGGCCCTTCTCCCTTGGGGACGCCGTAAATTTTCCCCATGTTCGGGACGCCCGACTGCACGCGCACGGCGCGAAAGCCCGCGTCGATTCGTTCGCCGACGCTCTGCACGGCTTCTGTAAGCTCACGCCCGTTGGCGTGGCCGTAAACCAGCACCCGATCGCGGCTCTTTCCGCCCAGTAGGTTGTACAGAGGGGTGTTCAGGGCTTTCGCCTTGATGTCCCAGAGCGCCACGTCGATGGCGGAGATCGCCGCCATCGTCACCGCGCCGCGCTTCCAGTAAACGCCGCGGTAGAAGTAGTGCCAGATGTCTTCCGTGTTGCGCGGGTCACGTCCGATCAACGCGGGGATGCAGTACTGCTCCAGGTACTCGGCGACGGCTTTTTCACGCCCGTTGAGCGTGGCGTCCCCCAGGCCCGTGACGCCTGCATCCGTGTAGATCTTCAGAGTGACGAAGTTCCTGCTGGGGCAGCAGACGATGACCTTGGCGTCGGTGATTTTCATCAGTTCCCCGGGACGTAGTGGTGTTCGATGTTCTTGTAGTGCTCGAGCGTGTGTTCGGGCTGCTCCAAGTCACCCGGGATGGGTCGCTTGGAAAAGCTCTGAAAGTACGAAAGACATGCGTCGCGCCACCAGCGAGCTTCCTTGGCCTGGATCGCGAGCAGCGCGCGCACGTGCTCGAACCGCGCAGCGTCCACGTGAGGTTGCAGGTGCGCCCACTTTCGTTGCATGTCCGCTGCCGCGTTCGCGCCGCGATGATAACGGTAGCAGAGCTCGTCCCACAACTGCCGTCCAGAAGCGGTGACGTAATCCCAGGGCACGTGGTGAAACCACAGCAGCAAGTCTTCTGGGCAACTCTGCAAGTTGGCAAAGCGCGACCCCACGGGCTCCGCGTACTGGGAGGTCGCGTTGCTGCCGCTCGGTGTTCGATCGAAGCCGATGCCGTCGGCCGTGGCACGGTGATAGTAGACGCTGGTCCAGTCGGGGCGTCCCGTGTCGATCCAAGGGCCCGGGCCGTAGTGATGGCTCCAGGCCATGATGTGGTGCAAGCCCAGCGGCGTCATGTAGTCGACGCAATGCTGTCGGGATTGGAGCATCAGCTCCTTTGCGCCGCGGATGAAGTCTGGATGATTGTTGAAGGTCATGCGCAGCCACTCGTCGGCGATGGCTTCGGCGCTCAGCGTGTGATCCCAACACAGCCGCCCGAACGCGTACCAGTTGGCTTGGGCGAACGGGTGCCCACACCAGTTGCGTTCGTCGCCGATGTTGGTGACGGCGGCCATCGCCGAGATCGCGTGCCCCTCGAGCGAACCATCCACGATCTTGCCGACGGTAGAGCCCTCGCCGTGCGCCCAGGTGTCTGCTTCGAGCACTTCTTGGAATAGTGTTCCTAGGTAAACGAGATGTGTTGCGAAACCAAGGTACTCCTGAGTGAGCTGAAACTCGAGGGCGAGCGGCGTTTTCGGCATAGCGCCGAACAACGGGTGAAAGGGTTCGCGCGGCTGAAAGTCGATCGGGCCGTTCTTGACTTGTACAACGACGTTGTCGCGAAACTTGCCGTCGAGCGGCTCGAACTCGTCGTTGGCTTGTTTGGCGCGGTCTTCGGGGACTTCATGGTCGTAGACGAACGCGCGCCACACGACGATACCATCGCCACCTCGCAGGGCCTCCGCCAGCAAGTTGGCACCGTCGGCATGGCTCCGATTGTAGTCTTGCGGGCCAGGCTGCCCTTCCGAGTTGGCTTTGACGACGAAGCCGCCGAAGTCCGGCACGTGGCGATAAATTTCGTCGCATTTGGCCTTCCACCACGCTTGGACTTCGGGCAAGTGCGGGTCAGCGGACGAGAGCGCTCCCAACTCGACGGGAGCGCTGAAGCGCGCGGTGAGAAACACCCGAACGCCATATGGACGAAAGACGTCGGCCAGCGCCGCAACCTTGACCAGAAACTCTTCCGTCAGCAGTCGCGCGTTGGAGTTGACGTTGGTGAGCACCGAGCAGTTGAGCCCCACTGACGCCAAGGCCCGGGCGTAGTCCCTCATGCGCGGGCTGACGTAGTCGGGGAGGTGCTGCCAGTTCCAGAGGGAGAACCCCGCGTAGCCGCGTTCGATGGTGCGGTCCAGGTTATCCCAGTGGTTGAGCATGCGAAGTTCGACCTTTGGCTTCGACTGATGACTGAGTCTCGCCACTTTGGTTTCGGTTTGCAGCGCTCGAAGCAATGCGAAACAGCCGTAGAGCGCCCCGACGTCCGTTGGCGCCGCGATCAGGATCCCGTCGGCCGAGCCCGCATGACGGTCGATGATGTAGCCATCGCGGCCCAGCGTCGGGGTTGCGTCGATTAGTTTCCGCTGCAGGTTCGAGCCGTCGTGACTGATCGCCTCTCGAAGTGTCCTGGGTAACGCGCTGCCCACCACGATGTGTAAGCCTGCGGGACTCGAACCATCGAAACTGGGTTTGTTCCCGAGCAGCTTGGGAACGGCGCGTTCGAGTTCGAGTTTTGCCGCACGCAACGTCGGAGTGTCCGCATGGATGGCAATGCTGTCGAGCAAGGGAGCGTATTGCTCGACGAGTGCGTCACTACAGCGCGGGTAACGCAGCCAAAGTTCATAGCCGTCTTCGTCGGGCGGGAGCTGGGGCATGCGGGCGTCCTATCATGGGCCGAACGGTCTTGCGGGGGCTCACAGCGTTTCTAGCGGCCGCCGCACGCGCGAGCCCTTGGCGCTGTCAGGAGTTCGGCAGTGACTCGACGTATTCCTTGGATTGCTTGAGGCCCCAACCCGTGCGGTCGCGGAGCAACTTGATCGCTTCGATTTTGCGTCGCGCCGCGATCAGCTGCCTGAGTTGCTGCAACAGCGGTTCGTCGATGGGAGACGCAGCCGACGACACTGTTGGTGTCGGAATCGCGACTGCAGCCTGCGGACTCTGGGCCTCGACGGCCATGACCAGCGCAGGGTTGCCCGCCTCTAGCGCATCGACCGCTTCCTTGGAGCGCGCGAGGTTCCATCCGCTGTATTCACGCATCAGTTTGACCGCGGCGACTTTTCTTCCCTGTCCGAGGAGGGTTGCGATCTGCGCGTGTAGTTGTCCTGGGTTCACGTCCGCATGAGCGGTGACGACTGGGGTACTAGCAGCCGTGGCTTGCGTCTCGCCGATGAGAGCGCGCAATGCCTCCCGATCGCCTGCCGCATACGCTTCGATGATGTTCTTGGCTTGGGCCAAACCACAACCGCTCGCGTCCCGCAGTAGCTTGATGGCGCTGATCTTGCGGTTGGCGTCGAGCTCCTGACGGATCTTCGGTTCCAGGTCCGTCGTCGATGCTTGCGTCGTAACAGCGCGCGTGACCTGTCCCAGGCGTGCGGGTGGCGGGGGTGCGCTCTGACCAGCGAACGGCGAGTCCGCCCCGCCGGGAGCGGCGATATCTGCCTCGGGAGCATGAACGGGACTGGCGTTGTCAGGTTCCCACTCGGTCTGGATCGGAGAGCGCTGACTGAGGGGCGCTGTGGCGGGCGCGAAAGGCGCGTCCACCTCCGCTTTGCGTCCCTTGGACATCAACTCCGCGAACGGCGAGTCCGCTGTAAGCGAGGACGCGTGGTTTGGCTTTCGCCGACCAGCGCGCGAAACGACTGCACCCAACACGACAACCACCACGAAAAGTGCGGCGAGAACGATGAGCTGATTGGACGACATGACGTTGCTTTCTCGTGCGCCGCTCGGCAAGTACCATCCCTCTCCAGCGAGCGGCGCGGGACACTTTGATTACGCGGGGTTGCCCACTCCCCCCTTTAGCATTGACCGCCCCCTTCCAGGGAGGTAACTCGACGTGTCCTGGAAGCGTTTTCGCTCGAAGGCACTCCCCCGTGCGCGAAGGCTGATCTCGCGCCGAATACTACGACAGATGCACCCATTTCAGAACCCTGAACTTCCCGTCGACCAACGCGTCGACGACCTGATTTCGCGCCTTTCCTTGGAGGAAAAGGCCGCCCAGATGTTGCACGAGGCACCCGCCATCGAACGCTTGGGCATCCCAGCCTACAACTGGTGGAACGAGGCGCTGCACGGCGTCGCACGGGCGGGAGTTGCCACAGTTTTCCCTCAAGCGATCGGCTTGGCGGCGATGTGGAACAGCCAGCTGCTGTATCGAATTTCGGTCGCGATTTCAGACGAGGCGAGGGCCAAACATCACGAGTTTCTGCGTCAAGGCGACCACGGGATGTACAAGGGGCTCACTTTCTGGAGCCCGAATATCAACATCTTCCGTGACCCGCGCTGGGGACGTGGCCACGAGACCTATGGCGAGTGTCCGTACCTGACCGGGCGCCTCGGTGTTGCATTCTGCAAGGGGCTGCAAGGCGACGACCCGAAGTATCTGAAGTTGGTCGCGACCCCCAAACACTTCGCCGTTCACAGTGGTCCCGAGGGGCTGCGTCACAGCTTCGACGCCAAGGCGACCCTCAAGGACATGCGCGAGACGTACCTGCCCGCGTTCTTCGAGTGCGTTACGGAGGCGAAGGCCCAGAGCGTCATGCCAGCCTACAATCGCACGAATGGCGAACCCTGCTGCGCGAGCGACACCTTGCTGCGCAAGATCCTGCGCGAGGAGTGGGGGTTTCGGGGTTACGTCGTGAGTGATTGTTGGGCGGTGCGCGATTTTCACGAGAATCACAAGGTCACGCTGACTGCGGAAGAGTCTGCGGCAATCGGTGTCAAGGCGGGGTGCGACCTGAACTGCGGCTGTACCTACGACAAGATTCCTGCTGCCGTGGCCCAGGGACTGTTGGCGGAAGCAGATCTGGACGTTTGCGTGCGTCGCCTGTTCACCGCGCGCATGCGGCTCGGTATGTTCGATCCGCCCGAAATGGTGCCGTTTGCGTCGATCCCCTACGATGTCAACGCGTGTGATGAACATGCTGAGCTCGCGCTCCAAGCAACGCGAGAGTCGCTGGTGCTGCTCAAGAACGACGGCGTGTTGCCCCTGCGCAAAGATCTGGGCTGCATTGCCGTGATCGGACCCAATGCTGCAGATGACCACGTGCTAGTGGGGAACTACTTCGGGATCCCGACGCGCACCGTAACACCGCTCGAGGGGATTCGCGCGGCGGTGTCCAAACAGACGCGTGTGCTGTACACGGACGGCTGCCAGCTCACGGGGCTCAAGGAGGATGGGCTCGGGCGATCGGGCAATTTGTCTGAAGCCCGCAGCGTGGCTCAGGCAGCGGACGCAGTGGTGCTGGTTCTCGGACTCTCGGCGGAAATCGAAGGCGAGCAAGGGGACGTTGGAAACTCCGAAGCCGCGGGCGACAAGGTCGACTTGAATCTGACTGGTTTGCAGCAGAAGATGCTCGAAGAGATCGTTGCGCTGGGCAAGCCAACGGTCTTGGTACTGGTCGCGGGTAGCGCCATGAACGTGGTCTGGGCTAACGATCACGTGGGCGCCATCGTCGATGCCTGGTACCCAGGGGAGGCCGCAGGCACGGCGCTGGCTGAAGTGCTCTTCGGCGACTACAGCCCAGCAGGCAGGCTGCCCGTCACCTTCCCGATGTCTGTCGACGACGTGCCCGACATCACGGACTACAACATGAAGGGGCGGACTTACCGCTACCTCGACAAGAAGCCCCTGTACCCGTTCGGTTATGGGCTTTCGTACACCCGCTTCGAGTATTCGGATGTCGAGGCTTCACGCTCGCAACTGACGGCAGACGACGAGCTCTTGGTGACCGCCAAGCTGACGAATGTGGGCGAGCGCACTGGGGATGAGGTCGTGCAGTTGTACGTCAAGGACGTGGAAGCATCGTGTGTCGTGCCCCATCACTCGCTGCGAGGATTTCAGCGCGTGACGCTGGCAGCGGGCGCGTCGACGGTCGTCAGCTTCAAGCTTTCGGCGCGTGACCTGTCGTTGATCGACGAACGCGGGGTGCGAGTACTCGAGCCTGGGCGGTTCGTAATCAGCGTCGGCGGCAGCCAGCCTGACGAACGCAGCGCAGAGCTGCTCGGTCGGCGGCCGGTCGCGATCGACGTGGAGGTCGTGGGCGCCGTGACTGAACTACCCTACTGAATGGTCCGGGTCGGATCGTCGCTCGCGCGGTTGGTCGCTCGATTGCGCTGCAGGTCAGTCGCGGCGCAACTTGACGTGCATGCGCTCTCGGGGTGACCAATTCAGATCGCGTTCCAGGGCGGAGATGTCGATCAGCGAGTCGATTTCCGCTGCAGGTTGGCGAAGTGGTACTTCAGGGTAGAAGTCGCTGATCAACTGCGAGCTCGCCAGCCCTTCAATCTTCGTGCTCACGGCTGGTAAGTACTGGTGGTATCCGACGCGATTTTTCTCGAGCACGACTGCGAACAGTCGGGCTGCGTCACTGTGCATCAGGTGAGCCAAGCACTCGGCTAGGTTCAAATTGCGCGGACGAATACCCTGGCTCTCCGTGAGGTTCTTTACCCACCACGGTAAGGGTAACATGGGCAGACGCAGTGCCGTCGCAGACAGATCTGCCACGTGTTCACAACGTACGCGCAACATCTCCTCGCCGAACACCTTGCTCATGGCGTAGGGGTTCAGGGCGGGGTCCGCTGGCGCCGCGCCGTCGATGGGAAGATACGGGATTGGATACGGAGGATCATGTTGATTACCCGCGGCGCGCAGCATCGCTTGGATGGAGCTGGCGAAGACGATGCTGCGGACGCCCCGATCGATGGCTGAGAAAAAGACGTTGGCGTTCATCGCTACGTTTTCCGAAAGCAGGCGCTGATCGCTCGGTCCAGCAAAGCGGTTCGGGTGGTTGCCGAGGTGCACGACAGCGTCACAACCGTGGAGCACGCGGTGAACGAAGAATTCGTCGAGCAAGTCTCCGGGCAGGAACTCGAACTCGGTTTGAGCGAACTTGCGATCCGTACCGCGAACGACGTGGCCACGCGCCGTCAGCTCACGACAGACCGCCTGACCCAGATTTCCGGCGGCGCCAGTCACCAGCACTTTGCGAGAGTCAGCAGACATTTTGGATTGGGGATGCTCCTGGATCGCGGTTTGGTCGATTGGGCCATGTTAGCGACAATTGGCGAGTTTCCCGCTATCGCGCGCAAACTCGGACACGCAGCATGGTCTCGGCAGCTTCGATGCTGTGGTCCTTTTACACCATCGGTTTGGGGGCCTGCAGTCCATCCTGAATCCATTGGCCGAATTGCGGTTTCTTCGATTCTGCGCCGCGCGGCTTTGGCCTATATACCCGATGTGGAAGCGATTCCGCTCCGACCCTGAGGTGGTGCCTGCCAGGCGCAGATGTCGGTGCCGAACGAGGTGATTGAAGAATGAAGAGCAGGACGAGCAGTTGGCTGAAGCGTTGGGCAATCCTGGTGGCGGCCTTCGTGGGGAGTAGCGCTTGCATCCAGCGTGAAGTGACGATCGAGTGTGTGCCCGTCGCGGGGGAGGCGGAGACCTCGACGCCAGCCCGCGCGCCGCGCAAAGCGACGGGTAACTGGGGTAAGGTGGAAGGTGAATCCGTGCTGCCCGCGGAGGGGATTCGCGCGTTTACCCTGAACGGCAAGACTGATCTCGCGGAGATTTCGTTCTACCCCGTCGAAGGTCAGCCGTTCGAGGAAGCATTGCGTGCGGACGTCAAGGGCGGGGCCAAGAACAACTGGGATGCTCAAGTCCAGGCTCCCATCGCCAAGCCCGTGGAACGTGGTGACGTGTTGCTCGCGACGTTCTATTTCCGCACGGAGTGGGCCCCACAAGAAAGCGGCGAAGGGCAATCGGAGTTCGTTTTCGAGTTGGCTAAGGATCCCTGGACGAAGTCGGCGACGTTCAAACTCCTCGCCAGTCGCGAGTGGAAGAAGTTCCACGTGGGGTTCGTCGCTGAGGAGAGTTACGCCCCTGGCGACGCTCAGATGATCTTCCGCCTCGGCTACTCGCCAGAGAAGATCGACTTCGCTGGCATCAGCGTCGAGAATTTCGGCAAGAAGTTGGCGCTCGCCGACTTGCCGACGACGGAAGTGACCTACGCTGGACGCGAAGCAGATGCCCCGTGGCGCAAGGCTGCGGCGGAACGCATCGAACAGTACCGCAAGGCGGAACTGAGCGTGTTGGTTCAGGATGCAGCAGGTAAACCATTGCCCAATGCCGACGTGCACGTCGAGCTGGCGGAACACTCCTTTCAGTTTGGGACTGCGGTCGTTGCCAAGCGCGTAGCGGGCGACGGTGAACAGACCTACAAGCAAAAGATCATCGATCATTTCAACCTGGCGACGCTCGAGAACAACTTGAAGTGGGTGGCGCTCGATGGAGATTGGGGCGACGGCTACACCATGGAGCAGGCGAAAGCGGCGATCGCTTGGCTCGATCAGAAGGGAATTCCGACGCGTGCCCACGTCCTGATTTGGCCTGGCTGGCGCAATCTGCCCAAGTTCCTGCGTGCGTACGAGAGCAAGCCAGAAGAGATGCGTAAGATCGTGCGCGACCACATTGCTGAAGTGGCCACGGCTACCAAGGGACTCGTGCCTGAGTGGGACGTAATGAACGAGCCCTTCGACAACCACGACTTGATCGACATTCTGGGGAAGGAGGAGATGATCGAGTGGTTCAACATCGCTAAGCGCTCGGACCCCGGGGCCCAGTTGTTCATCAACGACTACGCCATCTTGTCGGGTGGCGGTGGCACGACACCTCATCGTGATCACTACGAAGCTACGATCAAGTACCTGCTCGATAACGGTGCGCCAGTTGAGGGCATCGGCATGCAAGGGCACTTTGGCACTTCCCTGACGTCACCCGACGACCTGAAGGCACTGCTGGATCGTTACGCCAAGTTTGAAAAGCCCATCACGATCACCGAGTTCGACGTGGTCGTGGACGATGACCAGCTAGCCGCAGATTACACGCGAGACTTCTACACCATGCTGTTCAGCCACCCCATCACCCAAGGGATAGTGATGTGGGGCTTCTGGGATCGCACCCACTGGAAGAAGAACGCGGTGATGTACGACAAGAACTGGAAGTTGAAGCCCGCGGGACAGGCCTACTTGGACTTGATCGACAAGGAGTGGCACACCGATGCGCGAGGAAAGACCGACTCCTCAGGGCGCTACGCGACGCGCGGCTTTCACGGCAAGTACGTTGTGGAGGTGAATGTCGGGGGCAAACAGAAGCGCGTTGGAACGAGTCTGGATAGACAAGGAAAGCGCATCGTCGTGACGATCGACTGATGCTGGAAGATCACTGGCTGCTGGCTATTGAACGGTGGTTCTTGGGAGCCTCACCCCATGATGTTTGCTAACCCAAGAGCATGGCTTGCCCAACTCAGGGCGGAGGATTGAAAGAAATGTTGAAGAGAATACTTGGCGCAGGATCGGCCGTCGTTGCGGTGGCCTGCATGGTTAATGGCTGTGGTGGTGACACCAGCGACCCCAGCGATGACGCTGCGTCGAGAGACGACTCGACCACGGACGACTCGATGACGGACGATTCGACCACGGACGACTCGACCACAGACGATTCGACCACGGACGACTCGACCACGGACGACAGTTCGCCGATCGGCAACGAGTTTTGCTCTCAGACCCCCGTGCCGAACTCGAACATCACGACGTTCGCCGCGGACACGTACACCGTGGGGAGTGAGATCGGGGGCGACGCTTGGGGGCACGACATGAGTTTGACGGGCGAGGCATTCACCTACGTGGGTGGCGACAGCACGATCGAACGTGAGCAGGTGGCTGAGGGGATGCGGGTCTTCGGTACTTCCGACAGCTACACTGGGTTTGGCATCTCTTTCGGCCCGTGTTCGGATGCGTCACAGTTTTATGGGATCGGGTTTACGATCCAAGGCGTGCTCGGTGACGAGGGTGAGTTGCAGGTTCAGGTACAAATGGCACCGAACTACCCGAGCGAGAACGACCGCGGTGGCTGCATGTTTTCGAGCGAAGCGACCAAGTGGGAAGAGTGCACGAACAACTTCTATAACACCGAGGGTACCAATCCCGACGAGGCGATCGACATTCAGCTCAATTGGTCGGACATCACGGGTGGATTACCGAACGACACTCTGGATCCCAAAGAGTTGCTCGGCATTCAGTGGCAGTTCAACTGCGGCAGTACTTGCGACTACGACGTCGTGCTCTCCAACGTGCGCTTCCTGGAGGAGCCCGCCGTTCCTCTCGACCTCGGTGAAGCTGACGACACTGCGTCAGATGACGCGAGCGCCGACGACACGGCAACCGACGACGCGCCTACAGACGACGCAAGTGACGATACATCCACGGACGACGCAGGCGACGACACGTCCACGGACGACACTTCGACGGACGACGCAGGCGACGATACGTCAACGGACGACGCTTCGACGGACGACGCAGGCGACGACACGTCAACGGACGACGCTTCGACGGACGACGCAGGCGACGACGCGTCCACGGACGACACTTCGACGGATGACGCAGGCGACGACACGTCAACGGACGATGTAGGCGACGACACGTCGACGGATGACGCAGGCGACGACACATCGACGGATGACGCAGGCGACGACACGTCGACGGATGACGCAGGCGACGACACGTCTACGGACGAATGAGCAGACTCAGTCGCAAGCGTTAGCTCTGATTCGGCATGCTGAAACGGGGCGAACCAAGATGGTTCGTCCCGTTTTTCGCTTCGTGTTCGCTGAGTGGACGCCCTACCGTATGCGTGGTTTCGAACGACGTTGCGCAGGGCTGCGTAGGTAGGTAGGTCGTTACTTCACGCCGATCAGCTGCTTGATGAAGGGTAGGTTGCGCTCTGTCACTGCGCCCTTTACGTGACAGCGGATCTTGCCGTTGGGCGCGATGAACAGCTGCATCGGGAGTTCAGGCAGCGGGCGAAGTCTCAAGAAGCGTAGCCAGTGTTGGCGTTCTTCTCCCTCGGACAGCCAGTAACTGTGTTTCAAGCCGTCAACCGGCTGTGCATCGAGGAAAGCTTGCACGTGCGCCTGCTCAGTGTCTAGCGAGACGAAGGCGACGTGAAGGTCCGCTTTCATCTCCTGCTGCCAGCGAAACAACAGAGGCAGTTCTTTCTTGCAGGGCTCGCACCAGCTCGCCCAAAAATTGATCCAGGTCCAGCGACCCTTGGCAGCGTCCAGCGGGGAAGCAGGTAGAGGCTGGGCGTCGGTCTTCGATGCGACGCGCTTGGCTGCGCTCCTGGGGCGGAAGTGTTCCCCGTTGGAGGCCCCCGCCCAACACGTCAGAGGTTCGGGGATCATTGGCAGTGCGGGGGCACTGGCACTTGGTTTCGTGAGAGTCGGGGAAGACGCCGAGGGCCCAGACTTTTCGGACGGTTCACTGGTGGCGGGCTCTGCTGAGATCGGTCGACTAGTAGGATCGGCGACCGTCTCGGTTGATGGCTCAGCCTTTGCCTGCTCGGCGGCAGACTTCGTTGACGAATCGGGTTTCGAATCGCATGCGAAGACCGTGAACCCGAGCGCCCAACACAAGCTGACCCTTTCGACAAATCTCGTCCGTCGGTTCGGGGCGAACATCTTGTACCCGCCGTAGCCCTGCCATCTTCGTTCGAGCTCCGCATGCCATGCGAGAGCTGGTTGCCGCGCGCCCATGTCGGCCAGGAGTCTACTACTGGCAGACGATGAACTCGACGTCGTCGAACCAAATGTCGAACTTGCGACCGGGCCCGATCGTCCAGTCCAGACCCCAGAGTTCGTCGACCTTCACCGAGCTGGGGCGCGGCTGACCCCATCCCGGGACCTGTCGGAGCTCCGAAAACAGCACCGTGTACTGCTCCCACTCGGTGCTCAGGGTGATGTCCTTGCCGAAATGATTCCAGCAGTCGGTGCAGACTCCGCCATCTTTGTGGGTGTTGATGTCGGCAATCTTCAGGCGGACGCTCTTGGTACTGTCCTCCGCCACTTTGGCTTTGAAGCGCAGGCCAATGTACTTGGATGCGTCGTACGCGCCGTCTTTCGAGAAGCCCAAGCCGAGAGACGAACCGTAGGCTCCCTGTGACGACGCCGTTTGCCCCTGAATGTGCATGCCGTAGTCGTCTCCCGCTGCGCCACCCTCCTCGGGAAAGAAACCGTCGGGTTCGATGGTGGAGCCGTTGGGATCGTGGTGAACCCACCAATAGCCGTCGCGACCACCATTCGTGACGACCTGACTGTTGTCGTCTTCGAAGTCTTCGATCAAGCCATCATCGGCGGCTTTGATCCAATTGGAACAAGCCTCGTTGATGGCGTCCGTCGGTGTCGCCGCGGATCCTTGTTTGACGGTCACGATGCGGGGTACGTGCCCAACGGGGCAGGTAAACTGCTTTTGCTTGATGTCACTGCCGCAACTGAGGGACGTCAAGCTCGCTAGGCCGAGTGCCAAAGCGGTCACTTGGGCGGTGAATGGGTTGGCGCGTTGCAGGTGGGTCATCGTGTTCCTCTCGAACGGCGTAGGGGGCCTACCACCACATGCTCGCGCTGAGCGAGATCATGTCTTCATCGGGGACCTGAGTGACGTCTTCTTGTGGTGGGTAACCAGTGCGAACCGTGGTCAGCGAGCCATTGAACCAGTGTGAGTACTGCAGCGTGACCTGATCCGTCGAACTCCAATCCGACTTGAAGATCAAGCGTGGCGAGATCACGGAGAACGAGTACAGCTCGTTGTCTACGTTCGGATCGACCCGGTCGAATCGTAGGGATGCGCCCATCCACGACAAGAAGCTATACGTCCCCTCGAAGCCGAATTTGCGTTTGGTGATTCCGTCGGCGTCGTCGTCGTCGCTTTCGACCTGGGTTTGAATTCCGAACAGGCTGATGAAGATGTCGGGCCCGTCGGGGTAGAACGCGACGGGGTGACTGAGTAGGCGCCCGAGGCTCAAGTCGTACTGCGCTCCGATGGTCAACAACGAACCATTGCCGTCGCTTTCATCGCCAAAGTAGTTGTCTATCAGCCCAGGGCCACCCTTGGCGTTCAGCACTTCGATGATACGGCTGATGGTCCCTACCGCCTCTGCATCCAGATACGACGCAGCCAGGTACAGGTGTCCGTACTGCTTCATGGTCAGCCGCAGATCTGCCGCCATGATGTTCATGCTAGCGTCGGGGGCGTTCGGCCCTGTTGCCCACTCGTCCGCGCTGAAGGCGTTGACGTAGTGTAGCCCCAGGCGACCCCAGTCCTTGTAGCCGAGCCCAGCGTGAAAGTCGGTGATGAAGCTCGAGCCTTCGTTGGGGTTGGCGAAGTCGTTCCAGCCGTCGGGGATGATGCCGCCGCTGGCCTTGTTGGACTGACCTTTGATGCCTTGTTCGACCAACACGGTAAAGTCGTCGAGTGCGAACACGCCAGTCACCGTTTCTCCGACGCCCTTGATGCGCGCGATGATGGGGGTGCCGTAGCGACCCTCGTCGTATTCACCCATGACGCCGTAGCGGCTGGTGAACGTTCCTACCTTGATATCCAACAAGATACCCGGGTTCAGATCAGGAACTATCGAGATGAAGACGTCGGCAATGCCCAATTGGGTCGGCGCGTCGAAGAACCCCGTCGAGTTGGTCGCCTGGTTCGCAATGATGCTCGCTGTACCCGTCACCACGCTACTGCCGTATGAGAAGTTCAACTGCGTGTACGGCGTGTCGACCACCCCCGTATGTGAGAATGTCTCTTTGTCGTCTGGCACGATTGGTGGGGCGTGCAACACGAGGTCGCCCTCGCGCTCGTCACCTGGCGGGCGCTTGTTGATGCCGGCCTTCATGGGCGCTCTCAGAAAGCCGTGGAAGTCGAAGCGCCAATCGTTGTCGTCCACGGGCTTTCGGTTGAACGCGGGGGTCATCCCGCCGGGCAATGCACCCACCTGCGGATTGGTCGCGTCCAGGCCCAAGCGCTGCTCCAAAGGGATTGCGCTTTCGTCGCGCTGTTGGGCGAGGGCAGGCGACGCAAGGCTGACCACGAGCAAGCTGATGAGCAGAGCTGGTTTGAAGCCGGGTTTCGTACGGAGTTTACTTTCGGCCATGACGGACGCCTTCTTGCACGTGATCGTGGGCATGGATTCGTATGCGGGCATAGAGTCGAGGTTGGTGCTGCTGCCAGAAATCCTGGCTGGATCGCCAAAGCGCTGCTGATTGGGCACTGTCACGGCATCACCAGTACATGTTGAAGTTGAGGGCAACGAGCTGGTCGTCGATGCGGTCGATTGAACGTTCACCCGTGGCCTCCGTGCGCGTGCGCGAGCCGTAGAACCACTTGACGTAGCGCAACGACACTTCTTCGTGGGCGTACCACTTGCTCTTGAAGTAAATGCGTGGCGCTAGAACGTGGAACGTCTCTGCGGCGTCGAGTGAGCTGGGGACGACACGGTCGACCCGCACTGCAGCCCCCATGTACTCCCAGAAACGGTAGTCGACGTCGGCACCGTACTTGTGGCGAACGCGACCATCGAACGCCTCGTTCTCGGACTTGGTGGCGGTGAGATGAAACCCCGTGTTGACCAGAATGTCGGGTTGGTCTCCTGCAAATTCGTCGGGGTAAGCCATCAAGCTGCCCACACTGAACGCGTAGTTCATCCCCAGCACGAACAGTCCACCCGTTCCTCCCGTGTCTTCACCCCACCAGCGCTGAGAGAGGAACTCGCCGTCGCCGCCGTAGGTGCGCACGGCGCGCATCTGCCAGGCATCTTTACCGTCGGTGTACGATGCGCCGATGCCCAGGTAACCCAAGCGAGGGCTCTCGAAAGTCGCGTCGACGCCGTAGATGCTGAGCTTGACGTCGGGAGGGTCGGATTCGTCGATCGCCCGGGTGTCGGGGTTGTCTATGAGCTGCGTGTTGGTGTCGTCTTGCGACCAGATGTACATGTGATGAAACACGAGGCGCATACTCGGGTCGCCGTGGCGCATGAAACCGACATGCGTGTGGTTGACCCAGTCGCTGGCGCGCGCTGGGTTTTCCCAGCGTGATTGGGCGGTGGGGACGACGTTGAACGGAACGTTGCCGTTGCGGTTCGCCGCGATGCCGTGCTGCACGATCAACATGTACTTGTCGGACAGGTCGTACTCGAGCTCCAAGATCTCGCCGATGCCCAGCACGACTCCCGTGATGGCGTTGGGGTACATACCCCCACCGTACTTCCCGAGCTGGCCGTAACCCGTGTCGAGGTAGCCTACCTTCCAGTTGGAACGCCACCCAGCCACCGAATCGGGGGTGAACTGGAGGTAAGATCTGTTGATGAAGTACTGGCTACCCAGTTGCAGGAAAGTGCTTGGGTAAGCTGGGTTCCACGTGTCGATCGACGTGAAGGCCGTCACGGTCTTGTTTCCGTAACTGAAGTTCATTCCGATCCAGTTGCCGAGGACGCTACCCGTGCTGAGAAAGCTCCACCACTCGTCGACGGTAGACTGCGGCGTGTTCACCACCGTCATCGACTGCCCGTCCTTGGGGTTCGGGCGTGCGTCGATACTGAACTGCAGGGATGCGGTCATGTAGCCGCTCCAGCGGAACGTCCATTCGTCAGTCAACGTTGGCGCGCCGAAGCCGGGGGTTACTCCTCCTGTGGCGCCGACGTTTGGAACGTAAGGGTTGAGGCCCAACGGTGAGTGCTTGCGGTATCCTGGGATGTACCCGGGGTATTCGAGCTCACCTTGTTGAGCTAGGTACTCATCCAGGTTCACGGGGGTTTGCGGGGAACCATCTGCGCTCGGCTTGGCGGTTGTAGGTTCCTCTGCTGGCTCTGCTGGCTCTGTGTCTTCTGGCTTCGCTGCGTCGCCTTCCTCGGGTGCAGGGGCGGCTGGTGCAGGCGGTGTTTCCAGCGCTGACTCAGACTCTGTCTCAGTCGGAACCACGGATGGATCAGAGGCCGTCTCCTTTGATCCCGCTGCTCCTCCCTCTCCCTCGTTGGGTTCTGTGGGGGGGGTAGGGGTAGGAGCAGGAGGGATTTCAGCGGCCGGAGGCTCAGGCGCCGTCGTCCGCGGCGTCACCTTCTTGTCCGCGCTAGGTGGGGCGGGAACGGCGCGTGCGGGGGGAGCTGGCGGCGGCTCCGCGGGCTCGGCTGGTTGAGCCAGCGCGGGCAGGCTGATGAAGACGGCGGCGACAGCGGCCACTGAATTGAGGCTCTTCATGTGGTTCGTACTTGCTCGAGATCAGTCACGCGCCTGTCGGTAGAAGGCGACGTCGTCTATCCAGTAGTCGACGTACCCCCGGTCGAAGGTGAAGCGGATGGCCGAGATCTGGTCTATGCGGATCTCATGAAACTCTTTGGCCCAACCCTGCTGCAGTAGCTCGGTGAATGGGACCTTGAAGAATTGCCAGTCGGTCGACAGCGTGACGCCCTTCAGCCACATGTCCCCGCACTCGGCACTGGTGTCGACCGGATCCGGATCCGTTTCCGGATCGTAGCAGAAGGAGTCCGTTAGCCCAGTGCGGTGGGTGAACCCAGTGCAGGGCTTGCCGTGGAACTGCTCGTCGACGGCTTGAAAGGACTCGACGAGCGAACCGCAGATAGAGGGCCCGCACCAAGGGTATCGAATCTCTTCACCATCGTCGGTGTACGCGATTAGGTACTTGGCATCTTGGAAAAAGTCGACGGGAACTGGGTCGTCTGACTCGGGGTCGTAACAGAAGTAGTAGTCGTCGGTTGGGTCAGGTAGCCCGTCGTCGTCCTCGTCTTCAGGGCCGAAGATGATCGTGCTCGTGACGGGGACGTCACCCTCGTACTTCATGCAAGGCTTGTGGTTGCGGCAGCCACAGACTTTGTTGCGCTCGCAGGTTCGCGGAGCTTCTGGATCCTCCACGTAGCGCGCGAAGTTGATGTCTTCATCCGTGTTGGTATCGGCGACGGCCAAGCGAATACCTCCCTGACTGTCAGGACCACGACGCGCCCAGAACGAGATCCCCTTCCACTCTGTCAGGTCGAGCCAGGTTGCCGCGCGCTCGGAACCGTTGTTGACGTCCCAGATGACCGGGAAGTCCTCGGCGTCATCTGGGCAAAAGTCTGGAGCATCGGGTTGGTTCGCGCAGAACGCATTGTAGATCCAGTCTACTCGTCCACCGAAGCCTCCACCCCACGCCAGAAACGGACCCCCCGCCATTCGGAAAGCGTGATCCTCACCACCACAGCGTCGAACTTCTTCCGTGACCGGCTCCCAGCCGACCGGCGCGCGCCGATAGCCGGTCCAGTCGTCGTAGGTGTACATCTCGCGGGCCTTGAACGCATTCACTCGGCGCACGTTGCCGTTTAGGTCGACCTTCTCTTTTTCCTCGGGCCCTTCCCCCTCCATCTCCCCGAAGCGCCACACGTAATGAAACTCGAGCCCTTCCTCAGCTCGATCGCATGTGGCTTGCGACATTTCCTTCGGGCCAGGATCGGGCGTGCACGTTTGCTCGTTGACGCACACTCGTGAGTCGTCTTCGTCGTCTTGGTTCGCCGCGAAACGCTCGCGTTGCGCCTCGTTGTGGTTGGAGCTGCAAGACGACAGCGTGCTCACCATGAGGGCAAGCAGAAGGCTCAGCGGTCGCGTGGAAGACAAGGCGTTGCTGGGCTGCCGCGCGTTGCTCGTGCGTGCGGGGGAGGGGACGGGGTTGAGCTTGTTCATGTCGCGAAGTTGCGCCTGCGGTTGGAGGGACGGCCACACATCAGCCCCGGCGCGGCGCCCCATGTACCAAAACTAGAATCGTTTCCACACCGAAAAAAGCGCGCAATTGGGCCTGCCGCGGCGAGCTACCGCTGTGTGTGTCCAATTCCGGTCAGGGGGGGCTGCTCCGCGCGAGGTTCCGGGGGTCTTCGTCGAAGTTCGTCGAACTCTCGCGGCGGTTCGGGTGAGCCGCGGACGCGGTCTGGCGCTTGTGGCTACCACCGTGATTCGAGCGTGGGCCAGCACGCAGGTGAACGCGCGGAAGTCTCGCCGAGTCGGCGGGGGCTGACAGGGTAACACTCGCCCACCAGCGCGGACGCGGCGAGCGCTCAGCGCAAGCTCGCAGCGGCGAGATTGGCTCCGTATTTTGCGTTCCACAACACGACTGAGCGCAAGTTCGGCGACGGGAATCCGGGCAGGGTGATCACCTGTCTGCGGCGGGAGCGGTCCAGCGGCCCCAAGTCGTACTTGTCTTTCGTGCCGTCCACAGCGGCGGTCGTCTTCGCCGAATCCAAACCGACCAAATAGACGCGCACGTCGCCGTCGTGTTTCAGGTGTACTCCATCGAGCACCAGTTCGAAGCTCGTACCACGCTGGACAATCGCCACGTCACCCGAAGCAGGTTTGCCCACGGCGCTGAACTGTCCCCGCCTGAGCACGCGTTCCTCGGTGGACTCTCGACTATCGTCCGAGTTGGTTCGCCTGTCACAGCCAGACGTGACAGAGCCCAGGTACGCGATACTGACCAGCCAACACGCACGGCGCAGAGTGTTCGCGGCGAGTGCTAGTTTCGGCCACGCTCGTTCTCTCGTCCCACGGTTCATGCGGTTACGAGCTTAGCGTGCTGAGCTCATGCTGTGGAGCGTCGAGTGCCGACCGCGTTCATGCAGGTTGGCACGCTACTCCAGGCGAAAGCAGGCCCCGACGCCAACGCTCAGGTTGATCGCATCAACCTTGCTCGTCGGGACGTCATCCATGACGAACACGACCTCATTGGCGAGCACGCTGAACTCCCCCTCCGCGTAGAGTCCTACGGAATCGTGGAGCCAAAGGTCGAGCCCCAACGAGAGCGTCGTGCTGAACTCGGTTTGTGAGCTGTCCTCGACCTCAAAGCCATCGTTCGGGTCGGCATCGATCAGCAACGTCGTTGCGCCCCAGCCTGCTTGGGCGTAACCCGTGACCGCCTCGAGAAAGCCCGCTTCCGCCCGAACCAGGCCGAGGAAACGCATCAGGCCCAGGTCAGCCTCACCTGCGACGCCTCGTGTGTTCGCTCTGGAGAGGGGCCCACGAAACGCCGCGCCGAGACTCAGCCATCCCCGCCCAACGAAGAGTGCGACATCAGCGTTCACCAGCTGCGCGTCACTGCCAGTCGAGAGCCAGCTGGGCCCAGCCTGCAATTGGAGGTAGAGAGAGTCCGCATCGAGGGGCGGTTCTGGCGGGTCGGGTTCGGATTCACGCTCTGGGGCTGGAGCAGGCTCCGCTCGGGGTTCGGGGCTCGGGGCTGGTCGCTCCGCCTTCGCGAACTTGACGGCTTCTTCGGGAAGCTGAGAGTCCTGTCGCTCACTGTGCTGCAACCACTTCGCGCGCAGCGCTTCGACTGCCCGGATCGAGATCACGGTGGGTGAAGTGTCGGCCAGCGTGGTGTCGACACGCACGGAAGCGGGCGTTCCGCCGTCGGGGGCCCAGGCGTCGATACCAATCGAGTTACCGTCGTCCCACATCGAGAGCACGCCGTGAAGCCCGGGCGCCAGCGGGGCACGTGCGGTACTTTCGTTCAAACGGCGCTCGTGCAAGACCCGAGTGTCCATCCCGAACGCATTGAGCTCTCCCACCGTCAACTCGACGGATTGCTGAAGCAGCTGGGATGCTCGAGCTGGACGTTGAACGTTCACGCGGGGGCGCTCGGTCTGCGCGGAGAGCGGACTCGACGAAGTCATCGCTCCGACGAGACTGCCGACGAGTAGCATCAACAAGCACGCGAGCCGTGGGACGGGCGGAGAGCCCAGTAGACCGCTGGCGGCTGGGGTGGAGCGCGCGTCGTGAGGGCCGCCCGCGGCGTTCGCCGCGCTCGTGCCTTTCCGCCAGCCGCCGCTGTGCCGCTGTGGTGTGAGACCGCAGGCAGCCAGCCATCGGTTTGATGGCCAACGACAGCTGCGATCAACGGGGGGTGAATGAAACTCGGAACTCAACGCGAGCCGAGGGTAGCACGCGCAGTTTCTGCGTAGCTGCCTTCTGGGTGTCGCTCGAGGTACTCGCGAGCGACGGCCTGGGCGCGAGCGCTACTGGGCCCGTGAATTCTGCGTACGAGCACCAGTTTTCGGCCTCTGGCCTCGACGGCGAGGGCGCCACCAGGCGCCTCCCTTAGATAAGTGTCCAGCCAGCGAATCGCGTCGGTGTTGTTGCCGCGACGCTCTTCCAGTCGTGCCAAGAAGAACGCACCACGGCGTGCGCTAGACGACCCGGAGTGGTTCGCGCGAATTGCTTTCCAGGTGCGTGCTGCGAGTGCCGTCTTGCCTGAGTAGCCCGCGGCTTGAGCTAGCGCGGCAAGTTCAGCTGCGCTGTTGCCCGAGAGCACGGAGTCCAGGCCGCGGGAGTTGGCTTGGTTGACGATCTCGTCGAACCTGCCTTTGCCCAACATGGTTTGCCAGTTGTCGGCGGGCTCAGCCCCAGCTGCCTTCTTTGGGGCGTCTCGAACGGAGCGTGTGACGTTACGTGTCGCGGGGTTCTCCACGCGCTTGGGGCCCGAGCCGCTGACGTCCGTCTCCGACTCGTTCGCGGGGGGGACGTTCTCGCCTGGCGTGCCTGCGTGAGCTGCGCTTGCTGATTCGGCCAACTTCGAGTCGTCACGGGCGGCGTTCTCGGTGCCATCTTTCGCGACGCGCAGAGTTTGACCTCGACCCAAGCTCCACTGTGCTTGGTCTGGGCCGAGGACCCGCACCCGCCCTTCGTGCATGACCAGCGAAAGCTCAGAGTTCTCCCAAGCGAGGTCGAAGGACGTTCCAACCACACGCACTTCGTACGGACCCGCGACGAATACCCAGTTGGTCTCGTCGGCGTGATGCACGTTCGCCTTCAGCCGGCCGCTCTCCAGACGCGTGCGCGCACTGTGCTTGCCGATTACGTCGACGTTCAGCACGGAGTGAGCGGCAAGTTGGACTTCGCTGCCATCAGAGAAGTCGAGGGCGGCCGCGTTCGACTGCGTACGAATCCAATCGCCGTCGATCTTGGCGTCGTGATTCGCGAGCTTGCCGTCGACGGAGCCCGTCGTGGGTAGCGAGTGAACGGAGTAGCTGAGCGTTTCAGAATCGGGCGTCGCGGACCCGGGCCACTCGAACTTGGGCAGCAGCCACACGGCCAACACCACACTAGCGGCAACGCTGAGCGCAGGGAACGCCCACCGCGCGGTGCCCGTTCGCAGTATTGCCCCGGAGCGCAGTGTTGCCC
>CBFGUG010000078.1:0-37620 GCA_965651905.1 uncultured bacterium | reverse complement strand
GCTTCTCGCTCGCGCCTCCTGCCTCTCGCAACGGGCATAAACTTGGGACAGCCCCAAGGCGTCGCTACCCGTCGAGTTGTGAACTCAAACGGTGGTACAGCTCCACCGACGCGTCCACTTCCGACTTTCGAATGGAGATACTCTCGACGTTGATGCCGATGGGCAGTTGCTTTTCGCGCGCGAAGTCTTGGATGTCGCGAAACACGTTTTCACACAGCGTGATGGACCGTTGAAGCGTGTCGGTACTGCAACGCAACTCGTTCTCCAGCCAGCGCGGAAACGAGATGCCGAGCCACTTCATGAACGCGAGCGTGCGCAAAGAGCCGCACGGCGAAAAAGTCAGCACCAGAGGAGCAGGCGAGAGCTCAGTCTCCTGGAGCGACAACGCGTAGTCGGAGAGTAACGACTTGGTCGAAGACGGATCGTAGACTGACTGCGTAACGAAGAAGCGACACCCGGCCTTCTGCTTGGCGATGATGCGCTGGTGTTCGTCTTCTTTGGCGACGTGTCGTTCTGCGATGGCAATTCCACCCAACACCAGGTTCGGCGCGGAGCGCGCGAGGGCGTAAGCTTCAGTCAACGACAAGCCGGCCTGGTGTGACCGACCGCGTGGTGCGCCAACGAGTACGCTGAGAAAGCGGTCGGTAGTAGAGCTCGAGGTTTCGAGCCACGTGGCGAACTCTTCGCGAGACCGGGCCCCCACACATCGATATACGACCTTCGGGATGGTGAGTTCGGAGAGCGCTTCGAACGCGTAGGTGTTGGGATCCACCGTGGGTAGGAACGGAAAGGGGCGTGGCTGCCCCGCTGGCCCGGGCTCGTCCTGGATGTCGTAAATGACCAAGCCATCAGCAGCGATGCTGCGCAGTCGAGCGATCTGTTGGGAGGCGATCGTTTCGAGCTGCCCTGGGGGCGTTGCTAGCTTAGGCGGCGCGATGCCGTAGAGGCGAATGCCAGGGGCTCCGCGGTCGATCTTTTCGAAGAGTGTAGCCAACGAAGTGCTCGTAGCACGCTTGGCCCAGCCGAGTCACGTTTGGGACTAGTCGTGAAGGCGAAACACGTCGATTCGCGGCCCTTGTTCGCAGCCGTCGGCGCCCTCGTGATTGTGCGTTTCCGTCACGAGCAGTCGCGCTTCTGGCGCGAGCCATGCGCGCGACAGAAACGCGGGGGCCTCGCACTGAATCGGAGCGGTGTCGGGCGCGGGCATCTCTCCGTTGCAACAGAATCCGCTCAGTGCAAAAGGTGAGCGTTCGAGCGTCTGTTCGACTACACCATTCTTCAGCACGCGAGCAGCAGGCCCGTCGGCGATCACGACCTCGTCAGGGCTCAGGCGCAGAGCTCGCGTTCCGTCCTTCGGGAAGCGAACCAAAGGACGTGCGAGCAACTCGGCCGTGCGTAGGTTGAGCGCCGCCATCCGCCGTTCACTCTCCTCGGGGGAAAGGGTCGGTTTGCCCGTTTCCTGATCGAACTCCCAGAGCAGCGTGCGTTTCGGGTGTGACACGGCGCCATCGGCGATCTCGTACTCCAGCAACGTGTGTTTCGCCATGTCCGCGCAACAGCTTTGCCACTCCTCCACCGCGAACAGGTGTTTACCATCAGCGGAGAGTGCAGGGAACCCGTTCAGCTGGTTGGGGGGACACGCGGTGGCCACCTCCCAGGGTTCGCCATCGTCGTCGGTAGCGCAGCTTGCCAGACGCTCCGCCAGGGGACGTGGCGCTCTCGCAGGCACGGCAGCTCTGGGCACTACGGGGAGTGCGCCGAACGATAGCCGTTCCACGGGGCGCCCGTTGTTCCAATCGACCAGCAGTGTCGTTGCCGACTCGAAGCGAACTGCGGGCGGAAGGTTCGGCGTGTCGGGCGTCCATTTGACTGGGTCTGGGTGAACGTTAGTGTGAAGCAGTCGCAATCCTTGCCCCGTCGCTACGAGGATGTCACCCAGACGATTACGACAAACGATCACCCCTTCTTCGGACGGCCCGGGACTTCGAGCGGGTGAGTCACAGCCGTCGGGGACGGAGTCGCTCGTGCTCGACACGGTGTTTGGCGCTGCCGCGCCGACGTCACCTTCCGCTGCCGACTCCGCGCTGTTTGGTGGCATCTGCGTGTCGGTCGGGTGCGTGGCGTGGCACGCGAGGATCCACGCTGCAGCACTCGCGGGCAGGATTCTAAACATCATGCGCGCAGTCTACGCGGTTCGTGGCGCGGGGTGCGACTGCCCGATGCCGATCGGCGACGAACTCGTGGGAAGCGCATGGGAGAGTGCGTAACGAGCACCGTCGGACTTCGGGGAGGTTCGACCGCCAGCGTTCGGACGAGGGAGCCCTGAGCAGCGTCGCAAGGCCCCGAAACAACTCGGCGGGGACCCGCCGTGACTCTCGGATTGGAGCCGCGGGCTGCGGTGGGGGCGGTCAGCGAACCGCCGCGGGCACCTCTCGACGCAGGCGGCGTTGTTCAGGGTGAAGCTCGCGTTTGGAACGCGCTGCGCGAAACGGACGACGACGCGCACACCGTGAAGGCCAAGTTGGAGAGCTCGACCCTTCGCGTAGGCAGGGCGCGGAGTTCTGTTGTAATGGGGACTCTCGTCGTTCGGGATATTTAGATTCATGCGCGTTTGGTTCGGTTGGTTGGGTTGGGTCGCTGTGGGCGTCGCGGCGCTCGCGTGCGACGACAAGCCCAAGTCGCCTGATCAAAACTCGATGGAGACTTCGGGTGAACGTTCGTCCGATGGGCGCCGTGAACACTCGCGGTTCGCGGGTCGCGCGGAAGAAGGCGAGAGGAACGGCGCGACGACTGGCACTCAGGCAGAGCCGAGTGCGTCGCAAGCCGCGGTCGCTGGGTCGGGGCGAGCCGCGCTGTCGTTGCGGCTCGCCACCTGGAACGTCGAGTGGCTGAACGCTAGTGAAGGGGTGGGCCCCGTTCCCCGCCGCTCCGAAGACTACGCACGGCTCGCGCGTTATGCCGCGCGGCTGAATGCGGACGTCGTAGCCTTGCAAGAGGTTGACGGGCCCGAAGCCGCGGCGCGCATTTTCGACTCACGCCGTTATGCGTTTCACTTCACTGAGGGGAGTGGCGCTCAGCGCACGGGGTTTGCGGTCAAGCGCGCTCTAGTCTTCACGCCCCACGACGATTTCGCGGAGCTCAATTTCGGTCACCTGCGCAGCGCTGCGGATATCACCGTTCACTTGCAGGCGACGGCAAAGCGTGAGGCGGCGCCCCTACGACTGCTGAGCGTTCACTTGAAGAGCGGTTGTTTCGATGGGCCGCCGTCTGACGGAACGAAGGCGAGGCGGAACGGGTCGTGTGACAAGCTCTTCCAACAACTGCCCGCGCTCGAGTCGTGGATTGACGCCCGCGCCAGCGAGGGGACGCCCTTCGCCGTGTTGGGGGACTTCAATCGGCGGCTGTTTGCTCGTCCGGATGATCCGTTCTGGAGTGAACTGGACGACGCGGATCCGCCGCCGGCGGATCTCGATTCGCCGACGCGAGGTCAGCTTTCTCGATGTTGGGGGCAGCGTCACCCGCACTTCATCGATCATCTCGTGTTCGGAAAAGCTGCGCACGCTTGGCTGCGCCCGAGCTCGTTCGCTCAGCTCGTCTACGACGTGGGTGATCAACGTTTCCAGAAGGTGCTGTCTGACCACTGTGCGCTGTCGGTCGAGCTTTCTCCGACACAGGCTGAACTCGACGCGCTGAGTCGCGTGATGCCGATCGCGCAAGAAGCCGTGACCGTCAGGACGGATGCTGAGTCGAACGACACCGCAGGACTCATCAAGGGCAACGTTGGCCGCGGGGGCGCGAAGCTGTATCATCACCCTGGCTGCCCCAACTACGACCGCGTTCAGATTGATGCCGCTAAGGGTGAACGAGTGTTCGAGAGCGAAGCCGAAGCCCGGGCCGCGGGATGGACCAAGTCCTCCGACTGCAAGTGAGCGCCGTGGGGGGGCGCGGAGCGACTGAGGTCGTTTGTCACGGTTCGCATGGGAGGAACATTCGTGCGGACAAATGTCTAATGCTTACGATGGTTTGTGGATTATTGAAAAAAATCGAACTGGGATGTCGATCTGGACCAAGCTGGTTCGTCGCTGTTTCAGAGGCCAGCCACGGCGGCTGGTTCTGGACCAAGTCACACACGGAGAAGACCCATGAGAGTAATGGTAATCGTCAAAGCGACCGCAAACAGTGAAGCAGGCGAAATGCCCAGCACCGAACTGATGGAGGCGATGGGCAAGTACAACGAAGAACTCGTCAAGGCTGGCATCATGTTGGGCGGCGACGGCTTGCATCCGAGCCGTCGAGGGAAGCGCGTACAAATGACGGTCGGACAGCGGTCGGTGATCGACGGCCCGTTCGCGGAGACCAAGGAGCTCATCGCAGGCTACTGGCTATGGCAAGTAAGTTCGATGGAAGAAGCCGTCGAGTGGGCTCGCCGCTGCCCGGACCCGATGCCTGGTGAAGAAGGCGTGCTCGAGATCCGTCCCTTGTTCGAACTCGAAGACTTCGGCGAAAACGTGACGCCTGAAGTGCGTGAACGGGATGAACGTCTGCGTGCCGAGATAGCGGAGCGGACCGGGGGGTGAGCGCACCCGCGCACGAGCACTGAGGAGCGCTCATGTCTTCGGTCACGCATTCGACGGTCTCCGCGATCTGGCGCATCGAATCAGCCCGCTTGTTGGGCGGGCTGGTGCGCCTCACGCGAGACGTCGATGCGGCCGAAGATCTCGCCCAAGAGGCGCTGCTCGCGGCCCTCGAACATTGGCCCCAGAGTGGCGTTCCCGACAATCCTGGTGCGTGGCTGATGACCACCGCCAAGAATCGTGCGCTCGACGTCGCCCGTCGGCGCAAGATGATGGGCGAAAAACACGACCAGCTCGAGCTCGAGCACTCCGCTGAGCTCGACGCGTGGAGAGCGAGCAGCGCGCCGCCCGTCGGTGACGACGTTCTGCGATTGATGCTCGTTGCTTGTCACCCCGTGGTGTCGCGTGAAGGTCGGCTGGCGCTCACGTTGCGTTTGCTCGGCGGGCTTTCTACGGACGAGATCGCGCGCGCGTTTTTGACGCCCGAGCCCACCATCGCGCAGCGCATCGTGCGCGCCAAACGCACCCTGAGCGAAGCGCGCGTGCCCTTCGAAGTGCCTGAAGGAGCCGAGCTGCTGTCGCGACTGCCGTCCCTGCTCGAGGTGATCTACCTGATCTTCAACGAAGGATACGCTGCGGCAGCTGGTGACGACTGGATGCGTCCTCAGTTGTGTCAGGAGGCGATGCGCCTCGGGCGCGTGCTTTCAGCGCTGGTTCCACAAGAAGCGGAGGCTCACGGCCTCGTCGCACTGATGGAGCTGCAAGCGTCGCGTATGCGGGCGCGAGTAGATGCTCACGGCAAGCCCATCTTGCTCAGCGATCAAAATCGCGCGCGCTGGGATCATGCGCTCATCCAACACGGTTTGGCTGCGCTCGATCGTGCGCAAGAACTGCGTCGACCGCTCGGGGTGTACACGCTGCAAGCCGCCATCGCTGCCTGCCATGCGCGCTCCCGCAGCGTGGAGCAGACGAACTGGCAGCAGATCGTGGCGCTCTACGATGCGTTAGTCGAGCTCACGCAATCGCCCGTCGTCGACTTGAATCGCGCCGTGGCGATCGGAATGGCGTTCGGTCCCGCCGAGGGGCTCGAGCTGGCCGACGAGATCTCGAGGCACGGCGCGCTCGAAGGTTATCATCTGCTGCCGACCGTGCGCGGTGATCTGCTCGAGAAGCTCGGACGATTCTCCGAGGCACGCGCCGAGTTCGAGCGCGCGGTGCCCATGACCACGAACGCCCGCGAGCGGGAAGTGCTGCAGGCGCGAGTGCGGACGCTCACCTTACGCGACACGTCGCAGGACGAGCTGTGAGACGCAGCTGAGTCGAAAGGAGCGGCGACCGTCATTCGGTCGATTCAGCGCGTCGTCCTCCTCAGTGCACCGCGTTCTCTTGGCGGAGAGGTACGAGCATAGGCGACATGCCGGGTACGCCCACTGCTTTGCGTTCTGGTGCGGCCGACATCCGCGTGGCACTCTTGCGCGATGCGGCTTCATGCGTCTGTTTTTTGGGGAGCGGCGATCGCCCTGCTGGGTACCGCTTGCCACGGGCACCGAGGTTCCCACACTCACGTACGAGATGCGGGGGCCCACGTGGTGTCGACCCACTCCGGGCACTCGGTGGTGTGGAGTAACGGCACCGCGCAACGCGTCTGCACCCTCGGCGTGAGCGGAAGTCGCCATCACGGAAAACACAAGCGCCGCCACGAACATCCTCATCGCTCCGTTCGTACATCCAGCGCGCTGGATGCGGCGCTCTTCCGCTTGTGTGAGGCGCGCGGAAACGGCGATCTGACGCCTGAACAATACCACCAAGCTCTCACGACGTTGCTCGAACGCCACGCCTTTCACGGTAACTCGTTTGGCGAGTCTCCCCACACGTCTGGCTGGCGCGGTAAGGGTAAACGTCCGCGTCACCATCCCGATGGTCATGGCCCCCACCAAGGCGGCTGTCCGCACTGCCGCGCGCCCGCGGACGTTGCGCCCGCGGCACCGCTTCCCCCAGCACCTCCGCCACCCCCAGCCCCCGCAGCGGCTGAGTCGGGACCAACCTCGACGTTGTTCGGCGAGATGTTCGACAGGCGAGAGTAGATGGTGACCGCGGTTCGACGCGAACGCGACGAAGCCCAGCCGGACGACTGGGCTTCGCGTCATTCGACGCGTGAGATCATCGCTAGCTGAACAGCGGCAAGCGGTCACCCAAGATCGGATAGGCCTGCTCGACGTCCGCGTCCAGCGCTGCCAAGTCACGCAGTGAGCTGTGGATTTGTCCCGGCGTCAGCTTCGTACCACTGCTCACCACCTCTAGCGTCATCGGATCGATGTCGCGTGCCAATTGGTCGTCATTCGTGGCGCCGATGACACGGTTGCCTGGGATGCCAGGACCCATGGCGAGGTAGCTGGTGATCGGCCAATGATCTTTGCCACCGCCGTCACCCTCTGCGTTGTAGTGGGGAGTCCGTCCGAAGTCCGAGCCGACCACGACGTACACTTGATCCGTCAAGCCCTCGGCTTCGATCTGATCGAGCATGCCGCCCAGGCCAGTGAGCAACTGAATCAGACTTCTGCGTTGGTTTTGGTCGTGGTTGCCGTGAGTGTCGAACCCGCCGATGCTCACGTTGGATGCAACCGCCAAGCCCGTCTTGAACGCGGAAAGAGCCAACTGTGTCGAACGGATCATGTTCTCTGCGCCGTTTAGATTGCCAGGCAGATCGATCAATTCGGGGACGCGAAGCGCTGCCAGCTGGTGGTCGGTTGCTCGAGCCTCCATCAGCTGTCGAATCGAGCGCTGCAGTTTGGGGAGCCCTTGCCCTTCGTGGAGCCCTGCTAGTCGATCGAGCTGAGCGTCCCTTATCCGTTCCCACGTGTCATCGGTGTGGTACGGCGTGGGGTTATCATCCTGAGGGTTGAGTTCGTTGGGCGAAGCTACCTTGCTCAGGAGGTTGCTCGACCCGATACGAGAAAGAGGTGCCAGGTCGAAGGTGCTGTCGTACCCGCCAAAGCTGACGAAGGGCAGCGGCATCTCACGCCCATACGTTGCTGCAAGCATGGCTCCGAACGCAGGCAGATCCTCGCCAATCGACCCGGACGTCACGGCGCGCTGCCCAGCGTCGTGGTTGTTCGTGGAAGTATCGACCCCATTGAACACGGTCAGTCGAGAACCGAAGCGCTCCAGGAAGCGCTCTGGGTTCAGGTAGATGGGTTCGCTGCCTTCTTCGAAGCCGAACTCTTCTGGTAGAGCGTCGATGGGCGCGAACTCGATGTTTCCGATCTTGCCGATGTCCGTGTACAGGCGGTTCTGCGCCTCGTTCAGCGTCGGGTCGAACAGAAAGCGAGGGTCCCAGCCACCGTTCGCAGTGACGAAGATCCAGAATTTGTCGGCGCCAGCTTGGGCTACCGAGGGAGACGGCAGCCAGGGCGCGCCCATGGATAGACCGCCGAGCGCCGAAAGCTTGAGGAGTGTACGTCGGTTCATTGAATCAGTCTCCAAACGATCAGTCGTAGAGGAAGCGGTAGTCCGCCAGCATGTAGGTGAGAACGGCCATCCAGCTGCGAATGACGTAGTTGTCGTCTCGAGATAGGCGTTGATCCTCGGGAAGGTCTTCGGACGCGCCAGGTGCGCGCCTGTATTGGCACTCCCATGGCAGGTCGCGATTGACGCTGTCGGCAGCAAGCTTCGCGCGTCCTTCACGCCATGTCTTCAAGAACAGGTCGAACACGCGTTCGTATTCGGCGGAGCCAACCTCCAGACGTTCGCCGAACATGCGGTCGTAGAGGTAGACCAAGTTTTCGTTGATGCGCTCCACGTTTGCTTCGATGGGTTCGCCCAACTCATCCTCGGGAACGACGTCGGTATCTACGTCCACGAACAGAAAACGGTCGTCCGTGTCTCGCGCGAAGTCGGCGGCTGCACTTCGGCAGGCGACTTCCGTCGACATGCGCCACATGATTGAGCTCATCATGCCGTTTGGCACCGTCAGTCGCGCGGTCACCGTGTCCGAATCGATACCGCCGTAGAGCAGACGGTAGCCGCCCAGGAGCGCCGTGCGATTGCCGTCCATCCACGGCGTGCCGAACACTTCGTCGATCTTGCGATGCAACAGTTCGGGGGTGAGCAGCCTACCCGTGCCCAGTGCGGCGAGTTCGGCTAGGCGTGCGTTGCTCGTGGCCGAGGTGTTTACCCCACGGAAATACGGACTCATCACGATTTCGCGAACCGCAACCTTGAAGTTGTAGTCGCTCTCGACGAAGGCATCCGCAACCGCTCGAATCGTGCGGTTCTGCGCCTCCCAAGCTGGGAAGCTGCCGTCGGCCGGGTTTTCTGGAAAGTCCAGAGGGGTTTCACCGATCAGGCTCTCGTACAGGTTTCTCACGACGGACAGAGGAAAACGCTGGTCGCGAGCGATGCGCTTGCCGAGCCACTGTAGCGCGTCGTCGTAGTCGTCGAGCGTCATGCGGTCGTCGCCATAACCTGGCGCGTACATCTCTTGGAACCACTCGCGTTCAGGTCGGTAGCGCTCGTAGTCGTTGTCGTCGAACTTCTGGAACGCTCCCGCGATCGGGTCGATGGTGACGTGACACATCTTGCACGAGTCTTCTTCGCGGGTCGGGTTGCCGAAGGTGACAGATGTAGTCGGGTCGATGGGACGATCGGCCACGCGCAGGATGTCGGTGGCTAGCAGCTCTCGCAACACGACGCTGGCGCGATGACGGTTGCGGTTCGTCGGTGACGTCGGGTAGCGGTTGAGGAACATGGGCGACGATAGAATACCCGCATGAGGGAACTTCCGAGTTGCGCCGTCGACCACGGTGTAGATGCTGCCTTCGCGGAACTCCCCGGCATCGTAAGTATCCTCGAAGTCCATACTGTCGTTGGCGTACACTTGGGCCGTGTATGGATTGAGTACGGTGTAATCCGCCGTGACGATTTCCGTGAACGGTCGCTCCTGACGCACGATGTACGCCATCAGTTCGAGGGGTTCCCGCGCAACAGACTGCCGAGCGATCACACGCTCTTCGTCGCTGAGCGACTCGTAGTAGGTCTCGACGTTGGGAAAGCTCTCTCGACGCAGCAGATTCTGAGCGTTGTCGATGTAGCGGTCCGTGAGCCATTGATCGTTGAACATCTCCACCAGGCGATCGAAGAAGCCATCTTCGGTCATCAGTTCGTTGATGGCGCCCGGTAAAGCGTCTTCCCCGCCTTCGCGCAGTTCTCGCATTTCACTCGACGTCGGCAGGCGTCCGTTCAAGATCAGTGCAGCCTTGCGAAAGGTGGCGGCCGCGTCCAGCATCTCGACGTCGTCGAAATGTGCGGCGGTCAACTCGTCCTCGCATTGGTCATCGGACAGTACGCGTTCCACCATTTCTTCGAGGACTGCGTAGGCGTTACTGTCTTCTAGCAGAGCAGCGCCGCCACCGTGTTCCAACTGCCCCAATGGTTTGAGCAGCACCTGACTGGTCCCGTTCGAGTGAAGTTCTGCGGCCTTGGTTAGCGCCTCGAGATTAACTTCGAGGAACCCTGGGTAGGCTGACGGCTGCAGCACGAAGCCGGCGTTCTGATTCGCGGCAATGCCGCCTGGGCCGTGGCATGAGAGACAAGTTTCGCCGAGTACTGCGGGCCACGCACGAGTTGCCATGAACTCTCGGTTCGAGAAGCAACCGTCTTGGTTGACGATCTCGTCCAGCGTTTCCGCAGCGTCTGGATCGATACCGTCGTTCTCGTCACCATCGTTGTTTTCTTCGCCGTCACTATCGCTGTCGTCGTTGCGACCTTCGCTGCCCTCTCCTTCGAACACCGTCCCGCCGCCTGATGAGCAACTGGTGAGAAGGGCGAGAGCAGTGAGCGCCGCGGGGATGCCGTCCACTATTGGCCTCATTCAAAGACTCCGTTCCGTTTCAAAGCTGTGAGTGAGCAGCGCGCCGCGGTGTGACGATCAACTTCACCCATCCGTCCGTTAGTGTATGATCCACTTGGCACGGTGCGTCGGGTCATTTTTCTTGGTCGCGGCTTCACCGATGTCGCGTGGGGGCCGGATTATCCTGAGCATGCAAAATGCGTGTCGGACCGTGTGGCGGGGCCGAGGTGTATGGGGGACAGCCTGCGTACATGAAACGCGACGACCCGGGATCGCTCCCGGGTCGCCCACATCTCAGTACGAGCGCCGAGCTTTCACCCGACACTCGATAGCCGATGTATGTTTACAGGTCGATGACGTCGTCTCCTGCGTTGTCGACGAAGCTGTTGTTCCCTGCGTAGTCGAACGTGTTCTCCTCGTCGCGTTGGATCCCCGCAGAGTCCGAGTTGGCAACCACCGAGTTGGTCACCTCGATCGGTGATTGCAGGATCAGCGCTGCGTCCAAGCCGCCACCTGCGTGGTGGACTTCCATCCAGTCGACGGCGGAGCCACTGGTGACGGCCGAGCGCACGATGATGCCTTCCCAGTACCCTGCGACTGGGTCGAGCGCCGTGAAGCGAACGGGAGCTTCCTCAGTACCCTCGACGTTGAACGAAGCAACCTGTCCGTTCCATCCGAGCTCCATCCGGGTGTCAGCGCCCATGATGAACTCGACGCCTGCGGCGATCGTCATTTCCGCGTCCTCGCGTGTCGTGACGTCGGAGCGAATCATGTACGGGATCCCGACGTTGGGAATCGTGCCAGCCGTGTCGTAGGTGGAGCCGTCGATTTCCACGCGAGCGTTGTCGTTGTCCGAGAAGTCGCTATCGGGAGGAAGGGTCACGACGGCGCTGATGTCTGCGCCGAGGGGTTCGTTCACCGTTCCTGAGATGGTCCAGCGTTCCGAGCCCTCGCCCAAGCCTTGGCTCTCGATGAAGACTCCGCGATCGTTGGCCTCCAGAGTCAGATCACTGATCGGAATGGCTGCCAACACCAGGAGCCCGTACAGGTCGTCAGCGCCAGCGTGTTGGAGCACCATGTGCTGGATGCTCGAGTTGGAACGCACGTTGTCGCGGATCACCATGCGGCGCCAGTACCCTGGGTCTTCGTCCTCACCACGGAACACTACGGGGTCGCCAGCCAGGCCAGCGACCACCAGGGTGGCGTCCTGCCCGTTCCAGCCGAACTCGATGTTGCTATCGGACGACACGTGGGTCACGACCCCAGCCTCGTAGGTGGTCTCCGAGCCCTCGGTCGTACGCAGGTCGTTCTCCAGCAAATAGGGAACCCCCAGATCGTGGAAGACCGTGTCGACGTCGATCTCCGCGAAGGTCAGGCGCATGAAATCTTCAGCATTGCCACTGATGTTTCCGCCCTTGGGGAAGTTGGTGACCGCTTCAGGAGCCGTCAGCGTTCCCGCCATCTCGGAGCTGTCCGTGATGAACAAGCCCGTGCTGTCCGCGTTGAAGTCCGCCGCGGAAACGCCGTGTCCGCCCGAGTGGGCCACCACGACGTTTTCGATCAACACGTCTGCCTCGAGAATCAGCGCGTGTCCCGAGCCGCCTGCGCCATGGATCAACACGTTCTTGAACGTGCTGTCAGATGTGACGTTGCTACCAAAGGTCAAGTCCGCCCATGATCCAGCTTGCTCGTCGGTGCCGCAAAAGGTGATCGGCTGATCTTCCGTGCCTTCGGCGATCACTCGCGTGGCGTTGCCGTTCCAGCCAAAGTCGATGGTGCTGTCTGGGTCGACGATGAAGCGGGTGCCCGGCTCGATGATCAGATCGATGTCCGTCGCGCGCACGTCGTTCGTGATTAGGAGCGTGCCCGAGAGAGTCGTGTCCTCGTCGATCGTCCCGCTCAGTTCCACCGCATCATCGGGGATGTCGCGCTCACACTCGAAGTCGGGAGCTACTCCCTGTCCGTACTCTTTGTCCGTCGGGACCGGGTCGTCGCCAGCGTCGGCTTCTGTATTATCATCGGTCCCGTCATCGTCGTCGGTATCGTCGTCAGCGCCTGCATCTGCGTCATCGTCAGAGCTGTCGTCGGTGTCGTCGTCAGCGCCCGCGTCTGCGTCGTCGTCAGCGCTGTCGTCGTCAGCGCCCGCGTCAGCCTCGTCATCGCCATCGTCGTCGGTGTCGTCATCGCCGTCGTCGGTCACGTCGTCGCCAGCGTCGGTGTCATCTCCGTCGTCGGTGTCATCATCGTCGTCGGTCGAGTCGTCTCCGTTACCAGCGTCGGCACCGTCGTCGAAACTGACGTCGTCGTCTTCCCCCTCGTCGTCCGTGGTGCCTGTCGTGACCGTGCAGGCTTGTGAGGCGAGAGCCACTGCGAACAGGCTGACCCAGGCATTGAATTTGTAAGATCTAATCATCGTGATTCCCTCGAAGCGGTTGGGTGACCGAGCCACTGGCTCGGCCAGCTAAGGTGGTAAGTGACGAAGTCCAGCGCGCGTATGCGGCTGGAGACACCCAGGGTCCGTTTAGACCGGGTATATGCGTGTACGTCCAGAGCAAACCCGGCCTTCCTCGCCCCAACGGGGTGACCCGTCGTGACTCACTGGGTTGCGTAAGTTATCGTTACTCATCGGAAAATGCGCAGTTGCCCGGGTGGGGCCGTGTCGGTGCATTCTCGTCTGACTGATCCAGCGGAAGTCTCGGCGGCTGCCAGCCCTGGTTCTTACTCGACCCGACTCGCCACCGCATCGCGCTGCAGCGCGAGTTGGCAGTAGCGTCAGGGCGTCGTGGGGGCGGGCAGAAAGCGTCGGTCGCTGCCGTCGAATGCTGGAGTGAACACGACGTAGGCAACGCTCGCATCAGGGTCGACATTTTCTACCCAGTGGGGCGTGCCCCTCGGAACCTCGATCACGTCGCCGCGCGTGGCGTCGATCGTCTGGCTGCCGAGGTGCATGCGCACGTGCCCACTCACGACGAAGACGAGCATGTCCGTGCGGTCGTGGACGTGGGGCTGCTCGGCTCCGATCGCTCGAACCCAATGGGCGCTTGCCAGTGGTGTGACCCAAGCCGTTCGGAGTGCGATCGGCTTGACCATGTCGTCATCGCTCCATCGCACTTCACGTACGCCGTCCGCGGTGATCGCGCGCGGACCCGCGCCGTCGGCACCTGAACACGCCACGGTCCACCCAAAAAACGACATCAAGAACCACAAAAAGCGCATGGGCGGACGGGTGTTACTAACTGGTCTGGCGCCGAGCAAGCGCTCGGCCGGAAATGTTTCGCCTTGGGGTCGCCGAACCTTCGCCGCAACACCCGCTGCTCTGGCAGTCCAGCGAAGAAACGGAATTGAAACTCTAGGCCAAGACCACGGCGCACTCGCTTCGGCTGCGTTTCGGAAGCATGTCGACCGAAGGCGCGTAGTGCCCCATGCACGTGTTAACCAGTGGCGCGCGTGGCGCCGCGATACGTTCGTAACAGCGCTTGGAAACACAATCGAAAGGTTGGCCTCTTCACAATGGGACGCACGATGTCAGAGAAACCGTGCTGGGTGACCCTGCAGCGGAATGGGAATGATCGATGAGCCACGTTCTAGACAGACTTCTCTTCTTCAAGAAGAGTGGGACCACCTCCTTTTCTGGCGGCTATGGAGCAACGACTCACGAGGATCGGTCGTGGGAGGACGGTTATCGTAAGCGTTGGCAGTACGACAAGATCGTTCGCTCTACTCACGGTGTGAACTGCACGGGGTCATGTGGGTGGCAGGTGTATGTCAAGAACGGCTTCGTGACTTGGGAAACCCAGGTGCTCGACTATCCGCGGACTCGGCCGGATCTGCCCGACCACGAACCACGCGGGTGCGCCCGTGGCGCGAGCGCGTCCTGGTACTTGTACAGTAGCAACCGCATCAAGTATCCTCTGATGCGTCGCGCGCTGATCGAGGCGTGGAGAAAGGCACGGGCGAAGCACGCCGATCCCGTCGTTGCTTGGCAATCGATCGTCGACGATCCGAATGAGCACGCCGCCATCAAACGAGCGCGAGGGCGCGGCGGGTTCGTTCGCGGCAAGTGGGATGAGGTCAACGAGCTGATCGCGGCGGCCAACATCCACACCATCAAACGACACGGTCCAGACCGCATAGTCGGCTTCTCGCCGATTCCTGCGATGAGCATGATTTCTTACGCCGCAGGTACCCGGTACCTCTCGTTGCTCGGCGGTGTTTGCCTCAGTTTCTACGACTGGTACGCGGATCTACCGCCTGCGTCACCGCAAACGTGGGGCGAACAGACTGACGTGCCCGAGAGTGCTGACTGGTACAACTCGACGTTTCTGATGGTTTGGGGCTCGAACGTTCCCCAAACGAGGACACCCGACGCGCACTATCTCACTGAAGTTCGCTACCGCGGCACCAAGACTGTCGTCGTCACACCCGACTTCAGCGAGGCCTCGAAGTTTGCCGATCTGTGGCTGGACCCGAAACAGGGCACGGACGCTGCAATGGCAATGGCGATGGGGCACGTTGTGCTGAAGGAGTTCTATGTCGATCGGCAGGTGCCGTACTTCGTCGACTACGCCAAACGCTACAGCGACCTGCCATTTCTCGTTCGCTTGGAGCAGCGAGATGGCAAGCTAGTGCCCACGCGCTTCGTGCGCAGCAGCGACTTCGAGGGGCAGCTCGGGCAGCAACAACACGCCGAGTGGAAGCCCGTTGCGCTCAACGAGTCCGACGATCGCGTCGTGGTTCCGCGGGGCAGCATCGGCTTCCGCTGGGAAGAACAGGGCGGACGCTGGAACCTCGATACGGTAGACGCCGACGAGCAGCCGACGGACCTCAGGCTCAGCTTGTTGGGGACGGCCGGCAGTGAGGTGTGTGACGTCGCGTTCCCGTACTTTGGCGGTCGGCACCACGAGTTCTTCGAGAGCACGTCGCACGGCGAGATTCAGGAGCGTAGGATTCCCGCACGGCGCATCAAGTTGGCCGACGGGGATGCTCTCGTCACGACCGTTCACGACTTGATGCTCGCCCACTATGGCGTGGATCGAGGCCTCGGTGGCGAGGTTGCGGGCAGCTACGATGACGACGTTCCGTACACGCCCGCGTGGCAAGAGAAAATAACGGGCGTTTCGCGCAGCAAAGTCATCAGTGTCGCGCGCGAGTTTGCCGCGAACGCCGAGAAGACTCGCGGGCGCTCGATGGTGATCATCGGGACTGGCGTCAACCAGTGGTTTCACAACGACATGACGTATCGCGCTGTCATCAACATGCTGGTGTTGTGCGGCACGGTCGGAAAATCTGGCGGCGGTTGGGCTCACTACGTGGGGCAGGAGAAACTTCGCCCACAACCGGGCTGGGCTACGCTGGCCTTCGCCCTCGACTGGAATAGACCCCCGCGCCAGATGAACGGTACCTCCTTCTGGTATGCGCACACGGATCAGTGGCGCTACGAAAAGGTAACGCCCGACGAACTGCTGTCCCCGCTGGCGGACGAAGCTGAGCGATCTCCCGCGGTGATCGACTACAACGTTCGAGCCGAACGCATGGGTTGGCTGCCTTCGGCTCCTCAGTTGCAGAAGAACCCGATCGCGCTGGGGCGCGAGATCAAACAGCAGAAGCTAGATCCCGAAGGCTGCGTAGCCGAGCAACTCGGTAGCGGCGCCTTGCGCATGTCGTGTGAAGATCCTGATCACCCCGACAACTTCCCTAGGAACCTGTTCGTCTGGCGCTCGAACCTTCTCGGTTCGAGTTCGAAGGGGCACGAGTACTTCCTCAAGCACCTCGTCGGGGCAAAACACGGCGTACTGGGTGAGGACCTGAAAGCAGAGGGCAAGGAACTCCCGAGCGAAGTCGAGTTCAGGGATGAGGCTCCCAAAGGCAAGTTGGATCTGCTCGTGACGATCGACTTCCGTATGTCGAGCACCTGCATGTACTCGGACATCGTGTTGCCGACCGCCACTTGGTATGAGAAGAACGATCTCAGCACGACCGACATGCACCCGTTCATCCACCCCCTGACAGGTGCGGTGGACCCGTTGTGGGATTGCAAGAGCGACTGGGAAATCTTCCGAGGATTCGCCAAGGAGTTCTCCAAGCTGTGCCCGGGGCACCTCGGCGTGGAGCACGACGTGGTTCTGCAGCCGCTCATGCATGACAGCCCACATGAACTCGGACAACCCCTCGAGGTCGAGGACTGGAAAGCGCGAGGCAGCGTGCCAGTGCCTGGACGCAACATGCCCAATGTACGTTTGGTCGAACGCAACTACCCCGAGACTGCCGCGCGTTTTGGCGCTCTCGGGCCCGGCCTACACCAGCATGGCAACGCGACCAAGGGGCTATCTTGGGACGCGCACGAAGAGGTCGAAGAACTGGCGCGAGAGAACGGCACGGTCAGCGGCAGTGGTCCGACGAGCGGCATGCCCAGGCTCGAAACGGACTTGGAGGCGTGCTCCGCGATCCTGACGCTGTCGCCCGAGACCAACGGCGGGGTGGCGCTTCGTTCCTGGGCGGCCCTAGAGCGCAAGACGGGGCGCTCGCACCTGCATCTGGCGCAGGGCAGGGGTTCGGATCGGATTCGCTTCGACGACGTCGTCGCTCAGCCTCGCAAGGTGATCACTTCCCCCACGTGGAGCGGCGTCGAGAGTGAAGAGGTGAGCTACACGGGAAGCTACATCAACGTTCACGAGAACGTGCCTTGGCGCACGCTCACTGGTCGCCAACACCTGTATCAAGATCATAGTTGGATGCGGGCGTTCGGTGAGCAGTTTCCCAGCTACAAACCTCCGATCGATACCAAATCGATCGGTAGGCTGATCGAGTCCAAGGCCAACGGTAACCCGCAGCTGGTTCTCAACTTTCTGACACCGCATCAAAAGTGGGGAATTCACTCGTCGTTCACCGACACGCAGATGATGCTCACGCTCTCGCGTGGCGGCCCGAACGTTTGGATCAGCGAAGTAGACGCCGCGCGTTTGGGGATAAAGGACAACGACTGGATTGAAGCATTCAACGCCAATGGCGCGTTGGCAGCACGGGCCGTCGTCAGCCAACGCATCAAGGCGGGGTGCGCGTTCATGTACCACTCCCAAGACAAGACCGTAAACTCGCCGGGTACGGAGTCGACCAAGACGCGCGGTATCCACAACTCGATATCGCGCATCGTGATGAAACCGACCCACATGATCGGTGGCTACGCGCACCAGAGTTACGGCTTCAACTACTACGGTACGGTAGGAGCCAACCGCGACGACTTCGTGGTGATTCGGAAGGTCAAACGCCTGGACTGGCTCGATGGTAGCAAGGCCCGGGAGCTACCCGCTGCGGAGGTGACGCCATGAAGGTTCGCGCTCAGATCATGATGGTCCTGAACTTGGACAAATGTATCGGCTGTCACACTTGTTCGGTCACCTGCAAGAACGTGTGGACCAACCGTGAAGGCGTCGAATACACGTGGTTCAACAACGTCGAGACCAAGCCCGGCATCGGGTATCCCAAGAACTGGGAGAACCAGAAGAAGTGGCGAGGTGGTTGGCAACGCGACGCCAGCGGCAAAATCGCGCCGCGCATAGGCGGCCGATTTCGCATCTTGAGCAAGCTGTTCGCCAACCCCGAGATGCCTGAAATCGACGACTACTACGAGCCGTTCACCTTCGACTACGGTCACCTGCAGACGGCACCAGAGACGGAGGTCGTGCCACAAGCCGCGCCCGTTTCGCTGCTGAGCGGCAAGCGCATGGACCAGATCGACTGGGGACCGAACTGGGAAGACGACCTCGGCGGGGAATTTTCTGCGCGCGGTGCGGACGTCAACTTCGACGACATTCAGAAGGAGATCTACGGCGAGTTCGAAAACAGCTTCATGATGTACCTGCCACGGCTTTGTGAGCACTGCCTCAACCCGACCTGCGTCGCGGCGTGCCCGTCAGGATCGATCTACAAGCGTGAAGAAGACGGCGTGGTGTTGATCGATCAGGACAAGTGCCGAGGCTGGCGCATGTGCATCAGTGGCTGCCCCTACAAGAAGATCTATTACAACTGGAAGACCGGCAAGTCGGAGAAATGCATCCTGTGTTATCCGCGTCTGGAAACGGGTAAGGCGACGATCTGTTCGGAAACCTGTGTCGGACGCATCCGCTACTTGGGCGTGCTTCTGTACGACGCTGACCGCATCGAAGCCGCGGCATCGACGAAGGACGAGAAGGACCTCTACACCGCGCAGCTCGACTTGATCCTCGATCCCCACGACCCCGCGGTGATTGAGCAGGCCAAGGCAGATGGCGTGCACGACAAGTGGCTCGAGGCCGCCGCCAATTCGCCCGTGTACAAGATGGTCAAGGAGTGGGAGGTCGCCTTTCCGCTACATCCCGAGTTCCGCACGTTGCCGATGGTCTGGTACGTGCCGCCGCTCAGCCCGATTCAGAGTGCGGCCGAGAAGAGTCACGTCGGGTTTACTGGCGAACTGCCTGACGTGAGCCGCTTGCAGATCCCCGTCAAGTACTTGGCGAACATGCTCACTGCTGGCGACGAAGCGCCCGTCGTGCGAGCGCTGCACCGCATGTTCGCGATGCGCATCTTCATGCGTGATCGCAACGTCGAAGGTAAACATAACGAGGCCGTGCTCGAGCAAGCCGACCTGACGGTCTCGGAGGTCGAAGAGATGTACCGTTACTTCGCGATCGCCAACATCGAAGACCGCTACGTCATTCCCACGGCTCGCCGTGAGATCGACGAGAACGCAGGGGGTCAGCAGGGCGCATGCGGTATCAGCTTTGGTAACGGATGTGCCGAGCCCGCGCCCACGGCTGGGTTGTTCTCACTGAGCCGCTGAGCGGCCACGACCCGCGAATCCAGACACCATGAACCGCAGTAACGAACAGACGAATGACTCACCGAGGTCGCCGCTACTCGCGGATGCGGGGCGCTTCGGACCGCACAATCCGCAACTCTGCCGCGTGCTGGCGTTGCTGCTGTCGTACCCCGAGCGTTCGTGGTTGGCAGAAATGCCCACCTTGCGAACCCTGGTAAGTGACTTACCCGCACCTGAAGACGACACCCAGCGGCAGTTGCTGAACTTCATGGACTACTTGCAGGGGGCAGCGTGCGAGGAGCTTCAGGAAGCGTACGTCGCGTGGTTCGATCGCACGCGGTCCCTGTCGTTGCACTTGTTCGAACATAGCCACGGTGAAGCCCGTGAACGCGGGGCCGCCATGGCGCGGCTCAGGCAGTTGTACGCGGAGTGCGGCTGGGAACTGTCGCTCCCCGAGCTGCCCGATTATCTGCCAGTTCTCTGCGAGTTTTCGAGTCTTGCACCTGCGCACTTGCAGGGCGCGCTGCTCGACGAAGCGCGGCCCGTGATCGCTGATCTTCGAGAGCGCATGTTGGAACGTGGCTGCCCATACGCCGCTGTGCTGGCTCCGCTGCTCGGCTCGACTCGCGCTGTCGAGCGTACGTTTCGCTCCAGTTTGGAGGAAGCACCGCAGGACGATCTGGAAGCGCTCGACGCGGCCTGGCGCGAGGAACCCGTGACGTTTGCGGCGGGGGCCGCGCACGACGCCCGGGAACCTTTCGTACCCGTCGACAGGTTGACTCGCTCCGCGCAGGCGGCCGCCCACTCTCCGACAAGCTCGACGACATGATGGAATATCTCAATCAAGCTCTATTCGGCTACTACCCATACCTCTGCCTGAGCGTACTCGTGGTCGGCACCATTTACCGCTTCGAACGTGAGCAATACACGTGGCAGGCGAGTTCGAGCCAGATGCTGCGTACGAATCGGGGGTTCAACATCGCCAGCAACATGTTTCACATCGGCATTTTGGGGCTCGTTGGTGGTCACGTGGGAGGGCTCTTGGTTCCCGCGCCCGTGTACGAAGTGTTGGGAGTGACGGATGCCGCGCACCAGAAGATGGAACTGGTCATGGGCAGCATGATGGGAACGATGACGCTCGGTGGGCTCAGTTGGTTGATCTATCGCAGGGTCACGGATGAACGGGTGCGTCGCAATGGCAGCGTTTCCGACATGCTGATCGCATTGCTTTTATGGATTACCCTGATTGCGGGCTTGATGACGTTGCCACACTCTTACGAGACGCGTGAAACGGGTGAATACCTTCACGCATTGAGTGGCTGGGCGCAGTCCATCTTGACACTACGTCCAGGCGCAGCGGACCTGCTCATGCCCGTGCCCTGGGCGTTCAAGCTGCACATTCTGCTCGGGCTGACCGTTTTTCTCGTCTTTCCGTTTACTCGTCTGGTGCACGTGTGCAGTGCACCCATCGGGTTCGTGCTACGCAGCTACACCCAAATCGTGCGAGCGCGACGCGCAGGCGGGACGGGCACATGAGCGAAGTAGTGGTGGGCGGGGTGTTCATTCGCAGCGAAGACATCCATCGCGAAGCCCAGTATCATCCCGCGCCTCACTGGGACGCGGCGTGTCACGAAGCGACGCGGGCACTGGTCATTCGTGAGCTCATGTTGCTTCGTGCAGAGGAACTGAAGTTGTGCTCAGAACGCCGGACCCTCGACGAACGTGCCAGTCAGCAGGCTATCACTCGAGTGATCGAGCAAGAGTTGGCGCCCACGGACGTGAGTGAGAGTGAGAGTCGTGAGTATTACGCTTCAAACCCGCAGCGCTTCAGCGGCCCCGCGCTGATGGAGGCCTCTCACATCTTGTTCGTGGCGAAACCCGGGGAGCGCGCCGAGATCCGAGTGAAGGCGGAAGGTGTACTCGCTGAGCTGCTCTCTCACCCCGAACGTTTCGAGCGCTTGGCGCGACAGCACTCGGGGTGCCCAAGTGGGGCTGCAGGAGGGCACCTCGGTCAGATCAGTCCCGGCGATACTCTGCCCGCGTTCGAGGCGGCGCTAGAAGAATTGCGGCCAGGCGAGATTGCGCCCACGCTGGTCGAGACACGACACGGGTTCCACATCGTCCTACTCAACCAACGTTCAGAGGGACGTGTGCTTCCCTACGCTATCGTCGCCCAGCGCCTGCGTTCCTTCTTGGCGGAGCGCGCCTGGAGACGTGGGCTGCAGCGGTACGTCGGGCAGCTCGCGGATCGCTATGGAGTGCAGGGCTTCGATATCGCGTCGAAAGCTCCAGACGAGCCATCACGTTCGACGTCGACGCCGGCTGGTGTTCGGAGCGCCTCGGCCGCGGGCGAACTGACCAATGGCGTACAAATTCGCCCCAGTTCGTCATCGCGTTCGGCCGTCGACCCCAAACGACGTCTGCCGCTCATCGCCTGAACCGCGAGGTGAGCGTGCGGGCATGGGAGTAACCTCCGAGTTTCCAAGCGTTGCCGATGCGCAGCAAATACGGCTGCCGTCGTTTTCGAACGAAGGGCCTTTACTCCTCGTGCTCGGACATGGCAGCAAGTGATGCCATGTCAGCCGGCCGGGGGGTGACATCTTCCCTCGGGTGCCGCACGCTGTGAAGGGTGACTCGTGGCAGGCTGTACGCAGACGAAAGGGAGGTAGGGGTGAAGGGAACTGGGGATCAGCCCGCCAAAGCAACCATTCTCGTAGTGGAAGATCAGCCGCCAGTGCTCAAGGTGGTCGAGCGCGCCCTCGAGATGTCAGGGTTCCAGGTGTTGGCGGCATCATCTCCGGAAGAGGCGTTACGGATGCTCCGCGAACGCGGCGGCCACGTCGACTTGCTCTTGACCGACGTCGTCATGCCCGAAATGAGCGGTCCGGAGTTGGCAAGTCGTGTGCGTCTCGAGGCGCCGACACTGCGCGTGCTCTTCATGTCGGGATACGCGGGGATACCTCCGTCAGACGCCCTCGATCAGATCGGGGAGTTTTCTGTGCTCGAGAAACCCTTTCGTCCGAAGGAACTGGTCGCCAAAGTCCGTTCGATCATCGAGGCCAGTTGAGCTGAGCGCGCGCCCCGCTGCGCTCGTAGTCCGCCGATGACCGCTTGAAGTTGCCAGGGGCGGAAAGCCCGGTACCGGCTTTCGAGCAGGCGGACGATGCGCGTATTCGAGCTTTCGCGCGGCGTCGTCGACGCGAGCATGCGCTCAGTGTTCTCCGATCATGCGTGGGCGGTGGGAGCCCCGCTCAGACCCGAGCGCGCCATCAACGCGTCGAGTGACGGCTCACGTCCCATGAACGCCTTGTAGAGATCCATGGGATCTTCGCTGTCACCCCGTTCGAGTAGCTTACGACGAAACTCTTCGCCGACCTCGCGACTGAAGATCCCCTCGTGCTGAAATCGCGTGAACGCGTCAGCGTCTAGCACTTCGGCCCACTTGTAGGAGTAGTAGCCGCTGGCGTACCCGACCGCGCTCGAGAACAAGTGACTGAAGCTCGCCAGCATCGCGTAGTCGTCGGGATACGGAGTCGGGGCATAACGTTGCATGATTTCCCGCGCGTACTCGAGCACGTTGTTCGAAGCGTGGGGTGCGTAGTCGACGTGGATTGCCAGATCGACGGCTGCGAAACCGAGCTGCCTCATCATTGCGCTGGCGGCGCGGTAGGTGCGTGCCCGCTGCATCTTCTCGAAGAGCTCGTTGGGGATGCGTTCATCCTTCTCGTAGTGGAGAGCAAACGTATCGAGCGCCGCACGTTCCCAGCACCAGTTCTCCATGATTTGTGATGGCAGTTCTACGAAGTCCCAAGCGACGTTGGTTCCAGCGAGCGAACGTACGTCGACGCGGCTCAGACAGTGGTGCAGGAGATGCCCGAATTCGTGGAAGAGCGTGGTGACTTCGTTGTGAGTCAAGAGCGCGGTTTTCCCTCCGACCGGGGGGGTCACGTTGGTGCAGATGAGCCCGAGATGGGGCTTCAGGCGGTCACCGCGCAACGTCCCAGAAATGAACGAATTCATCCACGCCCCTCCACGCTTCTGCTCACGTGGGTAGAGATCGACGTAGAAGCTGGCGATGTGTTCACCCGAGGCGTCACGAATGTCGTACGCCGTGACATCCTCGTGCCAGGTCGTCAGTGTCTCGTTCGGTTCGACGGCGACGCCGTACAGACGGTGGGCGGTTTCGAACAAACCCTTCACTACCCGGTTGATGGGAAAGTAGGGACGCAGCGCCTCCTCGTCGAAGTCGTAGAGCGCTTTCCGTTGCTTTTCGGAGTAGTAGCCCACATCCCATGGTTGCAGGTCGTGAGCTCGATCGCCCAGGAAGCGACTCTGAAACGCCGCGAGCTGCTGCGTTTCCTGATCGAAGAAGGCACTCGTCCGCTGGTGTAGCGTTTCTACGAACTCACGCGCCGTTCGTGTCGTGTGTGCCATGCGATCTTCGAGCACCATCGCCGCAAAGTCGTCGTAGCCGAGTAGCGTCGCTTGTTCATGCCTGAGCTGTAAGATGCGTTCGATGGCTGGGGCGTTGTTCCGTTCGCCTTTCGACGCGCGCGTATTGTATGCGCGCCACACCTGCTCGCGAATCGTTCGATCGTCGAGGTAGGTCATCACGGGGATCAGGCTCGGCGCTTGCAAGGTGAAGCGATAGCCTGTCTTGCCTTTGGTTTCGGCATCCTGTTTCGCCGCTTCGATGGCGGACTTGGGAAGCCCAGACAACTTGGCTTCGTCCTGTATCAGCAGCTCGAATTCCGCGGTGTCATCGAGCACGTTTTGGCTGAACTTGGACGTCAGCTCGGCGAGCTCACGGCTTATCGCCCGCAGGCGCTCCTGCCCCTCAGACGCTAACTCGGCGCCATTGCGGCGAAAGTCATCCAGCGTCTTCTTCAGGAAGCGAGCCTTCGACCCGACCAGTGACTTGGCGTCATCGGTTTCGGAGTAACGCTGGAGTACTGCGTAGAGCTTCGAGCGCAGCGGGATGCCTGCGTAGAACGCGCTGACCTCGGGTCGAGAAGCGTTGAACACGTCGCGCAGTTCGGGGGTACTCGCCACTGACTCCAAGTGACCCACCACGCCCATGGCGGTTTCCAAACGTTCTGTCGCGTGGTCGAGGGCGCCGAGAGTATTGTCGTAGGTCAAGTCTCCGCTTTGATCTTCGATGGCGGCCAACTTTCGCTCCGCATCGCTGAGCAATTCCGCCACGGCTTCGGGTACGTGTTTGGCTTCAATCCGATTGAAGGGGATTTCGAAGTGGATGTTCAGCAGGGGATTTTCCGACACGGATGACCTTTCAAGGGGGCGACACTCAAAGTTGTAAGTCGAAGGCTAGCGTACCGCCATAGGCGGGGCCGAAGTGCTGGAAAGCATCGACCCGCGTTAGCAGCCCGGTATCTTGCCGCACGCTCTGCGCCGCGCCAGCGTCGGAATCGAACAGGGCACCAGTTTGCATCAATGGGATCGCTAGTGCCGCAGTCAGTGAGACACCGAACCCCGAGCGGCCCAAAGCCAGACGTCCGCCCAGGCTCACGGGCAGTTCAACAACGACTCCTGTGCGCTCGTTCACCAGCAACGGAGTGGGTTCCCGCACCGCAAACGCTTCCGTTTCGAACCGCTGCCAACCGACGCCAACTAGCGAAAAAAGGTCGAGTGATTGGTTCAGTTGCCAGACGGGTTGCAGTTCAAGCACGACGTGGGGACCCATCAGGGACGGATCGCTCGCGGCATCCCCTTCGACCCCGAGGCTGCCACGCGGGACGCTCGCAGACAGATACTCCATACCTCCAGTCAGGCGTATGCCAAGCCAGCGGCGCACTCGGAGGCTACCGTGAACGCTCCAACGAACGCTGGGGCCGTAGTCGACCACCGCGCTGCCGTCTCCGCGAGAGAGTAGTCCACCGCCAGCGCCGAGCTCCAGCTCCGGGTACGCTCGCACCATAGGCGCCCCGGCGCCTCCCGAAACTCCCTCCCTCAGGCTCGTCTCTCGCGCGGGCGAGGCGTCCGCTGGGACGGGTGAAGTGACGCGCTGTGGGGGAGGGGCATCGCCGGCGAGAGCGTACGGCGCTCTCGTGAGCAGTGCACAGGCGCAGGTGGCCGACCATCGCCCGAGGCGCGCCGTGGGTCGAACTCGCCTCGGGCACATGCCGTCCCCCACGCCTATCGCCTGGTCGTTCATGTTCGCAGCGTGGCTCCGAGTGCTTCGATCGCCTTGACCACCTTGGCTTGTTGCTTGTCCACGCGCTTGTCCGTCAGGGTCTTGGCCTGGTCGGGAGCGCTTGCAGACTTCGGATCACGATAGACGATACGAAACGCCAGCGAGCGCACGCCGGACTTCATCTGCTCGTTGCGGAACACGTCGAACAGCTCGACGGACTCACACAGTTCACCCGCGCTGGCGCTGATGGCGGACTCGATCTGACCCGCGCTCAGCGTATCGCTCGCCTCCACGGCGACATCGCGCGTGACCGCGGGCAGTCGAGGGATGGGTTTGTACTTGGGTACGCTGCGCTCGATGCGTTCGAGCGCGACCAAGTCCAGTTCGATGACTTGTGGCGCCTCGTCGAGTTCCAAACGTTCCACGACGTCCGGGTGCAGGGTGCCGAGGCGGCCGACGCAAGTATCACCGACGAACACCTCCGCAGCGCTTCGCGGGTGGAGGTGAGCGTACGTGGCATCGACCCAACGCACGCTGGGGGCGCGTCCCACGCAGCGTTCTACGAGGTCGTTGACGATCCCTTTCGCGTCGTAGACGTCCAGCGCAACGGCTTTGCTCAGGTACGCGGGCCGTTCACCGCTGAGCACGGCGGCAAAGCTCAGGCGTTCTTCGGGGAGCGCGCCGAGATCCTGCGTCACACGCGGACGTGCCGCTTGGGTGTGGGCATCCGGCAGTTTGCTGGTGGGGGGCAGGAACCGGCTGGCGACCGTGAACAATCGAACGTTGGGCTCTCCGCGGCGACAGGCACGTCCCACACAATCGAGCAAGCCAGGCAGCAAGCTCGTAGCCATCACACTTCGTTCGGTCGACAGCGGGTGTTGAAGCCGCACGACAGGAGGCGGCGCGTGGACCGCTTTCAGATCCGACTCCGCTACGAACGCGTACGTGACGGCTTCGGACAAGCCGAGTGCGCACGCGTGCTGTCGGACTTCGCGTTCGAGCCGTCCCGCGCTGCTAGGGGCTCGAGGGCTGATCCGCGGTAACACGGTCGGGATCGCGTCTAGTCCGCGCACGCGAGCGATCTCTTCGATCAGATCCGCTTCCAGACTGATGTCTGGACGCCAGGAGGCGCCGTTGATCCAGGCTTCGCCAAGCTTCGCGTCGCTTTCGCTGGTCAGTCCCAGGGAAGTCAGGACCCTCAACGCCTCGACGAAAGGCACTTCACACCCGAGCAGCCCTTCCAAGCGTGCATGTCGCAGCTTGATTCGCGGCAGCGGTGGCGGGGCGCCGTCTGCGAAGTGCTGGCTACTCACCTCGCGCGCTCCAGCCAGTTGCACCAGCAGCCTGGCTGCGCGATGGAGCACGTGGGGTAACGCAGCCCAGTCGACGCCACGCTCGAAGCGGAACGACGAATCACTGTGCAACCCCAGGCGCCGCGCGCTGCGTCGAATGCCGGTCGGCTCGAAGTAAGCGCACTCGAGTAACACATCACTGGTCTCGGTTCTTATCTCGCTGTCCGCACCGCCCATCACACCGCCTAGGGCCTGGGCGCGCTGTGCGTCTGCGATCACCAGGTCTTCGGTCGTGAGCTGCCGCTCGACGTCGTCTAGTGTCGTCATCTTTTCACCAGCGGTCGCCTGCCGTACGACGATGCGTGCGCCCGCGACTCGTTTCAGGTCGAAGGCGTGCATGGGATTACCGCGCTCGAGCAGCAGCAAGTTCGTGATGTCCACCACGTTCGAGATCGGTCGGATACCTAACGCGTGCAGTCGCCAGCGCAGCCATTCGGGCGAGGGGGCTACCTTCAGACCCTTCACGACTGCCGCGCCATACCGAGGACAGAGCTCGGGCGCGCGGTTTTCCACGGTTGCACAGTCTTCGAACGCAATTCGGTTCACTCCATCAGGCAGAGTTGCGTCGGGAAGTGCGAGGCTCAGCCCAAGCGCCGCAGCCAAGTCTCGGGCGACACCGACGTGTCCGAGAGCGTCAGGACGATTCGGTGTGATACCGAGCTCGAACACCGTGTCGCGAGCGGATGGGAATGCTTCGTAGAGCGGCGTGCCAGAGGCGAAGCGTCCAGCTTCGAAGGTGAGAATTCCGTCTGCATCAGAGGCCAGTCCGAGCTCGACCTCGCTGCACAACATGCCCTCGCTCACGATGCCAGCCAGCTTGCGCGGCTTCAAGGTCAGACCAACCGCCGTCAACGTCGTACCCAAGGGAGCCAGGACGACCAGGCCTCCCGTCGCGGGGACGTTGGAAGCTCCGCACACCACCTGTTGGGTAGAGCCACCCAGATCGACGTCGACCAGCCGCAACTTGTCCCGCTCGGGAACGGGCGCCACACCCTGGACCGCGCACAGTTTGACGTTGTCTAACCCTGCACCGATTTCGATCTGCTGTTCGACCTCTAGACCCAGTGCCGTCAGGCGCGCGGCAAGTTCGCTAGGGCTCGAGGTGAGGCCAGGAAGCAGCTCGCGCAGCCAGTTGTAAGAAACTCGCATGTTCGGCGTATTACAGCGTTTTTGAGCTGCTCGTGGAACCAAAAGGCGAAAACGCAGGACAGCCGTGGCGGATGGATTCACGCCAGGGTCGATGTGCGAGCGGCTTGTCGCAACGCCGCTCGCGTGGCCCAAAGATCGCGACTTCACGTCCGAAATCACCTTACGACTACGGTTGAATTGGCCGTTGGACAGGCGTCAGACAAATGGTCGGATTGCAGTTCTCATGGCACGCGGAAAGAAATCGGTGACCAACCCCAGCTCGTCAACGCCACGCGCAGCCAAGCGAAACCGTCCGCACCCATCGCTGGAGTGGTGCGAGGCTCGACTTGGCGGCGCGGTCGAACTCGCGGGTGCTCGGCACGCCTCGAGTGAGTATCGGTCGGACGGCTTCCGATGGTGACGCATCGCAACGTCCTGATCATCGACTCCCTGGAAGGTGTGATGGATGAGGCAGCATCGTTGGTCAGAGAGCTGGGACATCGCACGTACAGAAATGCGTCGGCGGTGGGCGTCGGTACGGCCCTGGCTGAACATGACATTGGCGTCATCATCATCGGCTGGGACCGCCCACTCCGCGACAGCGACAAGCTCACCACACTGGTGCACTCGTGGCGTCGACTCAGACAGGTTGCGATTGTCATCATCGCTGCCCGCTCGGCACGCGACCTTGCAGAAAGTTTCGACCCGGTCACGGGCGTGGCAGTGGTCGAGGCGGAACGCATGGACACGGAGCTTCCATCCCTACTCGGACAAAATCTGCGTGACGCGGTTGCCGCCGCATCGCTTCGTCCTGAGGGAAGTCAGTTCGTGCACCGTTTGGAACAGCGCCTGCGTAGCGCTGCAGCGGCTTGGGAAGCGGTTGCTCAGGGCGCCCCGCGTCATCGCGACGTCGAGTTCGTCGTCAGTGCGGCCCACGGTCAGGCGACGACGCTCGCGTTCGTTCGGCTGTCGCTCTTGTTAGTCGAAGTGCTCGAGGTGCTCAGACGCGCGGAGTCGCGAGGGCGCGTCACGAGTGAGCAGTACAACGCCGTGGCTGCGGCGCTGCGCTTCGCGGTGCAGGTGTCGGTCGCTCCCCCATACGATGCAGATTGCGACGTCTCGGCGCTCGTGGCCCGGCTGAAAGCGTGCCGCGACTGACGCGGTTCGATGCGCTGGAATAGCGAACGCCCCGCGGGCTAACACCAGCGGGGCGTCTGCGTATGCGCTGCATGGAGGCTACCGCGCGTGCTCAGCTCACGGGTGACCTGGCGGCATCCCGGGCATCCCTGGCATTCCGAGATTGGCTTCAGTGTCTTTCGGTGCTGCCTTGTCGTCGTCTTTGCCAGGTTCCTTTTCTTGGAACTTGCTGGCATCGGCGGTCGCCCAGTTGGCCGTCCACGAGCTGACGCTGTAGATCTGGTCTTTGGTGTCGGTCTTCGCCCAGCGCGCTTCACCTTCGCTGTTGTCCCCGACGTGTAACACGTACTTGGCGTTACCCTCCTTGGCTTCCAGCGTGACCGTCGCGTGCGGCGGCTCCAGCCCGACGTCCGCGGGCTTCTTGTCGTCGCCGAAGTCGGAGGCGTTGAGCGACTTGTACGCGCGAATCAGGTCGTCGACCTTGCTGGCTTTGAAGCGTTCGATCGTCTTGCTGGGGCCGTCCGCTTTGGCCGCGTGCTTCACGTTCCACTGACCCTCGACCTTCTCGAAGTCGAATACGCCATTTTCGTTCGTGACGTTGACCTTGACGATGTCCTTGTCGTCGAACTTGAAGATGCCCTTGTCGCGCCAGTTCTTGGTTTCGCGCTCGTACAAGTATTTCGAGAAGCCGTTCACCGCGTAGACGCCCGGCTTGCCACCGAGGCGTACCATCTGTCCGCGCGAGCCAGAGTCTCCTACGTACAGGTCGAGTACGACCTCGTCGCCCTTCTTGAACACGGCGTGCAGCGCTTTGTCGTCGGACACGCCCCACTTGTCGTAGTCGTCGGGGCTGGTCGTAACTTCTTCCGTGAGCTTCAGCTTCTCCAAGTTGTCGAGCAGAGACTTGACGTTACCCGCGTTGGCTTTGACGGCGGGGTCTTTCAGTTCCCACTCCTCTTCAGCTTTCTTGGTGAGCGTGACGCTCTGGCGCTCTGCAGGAGCCGCAGCTTTGTCTGCGGCCGCACCTGCATCCGCCTTCTCGTCGGACTTCTCGTCTGGCTTGTCGTCTGGGGCTTTGGTCAACTCGATGCTGTCGATGGCGTCCTTGTCTTCAGCGCTGACGGCGATTTCGGGCAGGGCCTCTTGCTTTGCGGCGAAGCTGTAGGTCTGCTCTTCCTTCTTTTCTTGTTTGTTTTGCAAGTAGAGGCCACCACCCAGTGCAGCCAACACGAGCAGCGCGATGTAGAGTTTCTTACTGCTATCCATCAGTGTCTCCTTCGAACTCAAGCGAGTTTGAACTCACTGCGTTTGGCGAGGCGCAGGCGCCAGCGAACCAGTCCGAATGCCGCGAACAGGAACGGAACCAACAGGGTCAGCGTCCACTCGACCTTCGTTTGCAGGCTCTTACGCGCGTTCTTGTACTCTTCCTCGATCGCGCGCAGGTCCTCGTCCGTCGCGTCGACGGGGATCGTTTGCGCCTCGATGCTCGAGTACTTCAGGTTCGGCTCACCGATGATTTTCGCGCTGATCGCGAGCAAGTCCGAGTCACCCGAGATCCAGTCCAAGGTGTTCTTCACAGCCAGCAACATGTTCGTGAGATAACGCTGGGCGTAGGGGCCAGCGATGGCGAGCAACTCCGGATCTCCGCCGACATTGCCGAACATCGCAAATTGGCCCCCGAGTTCGGGGCCGTTGCCTGCCCACGCGAACGGGTTGGTCAGGAATTGACTTGAAGCCACCACCAAAACTCGAGAGGGCTTCTCCGAACGTTCAGGAACCGTGATGCCCTTGTCCTCACCAGTACCCGCGAAGGCGCTCTTGAGATTGCCGCTGGCGCTCGCCGCGATCACGTGCTGTTCGAACGGCTGCTTCGGCTGCCAGCCGTCCACGCGGAAGGACAAGTCGACCTTGTCATCGGTGAGCTGTGTAGTGTTCGGCGTCGTGCGCGCGATGGCTTTCAACTCAACGTCTGCGGGCTGCTTGTCGGGGAGCAGTTCCAGGCTCGAGGGGTAGGGGAAGGCAGCTTCCTGCAAGCGAAAGAAGCTCGGGAAGCTGGTGTCGAGCAGCTGCTCGTCGCCTTCCAACCTCGGATCTTCCGTGACGTGTGCGATCGGCGGATGCCGCACTTGTGCGAGGCCCGCCTGCGTCAGAATTGGCGCTTGAAAGTGCGCGCCATAGTCGAGCAGCACGTCCTTCCTCATGTTTATGCCGTAGCCTGCGAGCAACTGCTCCAAGCCATGAGTATCGAGCTCCGCCTCCATCTTCGGATCGGCGAGCTTGATGTTGGCGGCCGAGGCGAACACCGCCAAGGCTTTGTCGCCCTTCATCAAGAACTCGTCGATGCGGCGCAGCTCTTTTTCCGTGTAGTCTTTTTGGGGCTGAGTGATGATCAGCCCGACCAGCTCGCCGTCGATCGCCGAACCTTCGTTCAGCTCGACGTTGACCAGATCGTAGAAGGGGAAATGCTGCGACATGATGGCCTTGATGTTGGCGCCACCCTGGCCGCGACGAGGGACGAGGTTGGTGTCTTCCAACTTCAGCTCGTCCTTGCCCGTCACGATGCCGATCTTCGGCTTGCGCTCGTCAGCCTTGTCGCGAATTTCGCGGATCTTGTTGCTGATCACGAACTCGAGACCCTGAGCGTCGCCGGGCATCAATTGTAAGACGCCCTTTTCGCTCCCGTACTTGAACACCAAGCCCAGGTAACCTTGAGCAATGGCCGCTTGGTCGTCGCCCGTCTCCGCTTGGGCCGCGAAGGTCAGAGGTTGCAGGCCCGCCTCTTTGGCGCGTTCCTTGAGTTCTTCGGTCTTGGCTTCGATCAGCGTGAAGCTGAACTTGCCGCCGCCCGCGCGCTCGTACTCTTTGAGCAGGCTGGTCAAGTCGTTGACGTAGACTTCGAGCTTGGCCAAGCCCCGCGTGATGTACGCGTCTACCAGAATCGGTTCGTTCAGACTTTGAACCAACCGCCCGCTGCCTTGAGATAGCGTGTAGCGCTCGTTCTTCGTGGCGTCCCAGCGTTTGCTGGCGCCAGCGCCCAAGATGTTGACGATCACGACGATCGCCGCCAGCACGAGGACGTACAGGCCAGTCTCTGTTGCGACTTTACGTCGAGCTTTCTCAGTAGCCATTTCTCAGACCCACTTTCTGCTTTCGAGCTTGCGGAAGGCGATCACCAAGCAGAGCGCCGCAATGCTGACGAAAAAGATGACGTCACGGGTTTCGATGAGGCCGCGCATGAAGCCGTTCATGCGGGTCTCGAAGCTGACGTAGCGCAGTGTCTCGCCGAGCCAGCCACCCATCCAGTCCGCGCCGCGCCCGACGTACCAAAACACCAAGAGCACGAAGAAGGTGATGAAGAACGACACGGCCTGGCTGTCCGTGAGTGAACTGATCAGCAGCCCCACGGCGACGGACGCCGCTGAGAACAAGATCAAACCCAAGTAAGCGCTCTGAACGGGACCCCAATCGAGGCTGCCCAGGTTCCATGGCTCCCAGAACATCGTCAGCGGGTAGATCAGTGTGGCCAGCACCAGGGTCAGCACCAAGCCGAGCGCCCCGAAGTACTTGCCTAGCATCACGTCGCTGTCTTTGACGGGTAACGTGATGAGCATCTCCAAGGTGCCGCTACGCTTCTCCTCGGCGATCAGGCCCATGGTGACCACGGGCACGACGAGCAGGCTCAAGCCTGGCGGAATGTACGCGAACAGGTTCTGCATGCTCGCGCGGTCTTGCTCCCAAAAGCCGCCGTCGAACTGAAAGAACATCAGCCCGAGGCCCAGAAAGCTCAGGCACACCACCACGTAGGCGACGGGTGAATCGAAGTACGAGCGAAACTCTCGTTTCGCGATGGTAAACATCGCAGACATGGCTCAGTTCTCCTCCTGATCGGATGATTTCGACGTGTGCTCGCCGCTGGCGGAGCTGCGCTCTTCCCAGTCGTCGCCGCGATTGAGACGCTCGTCGCTGCGCGTGAGCTCGTGGAATACGCTGTCGAGGCTCTTGGCCGTGCGCTGCAGCTCGAGCAGGGTCCAACCCTTGCTCACTGCCAGCCTGAAGATCTCCGCGCGCATGTCGCGGTCGGGTTCACCCGAGACGGCGAAACGGCGCTCGCCGTCGTCGGCGGACTTGTCGGCAACCGACGTGATGCCCTTCAGTCCCGTCAGTGCACTCTTGACCTCGGCGGTCTTGGGGCCATCGCTGCCGAGCGCGACACTGTAGCTCACGGAGCCCCCGCGGCCGCGGATCTCTTCCAGGTTGCCGTCTGCAACGACCTTGCCCTCGCTGACGATGATGGCACGAGCGCAGGCTTCTTCGACTTCACCCAGGTTGTGGGTCGAGAGCAGAATCGTGCGGTCCTTGCCGATCTCTTTGATGTAGCGCAGGAGCTCGGCTTTCTCGTTCGGATCGAGATCGGAAGTGGGTTCGTCCAAAATCAGAATTGGCGGATCGTGAATCAACGCTTGGCCCAGCCCGACCCGCTGGCGATAACCGTGAGACAGCGTCCCGATGGGCTTGCCGAGTACCTGTGCCAAGCCGCACACCTCGACGACCTTCTTCAATCTCGTTCGGAAGGTGCCTGGATCGAGCTGCCGCAAGTTGGAGGCGAACTCGAGGTACTCCCAAACGTTCATGTCCTGGTACAGAGGCGCGCGCTGTGGCAGGTAGCCGATGCGCTTGCGTACCTCGAGGGGGCTGTCGAACACGTCGTAGCCGTGCACTTTCGCCGCGCCGCTGGTGGGCGAGATGAAACACGTCAGGATGCGCATCGTCGTGGACTTGCCCGCACCGTTCGGGCCGAGAAAGCCGACGACCTCACCCTTGCGGACTTCGAACTCGACGTTGTCGAGCGCCTTGACTGGGCCGAACTGCTTGCTCAGGCCGCTCGCCTGAATCATCACGTCGCTCATCGCAACAGGCCTTTCACTGAGCCCAACTGGCTGTCGTTCGAACTGTGGCTGAGCCACGCGCAACGTTGCGACGCTGCGTTGCTGTTGCCGACCGAGTACCTTTCGAGCGGCAAGTACCCTTCGGGTAGCGAGTACCCCTCGAGTAGTTCGTCACACGAGATTCGTCGTGGGGTCGGCCGCAGCGGACAGTTGTGGGCTGGTTTCGATTTCATTTGTGGGTTTAGCGAGTGGTCCGGTGTGAACCTGTCAGGAGCCCGAACCCGCCGCCTCGCGGCGCGGCATCCTAGCCATGGTCCGTCCAGTGTCAACACCAGCACATGAGACGCCAAATCAGCGCTCCTTGCCGCGCCCCAACCGATCCGATGAGCGTCTATTCCCCGGCGAGTGGCCGCTCGCTACCCACGAATCGGACGGCCCGCACACGAACTCGGCACCAGACACAGCTGCAGTGCGGTGTTCCGCTGTGGACAGAACCTAGCGGCGACGCTTCGAACCAACGACGTCAGCTCTCGGCGTGACGCAGCGCACCCAGCGAATCGCTGACAGTGAATCACTGATACCCAGCGATCAGTGATTGGGCCAGCAGACCCCAACCGTCCGCCATCACGAACAGCAACAACTTGAATGGCAGGCTGACCTGCGTTGGGCTCATCATCTGCATGCCGAGCGCAAGCAGAACGTTGCCCACAATCATGTCGATCACGAGGAACGGCAAGAAGATCGCGAAGCCCAGCGCGAACGCTTCGCCCAACTCGGTCACCAAAAACGCCGGGATCACGACCGCAAAGTCCGCAGCGGTCTTCAACTCGGCTTGGTCGGGCGCAGCACGCCTGGCGAGCGCGAGAAAACGCTGTGTCTCTTCCGCAGAAGCGTTGTTCGACAAGAACGTGCGCAGGGGCTCGGCGACGGCTGACCAAAGCTGACTGAGCATCTGGCCCGTTGGTACGTCGGCCTGAAGTACTGGCTCCAGGCCACTCGCGATGGCTGTGCCCACAGGCGCCATCACCAACAACGTCAGCGCCGTACTGAGCGCCATGATCACCGTCGTCGTCGGGACGCTCTGGGCGCCGATCGCACTGCGAGCGATGTGAAGCACGGTCGAGATCTTCACGAACGACGTCAGTGTCATGAACGCGAACGGCAACAGGCCGAGCAGCCCCAGTGCGACGACGAGTCGCAGGGGTTCAGGCAGGGCATCCGTGGGGGTCAAGATTCACCTCCTCGCGTCGGGTCACGCGCTTCGGACACTGGTGCCTCAGAGTTTCGTCGTTCGTCTCTATGCGCCGCGTCATGCTCGCCCCGGGCCACGGTTTCCGAGTTGGACCGCTGGCGACCCAGTGCGCCGTGCAACACGTCCGCGAAGGATTGTGAGGTCTGGGGCATTTGCGGGGGCAGCGCCGAGCGTTCGAGTTCACCCAGCTTGACCAAACTGTTGTCCGCCGCGGCCAGCACGTAGACCATCGGCCCCACTTCGATCAGGTACACGCTACGCCGTGCCCCCAAGGGCAGCTGGCCGAGCAGCGTCAGTGGACCGTTCGGGCGGGTGGCCCCCCAACGTCGATTGGCGAGCAACAGCAGCGTCGCTAGCAATCCGATGCCAATCACCGTGACGCTAGCTTGCACGATGTACTGCGCGGTGGCGGACACGCCTGCAGCCTACTCGCGTCCACCGACTGGACCAAGGGCAGACTCCGCTACGATTGACAAGATCAGTCCAGCGGGCTAGCGCCCGCCACGGTGAAGAGCTGTATCGCCTCGTTCTCGTCGCGACGGACCTCGTCGTCATCGTCCAGGTTCGGGTTGGCGGCTGGCGCCGTCTTCGTCGGAGTGCTGGGTGCTGCGAGTTCGGCGTTGGCGGCGCCTGCTGGAGATGAACTCTCGGCGTCGGAACCCGCGTCAATCGAGGTGGCGGCGGACGAGCGTGCTGCGACCGATCCCAGCGTTCCGTCCGAGGCTGAGCCCGCCGTCGATCCAGCCAGCGTACCCATCCCCTGGCGCGTTTGGCCGCTGTTCGACCCGTTCGTCTCTCGGCGCGAAACGGTTCTGGCGTTTGGCCTCGATCAGTTGCGCGATGTGGACAGCCGCGACGCCCGCGACGCTTGGACAGTCGGGATCGCGCAGGGCATCACCACGACACGCCCATTCGTCTGGGTTAATCTCGAGCGGCGACTCACGTTCCGCTCGGCCCGTCGTTCGACGTACATGCTCGATATCTCCCAGTACCAGTACACGGCAGGCGTACGGCTGTTTGGCCTCGAGCTCGGCGCGGGGGTCGGCCTATCGCCGCTAGTGATCGACGTGGCCAAGGGAGACTGGAGTGTGTCTGGGATTTCTCCTAGTGCCGTTACCCGGGCGGGCTTCAAAGTTGGCGTCGTCAGGGTGTCGGTCGACGCTTTCAGCCAGTACCTGTGGCGCTGGTACGGCGGACCTGACGCTCGTATTCAAGGCTTTTCGATCCAGTTGGCGCTCGAGCAGCCCCGCACGCTGCAGCGCAAGCGCCACCCGCTGATATTGACTTATTGACGCACCCGCCCGTGAACTGCCCCATTGCGGCTAGGTCGAGGTGTGGGTGGCAGAACCACTGCGGGCGATAACCTGGGTGACGATCACGTGGACCACATTTCGAGCCGCCTGTCGGCCGCTCGAAATGTGTCGCGTTGAATTCTTTACGGCCCGATCTCGTCGAGTACGATGCCCCGGCACTCCCAGCCGGGGAGCTGCGACTCACTGGAAGAAAGCAGGGAGAAAAACAATATGATGAAACTCGCAAAGCTTGGTTTGGTTGTTGGTTTGGCACTGGCCGCAAACGGTTGTGCAATGGCATCTGGCGGCAATGGCGCTGTGATGGGCAGCATTTACTCCGGCTACAAGTCGGGCGGCGTTGTCACCTCGTCGGTTGGTACCAAGACGGGTGAGGCATGTGCCTCTTCGATCCTCGGTGCCATCGCCACGGGCGACGCGTCCATCGCTGCAGCCAAGGCAGCTGGCGGCGTGTCCGAGGTGTCTCATGTCGATCACGACATCTTCGGCATCCTCGGCCTCTACGCCACCACCTGCACCATCGTCACGGGCAAGTAAGCCACCGACGACTCAGTGCAAAAGGGATCCCTCACGGGGTCCCTTTTCTTTTTCGGGGTGCATCGATCAGCCGTGATTCTTGCAGATCGCTAGCCAGGTTCGGCCCAAGTTGTTCTGCAGCAGCCACTTCTCCATGTAGCGGCTCGGTGAACGTGCGCGGCTGCTGTGATCGCTGCTGGTTTACTCGCGTCCCTGCGTCCAGCAGCCGCAGATAGTATTGCGCAGTGCGTCTTTGCCGTCGGAAGTGAGGTCCTGACCGTTCGTCATCGGTTGCAGGGATTGGGCGGCGCGTGCCCCGTGCTCCGCGGCGCTCGCCTGCTCGGGGGCAACGACCTTCGAGCGAGGGGCGCGAAGTTTTCACCAGGGGGCAGACGATCCTTGCGCGGGGGCAGACGACTTTTCGGCGGGGGCACAGCCGCCGTCACTGGGGGCAAAGGATTTCCAGGCGGGGGCAGACGACTCCGAGCTGGGGGCGGACGAAATTTCCGAGGGGACAGACGCGAGCGGGCAGGGGGCAAACGGCAGGGAGCAAGACCGAGCCGGAACTCACGAGAATCTAGCGGAAACGACGCGTGCTCCGTGGGAGGCGGCTCGGCGGAGTGGATTACCGATCCTGGCGCGGGCGGGAGCTGGTCGACCGGCGTACTGCGG
>CBFGUG010000077.1:0-38179 GCA_965651905.1 uncultured bacterium | reverse complement strand
GATGGACGACGCGGACGCAGGCGACGACGACATGGATGATGACATGTCCGACGATCATTCCATGCCTGACGACGACATGGACGACGATGACACCATGTCCGACGATGACATGGACGACGACGTCAGTGACGCGGGACCTGGGGCGAAAGATCCCGCAGAGGCCGACATCGTCGAAGTCGACCGCTTCAGTGAAGACGCGGCGATGCTGATGGTGAGAACCGAAGACAATGGTCTACCCGAAGCCAACGAACCCATCGACTTCGACATGCCGCCGTTCATCACCCAGGGCTTGGGTCCCGACGGGCAGCTCGTGGAGTATTACAACTTCGACGTCAAAACGACGATGCCTGCTCCCATCTACGTGTTGCAGCGCGAGGGCGAAGACAGCCCCGTGGAAGGGCAGCTCAACATCGTCGACGTCATACCAGGTGACGAAGGTTACAACGACTTCTGGCAAGTTGTATTCGTCACAGTCGGCGAAGACTACGTCGCCAATACGTACACCAGCCTCGCTGAGCTCGAAGCGATGGACTTTGCGATGGAGGGCACCGAAGTGCTCGTCAACTGCCCCGTCGTGCCCGACGGCTCGACCGCCGAGGTGCGTTTGGGCGGCGAAGATGCGGGCCTGCACTCGGGTTGGTACAAAGGTGACGTCGTCAAGTACTTCACGTTCGAGGAAGCGCCATTGATGGGTGAGTCGGTGCCGCTTTCGCCGATCTACGTCACCTTCAACATCAACCCCGAAGAAGACGGCGGAGGTCCAGCTTCGGGCTTCGTCATGGAAGACGACAGCGAACAGACCCACAACTTGATCGCGACGGTACCCGGCGACGACGGCTATTCGCCGCTGTGGTTGGTCAACGTTTACGACAACGCCGACTTCGACGACGTCAGCGACTTGGACTCGGCGCTCGAGGCAGAACAACTCGCCGCAGGAGTGGCCACGGTCAACTGCCCGGTCGTGTCCGTCGAAGATGACGCCGACCCGGGCATGATGGACGCAGGTGCGGGTGACGCGGGCATGGACGCCCCCGAACCGAAGGATCCCGCGGAAGCGGACATCGTCGAGGTCGACCGATTCAGCGAAGACGCGGCGATGCTGATGCAACGCACTGAATCTAACGGCTTGCCCGAGGCGAACGCTCCCATCGACTTCGACATGGCGCCGTTCATCACTCAGGGGCTCGGCCCCGACGGCGAGCTCGTCCAGTATTACAACTTCGACGTCAAGACCACAGATCCCGCCCCCATCTACGTGCTGCGACGCGAAGGCGAAGACTCCCCCGTCGAGGGTCAGCTCAACATCGTCGACGTGATCCCCGGCGACGCAGGCTACAACGACTTCTGGCAAGTGGTGTTCGTCACCGTGGGCGAAGACTACGTCGCGAACACGTACACCAGCTTCGAAGAGCTCGACGCGATGGGGCTCGCGATGGAGGGCACTGAAGTACTCGTCAACTGCCCGGTCGTACCCGACGGCTCGACCGCAACGCTGCGCTTGGGCGGCGAAGACCCCGGCTTGCACTCGGGTTGGTACAAGGGCGACGTCGTCAAGTACTTCACCTTTGAAGAAGCGCCGCTGATGGGTGAGTCGGTTCCCCTGTCCCCCATCTACGTCACCTTCAACGTCAACCCCGACGAAGAAGGCGGCGGACCAGCGTCAGGCTTCGTCACGGAGATGGACAGTGAACAAACGCACAACGTCGTGGCCACGCTCCCCGGCGACGACGGCTACTCACCGCTATGGTTCGTCAACGTCTACGACAACGCCGCATTCGACGACGTCAGCGACCTGCAATCGGCGATGGACGCCGACCAGCTCGCTCAGGGAGTAGCCAGCGTCAACTGCCCCGTAGTCTGGGTAGAGACTGAGTAGCCACCTCTACTCAGGGGTCGAGTAACCCCGCAAACAGCCTTGCAGCGCCGTGTCGGCCCCTGAGAGTGAGGGCCGGCTCGGCGCTGCTCCATTTGCGCGCGTGTCAGCGCAGCGGTTCGCAGCCGATGGGTTCGTCGTCGAAGATTACGTCGTCGATCCATGCGACGAATCCTGGCGGCGCGTCCTGATAGTTGGTCCAGCCGACGCGCACTTGGTCGTACGAAGCTGGCATGTCGCTGTCTTCGTAGTTGCCCGCGCCGTTCTCGAAGCTGATCTCTTCTTCGCCATTCACCCACAGAGTGTAACTCTGCGTCGCGTCGTCGATGTGGTACTCGACGCAGTGCCACTGGTCGTCGAAGGGGCGAGTGTACGGTCCGCCGTAGCCGAACTCGGCACCGTTTTCGGGCTGCACGTTGTACAGGTATTGGTGCAGCGACGCGACGTCGGGAGTGTCCACCGCCTGCTTGACGGTGTCGACCACACGAAATTCGCCAGCTCCCGTCGTGGGCCCCACGCCATGAAGCGCAACCAGCGTCGAGTGCACGAAAGCATCCGGCACGGGCTGCTGCACCTTGAAATAGATGCGCCCATAGTGGTTTCCACCGAGCGCTGACGCGTCGTGATAGATGCGGCGTTCCCAGTTGATGCGCGCGCCCAACTCCAGCGATTGGCTACCGTGGTGCGCCTGCGCGTCCGTTACGCCCAAGGGTTCACCGTGTGCCGTCCATCCGTCGGGAATGCCGCCAATGCTCGCCGCTTCGAAATCCTCACAAATGATGTAGTCGCGGCCCGCGCATCCACCCGACGGTTCATCGTCGGGTGCGCCGGCTTCGGGGGTCACGTCACTTGGTGCGTCGTCAGTCGACGCGTCGCTGTCGTCGTTCGGAGCCCCGTCGTCGTCCATACCTTCGCCGCTCACTCCGCCCGCGCCATCGTCACTTACGCCGACGTTCGAATCGTCAGCGGAGGAGTCGTCATTCTGCCCGCCGCCAGCTCCACTCGGTGCTCCCGCGCCGCCACCAGATCCATCGCTCACACCGCCCCCACCCCCAACGCCGCCGCTCCCCCCCGCGCCCTCATCAACGTCAGCCGTGGCGCCGGCCCCAGCAGTGTCATCGGCACCTGGGCTGGAGTCATCGTGTGCCGGATCGCTGGAACCACTGCCTCCCTGAGCCGCGCCCGACGTCGATGAACCCTCACCATTTGCACCAGACGAAGACGCCGCGGACGTCCCATCGTCCGCGGAAACTTCGGCATCACTGGCATCACTGTCGTCTGCGCTCTTGCCACACGCAGCTGCCACCACCAACGCCGACATCGTACCCAGCAGGGTCAGGCGTAAACTTGGACGCATGAGTTGGCGTCGAATTGTCGTCTGCTTCATCGAGTATTCTCACCTCTCGAGGGTTCATCGCGTGTCACGCCGCGCGAAAACCGCTCCACACGAAACGGCCGTTCACGACGCAGGTTGTCAGCTGCAACCCAGATGAGCCACCACTTCGGCTTCGCAGCTCAGCATTTTCCGACACCTGACGGCGCTCCGCGGTGCCCAAACAAGGCCCAACGGCCGCAACCCGACCCATGTCTCCCGTATTTTCGCCCGACCCACGCAAGGCTCGCCTGCGCCGGGCGCGTCGACGTTGTCTTTCGCCGGCCACTGCGTTACCGAGCCAACATGTTCGAACGGTCATCGTCTGGCGCTCGCGCACAGGGTTTCGCAGCCAGCTGCACGTTGGCTCTGCTCCTTGGCTGCAGCGAAGAAGCGTCGTTACCCTCCAACCAACCCAACGACGATACCACGACCAGCGACGACACTTCCGCCCCCGATGACGAATCTGACGCAAGCCCTGATAGCTCAGAACCAGTAGAGGCGGGATTGAGCGGCACGCCAGACACGAACGACGCCGGGGCCGACGGCGCGCCCACAGACCCCGGCCTAGCTGACGCCGCCTCTCCCGACGACTTCGACTTCGAAGACTGTGAGCAACTTTGCGACCAGCTCACGGTCGTCGGTTGCACGGGTCCAGAACGCGAGTGCATGTTGCAATGCGCCGTCGACGTCACATCTCTCGCGGGCACCCGCTGCAAAGCGCTGTGGGTCGACATGATCGAGTGCGGCCGCGCCGACATCGAAACCAACTTCGAGTGTGACGAAGAAGGCGTTCCCGTATTGCGCGCCGACGTGTGTCTGCTCGAGCAGATCGAGTTGATCGACTGCGTGCGTTCAGGCGGCTAACACGCAGCGAAAGCGCCTCAGCAGCTGTCCGTTCAGGTCCAGATGTGGTCAGCCTCGTGTTTTGTGGACCCCCGATCAAACGTTGCGCGCCGCCAGACGTGATCCCCAGTCAAGACCACGAGGCGCTTCACTCCCCCTCACCGCAGCCACGCCGATCCGTCACTCGAACGTCAAGCTGCCGTCACACGCCCATCGCATCACGCGCTGACGCTTGCCCGCTCACTCGGCGATTGCTAATGCCGCTGCATGAACTGGCTGGCGACTACGGACATCGAAGCAGTCGGGCGCGAGCTACACGAACGTTATGCGAATGCAGCCCCTTATCCGCACATCGTGTTGGATGAACTGTTCGATCCGACCATGCTCACTCAGGTCGCGCGAGAGTTCCCAGACCTCCCACGCGACTCACGTTCGATAGGTTACGACGACCCCAACCAGGTCAAGTTCGCGTCGCGCGGCACGGCGCAGTTTCCACCGCTGACAGCACAGTTGCTCACGTACCTGAACAGCCCCGCGTTCATAGGCTTCTTGGGTGCCATGACGGGTATCGACGGTCTGCTCCCCGACCCGACGTTCGAGGGCGGCGGCTTGCACGAGATCCAACGCGGCGGCTTCCTCAAGATCCACGCAGACTTCGACAAGCACCGTGTGAGCGGCAACTACCGCCGACTCAACGCGCTGCTGTACCTGAACGAAGGCTGGGCCGAGAGTTACGGTGGTGAACTGCAGCTGTGGTCGCGGGACATGAGCGAGTGCGCCCAAAAGATCGCGCCCATCTTCAACCGCTTGGTCGTGTTCACCACTGACGACACGTCCTATCACGGCCACCCAGAGCTGCTCACGTGCCCGCCTGAACGACGACGTCGCTCGCTGGCGCTCTACTACTACACCGAACTAGCGCCGTCAGATGTCGTCAGCCAGGCAGAAGACGCTGGCCACTCCACGTTATTTCGCGACCGTCCTCACAGCGACGACGCTACGCGAACGTATCAGCCGCGCCTCTCGACGCGCGTCAAACGCACTCTGCGCAAAGTCCGCGCCGCCATCCGCAGCTAGCTACGTCAGCGCGGAGGGTGCGCCCGTCAGCCGCAGCGAGCGGAGTCGCGGAAACTTCGCCAAAGCCCAGTCGAACAGACGTCCCCAGGGGTACGCGAGCAACGCGATCAGATAGATGTTGTGGCCGAAGTAGATGTTCATCATGAGATCGATCCCGAGATGCATGATGATCAGCCCGCTGAGCACGAACACCCGTAGTCGCTCGACCCAACCCAGCATCCCCACCAGTTCCGACACGAGCCCAAACGTGAGTACCAGCGTGCCCACCCAGCGGTGTTCCAACGCCAACGCTTGGAACGTCCCCATGTCGAAGCGGCCCGTGTTGGAAGTGACGTCGACCGTGCGTTCGCCGATCCAGAGCGCCAAATGATCACCCGACGGCCAACTGATCCCAGTGGCTACCAGTTTGCACACCGCTGCGCTGCTGTAGCCCAAGCCAAAGAAGAACACGAGGAACCCGAACACGAAACGCATTTGGTGCGCAGTCGAACGCTGAAAACACAAGGTCCCCAACGCCCATGCAAGCACCGCCAGGCCGAGCAGGTTGGTGCCGTGGGAAATCTCGCCCAGACAGTAACGAGTCACGTACAGCAGATGAAACACGACGATGGCCGCCGCGTACGCCCATTTAGTCCGCCGCAGAAAACCCAGCACGAGGAACAGAGTCTGCGCGCCTGCCAGCACGTACGACAAGCCGTGTTCAAAGAACACCGAGACGTCGAAGTAGTTCGCCACGCCCAGCGGCAACACCACGGTCTTGATACGCTGAATGAACGGCGCCCACTCCCAAGCGAACTGTATCGTCCAGATGCACACCAGGGCTTCGAACACGCGAAAGAACAGCAGCTCGCCTTCGCTCGCCAGGCGCTCGAACGGAAACAACTGGCGGCGCAGTCGCTCGACAATCCCACTCATGCCTTCTGCTCCAAGTCGGGGTTGAGTTGCTCGCCTGCTTGGCGAAGGCGAATCACGCCTTCCAAGGAGATCACGACGGATTTTCCGTCTGCGCCCTGTTCGAAGCGACCCCGCGCTCGTAGCAACATCAGCTCCCGCCGCTCCGCAAGTGGTGAGGCGTAGAGCTCGCGCAATGCCTTGATGCGTTCTTCGGTCCAGTTGTCGGTCAGTTTGGCGAACTTGGCTAGGTCGTTGGCGCTCACGCCCACGGAGCGACCGGCGTAAGGAACGCCAGGCAAGTCGGTCAGCGTGTACGGTCCCCAACCCGGAGGCTCTGCCGCGTCGGTGATGTCCACCATCAACGCGCGCACCCAAGGCTTGCCGGCCTGGGAGAACATCGGAAAAATGCTGAACGGCCAGAACTCACCGAGGTGAGTCGCGACCGAAACTGTGTAGACGCCGAGCGTCCCACCGACGGCCAACATGGCTCGCCGCCCCAACTTGGGCCCGCTGCTCTGTGAAGCATCGTGCACCGAGTCTTCGTGGGGTTCGGGCGAGCGCGATGGCTCCGAGCGCTTGTCATCCGAGTTGTCCATGGCCGCTCATGGCATAGCGCCTCACGCCATTCGTACCAACGCTGAAGTGAACCCGTGAAGCGTCGGCGCGGCAACTGCATAGATTGATCGTCATCCGTGCAACCACCAAATGACATGTGTGTCGATTAGGTTACCGATCGACGGGTAACGCATCCGTCTTGCTTCGTCACTCAATCGACACAAGCATCGCACCTATCACAGCGAGTTGCCGCGCTCTACTTGGAGTGATAGCTGAAGTGGCCATGCGGATCGCCCTGACCTGCAACTTCTCGCCCTGGTCGAGCTACTGCGGCGGCGCGCAGCGCTCCACCCACGCACTGGCGTGCAGCCTGGCGAACAAAGGGCACGACGTCACGGTGGTCTTCACCAAAACACCGCGCGAACAACCACAGCCCCCGGCGGATCTCCCGTACCACGTACGTTGGGCGCGTTTCATCGGCACGCGTTCGAGCCGCACCGCACCGCTACGTCCACTCAACGCGTTCACGGTCCTAGCGCAGCTACGCCAGTTGCATGCGGAACGACCACTCGACGCCATTCACGGTCAAGGCGAAGAGGCGGCCTTCGTCAATGCTCTCAGCTTTCGACGTCACGTGCGCTTCGTGCTCACCCCTCGCTATCCAGATTATCCTTGCGATCTACATCCCCAAACATCACTCAAAGCCCGCGCGCGGCACTGGCTGTTCGATGCCAAGTACCCGCTGCTCGGCATCGCGTTGGCTCACGCAGACCACGTCTGCCCCACGAGCAGCGCTTCTGCGGACGCACTTCGCCGTGCCTACGGCCACAGGGCTTTCGGCGATCGTGGAGACGACGAGCTATCGCTAGTGAGAGACGAGCTTGGGTCCGCGCAAGGTGCGGGCCAACTGAGCACGACACAAGTCATTCCCAACGGCGTGTCCGAAACGTTCTTCGATGTGAACTGGCAGGGGCCGAACGACCACGCGCCGCTGCTGTTCTTCGGGCGCACGGAAGCTGACAAGGGAGTCGACACCCTCCTGTGCGCCATGGTCGGCATCGAGCGTGAGTTGATCGTCGTAGGCCGCGGCTCCAAGTCGGGTGAGTACCGCGAACTCGCTCAGCGCTTGGGCTTGCGAGACCGAGTGCAGTTCATCGGCTGGACGTCGCCAGAAGATCTCGCGCGGCTACTGGCACGTTGCGGCGCCGCGGTGCTGCCGTCGCGCGCCGAGAGTTTCGGAAACGCCATGGCGGAATGTATGGCGGCGGGCGTACCCCTGGTCACCACCTCGGTCGGATCGATTCCCGAAGTCGTGGGTGACGCGGCTGTGCTGGTAGAGCCAGACAAGCCGCTGGCGCTTGCCGCAGCCATTCAATCGTTGCTCACGGATGACGTGCGTGCGTGCAAACTCGCCCGCAGTGGACGCGAGCGAGTGCTCGAGCGTTTCCGTTGGCATCAAGTCGCGAGTGCGTACGAACAGCTCTACCGAGGGGTCGTGTGAGCGAAAGTAGCGCCATTCAAAGCGACCGACGGGACTTACAACGGGGGGTTTCCGTGAATGCGCTGGGTTATGCGCTCAAGGCGGCGCATCCGATTTTGTTGTTGCTCTTGGTGCGGGCGTACGGCGCCGAGTCGTTTGGCTTGTTCGTGACCGTACAAGCGCTGCTACTGGTGCTCACGCGAGTGTGCGTACTGGGCTTGGACAAGGCGCTACTGTGGTGGATCCCGCAGCAAGCCCCAGGCCAGCGACTCCACGGCGTTCGTGCTGCAGCCGTGCGCACGGCGTTCGCGGCGCTGGGGGCTACCGTGATCTGCGTCGCCAGTGCAGGCCCCATCGCGCAGTTGCTCGGCGCGGTCGAGGCGACCAACACGTTGCGGTTGATGAGCCTGGCGCTGTTACCCATGACGCTTCTGGAGCTGGTGCTCGGAGCGACGATGGGAACGCGCCGCATGGGCACCAACGTGCTCGTGCGAGAGACTATCGTGCCCACCGCGTTGGTCTGCGGTGGGCTTTTGATCTGGCCGCTCGGGCTCGGCGTCAGCGGCCTCGGCCTGGCAATGTTGGTGTCGTATTCGGTGGGGCTGGTCGTCGCATATGCGAGAGCACGTAGCCTGTTCGCCAACGACGCGATCCCTCCCAAAGCGCAACGCATGCCGCTGCGCATGTGGCAATACGCGTGGCCGATGTGGCTCGCTGAAATGGCGAACGCCACGCTGCAGCGAATGGACATGTGGGCTGTTGCCACGCTCACGGACGTCCGCACCGTAGGCATCTACGCAGTGGTGCTGCAGTTCGGTAACTCGATTCGCGCAATACGTCGTGGGTTCGATCCGATCGTACTAGCCATCACGGCGCGTATCGGCGCCAAGCGTGACGAAGAACGTCTGGCAGCTGGCTACAGTTACGCGACCGCGATGGTGGTCGGAACACAACTTCCGCTGCTGGCGTTCTTCATCGCGTTTGCCGAGGACCTGTTAGCCCTATACGGTCCAGAGTTCGCCCCAGGAGTGCACGCGGTGATGATCCTGAGCGCGTTCTGGGTGCTCAACAGCGTCGTCAGCCTGTCGGGGGTCGTGATCAGCGCCTACGGCCATAGTCGGCTGACCCTGTACAACACCCTCAGCGCGGGCGCGTTGCAGTTGTTGCTGTTGTGGTTGATGGTACCGCGTTGGGGGCTCGAAGGTGCCGCCGTTGCCGTCGGCCTGACGTACACCGCGCTGAGCGTCGCGCAGCTGATTCAGATGCGTGTGATCACCCACGGCTTTCACTACCGCAAAGACACGGGGCGAACGCTACTGCTCGGCGGCGCAACGGCTTCGCTCATGTTGGTCGGATGGATCACGCTACCCGCCAGTGACGAACTATGGGTGCGGGGGATGTTGTTCGCCGTGTGCGGCGCGCTGTATCTGCGCTTCTTTCTGCCGCTGGTCCGTCAGAACGCCGGGAACTCGCGCAAGAGCACCTGAAGTTCTGCTTGCGCCGAACGGTTCCCCCCGAGCCGGTAACACCACATTCGATCAGCGGCGTCTCGTCGCGGTGGGGCGCCACTACACACCTGCAGCGGTGCGTTTCGCCACAAGATGGCCCAACCCGCTCACTGTCGGCGCGCTCCGTGACGATTCGCGGGGTGATGGGTTGCGTGTGAATCCTACTACCCTATCTTCCTTCCATCTCTCCACGGCCTTGGTTCCGTGGCTGGCGATCCACCCATTCTACCGAGAAGACATGTTGAACGAGACCTACCCCTACTATCTAGCGAACGAACCCGTGTTCGCTAACCAGGACTTGGAAGTAACCGACAAGTACTCGGGAAAGCTCGCCACCAAAGTCGCGCTGGCATCTGAGGAGACGATCGACCAAGCCATCGGCGCGGCGGTCGCAGCAACGCCCGCCATGCGCAAGCTCAAGAGCTTCGAGCGACAAGCCGTCTTGCAGCACTGCGTCAAACGTTTCGAAGAACGTTCGGAAGAGCTCGCGCACAGCCTTTGCATCGAGGCGGGCAAGCCAATCAAGGACAGCAGAGGCGAAGTCTCTCGTTTGATCGATACCTTTCGTCTCGCAGCTGAAGAGTCCGTGCGTCAGCTCGGCGAGGTCATGCCGCTCGACGTGAGCCCGCGCGCGGCGGGTTACTCGGGGATGTGGAAGCCGTTTCCGATCGGCCCGTGCTCGTTCATTTCTCCGTTCAATTTCCCTCTCAATCTAGCTGCGCACAAAGTCGCGCCCGCTCTGGCCGTCGGCTGCCCTTTCGTGCTCAAGCCAGCAACCTTGACGCCCATCGGCGCGTTGATCATCGGCGAGGTGCTTGCCGAGACCGATCTTCCCAAGGGCGCGTTTTCGATCCTGCCGTGCCGCAGAGATGGCGCGCGGCTGTTCACGGAGGACGAGCGCCTGAAGCTGCTCAGCTTCACGGGCTCACCCGCCGTGGGCTGGAAACTGAAGTCGCAGGCGGGTAAGAAGCGCGTGGTGCTCGAACTGGGCGGCAACGCGGCCTGCATCGTCGACGAAACGGCGGATCTGGATGACGCCGTCGAACGACTCGTCGTGGGCGCGTTCTATCAGTCAGGCCAGAGCTGTATCGGAGTGCAACGCATCATCGCCCACGAGAAAATCTACGGCGAGCTGAAGGAAAAGCTGATCCGCAAGACCAAGGCGCTGAAGGCGGGCGACCCCAAAGACGAAGAGACGTTCATCGGTCCGATGATCTCCGAGGACGAAGCGCAGCGTCTGGAAGACTGGCTGAAGAGTGCAGTCGACTCGGGCGCCGAGGTGCTCTGCGGCGGAAAGCGCGAGGGTGCATTGTTCGAAGCCACGCTGGTCGAAGGCGTAAAGCCGGGCGAAAAACTGAGAAACGAGGAAGCGTTCGGCCCGATAGCGCTGCTCAGCTCGTTCTCCGAGTTCGAAGATGCCCTGAAAGAGGTCAACGACAGTGACTTCGGGCTGCAAGCGGGGGTGTTTACACGCGACATTTACCGCGCCCACCAAGCGTGGGAGGAGCTGGAGGTCGGCGGCGTGCTGATCGGTGAGGTTCCTTCGTGGCGAGTCGACCACATGCCGTACGGCGGCGTGAAAGACTCGGGCCTAGGCAGAGAGGGTTTGCGTTGGGCCATGCAGGACATGACAGAGCCGCGGCTCTTCGTACTTCGTCAACCCGGGTGATGACGTGAAAGCTTCAGACTTATTGGTGCGGGCGCTGGAAGCCGAAGGCGTTCGTTTCGTTTTCGGTGTCCCAGGTGAAGAGAACCTCGACTTGCTGGAGTCGCTCAGGCGCTCCAGCATTCGTTTCATCATCACTCGACACGAGCAGGCGGCAGGGTTCATGGCCGCAACTCACGGTCGTTTGACTGGCAAGACCGGGGTTGCGCTGTCTACCCTCGGCCCTGGCGCGACGAACTTCGTCACGGCTGCAGCGTACGCCCAGCTGGGCGCTATGCCAATGCTCATGATCACGGGGCAAAAGCCCATCAAAACGAGCAAGCAAGGGCACTTCCAAATCATCGACGTGGTCGAAATGATGGGCCCCGTGACGAAGTACTCGCGGCAAATCGTCCACGGTAGCAACGTGCCCTCCAGAGTTCGCGAAGCGTTTCGCATTGCCGAACAAGAGCGCCCGGGCGCCGTTCACCTCGAGCTTCCCGAAGACATCGCACGCGAGGACGCGCCCGACGAATTTCTGTTCCCCATCGAAAAGGTGCGGCGCCCAGCGGCGGAGGAAAAAGCCATCAGGCTGGCGGTCGAGCGGCTTCACGAGGCCAAGCGACCACTCTTGCTGATCGGAGCAGGTGCCAATCGCTCCCAAACGAGTAAGACGCTACAAGCCTTCGTCGAAAAGACGGGCATCCCGTTCTTCACGACGCAGATGGGCAAGGGGGTGTTGGATGAACGCCAGGAGCTGTGCTTGGGCACCGCGGCCCTGTCCGAGAACGACATCCTCAATCGCGCGATCGACGAGGCAGATCTGGTCGTCAACGTCGGGCACGACGTGGTGGAGAAGCCACCGTTCTTCATGAAGCCGAGCGGTCTGGACGTCATCCACGTCAACTACAGTCCCGCCGAAGTCGACCCCGTGTACTTCCCGCGCTACCAGGTGATCGGTGACGTCGCGAACGCCGTTTGGCAACTCACGGAGGCGATCGCGCCACAGCCGCACTGGGAAACGGCGTGTTTCATGGAAGTGCGGAAAGCCTTGCGCGAGCAAGCCGAAGAGCGAAGCGGCTCGGATGCGTTCCCCATCAAGCCCCAACGCCTGGTGCGTGACGTACGCCGCGCGCTCCCGGAAGATGGAATCGTGGCGCTGGACAATGGCATGTACAAGATTTGGTTCGCTCGCAACTACCCCGCGTACCACCCCAACACGGTACTGCTCGACAACGCACTCGCGAGCATGGGTGCAGGCTTACCATCAGCCATGGCCGCCGCGTTGCTCTATCCCGAACGCAGAGTCGTCGCCATTTGCGGCGACGGCGGATTCATGATGAACTCTCAAGAACTCGAAACCGCAAAACGTCTCGGGCTCGACTTGGTCGTTCTGATCGTGCGTGACGACGGTTTTGGAATGATCAAGTGGAAGCAACAAACGATGGGTTTGCCTGACTTCGGGCTCAGCTATGAGAACCCCGACTTCGTCGAGTACGCTCGCGCGTACGGGGTCGAAGGGCACCGCGTCGAGTCGGCCGACACGTTGCTGAGCACCCTGGAACAGTGTTTGAACGCGGGCGGCGTCCATGTCGTGGACGTACCCATCGACTACTCTGAAAACGCGGCCTTTGGCTGAAACAGGTCGGGCTCTCGAAGCGTCGGCGGGATGACGCGCGTCACTCCTCCAATTGCTTCAGCACGTCCGCCAAGGTGCGTGTGGCCACTGCGTCACTGAACGATTCTTCGAACACCCGACGCGCACCCGCTCCGATCTTCAATCGCAAGTCGGCATCGACCGCCAGCTCGCGCACGGCGCTGGCCAAAGCGGGCGCATCGCCGGGAGGCACGAGCAGAGCGCTCTCTCGTTGTTCGAAATAGCGGCGCATCGCGGGAGTGTCGGCGCTGATGATCGGACGCCCCATCGCCGCGGCTTGCACTACTTTGTTTGGCACCACGCGAGACGCTTTTGCACTCGTCCCGAAGATCCCGAGCACGACATCTGCGTCCGCGAGGCGCTCAGGTAGCGCTTCGAACGCGATGGGTGGCAGCTGAACAAACTGCGGCGCTTCGAGCCCCAGTTCGTGCGCTCGCGCCTGTGCGGAATCGAAACTCTGGCCTTCGCCAATCAGGGTGAATCGATGTGGTCCGCTTCTCAGCAGCGCGGCGGCTTCGACGATGATCTCCACCCCCTGCAGCGGCACGTAGGTTCCGTAAAACAACACTTCCAGGCGAGTTCGCTCCACAACCTGCTGAACGCGAGGCGTGAACAACTGCTCGGGCACGCCCACGCGAACCACAGCACACGGCCCGTCGAGTCCGTAACGCGAGTAGAAGTATTCTCTGTGTTCGTCCGTATCGAACAACAAGAAGTCCGCCGCGCGCGTCGACGACCAGTCCTGAAAGTGTGCGATCTTGGCCTGCAGTGAGCCAGGTTCGAACCAGCCGCGGTCGACGACCCGCGTGTCGTATCGCGACGTAAACGGATCGAACACCACGCGCCTTCCCGTCATGCGGCAGAGCAGCTTTACCCAAGGCACCAGGCGATGGCCGCCCTCGGTGACCAGCACCACCTTGGCCGCAGTCGGCGCAGCCAGCAGCTTGGCGGCGAGCACCACGTGACGAAACGGAAACGGGGCGTGCGAGTGACACACGACGCGCGAGCGCCCCACGCGATCGAGCGCGCGCTGCAACGACTGGTTGCGCGGGTAATCGAGCTCGTGGTGGCCGAGCACCACGACGGGCCTGGGGCCACTTTTTTGCTCGAAATCACCTGGGTGAGCTGTGTCGTCGAGAGAGCGCATGGCTGTCGTTACACGTTTGCTACGGGTGAGGTTACAAAGTCTCACGGCGGGTTCCAGTTCCGATCACAATCGCAACACACTTGGTGCACGGTAGTGCGAAGGTCGACGCGAGCGGCGCATAGCTTCCGCGTCGATGGGCGCTGTCGTCGACTATTTCATTCACGGGCGCGGCCGGGGTCACGCGAGTCGCTTCCCGGCCGTGCGCGATGCACTCGGCAGACGTGGGCTGTCCGTGCGAGTGCATTCGGGTGGCGCCGCCCTCGACGTCCTCGACCAACGACGCACGTCGGTGTTACCCCGTGAGGCGCTCGCGAGAGGCCCACTTTCGCCGTTGGTTCTGGCTCTTCGTTCGCTGTCAGACACCGCGCGTTTTGCGGCGCAGCACCCCAAACTCGTGATCAGCGACGGCGATCAAGCAGCGATCCTGGGAGGTCGCACGGCGGGAACTCCAGTCGTCGCGATTGGACACGACCTGGTGTTCAACGGGGGCGTCGACTTGCCGCGGCTTCCCGCGGGCGCGATGTTTGCACAGCGTGCCAACGCGCTCCCGACGCGAGCCGCGACACGCGGCATTGCCGTACACTTCTTGCCAGCCACCAGCCACGACCCACACATCCGTGTCGCGCGGCCCGAAACGGTTCGGAGCGGGGTGACCGCCAACGATCGCCAACTCCCCATCGTGTGTTACTTCAGAGACCGCAACGGACTTCAGATCGCTCGCCACATCGCCCGCAGAGGCCACGACGTCATGCTGTTTGGCGACAGCGTGCAGGATGAGCCAGGGATCTCCGTTCAGCCGTTCTGCAGCAACGGCTTTCGACGCGCACTCGCGAAGTGTAGCGCGGTCGTGGCGTCGGCTGGTAGCAACCTGCTAGCGGAGTGCGCACTGTTGGGTAAGCCGATCCTCGCGACCTATCGCCGCGACGACGGCGAGCAGTGGCTCAACGCAATCTTGGCTGAGCAGGCCGGCATTGCCGTCGCCAGTGAACTCGGGGACGCACCCGCCGCGACGTTCGAGTTTCTGGCCCGCGTACGCCGTGGTGATTTCGCTCGCATCGACCTGGAAAGGGCCCTGCCCCCGCTGTCTGCTGCGGTTGCTGCGACGCTCGACGAGTTGCAGATCGCAGATCCCGTGCCCGAGTTCGGCTACGTCGGGTAGGGCTGACGGGCTTCATCGGCTGCCGGCTATCGCTTCCATCTCAGACCAGATGCGATCAGCCACGCGATCCCAATTCGCGTGATTCAGCACGTGTTTTCTACCAGCATCACCGAGGCGAGCGCGCAAGGCGGGCTCCCGCGCCAAACGAGACATCACCGCCGCCAGCGCCACGGAATCGTCGGGCGAAACGCAGTAGCCCGTCACCCCGTCGACGATCGCGCTCGTGGGACCTCCCACGTTCGGACCAATGACAGGCAGTCCGCACGCCCCAGCCTCCAAGTAAACGATGCCAAAGCCTTCGACGTCGGGGGGCTCACTGCGCGCGGGCAACACGAACACGTCTGCCGTCCGATACCAGTCGATCAAGCGCGAGTGTTCGACGCCACCAACGAACGTCACCCGTTCCGCAATACCGAGTTCCCGAGCCAGCGCAGTGAGGCGCGCTCTCTCAGGCCCCTCACCTACGATCACCAAGCGAGCGCACGAGTCATCTAGCTGCATCGTGGCAAACGCTTGCAAAGTGAGATCAACCCCCTTCCTCGGGACCAACCGAGCGACCGTCAGGAAGAGCAAATCGTCCTCTAGACCATACTGTGCGCGAAGGCCCGTTTCCCCAGGGGAGAACAGGTCGGGATCCGTACCATTTCCCTGCACGACGATCTTCGCGCGAGCCACCCCCATTTGCTCGACGAGCCCACCCGTGTACTCACTGACGGCAAATACTCCATCTGCCCGTCTCAACGCGCGGCGGCGTACCGAATCGTACATCCGCTGCGCTGCGTCTACCCTGTCCCAGGGACGCAACAACAACTCCCGGCCGTGAGCCGCGACGAACACGGAGCCCCCACGCTGCCGATCACGCAACCACTGTGCAGCGAGTGCGCTCGGCCATTGGCTGTGCAAGGTGACCGAAGGACTCTCTCCAGCCAAACACACGGCGGCAGACGCGAAAAAAGCATCATCTCCCCCGGCAACCCGACGCACGCGGATTCCATGCAGCCCATCGAAGTCGCGCGCGCCGGGTTGACGCGGCGCGATCACCGAGAACTCTTCCGAACGCTGCGCCCAGCGACGCGCCAACTCCCAACAATAGGTCTGTATCCCACCTCTCGCCGGCGGATAGTCTTGTGCCACTAGAATCAGGCGCATTTGTAGCCGTGCACTACAGCGACCGTCGCCCGAACTGCAACCGTCGATGCCACGGAGGCTTGGAATCCCCATCGAGCGACGGGCATTGGCGTCCGACGACAACGCCTGATAACCTCAGCCGAGTCCATCGATCCTGAACGGATCTGGATTGGGGTGCGGAGCACAGACGTTTTGGTGAGGGCCGGCTCGTGATTCCAGCTGCTTGTAATGTCATTCGTCACGTGACCGTACGGAGAGCAACGTGACCCTCCCCGATCTGCTGATTCATTCCCCCCCGCGTCGGCCGTCGACGACGGGGCGGCGGATCGCACAAGTCGCTGGGTCTGCGTGCGCACTCCTCGGCGCGAGCGTGATTGTCGGGTGGTTCGCTCACCAGCCTTGGTTGATCCAAGTGCGCTCCAGCTTCGTGCCGATGCAATTCAACACGGCGCTCGGATTCTTGGCGCTGGGCGTGGCCCTTCTGACCACACCGCGCCGCGGAGCCGCGATCGGGCTCATCGCTGGCGTCCTCGGTACTCTCACGCTGGTCGAATATGTCGCGGACGTCGACATGAAAATCGACCAGCTGTTCATGGAACATTACCTCACGACCCACACCAGCCATCCGGGTCGTATGGCCCCGAACACCGCATTCTGCTTCATGGCGTCGTCTGGCGCCTTGTGGGCTTTCTACGCCTCTCGAAAACGGGACCGCGACCCAGAAGCGGTATTGTTGGCGTCCGTGGTGCTGTCGCTGGCGATCGTGCCGTTGATTGGCTACGCATTCGATCTGCCACTGGCGACGGGCGTCGCGAATCTCACGCGAATGGCGGTCCACACGGCAGTCGGCTTCGTCCTGTTCGGCGTAGGGCTGTTGGGGAACGCGGGCCTACGCGGAGCAAAGCAGGCGTCCTTCACGCCGTGGTTGGCAACTCTGCTTCCGCTGGTTGGGACGCTGAGCTTGTGGCAAACGCTCGAGGCAGACGCTCGGGCGGCGCGTGAAGCAGACGCACGTCAACGCGCGAACACAGTCAGCTCCGAATTGAGCTTGGCGATAGAGGCACAAATCGCCTCGCTGGTGCGTATGTCGCAACGGTGGCGCCAGCGTCCCCCTGACGCCGAATACTTTCGCTCGGACGCGACTCTCTTCGTGAACCACAGCCGACTGCTCTATGCGGTCGCGGCTGTCAGCCACGCACCCTCGGAGCGCCTGCCATTCCCCACGTGGTTCGTCGACGAGACGGGCACGGTCGCCAACGAGAAGACTCAGCAGCAGCTTCGTGGCTGGGTTGATGAGGCCCTCGCTCGACCGGCATTCTCTCCGTTCCACGATCCAACAGCGATGGTCAGATGTCTCACGAAGCCCGTCCCAGGCGAGCATGATGACCTACTGGTGATGGTACCGCTGCCCGAGGATGCCTGGCTCATCGGAATCCTCAAGCCATGGCCATTCGTGAAGGCGGCCGCACGACATCATTCACCTTTTCGCTTCACCCTCGATCACCAGCTAGACGAGCAAACACCGACGACCAGTACACTCGACGCGGAGTACATCACTCCACAGCACGCGGAGCCCATCAGGCTGGGCCACATCAACTTGCGCATCGGCGCGATCACCAGCCAATCCACGGACAACTTCGCTCGTTGGATGGTGCTCATCTTTGGGTCGTGCCTGGCGATTGCAGCAGGCATGTTAGCTAGACGCGTGCAAGCCTGGGGTTCGAGAGCGACTCAACTCCAAAGTCTGATTCAGGCGTCCCCGGTCGCGAAGTTGTTGCTCGACGAACACGGAACGATCGTCATGATTAACCCCCGAGTCGAACAGCTGATGGGCTATTCCGCCTCGGAGCTCTTGGGTCAACCAGTGGAGATCTTGTTGCCCCCATCGGTTCGCGAAGCGCAACGACAACACAGTCTGGAGTTCGTCAGCGCGTCGAACGTCCAGATCATGGGGAAAGAGGAGCAGTTGTTCGGCAAACACAGGGACGGTCAGTCGGTTCCGCTGGACATAGTTCTCGGTCCGCTGGAACTGGGTTCCAAGGTGTACGTGCAAGTACAGCTGATCGACGTCACGACGCGCTACGAGGCCATGAGGGCGATTCAAGCCCAAGCGGTCCTGCTCGAACGCAGCAACCACGAACTGGAGCAGTTCGCCTACGTGGCGTCTCACGATCTGCGCGCGCCACTTCGGGCGATCACCAACCTGTCAGAGTGGATCGAGGAGGACCTACAAGAACACCTAACCCCCGAAACCCGCGAGCACATCACGCTGATGCGTGCCCGGATCGCTCGTATGGAGACGCTCTTGAACTCGCTGCTCAAGTATGCGCGGATAGGAAGTGGTGACTCGATGACGGAGCCGGTCCCCACGCGCGACTTGGTCGAAGAGATTCGAGACCTAGTCGGACCACCGCCAGGGTTTACGATTCGCCTGGAGGAGCCCGCACCAGTGTTGCAAACCAGTCGAACGGCGCTTCGCCTCGTACTGCTCAACCTGGTGACCAATGCCATCAAGCATCACGACCGAAACTCCGGCACCGTTACGCTACGCGTACTGGAGCGTGACGACAGCTGGGAATTCGTCGTGCAGGACGACGGTCCCGGCATCGCGCCAGAGTTTAGAGAGCGCATCTTCGAGATGTTTCAGACGCTGAAACGGCGCGACGAACATGAAGCGAGCGGCATGGGATTGGCGATGGTGCGCAAACAATTGCTGGCACACGGCGGTGAGATTCGTTGTGAATCTGCAGCCCCCCGTGGCAGCATCTTTCGCTTCTGGTGGCCCCGCGATGAAACTGCCATCGACCTAGCGACGGGCAGGTCGCACACGAACATACGAGCAGTACATCTCGTTCACACCGATTCGACCATGCCCACCCCCGGCGAGTGATGATGAACCAGAAAACAGTACACGTGCTCTTGGTCGAGGACGACGATGTCGACGTCATGGCGATCAAGCGCGCCTTCAAGAAGCAGAAGATCGCCAACCCGCTGACTGTCGTTACGGACGGACTTCAAGCGCTGGCAGCCCTACGGGGACGCGACGGTCACGCGCGGCTTCCACGCCCCTACATCATCCTATTGGATCTAGAGATGCCGCGGATGAACGGGATCGAGTTCCTCCGAGAGTTGCGCGCGGATCCAGAACTGCGCGACAGTATCGTGTTCATTTTGAGCACCTCGTCAGCCGAAACCGATCGAATGGCCGCGTACCAGAAGAATGTGGCAGGCTACATGCTCAAAGGGGACGCGGGACGCGACTTCTTACGCCTCACTCAGCTGCTCCATGCCTACTGGAGCGTCGTGCTGTTACCCGAAAACGTTGGCCAGCAGACATGAGCACGCATTCGATCGAATCAATACCGCCAGCCTCTGGCTTTCCAAAGCGCCTGCTGCTGGTCGATGACGACGTCGCCACGCTGGGCACTCTTGCTGAGACGCTGAGCAAACGGGGCTATAGTGTGGAAACGGCCAAGTCTGGAGTAGAGGCTTTGCGCACCTTTCGTCGCAACTTCTACTCCGTCGTGTTGGTCGACTTCTCCATGCCCGGCATGACGGGGTTGGAGTTCGTGCGCGAGGCTCGTCAGGTGTGTAGCGCCACAGCGTTCGTGTTGCTCAAGGGCGCGCGCGATGGTGACCTGCCCGTAAACGAGGACGCCGATGCGGGAATCGTCAGCATCATTGCCAAACCTTGGCAGCCGGCAGAGCTGAACGACGTGCTCGACAATGCCCAGCGCGTCGCTGAGGCGCGTCACGCCAGGCGTTCGAACCTCGACGCCCCGACCATACGTGTCCTACTCATCGAAGACGACGACATCGACGCCCGCCAGGTGCAGCGCGCCTTGCGACGCGGCTCGATGGCCTTCGAGGTCGTCGAAACCACGAGCCTGGCCGCCGCCATGGAAGCCCTACACGAGTCCAGCTTCGACGTCGTGTTGACCGATCTGTCGCTGCCCGACGGCCGCGGCTTAGACGCAGTGGTGCGACTGCATCGCGTGGCGCCCCATGCTGCCATCATCGTGCTCAGCGGTTTGGACGATCCCGACGTGGCGTTGTTGACCGTGCAATCGGGAGCTCAAGATTACGTCCACAAGTCGACGTTCGATGCGAGCTCGCTGATGCACACGGTGCGATACGCGTTGGAGAGAAAACGCAACGAACGCGAGTTGCTACGCCTGGCGCATACGGATCAACTGACGGGGCTGGCCAATCGAGCGATGTTCCACGAACGTCTGACCCACGCGCTGGCCCGCGCTCAGCGCGACGCTTCGACGTTCGGCATCTTGTTCATCGATCTCGATCATTTCAAACAGGTCAACGACACGCTGGGACACGACGTGGGAGACATGCTCCTGCAAACCGTTGCGGATCGGTTGCGCAGCAGCGTGCGTGAGCACGACACGGTTGCGCGTCTCAGGGGCGACGAGTTCGCCGTCTTGGTCGACACGGGCGCGCCCAAAGACGCCATTCACGGCGTCGCCCGACGGATAGTGAACGCCATGGCCGAACCGATCCGGTTGAATGAGAAGCAGTTGACGGTTACATCCAGCGTAGGTCTAGCCGTGTACCCAGAAGCTGGTCTCAGCACCGAGGTGTTACTCCGCAGCGCGGACCTCGCGATGTACGACGCCAAGCACAACGGGAAGAATCGCTACGAAACCGCGGCATCGATTGAAACGCCTCCAACCTAGTCGTTCACGTCCTGGAGCTGTCGCGAGTCGCTCTAGGCCCGCGCCATGGAGTGGGAGTGCTCAATCGCTAGTTCCGCTACCTCGGGAGCCGTTTTCGTCCGTACCCTGACCCTTCGAGTGCGTGCCGCTCTCGCTGGTATCGCTCGCAGTGCTGGACCGAGCTCTGTCGGAAGCGCGTCTTCCACTCGGGCGAGCCGCCCCCGGCGCTTTGGGTTTGGCGCGTGCAATCGGCAACTCCACGGTGAAAGTCGACCCCTTGCCGCGCGTGCTCTGCACATGAACGATCCCACCAATGCGATCGACGATGCCGTAAACCGCCGACAAACCAACGCCCGAGTGCCCCTTCTTGGTCGAGTAAAAGGGCTCGAACAAACGCGCTTGCGTCGCTTGGTCCATCCCGCACCCCGTGTCTCTAACCTCGAGCATCACCGCACCACCGACCTTGGTGGCGCGCAACGTCACCTTGCCAGCGGTACCAATCGCGTCTTTGGCGTTCATGCACAGGTTCAAACACAGCTGCTCCAGTTCGAGCGGAGACATCGGCAGCATCACGGCCTCCTCCACCTCGCAGCCGAACTCGAGCTCGATTGCGCTACCGAGCAAGTTGCGCAACGTCGGCTCCAAATCGAGCAGCGTGGTGCGCACCCGCACTTCCTCGACGGGTTCGACGCGTTCACAGAAGTCGCGCAGCTGACGCAGCAGTTTCGTACCATATTCGATCACGTCAGCCATGCTCTCGGCGCCAGTGCTGCCCGCGCGCTCGTCAGCTTCCTCCGCCCGCGCGGCGGCGATCGTCAACACGTTGCTCAAGTCGTGAACCACGACGCGACCCATGCGCAACAACGCATCCATCTTGCGATGTTCGGCTTCCATCTGCCGACGGGCGTCGAGCGCGGCGCGCAGCTCCGCTTGTTCCGCCTGCTGAATCAACATCGTGAGCAGGTCGGCTACCGTGGTGGCGAAACTCGCCTCACTCTCGTCCCACGAGCGGGATGTCCCCACGTGCTCGTGACACACTACGCCCGTGACATGTCCATCACGATAGATCGGCGCGTCGAGCAGCGCGCCGACCCCTGCAGGGCCCAGATACGCTTCGAGCTGCTGAGTGCGAGGATCCGACAGACAGTCTTCCGCGATCACCACACGACGAGACTCGACTGCCGCAAAGTAGCGATCACAGTTCTTCCGCTCGAGTCGCTCACCCGACGTGAACTCGTCCGTGCGTTTGTCGTATTGGAGTTTGCACTCCATGGCGTCACCGCGAGGAGATAGAAACCAAATCGAAACGCGCTCCACGGACAGCGCGGTCGCGCTCTGACGACACACGGCGCGGTAGGCCTCTGCCAAGGCCTGTTCACCTTCGCCTCTAATTTCGGCAAGCCTCAGCCTGGCCGTCTCAAACGCTACGCGCTCAGCCCCATTCCCAGCCATCACTCGCGCACGATAGCTCGCGGACTGCCCCGGGGCAACACGCCTCAGGCGAGACGAACATTCAGCCCGCCCCCACAACCACCGGCGACTGCCGCGTCTCGTGTCGACGTTCCCGCTCCCTCGACTCGGCATCAGGCCGGTCGGTTTCGGGCAAGTCCTCGCCCTGGGCAACCCGCTTCATCGCAGCGTTTCGCCTGAAATCGCCTGCCCACTGCACGAGCTTGCCCCCGCCGTACATCGCGGCAAAGCCCGCTGCGCCGATCACACATCCGATACATGCCATGGCACAGCTACGCCGCCCAAACGGGTGCGGTTACAGCACAACGCCAAAAAAGGCGTCCGCCCGGGGCTTGCGAAGTGCGGCGGTATGCGCTTACGCATCACACATGGCAGCTCGTTCGTCATTCGCCAAGCTCCCTGTCGCTACGTTGTGTGCGCTGCTCGCCAGCTGCTCGAAACAAGAGTCGGCAAACAGCGTTGACCCAAGCGTCAGCCAAGCCCCGCTCGCAGCCGAGCAGCAGGAGGTGACCACTACATCCGCGGCGGCAAGCGACACAGCGGGCAACGCCGCCCCCACAGACAAAGCCAATTCCGAAGCAACCGATCCCGAGGCAGCCAATCCCGAAGCAGCCAATCCCGAAGCAGCCAGCGACGCACCCACGACCGACGTGCTCGCGACGTCCGCCGGATCACTCAGCGTCACGCCGATTCACCACGGCACCATGGCCTTCGAGTTCAAAGGCAAGAGCATCTGGATCGACCCGTGGTCGAAAGGTGAACTCACCAAAGCGCCCAAAGCCGACTACCTGTTCCTCACCGACATTCACCAAGACCACCTGGACTTGGCAGCCATCACCAGCGTCGAGAAAAGCGACACACAGTTCATCGCGCCCAAAGCCGTGGCCGATCAACTCACGGAGAAGCAGCTCGGCGCTCGTTTGCACGTGATGGCCAACGGCGAAACGAAAACGTTCGACGGGTTTTCTGTCGAGGCCACGCCCATGTACAACCTCACGCGCGGCCCCGAACCTGGCAAGCTGTTTCACGAAAAGGGCCGCGGCAACGGCTACCTATTCACCTTTGGCGACAAGCGAGTGTACGTCTCGGGCGACACGGCATGCACCCCCGAGATGAAAGCACTACAGAACATCGACGTCGCGTTCGTGTGCATGAACCTGCCCTACACCATGCCGCCCGAAGAAGCGGCCGAGTGCGTCACCCAGTTCAAGCCCGGCGTCGTTTACCCCTTCCACTACCGCGGCTCGGATCTGGAAGCGTTCAAAACTCGAGTGAGCGCCGCAGGCGTCGAAGTGCGCCTGCGCAACTGGTACTGAGCTTCGAAGCGCCGCGCGCAAGACCACGCGCCCACTCTCGCTTACGAGCACTCACTCGGCGGCCACGCCCAAGCCCCAGTCGGCATGGGGCGAATCGGCGGCGAGTCGCACGTCGTCCGCGGGAGCGCTCAGCTCTTCCCACGCGTCGGGAAACGCGTCCGGCGGCTCACCCGAGTTTTCCCGAGCAGCACGATACAACTTGCCCAGGTGCATCACGTACGCCCCTTCGGCGTACGTCACGTCAGGCTCCCCTTCGGCCAGCGTCGCCTTGTCGGTCCACCACTCCAGACGCCGAAAGTTGTCCTCGATTTCGTCGTTGATGAAGTCGACGAAGCGCAGCGCTTCGATGCTGCGCTCTTCGTTGTCTTCCAAGGTCGTGCTGTCGAAGGTCCACTGCACGAACGGAAACGGCGCGTCCACCACGTTGTTTGTGAGCAGGTGCGGGTTTTCGGTGTTCGAACCGATCCCGAAGACTTGCACGGGCAGTGACGCGTCGACGTACACCTCGTCGTAATTGAACTCGAACCCGCGAAACGAGTTGCGTTCGAACACGACGCTCACCGCGTTTGCGTCGGCGTGGGTGTACACTCCCGAGCTCGAGCTGTCCGAAAAGTAGTTGTCCGAGAATAGCACCCGGTCGTCACTGCCGTGCTCGTCACCCTCGACGGGTTGCGGAAACAGCTCCACGAACAGATCGCCCGTACCCACGACGATGTTGTGATGAAAGTGTGAGCTCCCGTAACGCTGCCCGTATTGCACGTTGCCGTCCTGGTAACGTTGAAAGGCCGAGCGCCAGCGGATCGCGGCGGGTCCCAACACGTTGTGATGGATCTCGGCTCCGTCGCCCAACTGCCCCACCTGCAACGCTTCCGTGCCCGTACGCACGAAACGATTGCGATAGATGCGCAAGTTCTCGAAGGCGTGTTGCGGCTGCCCCTGAGTGCTCCCGAAGTAGATCCCCTCCGAACCCACGTCGTGCACGTAGGTGTCGTGCAGCGACACGTTGCGCATCAGCGCCGAGCCGTCATCGTCCGTCTTCGCGACGATGCCCGCGAACTCCGCGCGCGTCACCTCGATCATCTCGATCTCGAAGTCGGAAGCGCGACCGCCGATCGAAAGCCCCGACAGCCCCTCCTTGCTGAACGCGTCATCGATGAAAATGCCGTACGTGCCTTGGCTACGGGCGTAGTTTCCACCCGCGTGCCCGGGGTACGCCGCGTCACCCGTTCGTGATGCTGCGTCGTGACGCCCCGTGAGCACCCAGTTGGTCCCGCCGCTGATCACGAACACGTAATTCGCCGCGTCACCTCCCACCCGCACCTGCCCGTCGATGTTCGTGATCACCAACGGCCGCTCAGCGCTGCGCTCGGGCAACCCACCCAACAACACCGACCGATACTCCCCCGCAGGCAAATACAAACGATCGAGCGTCGCGAAATCGACGTCGCCAAACTCGCTCACCAACTCGGGATGATAAAGCGCAGGCAAGTCCCCGTCGGGCTTGGGCAAAGTGAACGTGTTTTCTGGCTCCCCAAACCGCCCGGGCGCAGGCTCTACCCCTACTTCTCCCTCACCTGCTGCAACGTCGTCAGCTGAGTCGTCTGGCTCATCGGATCCGTCGTCGTCCGCGGACCCGTTCGACGAGTCGTCGGTATCGTCGTCAGAGTCATCCGCCGAGTCGTCGTCCGCATCATCGGGATCGGCGTCATCGTCGTTCGAGCTACCGGGCGCGCCGTCGTCGTCATCGCGATCGTCGTCCGACGCATCGTCATCTGACTGATCCGTGCCCGACGACTCGTCGTCACTCGACGCATCTGGCTGATCGTCATTTGGCTGATCGTCATCTGACTGATCCGTGCCCGACGACTCGTCACTCGCGCTCGTCGACTTGCCGCCACTTGAACAGGACGCCAGCGACAACACCAACGCTGCCCACCCCAAGCGCCCGACACTCCACGCCCCCAACAACCGTACTCCCATAGTCCCGTACCCTAGCAGCCTACGGCGAAAGTCTCTCGTCAGCTCAGCGAGACAAGCGCAACTGTTTCGCCACTCAGCCCTCGAAACTCCGAGCGAAGTCGCTGAAGTGAGTGCTCCGCTGGTCTTGGCTCGAAACGTAACGAGCGCGCCGTTCATCACCTACACCCACGCGCTGCCAGCTCGACTCACATCACATAGAGCTGAACATTGGTCTGATCGTCGCCGCGTGTCGTCGATCCATGCCTGGCGTAGCAGCGAAACCGCCCGTCAAGCTCGGTGGCTGAGGCCGTTTTCGCGAGAACCGTAGCGGAACAGCCGCCTGGCTTTGAGCAACCCCAAGCCTCATTTACCCACGCGGCGTGCCGCCGCGCGGGACCCGTTCGTTTGGGACCCCGCAGCGGAAACGGCCTCAGGCGCCGAGATCGGCGGGGGTCCTCACAGAATGAAATGAGACCAATGCTCAGCACATAGAGGGAGCCGCGCCCGGCCTGCAGCTGCACGCCCAAAAAACCAATCACGCGAAACGAAACGTCGAGTGATGTTCGGCGACTCAGCGGCGGGTGGGTGCGCGGAGCTTCGGTTGCTCGCCGGGCTTCAGCGTGATGTTTTGGCAAGTGTGCGTGACCTCGTGAGCTACGAGCGTCGCGATTGCTTCGCGCTGGCCGTCTTTGGTCTTGGTTGATTGAAGTGACGTCAACTTGGCGCCCGTCAGCGTGTATGAGCAGAGCTTCTTCTGACTGGCGCCCGCGATGCGTTTGCCTTTGCGCGTGGGAAACTGCACGAGTGATAGGGTCACCGTGCGCGCCAAACCGCGTTGCGTCTTCCACCACTCGAACAAGTCGTCAGTGGCGGTGTAGCCGCGCTTCAGCGTGATGTTGCCGTAGCCCGCCTTTGCAGCTCGTTGGCGCAAAAACACGTAGTCGCCTTCGTCGTGCTGTACGAGTTCGACTTCGGCGTTCAGCCCGTCGACGCCCTTGAAGTAGCCAGCGTTCACCCCCTCGATCTCGACCGTGAAGTTGAACGCTCCAACGTGGTCCAGCTTGGGCTCATCCGCAATCGCGAGCGCGGGCAACAACCACACGCACAACCCCAAACCCCAACCAAGACCCCGGCGGCAAATCATGAGTGACATGCACGAGATTGTACGCGAGCGAGCCGCCAAACATCCCCTCAACAGACCGTGAAGCCGCTCCGCGAGCCGCTGAGGTTGCATTCCAGTGTCGAATCTCTACGCCCAGCGGAACCGCCGACGACGAGGCGGGGGACCTCTCACATTACTCGGGACAGAGAACGGCCGCGTTAGGCGCCACGGGACGAAGACCGTCACGTGGCGCCGTGTTGGAAGCTGCCGGAATCAGAACGCGGCGCCTACGCCCGCGCCGATCAACAGGCCGCTGGAATCAAACGACTCACCACCGTCAGGCTCGATGCTCAGAATGTTGTAACGAACGTCAGCGGAGACGAACACCGACCCCACATCGAACAGCGCTTGAACTCCCGGCGAAATCGCCAATCCAGACTCGTCTCCATCGTCACTGTCGCCTCCGCCTTCAACTTCGGCGACGGCCGTCGCCAAGCCGAGGCCTAGCTTCGGCCGAAGCACGAACGTCGGGCTCACACCAACGTCGTAGCCGACCTCAGCACCGAACTGATAGATGTTGGTGGAAACTTCGAAGCTACCGAAACCAGGAATCTCAGTCTCTTCGGTCTCTCCGAAGAAGTAGTCGAAGCCTGCGCCGACATAGAGGCCGAAGTCGAGCGTGTAGCCACCGCGAAGGTTCAATCCCAAACCGTAGGGGTTGAGCGGGTCGTCGGCTCCACCATCATCGCCCATGTAAACGCCGTACTGAAGGTTCGCGCCCACCTGTGGCTTGTTCGCAGTGAACGCTGGGTCCGCAGCCGCGGAAAAGGCCATCAGGCATGTCGAAACGAACGCGGCGGCTGCAACAATCTTCTTCATTCTCATACTCCTATCCAATGGGTGCGAAAGGGCACCGTTCTGGTCTCCCCACCTACCTCACTCCACCTGAAAACCTTCCCAGAAAAAGGGACCATGAGTCAACATCGAGGTGCGATCGCATCGGCACCTGCTGCATAGTAAACTTCGCACCCTACCTCGTTCGCTCGCTCACCCACTGGGCATCGGGCGACTCTTCGCAAGCCTAAGGTGCTACAGGTGAACGTGACAGCCACTTCTGCTCATCGACGACCTACGCGCGGCTGGGAACCTCAACCAACCATGCCACGGGTCCAGCTACGGCAGTCCGCACTCTGGCCTCCGAATGCCGCGGCCCGAGTCGTCCTCGCATGTCGACTCATCGGACCGACCGTTGCGTTTCACCAGCTTGCCCACCCGAACCGCCTCGCCCCCTGTCGAAGGGCGGCAGCTGGCGTAACGGCAAGTTCGTACCAACGCGATGACCCAGCATGCCCCAAGCCAAGTTGGCGCGAGTGGCACAAATCGGCAGCCGCTCAGGTGCTCCGCCGGCGGCGGCTTTTCGCGACGAGCCGAGTTGGGCTGTTTCGTGATGAGCGAGCGAGAACCGCGAATACTGTTTGCTCGTGGCACGCGCGTTGCTCAGAGCGGCAGCATGAAGCTTCGACCCACCATCTTGTCGGCTTGCTTGTTGCTCGTGACGCTCACGGACCCGCTGGGACAGGGCACAGCCCGTGCCTGTGACCCCCCACCTAGCGGAGCCTGGGTGGGGGAAGCGTCGCAAACGGTACCGGCTGACGGTGTCGTGTTGTTGCGCATCTATTGTTACGACTGCGCCTCGGAGATCAGCGTAAACCTGACGGTCACCGATCCCGACGGACAGCCAGTGCCGGGATCGGTGCTCCAGTCCGAGCTCACCCTGGGCAACGGCTGGGTTGCCTGGCAACCCGATGAAGACTTCGAAGAAGGGGCGCGATACTTTCTCGAGTTCGACGGCGCTGACGACCTCAACCAGGTCGGCCAGGCCGGCTTTGTCGCCAGCGCACCGCTCGAAGGGAGCGGTCCCGACGTCGAGCTGGCCGTCGATGGTTACGCTTCACACCACTTGATCGGCGAACGCGTGTGTTGCGAAGACGCGGATCGAGACAGCTGCGGTCAGCTTCCGTGTTTTACGGACGTCGAGGAGGTCGTAGAGCGCGTCGTCGTGCGAATCCAGTGGTACGACAGCGAGGACTCGACGCCGCTACAGTTCGCCTACCGCGGGCGCTTCTTCAACGACGACCAAGACGAATGGACCGAGTGGACCCCCGATTGGCTCGCGGGATCAGCGTTCGAGCTGGCCGACGAATACTGTTGGGAGCTTTACGCTCGAGCGCTGGTCGGAGGGGACGAAGTGCTGGTCGGCAATGGCTGCGTCTCTCACGAACAGCTCGACATCTACCCAATAGAGCAGCGGATCGCCGACGAGGAGCGCTACATCCAGCAATGCACCGTTCCGCCAAAGGGTTACGAAGAGCAGTGGTGCGAATCCTTCGAGACGCAACTCGCCACCCGCAATTGTGACGGCGTCAACACGTCGGGCTGCCAAGCAGCGCTTGCGGCGTGCGAAGCTTCGGGCTCTGGTAGTGAAACAAGCAACGCCGTCGACGGCGGCGTCACATCCGACGCGGGCGCGCCAACACCCGGTGACGACGCGGGGATGCCAGCCACTGGTGGAAACTCGGGAGGAAACCCGGGTGGATCTAGTTCCAGCGGAGATGGGGGATCGAGCGGCGCCAGTGGCGCTTCGACGACAGGGAACGCCGGTAGCGGCTCGACCGCAAACCAAGGCGGCGGAACCTCGACGTCGGGCTCGTCAACGGATGAACCCGATGACACGAAGCCTGATTCGAATGGTGGCGTTAGCCCGACGACGAACACCGACGCGGGCGAAACGCAGCTACGTCCTACGGGAGCAAGCGACTCCGACTCTAGTTCGAGCGGCTGCAGCACCAGCTCCCGAAACCGAGTTGGGGGAAGCTGGACACTACTGCTGCTCGCTGGACTGGCAATCGCGAGGCGAAAGCAAGCGCCACGGCACTCAGTCTGTCGCAGTGAGTAGCTCGATCAGGTCCTCGTCGTTCGCATCGAGCAGCACCTCGGCGTTTACGTCCGCGGAGAGTTCGGGGCGCTCGAAACGCACGTATTCGAAACGCGCGTCGAGGTCGGCGTTGCCTTCCGTGATGGTCAACAGATTGTACTCGACGCTCGGAATCTGACTGAGCCCATCCCAGTTGGTGTACGCGGTCATGCCAACTTGCAGCGTGCTCGGCAGAAACGGGTGATCGTAGCGACGATGCACACGCCACTCGTCGTTCGGCCAACGCAGTAGACAAATCACGGCTGCACCGACCCGTGCAATGCGTAACTCCGCCTGTGCGCCCCTCCCCTCGGCTACTTCGGGCGTGCTCGTGCCGTTGACCGTCTGTTTTACTTCGACCTCGAAGGTATTGGCCGTATCACCCGAGCCAATGGAGAAGAACACGTAGTTCTCCCGTCCCGACAACCACGTCTCAGGCGTTCTCTCTTGCGGCTGGCGGATCATCAACCCGGCCAACGAATAGATCGAGCTGGGCGGTCCATCGCCATCTTGCTCGGTAGCCGTAACGAAGCTGCTGACGATGAAATCGCCACTGACCTCTTTGAACGCCAACGGTCCTCGCCGATCTTCGTACCATGCGCTCGTGTATGGTCGCATGAACGCCTGCCCCTCGAAGGTCTGATCGATGTCGAACACCTCGAGCTGATCGGCGTTCCAAGCTTCCACGTCGTTGACCCGCTGCCAGTCTCCGAGGGACGAGGCGTCCTCGAACTCGTCGGAGAGCGAGGACAAGTCGCTCGAATCAGTCGGCGCGTCGTCAGCGTCTTCCTCGGTCGCAGCGTCGTCGACAGTATCCTCGTCGTCCGTCACTCGGTCGTCCGCCTCGTCATCGGCTTCGTCGGAGACGTCTTCAGCATCATCCGCTTCATCGTCCGCTGAGGTGCCGTCATCTGAGGTGCCGTCGTCGGTTGCGGCACTGTCGTCGACGTCGTCATCCGACCTGTCGTCAGCTGGACCGCTGTCAGGAGCGGCGCTTCCATCCCGAGTGTCGTCATCGTCCATGGCGCGGTCGTCGGTTGCGCCGTCGTCTGAAGCGTCCTCTGCGGCACTGTCATCGCCCGAGTCGTCTGTGACTTCGTCGTCTGATGCAGCCCCTGGCGTCGATGAATCGTCGACGGCGTCAGTCTGTGCGAGGGAGTCATCACGCTGTATATCCGAATCATCGGTCGTGGAGGCACCCGGACTCGAGTCGTCGTCCCTCGGGGACGTGGCGCCATCGTCGTCTGCGGAGATCTGTGGGTCGGAGTCGTCAGACTCGTTCGCCCCGACCGCTGCGTCGTTCGCCTCATCCCCACCATCACCGAATCGTTCACCCGAGCAGGCTAAGAGAACCAGCGACGGAACCAAAAAGAAGGCCACCTTCACACAGCCCAGCATGACGGACACCCGAGTCCCAGACCAGGCTCCGTCGAGACTCAGCCGTGTACGGCTCCCCTGTCGCTTGCTTCGTGCGTACCGCACGGCTGGATCACAGCCCCATTCAACCCTAGACACGATGTGTTTCGCTCACACATCACCCCCCATCAACCCCGACGGACCCAGGCTACGTGCCTCAGCGTAACGGCAACCCCTCACTCGCGACTCCATCAGCCCATTTCTGGCGTTCCGTGCATCCTTCGCGAAGGTCACGACGCGATCGCCGAGTCCTCGCGTCGTTTCGCCGCGGCAATTGGATCCCACGCCGTGATCGGCGTCGGTGCGCTGGCACAAATGTGCAGGAGAAGTGACGCTCCAAGTTTCTCGCAGTGAAGGAGCGCGCTTGCCCGGGTTTGCTCGGCATGACGAAGCACATTTGTGTCCTGCCGATGAGGCACGGACGCGCGTCGGGCACTTCAGTGCCCAAACTCACGTCTGCGGCCGCGGGCTGAGCACTGTTGGGTGCTGTCATGTTTCGCACAACGACGCACTGGGCACTGTTGTGTTCTGTTGCTTTCATACAGCCACAAACTGGGCGCTGTTGTGCTCGGTTGCCCTCACACAGCCACGAGTCGGGCACTGTTGTGCTCGGTTGCCTCCACACAGCCACGCGCAGGGCACAGTTGTGCCCAACCGATCTCGACAGGACACGTGGGGGGCACTTTCTTGCTTCGCGGATCTGCGCGGACTCGAGCCAGCGCACTCTGCTGCTATTTTTTCGGCAACTGCCGTCATGGGCGGCCGACGTTCAGCCACCCACGCGTGCGGAAGCAGCAGAACCCATGGAACAACCGCCTCCAAGTGAGCGACAGCAATCGCCCGAAGCAGCCGAACTTCTCGGTGACGACGACTTGATGCACCTTGCCTATGAGCGAGTGCTGCACCTCATCGAGAAGCGTCCCATCGAGCGACTCGAGACCGCCAACGTCGACGTCACCAAGTTCGTCACGACGGTGCTTGGTGCCCTGCCCAAGATCATGCAGCACCGAAACACACTCGCGCAGCTCGTCAGCTTCGATGTCGCGCAGGTCGACCACTTGAAGTCGTATGCGCTGGCGCTCGGGCACGCCCACGCCATGCGTCGAGCAGCACACGTGTCACGCGCCGACCTGGATGAGCTGGTGAGGCGTCAGCGAGACACCCGAAAGCAGCTGAAGCTCGACGCTAGAGCGCTAGCCAGCCGCGGACTGCTCGATCCGAAACGACTTGCTGGGTTGCGGGGCGGCTCCTCGGTTCTCGCGGTCGCGTTCGACGTGATCGGCCTAGTCGAACTCATGCTCGAAAGCTGGAACACCATCGCCACGAAGACGGCAGTCACCGCCAAAGAACTCGTGCAAGCGCGTGCGGATGCGAATCGGCTGGTCGTGGCAGTCGGGCGCAAACGACAAGCGCGCCGCGCAGCACAAGACGACCCCGACGTCCGAACCTACAACCAAATCTACACGGCCCTGGCCCGCGCCTACTCCGAAGTGCGCGCCGCGCTACGGTTCATTCGCCGCGCACAAGGCGACGCGGACTTCATCGCACCGTCCCCCTACCCAGGGCGCGCCAAACGTTCACGCAGCCGCACGCCGAGTGGACGCGCAGCAAACGCCGAGTCAACCGAGCAGGCCCCGCAAAGAGTCGCTCAACAGCCCCCGCAAGCCCAGCGCGACCCCGAACACTGCGTCGCAGGTGAACGCTCACCGTCGTCGTCCAAACACGTGGCGTCCAAGCTGCCGAAGCTGCGCGCCTCGATGGTGCAGGCGCCTTCGCACTCGATTTCGCAGTGCGCGGCATTTTCGCACGTGACGGAGCTGCCGTCGCCGACGCGCACGTCGCAACTGGAGAGCGACGCGCAGCGCACGTCGCAGTCCGAACCGCAGTCGGCGTCACAGGTGGGCATGTCCGTGCAGTCGAGTTCGCAGTCGTGCCCGCAAGACAACCGACAACTGTCGCCCGTTGCACAACCGAGTTCACAGTCGTGCCCGCAATCGAGATCGCAGTTGTTGACGCCGCTACCGCAGTGGCAATCTCGACCGTTTTCGCAACACGGCCTGTCGGGGTGACAGTCGTCACAAGCCAGTGTGGTGCCGACGAGCATCGCGACGAATGCCACGCAGCGCGCGACGTTCACGCTCGTGCGCAGACCAACCCAGAAACCATCGAGCACCGAAGCAGGCACGTCGCGCAATGTATCAGAGTCTACGCCTGCAGGCACAGCGCCGAATGTGCCGCCGTTCACCTCACGGTTCGAGCAGCGTGGGATCGCGGCTCAGCACGCGCTTGGCCAAGTTGGGGGCGTAAAATCGCTCGCGGCACAACTCGAACGGCAGCGACCAGCTGCCCACTCGGCAACGGACTTGCGCTTCGGCCGCGCTGGCGTCTGGTCCATTGAAGTCCCACTTACCGTCAGGGGTGGACACGAGTGCGGCGTTCAGTCCCGCTGCTGGGCGAACGAACAAGATGGAAGGCTCGCCATCGCCCGAAGGATGGACGCGGATGGTCGCGTCATCGATGGTGAAGACGAGGTTCGAGTCAGGCGACACCACCCGGCGCTGAGCGTTCGCGTCCAGCGCCTGGAACTCCGCTCGAGACAGGCGACGCCAGACGTGGTCACCAGACAGTTCCCAACGCCAAGCTTCCACTGCCTGATGATCACCCGACCTGCCCCATGAATTCACACCTGCTGCGCGCACGACCAGCGCCTTGCCGTCAGCAGAGAACGCTCCACCGAGCAAAGGCCCGCGACGCGCGTCGATCACGCGCGAGGGCGTGCCGTCATCGACGTTCGACACCCGGATGAGCGTCTCGTCGATCACGGCTAGCTGGGCCGAGTCTGGCGAGAACGCCAAAGGAACTGCAAAGGTTTCGTGCACGAGTGTGCGCTCCAACTTGCCATCGCTCACCGTCCACAAGCGCAACTTGGTCGAGCTCAGCGTGGCCAGGCGCTTGCCGTCTGGCGAAAACTGAACGTGGGCCACTCGGAAGTCGTGGTCCAACCTCCGCACGAGCTGCCCATCACGCGCCCGAAGCAGTACCACGCCGCCCGTTTCGTAGGCGAGCGCCACCAGCTCGCTGTTGGGGGCAAACGCCACGTGCTGCAGCCAAGGCTCGGGCGCCGTGCGGAGTAACGTGCACGTGTGCGTGTCGAAGAACCCAGCGCTGCCGTCAGCGCGGGTTGCAACCAGGAGCTTCCCATCAGGTGAAAGCACGAACGACTCACTGCCCTGAAACACGCCCTCCAGTGCACACGCAGCGCGCTTGTCGCTCCAGTCGAGTGCGGCGCGCTCGTTCTGATGCCCCAGCGTGAGCGCCCCGCCGTCCAACGCGAAGTGCAGCTCCTGCGTGTAATCGAGCACTCGTAGCAGCCCACCATCGCGTACTCGCCACAACTTTCGCCCCGCCAGCAAGTGAGCGCCATCGGGAGAGAAGGTCAAACTACGGACCGGATCCCCAAATTCACCCGGCAAGCGGAGGTGCTCTCGCCACGTCCCCACGTCCAGCAGGACGACCTCTTCATCCGCAGCCACGGCTAGCTCTGTACCCGTAGGAGACCAAGCGATCGCCGAGCTTTCAGTCGGCGGCAAGGGAGCAACCGCGTGAACTTTTCGCCCGGTGGTCTGTTCGAGTTCGACCACAGCGCGATCGAAAAACCCCTGAGCCAACGTCAGCTCCCCCGCTAGCTTGGCGTTACTTCCCGCACGATACAGCGCTTCCCCCTGCGGGCGCCAGCTGGTCCATGCGTCGATGAACTCGCTGGACGCTTTGGCGTGGAGCCGGCGTACTTCCTCGGCTGACCGCGTTGTGCTGAGCTGGCGCGCGAGCGCTTCAGTGGCCGCCGCGGTTGCAAACTTTTCCCGCATCTCGACGCGAGCAGCGTCGTCTTCGGGAAACGTACGGCTACCCAGCGAAGCGAGCCACGATAGCGTGTCGCTGGCCGACCAGTGTTGGATCTCGTCGTCACCGCTCAACTCGATGCTCACGGTGCGGGCCTCATCGTAACGGCCGACCTTCAGCAGCGTCTCGAGCTCGACTTGAAGCGACTCACCTCGCTGCGCGGGACACAGCGTGTTCGCTGCGGCGATCACTTTCAGCGTGCGGTCGAGGCGACCTTCCGCGAGCAGACTGGGAACACGCTCACGTAGCTGCTTGGCGCGAGTACACTCATGAGTGGGTGACGTCGCGGCGGGCTGAGCGGCAACCGCCGGACAAGCTGGAGTGCGAGTTGCGGCTTCGCCGCCCCCGCAACTCGCAACAACGACAGCCACGAGCCCGCCTCTCAATAGGTCGCTTCTCGATAGGACGTCATTCAATCGGTCGTCCTTCAATAGGTCGCCCCTCCACAGATTGCAGAGCACCTTCCGTAACGAGCGCCGCCGTCTTGCCAAGCCGGTCACGGGAGCACCAGCTCTCGTGGCTCCAGCACCTGGGGATCCAAACCACACTCTCCCCTGTGGTTGCTGCCCCAGCAGTACACGTCGCCCGAGTCCGTCAATGCACACACGTGATGTGAGCCTCGCAGATCTACCACCGGGGCGTCCAGGGGGACGGATTCGAACGCACCCCATTGCCAGCCGTTCGACACCCATCGAGCGCGTTGGCACGAAACGACCCCCTGCGCAAAAAGAACACAACGAAGTGCCACGCTCTCCGTGACGCGTAGAATCGAAGCATCATGAAATCCCAACTCTGCTGCTCGCTCGGCGGGCAAAGGGGTCGACGAGTCGCGGGGCGGTGGGCTGCGTTCGGGTTGCAACGTAGGACGCCACTTGCCGGGCGCCTGACCCCAACACGACACATCACCGCCCGACGACACGACACAGGCTTCGTGTGGGCCCGCAAATAGATCTTGGGCGTCACTGGGAGTTGGAATGCGCACCGGCGCGGCAGAATGACGTGGTGCATCCGGATGATAACCTTCTGGCGGCTGCGCTATCCCGCTCTCTCCCCAGCAGAACACCTCCCCGCCACGCGTACGAGCACAATTTGCGGACACCGTCGTTGCGATCTGAACGACCTCGGGAAGGTTGGCGATCCGGCGCGGCTGGGCAACGTAGGTCGTGTTGATGCCGCAGGTTCCGTCTTCGTTGTTGCCCCAGCAGCTGATCGTGTCCGACGAGTTCAGCGCGCACGTGCAGTTCTCACTGTTCGAGACCTCTACCGCTCGCTCGACGGGCTGCTCGAGAACCCGCAGGCGTCCCTCTCTGTAGCGCTGCCAACATCGAACCCGACCTTGCACGATACCGCAGCGATCGGTCATGCGCGTCAGCTGTCCGAGTTTGGGGTAGTCCCGTGCGGGCATCCGTTGTACACCTTCAACGCTCCGTCCCCAGCCGCGGTCATCGAGCGCGATGACGGTGAGGTCACTGGGAAGCAGATCGGGAACGAAACGGCCATCGGCGAGCACGACGGCTCGACTGCAGCCTTCACTCAGGCGCCTCACCGGCTGGCTTGGGTTTACGAGCTGTGGCTCACCGCCCGAGCGGTCGAAACACCAGGCTCGACCCCTGACATCGAGGGCGCATGGTCGGTTCAGGTAATACCCGCCGGCTTCCGTAACACCGACGCAGCCCCGGGTTTCGACCTGCACTATTCGCTCCAAATCGGAAACGGCTTGTGGAGCCTCGTCGCCTGACCAACACACGACCGTCTCGTTCGAACGAAGCGCACACGTCACATGAGCCCCCGCGGAGACCTGCACGGCATCACCCAATCCCGGCACTGGCCGCACCACGACGTGGTCTGGGTGTACGACTTCGCCGTCGTCACGCTGCAAGGTCCAACACAGAACGCGACCATCTCGAACGACGGCGCAGCTGTGGGATACCCCGTTGCTGACCTGAACTGCGTCCGACACGCCACGGATCTGCATCGGTGGGAAAGGCCCCCAACACCACACCTTGCCCTTCCGAACGAGGCACAGGTGAGCGTAACCCGAGGCGCTCCCGGGAGGTTTACGTTCGGCAACGACGGGCTGGGCTCCGTGTTTCACCGTCCCCGCACAAGCCGACGCAAACACGGCCAGCACAGTATTGAGCAGAGTGGCGAGCACGACGAGACGTCGAGCGCCCGGCAGTGCAGCAAGGTCAGGAGCAGGAGGCATCATCACCCGAACGACTCGCCAGAGTACTCGTGCCGCAGTCTCTCGAACATCGTTCCTCGCACATTCCGACGTGCGCTCGGGGGGATTATCTTCACTTCGATGGGTGTTCGCCATCTCGTCACCGTCCCCGGGTGATTGGCAAGCGCTTTGCCCGAGGGGCTAGACGTGCGATAGTTGCGAGCGCAAACGGCGAGTTGGGCACCTGGAAGAACGAGAGCAGGATGGTGATGAAGCGACGTTGGATGGGGTGGATTTTCGTGGGCTGCACCGCGCTGTGTTCGCTCTCGTGTGAGGACGCCGAAGACGGCGAGAGTGAAGATTGCTCCAACCTCGACGCAGGCTGTGAACAGGACGAGGCCCCAGAGTCGCAAGACACGGACACCCAGGGAACAGGCTCCGAAGGAACGTCCCAGCCGACCGCTGATGACGAAGGCTCGCCACCTACCTCAACTGGGCTCGATGCTTCGGAGAACGACGATCTCAGCGCGGACGAGGTGACCGATGACGAACCAAGCACAGACGCCCCTGTCGACGATGAAACGGTGGACGACGACCCCAGTGGCGACGACGACGCGGACGACGACACCGCAGACGACAACACCGACGACAACCCGACGGACGACGACTCAGGGCAAGGTGACCCCAGGAACGACGACGCGCCCGACGCGAGCGCCGACGACCCAACTGACGACACTCTGACGAACGACAGCACACCGACGGACGACGACACACCGACGGACGACACGCCGACGGACGACGACACACCGACAGACGACGACACACCGACGGACGACACGCCGACGGACGACGACACACCGACAGACG
>CBFGUG010000076.1:0-38357 GCA_965651905.1 uncultured bacterium | reverse complement strand
CCAGTTGTTGGATGCCAGTTGTTGGATGCCAGGTGTCGGATGCGGCGTCACTGGGCCGCGAAACTGGTGCGGACGACGTCCAGCTTGGGATGAGACGGGAACGACTTGCGCCGCAAGTTGGAAGCGATGCAGCTCTTCGCTGGGTGGTTCGGTTTGGTGGTTACCGTGACGCCCACGGCACGGCCATTTTGAACGGCCACGCACACGTTCACGGCAACGTTACTCGGGAGGCCACAGCCGTTGAGGTATGAGCCGTTGTTCATGACCGACGCGTATTTGGCGCGGGTGATGTCGGCTTGTCCTCCGCCGGCCATCTTCATCTCCTCGACGTACGCTGCCTGCGCGCCCTCGCAACTCTGTCCACCTGCAAGCAGAGGAATGTTGCCTGACTTGCCGACGACTCGGCTGCGTTTACCACCCGCCGCTGCGGCACCCTTCTTGGCCGCGAGCTCGCCTTCCGCTTCCACGTTGGATGCCTGGTCGACGTGCACGGCCACCTCGTCGCTGCGGGTTCCCACTTGGGTCACGAACCACGCGCCCGCCCCCAGCAACAGTACGCCGAGCACCAGGATACCGACGAACGCCTTGCTCTTGGTGCGTTTGCTATCCTGAGCAACGCCACGATCGACCGCTGCGCGCTCTTCTTGAATGTCCCGATGTAACTTGGCGTGTTCGGCGAACGGCGCGAAATCATCCCACTCCGCGATGGTTTTCTCCTCGCCTGTGGTGTCGTTGCGCAGCACATCGTGTTCGGTGAACGAGTGGCTCCCGATCTGTTGCAACAGCTCGACCGCGCTGAACGGGCCGTGGTCCATCCCGTCTTTGATCACGACGTAGATCGGGGCGGGGTTGGATTCCAGTCGCGCCTTCAACGCCGCCAACGCGGCGGTTGCGCCACTCGTCGGGCCGCCGCCCTGGGCCGTCGGTCCTTGCAGGGGATCGCTGGCCTGGGGACCACTGGCTGGAGACTGAGGTTGACGCGCGTGGATCACCCCGACGTTGTAGCCGTTGCCGCTGATCGGGGCGCGACCAGGCTGGGCCCCGCCAGCTGGCTGAGCTGGACTACCCGGGTAACCAGGCACGGCCAACGCAGGTGCAGCACCACCAGCGCCAGATACGGGCGGGCCTTCGTAGGTCTCTGGCGGGAGCATCGAAAGGGAAACGTCGACCTCCAAGTCGCCGACCTGGTTGAGGTGCGTGAGGTCGGCCACTGGCGGGGGGGGAACAGTGGATTGTGGAGTCAAGCCGTACAGTGCCTGGGCCAGCGCTCTGAGATCGTCGGGACGATGGTCTGGATCGGTGATCAGTGCCTTTGCCATCAGCGTTTCGCACGCTGGGGGAAGCCCAGGAACGACTTGGCTCGGGCGACGCATGCCCTTCGAGACGCTCAGCCCCGTGAGCATCTCGTACAACACGGCGCCCACCGAATAAACGGATGACGAGGCCGAACCCAACTCGTCGGGTGTGGACTCTGGAGGCAGACACGCCTTGTCTGCGGCGGTGGTTGGCGGATCCGCGGCACCTTCTGCGGACAAGCTCAAGCTGCCGTCGCTGTCGAGGATCAAGTTCGACGGGTGAACGTGTACGCCGTACCCCTGTCGATGGATGTCGGCCAACTCTCCGCACAACGGCACGAGCAGGTCCACCGCCGTCGTCAGAGGGACCCGAGTGCCGCTGGCTCGGTGCTGATCGAGCAACTGACGCAACGTCGTGGGTGCCGAGTTAGCGTAAGTATTCGGGGGGCTGCCAGGGACTTCGGCGCTCGTCGTCATGAACCGCGGGACCTTAGCAACCGTTCCCTAGAGGGTCCACAACAATGGTCGGCCGTTCAACGGCAGATTCTGCGAACACAGCGGACGTCTTGCGTCGTCCCGACACACTCCACTCTCGTCGACGACGTGTTCGCTGGGTTCGCAGCGGGTTCGGTTGGTCGTGCCAGATTGCCACCCTCATGTGGGGGCGAGTCGGTTGATGACTGTTCAGCTGCTCCGACATGCCGAGACGCACGACCTGCCGGGCGTGTTTCCGCGCGCGTTTCGGCTGCGTTTGGGAAAGGCCCGAGACGACGTCGAACCGAACGCGCCACAGTAGAAGTTTTCACTCGTGAAGCAGGTGTGACGCATCGAAGTGGCGAGCGGCACGCCGTCTCAGGGCGCTCGCATCCGAGCGGGATCAGCTCTGATTTCGTGCGTCGCAGCGCGGCTGTCGCATTGCGACTGCGAGAGTCTGCGTGATACCGTCATCGGTCTATGGACGCCCGTCAGCAAGAGGCTCTCGTGCAGCGCTTGGTCGCCAATCCTCAAGACCAAGCGGCGATCGCCGAGGCGCACGCTTCAGGTCAACGAGATCCGGAAGGATACGCGCAGCTGCTAGAGAAGGTCGGCTTGGCCACGCCACAGGCGTCCGTTGCCAGCCACTGGTTGAACGAGGCGGCCAACGTCTGGCTCACGACGTTCCAGGATCCGCGGCGCGCCACCAACGCTCTGCTTCACGCACTCGATCGTGATCCTGCGTCGGAACTGGTGATGCAACGGCTCACGGAGTTTTACGGCGATGACGCCGAAGGGTTGGCGTCGGCGCACCAGCGTCGCGCTGACGCGATGGCGGCATTCGCAGAACAGGAGCCGGACTGGAGACCTCAGGCAGCAGCGGCCTACGAAAGCCTGGGGCAGCTGTGGGCGGACGCTCCGCTGGCTGATTCGGCGCGCGCGAAGGCCGCCTACTCGCGGGCCATCGATCTCGACCCCACGAGCCAATTTGCGATCTACAACTTGCGTGAGCTGCATAAGGCCGCGGGCGAGTACGCCGAGGCGCTGCCGTACTTCGGCATGGAAATCGCTCTCACGACGGACGCCGAGCGCAAGCGAGCGTTGTTGGGCGACGAAATCGAGGTGGCCAAACGCGCTGGCAGGGGCGACCGTGCGATAGCGGCGCTGCGAGAAGTGTTGCGTCTCGACCCCGAGGATCCGGGCCTGCGTCAGAAGCTGGGTAGTGCGTTACTCGAACGCTACCGTTCGGGGGAGTTGCTCGAAGCGGCAGAGCGGCGCGAAGGCTGCGAGCTGTTCGTCGGACTCGCCGAGCAGTACCCGGGGGAGCACGGCTTCTTGTACGCTTTGTGCGGCCTCGAGCTCTTGCCTGAGCACGATCGTGCAGTGCAGCTGGCGATTCACTTCGGCGAGCAGCTGGGCCGCATGCCCGAGGTGGGACCGCTGGCGGCGGCCTACGTTCGGGACAATCCACAGGGAGTGATGATTGATGCGGCACGCCAGGCAGCTGGGGGCGCGGTCCCGACGGCGGCACCTCGTGCGTCCACGACAGGCGCCAGTGAAGCGCCTTTGCAAGCCGTTCGTCCCAAACCCACCACGCGTTCTGCGGCGGTTCGACCGCCAGATGGCGTGAGTGTGGAGCAGCTGTTGGAACAGGCGGACGAGCTCGCCCAACGCAGCCGCAAGAACGAAGCCATCGCGACCTATCGGCAGGTGCTCGACCTGGATCCGGTGAACCCCGACGCGCTCAACTACCTGCTCGAGGTCTTGACCATCAAGAAGAAGTACGCCGATCTACGCGACGTGCTGCTGGGCGCGATCGATTCGCCCCAAGCTCTCGACGACGATCGGTTGGAGTGGTTGCGTGAGCTTGCGGGCGTCTGCGAATCGCACGTTCGTGACATCGACACAGCGGTGTACGCCTGGCAGCGGATCCTGGAGATCGATCCCGACGACGACGAGGCGTACGATCATATCAAGCGCATCCTCGAAAAAGCACGTCGCTGGGACCAACTCGCCCAGGTGCTGCGCGTCGAGTCGGACCGCACGGAGGACGTCGAGGCCAGCATCGCCATCGAGCGTCAGCTGATAAAGATTCACACCACGCGTCGCAAAGACTTGACCGCTGCGGGTGAAGCGTGGGCCAGAATTGCCACGCTTTCGCCAGGCGACGAAGGTGCACTGCAGGAGGCGGTGCGTTGTTTCGAAAAGTCCGAGCGGGGCGACCTGGCCGCGGACACCATCGCCGAGCACGTTGCGGAGCTGGATGACGATGACGCCAAGCGCGAGCTTTACCGCAAGCTCGGCGAACTGCGCGTCGCACAGGGACAACTGCTTGCCGCCGCGGAAGCCCTCGAGACGGGAGCAGAAACTCTCGAAGATGCCGAGATGTGGGGGGCTGCCGAAGACTTCTTCGTTCGGGCGCAGGCGTGGGAGCGAGCTGCGCGTGCTGCGGATGAGCACGCCCAGTTGTTGGAAGACGGTGCGCCACGAGCTCGGCTGCTCGCGCGGGCGGCGAGTCACTATCGCAACGTGGGAGAAGTGGATGAAGCGGTGGCCCGCTTGGAAAAGGCCGTGGAGTTCGCTCCTTCGGAGGAAGAGTACGCCAACTCTCTCGAAGAGCTGCTGATCTCGAGCGAGCGGGTGCAGGAGCTGGTCCAGCTCTTCCTGACGCGCGCCGCAAAACTGACGGACACCGAAGCCCGCGTTCACCTCAGGAAACGTGCAGCCATCACGCAGCGTGATCACATGGAGGATCCTGTGGCAGCGCGCGCCAGCTTCTTGCTCGTGCTTCAAGACGTCGAAGACGAGGAGACGCTCCTGTGGCTGGCTGGTGAAGCGGAGGAACGAGACGACGCAGAGATGGCCGTAGGCTACCTGCGACGACTGACCGAGGCCGTGACGGATGCCGAGCAGAAGATTCGCCACAGCCTGCGTGAGGCGGAGCTACAAGCCACCAAGCTGGTCGACGTCGACGCTGCTGCTGAGCGTTACGAACACATTCTCGAGTTGGACGAGCACAACGTCGCGGCGCTCGAGGCACTGGGGGAGTTGGAAGTTGCCCGTGGTAACCACGAACGTGCTGCCGAAGTCCTCGAGCGGTACATCGGCGCCACCGAAGATCGTCGTATCAAGCTCGACGTGGCCTCACGACTCGCAGAACTGTACGAGCTGCATCTGGCGAAACCCGAAGAAGCGATGAGGCTCCTGCGTTTCGTCCACGAAACGGATCCTGACGACTTGGACGCCACTCAGCGGCTTTGCGAACTCGCCGAAGCTTCGGGGGAGTGGTCGCTGGTGGCAGACTTGACGAAGGAGCTCATCGCCGTCGAAGGAGATGATGAGCAGATCAGTGAGATGACTCGGCGGCTGGCGCAGATCCTCCACTTACAGCTATCCAAAGGCGAGGAAGCGCTCGCGGTCTTGGGGAAAGTTGCGGACTCGGGAGACGAAGCGTGTCGTAGGGCCTTCACGGAACTCGGCGACGAACTCGGAGAGAAGGCGGAAGTCGCCGCGCGCTTGGTCTCCTGGTTCGAGAACGCTCCCGATTCGCCCGAGAAGAGCGAGGCACTACACGGGGCGTTTCGTCGCTACGTGGAAGCTCAGCAGAGTGAGCAAGCCATCGCCGTAGCCACGAGCCTGTCGAGCTTCGGGTTGGCTGACCCGGAGATTGCCGAGCCGCTCGAGAAGTTGGCGGTAGAGGCGCGCGATCGCGCCGCCCTTTCGTTGGCACACGAGCTTCGAGTGGTCGACCTGCTGCCGACGGAAGTCGGGCCCGAGCGCGTGCGCCAAGCGGAAGTGTTGGTTCGAGTTGGCGCAGGAGAGGCCGAAGCGATCGAACATGGCGAACTGGCGCTCGCCGACGTGGAGCGCGACGAGCTCGAAGGTCTGCTGACCCGTTTGGCGGCGCTGTGCAGTGAGGCAGGCGCAAAGGTCGACGTGTACGAACGACAGATCGCTCGATTTCAGTCGCTCGAAGATCGGGTTGCGGCGCTGGTGCGTGCAGCAGACGTTGCGGTAGACGTGGGTGATAAACAACGCGCCGCGAGTCTGTTCGAAGCGGCCTTGGGCCAGGGCCTCGAAAGTGAACGACTCGATCAGATGGTTTCGCTGGCGCTAGCCGCAGACGGCGAGGCTGAACGCAAGACGCTACGCGAAATTCTGGTGGAGGCCCTGGCCACGGGCGGACAGGCCGCGCGTGATGGTGGGCGTACGCGCAGCAACATGCTGCGTCTGGCGGCGCACCTCGCGCACACCGAACTCGACGACGTCGAGCGCGCTTTCCAGTACTTGGGTGACGGTCTGATACTGCACGTCGCCGACGAAGGACTGGAGGCCCTGGAGGAACTGGCGGGAAGCGTGGGCGACTTTTCCCGAGCGGAGACCGTGCTCACCCGAGCGCTGGGTGAGGTGTTCGACGGCCCGCTCGTTCGACGTTTGCTCGCGCGGCGCGCCAGCCTGCGCGAAGAGCGACTGAGTGATCTCGTGGGGGCCAGTGAGGACCTCAAGCAGCTTCACGACCTGTCTCCGACAGATGCTGATGTCAACACCAAGCTAACGGCTCTGTATGAACAGCTCGGTGACAATCAAGGACTCGTCAACCTGATCGAAGATCAGATTCTACGCAGCCGAGACAAAGATTTTCGAGCCGAGCTCTCGCGTAAGGTCGCGCGACTTTGGCAAAGTGAGCTCGACGACCCGCGTGAAGCCGCCGACGCTTGGCGGCGTGTGATTCGTCTGACCAAAGACGATGAAGAGGCCAAAGCGGGTCTAGCGGCTGCCAAAGAGGCGATGCTCAACGCGCGCCGTTCGGAGCCCGTCTCAGAGGCGAACCCGACGGCTGCGGACGCGTCTGCGCAGGAGGATCCCTCGCCCCCCGCGGACGCGCAGTCCTCGGAACGCGCCGCCGATTCCGAATCGGCTGCGTCGGACGAAGAACCGCCTCCCCAGGATCCTGCGCCCGATTCGTCTAGCGAGGCTGCTGAGCAAACGACGTACGACATGGCGATCAGGGACGCCGACGATCGCGACGCCGACACAGCGAAGGCCAGCGACGCTGGGAGCAGCGACGCTGGGAGCAGTGATTCTGGGAGCAGTGACTCTGGAACCGCCGCTGCAGACGACGCTAGCGCGGCGAACGAGGGCGTGGAGGCCAGCGAGCAGGGGCCGGAAAGCGTCCCAGACCGGGCGAGCGCCGACCCCGCGCCCACCAGCGAGCTCCCGCAACTCGACGAGGAGGAGACCACCACCAGCGGCTCCATGTTCGATTCATCTCAGGAAACTGATGCGCGTATCGACGACGCCGCTGCCGAGCATGACGCGCCCATTGTCGACCCACCGCCAGACTTCTCGGAGGGGGACTTCGACGCGCTGACGGAGATCACGAGTAACCCCGGCGAGTTGCTGAGTAGCGACCCGCCCACTGCAGCTGGTCCCACGGATACTGGTCCCACGGATACTGGTCCCACGGTTATTGGGGGCGTCGAGGACGAAGCCGACGACGCCGCACCACAGGGCGAGCCGTCAGAGGTGAACACTGAGGAGGCTGGGGCCCTTCCCAGCGCGCCGAATGCAGTCGCCACCAGCGTGCTTGCGGAGATGGCCGAACCCATCGCGATCGACGACGACGACCTCGATGTGGCAGACGGTGAGTTCGCCACGTCCGTGCCGCCTCCGAAGCCTCCGCCGCGCCGTTCTGCGACGCCGCCGCCACCCCGCGTAGCGCCTGCGGCTCGCCGCAGCGGATTGCCGCCACCCCCGAGGCGGCGAGCAGTCGCTCGTGAGAACGACGAGTGAAGTCTGAAGCGGGGTGCCAAGTCGATAGGCCGCCGCTGCAGCAGAATCTCCGCCACTTCCCCGTGATTGGGGCACGGCCCTCTGCGACGAAGCCGGCTTCGGTACCCTGGTACCCAGCCGTTCGTTACGTCTACTCGTCCATCGGGGCCGCGCAGGTCGTGAAGCGGCCGTCTTCGATGCGAGCGAGCTGACCGAGGTGCAACGGATCGTTGCGCTTGCCGTGTCCCGACGGCTGTCCCCACAGTGCAGGAATCGCAAGGCGCTCGGCGAAGTCAGCGAACACTTGCTTGGCTTCGACACCGTGCGGTCCGGGTTTCGCGTCTGAAATTTCACCGACCACCAGACCCACGACACCATCCAACGCCCCCGACAGCGACAGTGAAACGAGCATGCGGTCGATACGATACGGTGCCTCTCCGACCTCTTCGACGAACAGAATCGAGGGTTCGGGAGCGCGAAAACGTCGGGTCAGCGCGCTGGTGTGTAGCAGGGATAAGTTACCGCCCACGAGCAGGCCTTCTGCGCGTCCGTCGACCAGCGTAGTCAACTGCTGGGTGCGAGGTGTCGTCGGCGCTTCCAGCGCTTCGCACCAGCGCTTCCACGCGGGCGTCGAGAGGGCTCCAAGCCCTGTCACGTTAGCAGCATGTAGTGAACACAACTGACGCGCCTGGACCTCGGCATGGAGCGCGGTGATGTCGCTGAAGCCGACCAGCCACTTCGGAGCGTCGCGCAACGAATCGAAGTCCGCGAGGTGGGCGATACGTGTACAGCCGACGCCGCCCCTTGCGGTCACGATCGCCTTGTTGTGGGGGCACCTGAGGGCGCGGTTGAGTTCATCGAGCCTTCGCTGATCGTCGCCCGCGAAGAAGCCGCTGCGTTGGCTGGCGTCCGGGGCGAGCTCGACGTCGTAGCGTTCCCGCAGGCGCTCGAGCCCTGGCGCGAACTGCTCGTGGCTGAATGGGCCAGCTGGGGCCACGACATGGATGTGGTCACCGCGTGCCAAGGCTGGTGGGGTGAGGAAGTGGGTGGACACGGTGCTTTTTGCGATACCATACCAGCGAGCTATGCATCAGCCCGTCCACCTGCGCCGCGTCCACGCGAGGCGGTCCCGCACCGCCCTCGCCCTGGTAGCGATCTCGCTGCTATGTTCGATCGCGTGTCGTGAGCAAACCGAACGCGCGCCAGACACTGTGGTTCCCAGGGGGCCTATCCCCTCCGCAGCGGATCAGGCAGTGGGTGCAAACATGCCGACCGCGCGAGGCGTTCAAATCCCGGTTCCGCGGCTGGACAAACCCCAGGCGGAGACTGACGCTGGGCCTGGCGTGTCCCCACCCACCCCGAGAGGAGTACCCCTGTGATTCACTCAGCTTGTCGTCGAGCGCTACTCGCTGGTGCGTTGTCGAGCGTGGTTGCGTGTGCGGCAACTCAACAGCGCGTGGACGGCCCTGCGCCGGAATACGAGCCTCGCCCTGTCACGCGCTGGCCTCCCAGCGCGACACCGCCCGCTGGAGATGCCGCTGCTACACCCCCCAGCGCCGCCGTCCCCGCACCCCCCAGCGATAGCGCCCCGAGTCATCACTCGAGCGAGGCAGCCCCAGCCGCCGAGTCCGCGGCTTCAGCGCCTAGCGCCACGAGCTCTCCACCTTCCACCAGCTCGACGTCGGAGGACGACGCTGATTCGACGAAGCCGCGCGCCCCAAACCAGCTCCCCGCGGCGCCAGCTCCCGAGCCCGTCCCGGATCCTTCCACGCCAGAGTGACCCAGTTGCCTCGGGATCCACGTCAGACGCGCGCTTCGGCTCGGGTGCATCGCGTCGATTTACGTGAAATTGCCTGCGGCCTGGGTTAGGGAGGGGCCATGCCAGCCGAGCGCACGACGCTACCCCGCCCGCCTCGTAAGCGTGTGGCGGACGACTCGACCCCGACCGCCAACCCCAGTGGTCCCGACGAGAGTCGCCGTATCGCGCTGCTCGCAGCTTCGGCTGGGCTCGAGAAGAAGGCTACCGCCGTCGAAATCATCGACGTCATCGGCAAGGTCGACTACGCCGACTTCCTGGTGCTGATGACGGGGGCGAGCGATCGCAACGTCGCCGCCATCGCGCAAGAGGTGGATGCCACCCTGGCGCAGCGCGGCATCCACTCGCTCTCCATCGAAGGACTGCCCGCGGCAAACTGGGTACTCATCGACTTCGTGGATGTCGTGGTGCACGTTTTTCAGCGCGACGTGCGCTCCCTGTACGACCTCGACGGGCTTTGGATGGACGCGGACCGCGTGCCAGTGTCCACTGACGGGACCGCACGCGCGAACGAATCTGACGACGAATCGTGAAGTGCTCGCTGCTCGTCGTCGGGAAGCTGAAGGACGCTGCTCTCGAGAGTTTGTGCGCCGACTACGAGGGGCGGATCCGCCACTACGTGGAGCTGACTCAACAAGAGCTCAAGGACGACACGGCACTGATCCGCGCCCTGCCACGTTCGGGGAAGGTCGTGACCCTCGAAGTAAAGGGCAAAGCGCTCACCAGCACCCAGTTTTCCGAACGTCTGATGAGCTGGGGTAGCCAGGGAAACGGCCTGGTCACGTTCGTCATCGGAGGCGCGGAAGGTATCCCCGCAAGCGTACGCCAAGCGTCCGACTTCGAGCTCAGCTTGTCGAGCATGACGCTGCCGCACCGATTGGCACGCGTGCTGCTGCTCGAACAGATATACCGCGGCTTGAGCATTTGGCGCGGCGAGCCGTACGCGCGCGAGTGAGCACCCCTCGTGGCTGAGCGGCGTTGCGCACTGAGCGCACTCCCGACGACGAGTACTCACTGTTTGCGGCGTTTGCCGAAGATCCACGCGATCACGATCGAAACGCCATAGAGCCCACACAGCGGCACCGCGAGTAGAAACTGGCTGAGCAAGTCGGGCGGGGTGATCAACGCGCCGAGCACGAACGCGATCACGACAAAGTACCTGAAAAACCGAATCAAGTGCAGGTGGTTGACCACACCCGCCATCGACAGGAAGAAGATCAACACGGGTAGCTCGAACACTGTACCGAAGGCCAGGAGCATGCGCGTGATGAACGCCACGTACTCGTCGACCATGATCGTCGGGTTGATGTCGAAATCGGGGTGGTGGCCTGCGTAGCTGAGCAGGTATCGGAACGCGAGGGGGAACGCCAGCTTCATGCCGAAGTAGGCGCCCCCGGTGAACAACGCCGTCGAGGAGACCACGAACGGGATCGCGAAGCGCTTCTCTCGTGCGTACAGCCCGGGCGCGACGAAAGCCCACAGCTGGTAAAAGATGATCGGCAGCGACATCACCAACCCGGCGACGATCGACAGCTTCAGGTATGCGATGAACAGGCCAGCTGGATTCGGGAAGTGCAGCTGAGGTCGTTCGTCAAAACCGTTGAGCTCCCATGCGGTCTTGAACGGCGCCACCAACCAGCCGAGCACCTCTTCCCGGAGAAACCAGGAGGCGGTCGCGCCGATCATGGCGGCGATCACGATCTTGAGCAGGCGGGAGCGCAGTTCGTGCAAGTGCTCCCAGAAGGTCATGCCTTCGTCGTCGAGTTCGTCCTCGGGCGGAGGGGCTTGCTTGCCGGGTAGTGCCTTGCTCTGAGCTGGCGACGGTTTCTGCTCGTCGGCGTCGAGCGGTTTGGCCTCTTCGGGCGGCTGTGGGTTCGTCATCGTCATCAGCGTTTGACTTGCGCCGGGCTGGGGTCATCCACGGACGCGTCCGCAAAACCGCCGCTGGCCTCGGGAGACTGAGGCCTGGGCTCGCCTGGCTTCGGAACGTTGCCAGGTGTGGGCGTCGGTGCAGAACCTGCTGCCGACGCGGGCGTCGCGATTGACGACGTAGCCGTCGCAGTCGCTGCGGGGGCGGCCTTCTGGGGATCTTCCCACAGGTCGTCGGGGAGCGCGCCGTAGGCATCGCAACCTTCGGCTGGGTATTCTTGAGAGCGGTCGTAGGGGACGTCGGCGAACGGGTCTTCCTGCGGACCGTGGCTCGGCGGGCTGGCTTGTCCAGTAGTTGGAGCCGCAGCGTTGGGAGTCGCGGGGTTGGCAGCAGCGGTCGACACTCCACTGCCGGACGCAGACGCGCTTGCGGGAGCGGTCGAGGTTTGGCGTGGGCTCGCGTTGGGGCGCGGGCGTGCCATCGCTTGTTTACCCAGGCTGCTGAAGTCGCCCCGCGCGACGTTGCGCAGCTCGCGGAGTTCGTTCAGCCCGCCCGTGATGCCTTCCTTTCGAAGCAGGTCGTCGATGCCGCTCTGGTAACGCACCTCGCTGGTGAGGCGGCGCAACTTCGCGGACCAGCGGCCCAGGGTGCCGAGCATCTTCGGCAGTCGGTCGGGACCGACGACCATCAACGTGACTGCTCCAATCAGCAGCAACTCGGTGAAAGAAACGCCAAACACGAGAGCAGGCTACCTCGCTGCCGGGATCTGAGCAATGCCGGGCCAGAGCGGACGCAACGCGTGATGATCCAGAGTCTCCGAACGAGGTCGAGCAGCCGACAGTCAGCGGCGGGCCCGCTCCCGATCACGTTTGAGTTCAGCCCTGACGGCGCGCGCACCGAGCACATAGCCGAGCGTCAAGCCAACGAGCAGCGTTCCCGGGATGTAGATGATGTGCTCGATCGGCATCGTGGACGGTCAACGTTGGCTCTTGCCCAATGCCGATTCTATCTGCGCCAGCCGAGTAGCGGTCGCGCGCTGGCGACGCCAGCTCAGCCCCACGAATGCCATCAAAATGGCCCAGAGCAGCATGTAGGCCGCGATCAGCATGGCTTCTGCGCTGGTTGCCTCCCCGCCACCAGTCGTGGCGACGAACTCATCGGGCGGCTTTTGGGTCGTCTGTGACATGGTTCAGCCTTCGATCAAGCCTTCTTGCAGGGCGTGTTCTTCGAGTTGGCGCAAGCGTGCGCGGTTGAAACTGAGTAACGAGCGGAACCAGAGCAACAAAATCGCCAACAGGGTCATGGCGCCAAACCCCATGATCAGCGCCTGCACCATGTTGGGATCTTTCAAACCGCCTCCGCTTCCGCTGATCACCGCCGGGTGCGTACCGCCCCACTTTTTCACGGCGTAGTGAATGATGGGTAGGTTCACCGTGCCCAGTACTCCCAACGCGGCCGCGAACTTGCGCTCCGCGTGACCGTCGCCCGCGAATGCGCGCAACACGACGATCGCCAGATAGATCATCACCGTCAGCAACGAGACCGTCAGGCGGGGGTCCCAGGTCCAGTAAATTCCCCAGGCCTTTTTCGCCCACAGTGGCCCGGTCGTGAGCAACATCAGACCGAACACCACCGCACACTCTGCGCCCGCCTCGGCGACGGAGTTCCGCTTCTCGGTGGGGCGGACCAAGTACGCCGCGCTCCCGAAGAAGCAGGTAATTCCACAGAGGTACATGGCGTACGCGGAGGGCACGTGAAAGTAGAAGATCTTCTGGGCCAGTCCGCCCGCCTGGGGCTGGGCGATGGGCACCGTGAAGAACACGAACCCGATCAAATACAGGAAGAACGCCGTGGTCACGCCCAGCAGCGCGTAAAAGCCGAGATCTACTTTCTTCATCGGTGGTTACCAGCCGGGGCAGTGACGGTCGCCGCCGAGCAGCGAGCCACACGCGGCCAGAGATACACCAAAGGGCGGCTTCGAGGCCAGCGGCTGAGTAAAGCAACCCAGTCTTCCGGCCCTCTATTCCTCCGAAATCGTCGGGTTGCTCAGGCTAACCCACCGCCAAGAAAAATCTAGGCACAGGCGATGGCTGACAGTGCGCCGTGATGTCGCGCTGTCAGCGTTTCTGGGCGGAGCTCGAAGCAGCGGTCAGATGTCGCAGTTGGCCTTAGCCAACAAGGCGATGATCCGCGCGCGCACGACGTCGAATTCCTTGACCGTGAGATCGAGCTCTGCCTGCTGGTAGCGTCGTGTTGCGTCCACCAGTTCGAAGCTGGTGCCCTTGCCGTTCAGAAAGGAGAGCTTCGACAGCCGCGTCGTTTCTCGGGAGATTTCCCGTGATCGGCTGGCGACGGCGAACTGTTCTTCGGCAACCTGCACGGAGCGAAGCGCCTGGGTGACCTGCTGCTCCGCTTCGCGCTGGGTTTGGGTCAAGGTTTCATGGGCTAACTCGACTTGTACGCTGTTGATTTGGCGTTGCGCGGTCCGCGCACCTCCGTCGAACAAAGGGATGGTCAGCAGCGCGGCGACCGTCCACTGAATTGGCTTTCCGTTTGGAGTGAACGCGTTCGTCGAGTAGTTCAGATCGCTCACCAAATCGATGGTGGGCGCGAGCGCATAGTCGGTCGCTTTGGTGTTTCGTTCGGCGATCTCAATTTCCGTGCGCGCGGCCTGAATGTCGGCACGTTGACCGATGTCGGCGATCGGTGAGCAAACCCTTTTCGCGTCCTGACCGAGCTGGTCGAGCTTGATTTCGCTGGTTACTCCCCAGGCTTCGGAGTAACCCAACGCCATCCCCAGGGCTTCTCGTGTACGCCTCAGGGATTCGTTTGCGGAGACCACTTGCGCGCGGTTGAGGACAACTTCCTGCTCGGCACGCAACACGTCGACGGCGCTGCTGGCGCCGAGGCGGGCGCGTCGGCGGGTGAGATCCAAGGTCGACAGTGACGATCGCAGTGCGACTCGACTGACTTCAGCCAGGCGCTCTGCGGTCACTACCGCGACGATCGTGTCCGCGACGTTGGCAAGCACGACGCGTTCGATGTCCTCAGCACGTTGTTGGGCTGCGCGGCGAGTGACCTGTGCGGTGTCTATGTCGTAGTTGGTCCGTAGGTCCAAGATGGGTTGACGTAGCGAAACCCTCGCGTTCCAAACCAGTGAAGGGTCCGGGATCGATACGTTGATGTCGACGCCATCTGCGGTGATGTTCGTGCCTCTACCGAGCAACAGGTGCTGCTGAACGCTGCCCGTTGCCGTGAGGCTCGGGTAAAGGCGTACGACCGCCGCGCGCGCCTGCGCCGACGCCAACTCGACTTGTTTGAGAGACGAGGCCAGGGAAGTAGAACGCGAGCGCACCAGTCGCAACGCTTCCTGCCAAGTCTGAAGCACGTTGGGCGGGGGCGCGACGGGCTCGAGCATGGGGTCGCTGACCTCGGGGAGTTCCAACTCTCTGGGCGCACTCGGCGTCGGAGTGGGGGACGTCGCCGTGGCTTCTGGCGCTTCTTGCGGCTGCGCCGTTGGTGCTGGCTGCGGCGGCGTCAGAATGGGGGGCGAGGGTGCTTCCGCGGGCGCGGGCTGGGCGGTTGTCGTCTGCGCAATCGAACACCAAAGCAAGGAGCAGAGCGCAGCAGCAGATCGTGGGCGGAGCATCGTGCCCGGGATTCGATAGCGTCGCGTCCCCATGTTGCAACCCCAAAACCTGCACGACGCGATACTTTGCCAGCCCACATCGGCACCCGGCCGCCAAGCTCGGTGACCGACTTGGCTGCTTGCTGCGCGAGTTCGCGCTCCAGCCGAACGGCGCGCCCTGCTCAAAGACGCCTGCCGAGCGCAAGCTGCGTTCGCTCAGGCGTTAGCTGGCGCTCAGCGCGCTGGGCTCGGAGGGTTGAACCCAGCGGGTATCGGACAACCAGCGAGTTTCGGACAGTCAGCGGGCTTCGGATAACCAGCGGGCCATCAGCGAATGGGCTTCCGAATGGCTGCCGAGGATGCGGTTGAGTAGCGCCTCGGCGCGTGGTCGCTGGCCACAGAGCAGCAGAGCATGGGCGAGAGATGCAGCGATCTCTCTGCAGTCAGGCAGGTGGGCGTAGGCGATGCGCAGCCAGCGCACCCCAGAGTCATACGCTTGGAACTTGGTTACTTCGAGATGGCCCAAGTTGTGGGCACAAACGGGATCACAGGGTTCCAGGGATAACGCGGACAGGTAGGCGCTGCGTGCCAAACGATAATGCCCGAGCATGGTGAGGCCCAGGCCCTGGACGCCGAAACCACGTCGCTGCAAGTCGGGATCTGCAGATCCCTGAACCACTGCTCGCCCCAAGATCACGGCTTCCCACGCATGGGAACGCTGCTGACCCACTTCCACCAAACGTTCGGCGAGCTGCAACCGGGCTAGCAACCCGCTCGGAGACGCGGGGGCGGTTGCGCGTACCAACGGCCGCAACATCTGAATCAGCTCGCTGCTGGGACGTTGGTTGCGCAGCGCCCAATCCACGCTTCTTTGCAGTCGGGGTACGTCAACGCTGCGCGCCACATCGTATAACTAGCTTTCTTGGGTGCTTCGCGCAACGGCGCGCAAATGAATGTGATTCGTCAAGGGAGAAAGCACAGAATGAGTCACTGCTGGTTAACGTCGCGGGCCGCGAGATGGCAGGCCTGGCACGATAATATTTCGTGCCAAACCCAACCGGGGCTACGAAACTAGCGACGGCACGGCGAACGAACCGCACCCTCCGCACGCGGTTTGAATCGCTTCGGCACGTTTCGATCGCGTCGCCCGTCGCGTCCGACCTTGCCACGACGCGAAGGCCGAGCTAGCAGCCGTGGTTTTTCTCCCGCTCGTTTGGGCAGGGAAAGAGGCGCATCTCGTCATCGATTAGCGGGGTCGTGCGACTTCGACCAGCGCTTCGCGACCACATATCGTCGAACCGTTGAGTTTGTCGATCACCGCTTGTTGTGCGGCGGGCGTCACTTCCACGAAACTGTGGCGTTGTTTGACTAAGATTCGACCTGTATCGCTTTGTTCGATGCCCGCGTCCTCGAGGGCCTGCTGAAGATCTTGCGTGCGGGCGCCATCGCGCTTGCCAACACCGACGTAGAGGTTGATGAACTCCTGGCCATCGTCTCGGCTGGCACTTTGCGTGACAGCTCCTGCGGGGGCATCACTGACTTCGTAGCGAAACTCCGGCTCGTCATCGACGATGATTTCATCTTGCCCACCCGAGCGCGCTCGGCGTGCGCCGCGGAGCGTATCCGCTCCGTTGTTGCGTTCGCTGACTGAGCGTCGCCGCCTTCGTCGATTCTCACCCTCGCCAGAATCGTCGTCGTGAGTGTTGTCGACTGCGCTCGCAGCGTCGGTCCTGTCCGCGTTCGCCCTGTTCGTTTCGGTCCTGTCTGCAACAGCGCCGCGGCGACGAGCGTAGTCTTCACGGGAGCTATCCTCGCGCGCGCCCTCCGCTCTCGGAGCTGACCGCTTCCGAGCGTCAGGTTGTCTGCCCGATGCATCTTCACTCTTGCGTCGACTCTCCCGTTCCTGGCCGCGCGAATTCGGAGCGCGGGGAGGCTTGGCGCGGGTCACGCGCGCTCGGCGGACTTTGGTCGCCGCGTCGACCGCAGCGTCCGCTTCGCCCAGTTGTTCTTGGAGGAGCCCCGCGATCACGACTTCTGCCGAATCGCTCGCCAGCAGGCGCCGAGCGAGTTGGTAGTAAGTGTCACTGGGGGAGAAGCCCGCGTAGCGCAACGACAGCGACGCAATCACGTCCGCGTGTTGCCGGGTCTGCAATTCCAGCTGCGTGGGGAGACTGCGCTCCTGCGGCTGAATCTTGTACTTGAGCCGCAGGTAGTACAGGTCACCGATGGCCGTCGGGGGTATCAGCGAGATCGCTGTTCCCATGTTGCCAGCACGTCCCGTTCGCCCCGTGCGGTGCACGTATTGTTCGGAGGCGTCAGGAAAGTCGTAGTTGATGACGTGGGTGAGGTGGGAGATGTCGATGCCGCGCGCGGCCACGTCGGTGCAGACGAGAAACTTGAGCTCCCCTTCGCGCGTGCGGCGCATCACCTGTTCGCGCTCCGACTGTCCGAGATCTGCATTGAGCCAGTCCGCTTGGTAACCCAACCCCTGTAGATGTGCCGCGACCCGCTTGGTCTCGTCGCGCGTGTTGCAGAAGACGATCGCGCTGTCGGGGTTCTCGACCTCGATGATCTGTTTCAACTCTTCCAGCTTGCGGCCGTGAGAGAGGTACACGAAATGCTGAATCTCGAGAGCACCGATGTGGTCGCCGCTCAGCGTGATGAACTCGGGCGAGCGCAGTCGCGTCTCGGCGATGCGTGTGACGTCTTTCGGTACGGTCGCGCTGAACAGCAGCGTTTGGTGCCCCTGAGGGAGCTTGCTCCAGATCTCGTTAATTTGCGGCAAGAACCCCATCGACAGCATCTCGTCGCACTCGTCCAGTACGAAACTGCGCAATTGGCTGACGTTCAAGGTGCCACGTTTGAGATGGTCGAGGACGCGGCCAGGGGTGCCCACCACGATGTGCGCGCCTGCGTCGAGTTCTTCGAACTGTTTGGTGATCGACGCGCCGCCGTACACACTCGCGGTGCGTAACTTGGTGTGAGTGCTGAGTGCCTCGACTTCTCGGTTGACCTGCAGGGCCAGCTCACGAGTGGGGCACAACACCAGTGCCTGCACGGCCAGTGGTTCTTCGCGGACGCGCGCGCTGACCAACGGTAAAGCGAACGCAGCGGTTTTGCCTGTGCCCGTCCTTGCCTGGACCACCAGGTCCTTACCTGCGCACGCCGGGTCGAAGGCGGCGAGCTGAACTGGCGTGGGTTCGGTGTAGCCACGGTCGGCCACAGCTTTGGCGACGGCCGGGCTCAGGGCCAGATCGTCAAATGTGGGAGGTTTTGTGTCTGAATCTGTCATCCGCCGGCGCGCAGCTTAGTGGCGGCGCCTGTCACAGGCTAGCCCCACGATGGCCGCCGCGAAAAATCGGACGATTCGGGGTTTGGGCAGAGTCACTGATCGTGGCTGTCGACGAGTCTGTGCGCGCGGTTGCGCGCCTGGTGAAGTGTTCGCCCGCCGAGCCTCGCGAATCGCTCCTCGAGGTAACGGAGAGCCAGCAACTGCTCAGTAGCTGCGGCCCAGTGTGTCCCCTCGCCGCATTGGGTTTCTACGCTGGGTTCGAGTTGCCAGGCTGGGCCGAGCTCCCTGCGAAATGCATCCACGCTGGCCTCGGCGCTCTCCTGAACCGCGGCCGACTGGCGGGCTCGCTCTAGCGACACCTTCATTCGCGTGAGCGCCTGATCGCAGGGCAGAGGAAGCGGCGGTCGTTCGGGCGCGAACACGGCCACGATGATCTGTAGCGCCATGACCGCGGTCACTCCGCCCACGAACAACCCAAAAACCGCTATTCCGAAGGCGCGGCCGGGTTTGGAGGGCGTGCGCTTCGGTCGTGAGCTGATCGGGTCCTCATGCGGCATCGTGTCTCACCTCGGCTGCCCCGAATCGATAGCGCGTCGTCGGTGATGCCGTCAAACCTTGCCTAGTGTCGACACTCGCACTACGGAGGGCTGGCATTCGCACAGTTCCAGGCCTCGGTTGCCCTGCTCAGCATGGTCCAGGTCGCGAGCAGCCGGGCTTGTCGCCCAGCTGACAAATCGGCGATAGTGCCGCGCCCACGTATCAGCTCATGAGCCTCTCGTTCGATACCGCACTTCAATCGCTGGCCACTTCGGCTGAAGCTGCAGCGGATGAACGCCTGAATCAGCGTCTAGCCGACATTCACGCGCTTCTCGGAGAAGACTTGAAGTGGGTTGAAGGTGCGCTGCGGACTGCCGCCAAACAGGGGGTCGAGCCCGCGACGTCGGCTGCCGGGCACTTGGTCGGCCTCGGCGGAAAGCGGGTACGTCCGACGACGGTGTTGCTCTCCGCTGCGTGTTTTTCAGGGGGACGCGAGCTCGCGGGCAACGCTGCGCCGATGGCGGCGCGCCAGTTTTCGGTGTCCATCGAACTCGTGCACACGGCGACGCTGCTCCACGACGACGTCGTGGATGATGGCACCGTTCGTCGAGGTTCGACCACGTCGCGTTTGCTGTGGGGCAACGCCGTCAGCGTGCTGGCAGGTGACGCGTTGCTCGTGCATGCGCTGCGGCTTACGAGTGAACATGCGCCCAGCCTGCTTCCGAAATTGCTCGAGACCCTCACCGAGCTGGTGAGTGGTGAGGTGATCCAACTGCGCGGCAGGCGACAACTCGACGTCAGCCGAGAAACCTACGACGAGATCTTGCGCTTGAAGACGGCGTCGCTGTTTCGATTGGCGACGTGGGGCGGCGCCATGCTCGGTGGGGCTACCCCAGCGCAGCGCACGGCCATGGCCGATTTCGGGCAGTGCGTGGGTATGGCGTTTCAACTCGTCGACGACGCGCTCGACTACGTGGGTGCCAACAGCGGCAAGACGCTGTGCGCCGACTTGCTCGAGGGCAAAGTCACGCTGCCACTGGCGATCGCGGCTGAAAAAGACCCCGCCGTTCTCGACTACGTCCAGCAAATTCGCGCGGGTGAGCACGATCTGGTGTCGGCGTTGCGCCAGCGGGTCGTGGCTACTGGGGCGTGTGACGTGGTTCGGCAGCGCGCCAAGCGCGAAACTGAGCAGGCCCTCGCGGCGCTTGCGAAGAACCCACCGAGTCCTGCGCGCTCCATGCTGGAGGGAGTGGCGCGACAACTGGTGAGTCGTCAGCGCTGAACGCCGCTCTGCCCTCGCTCGCGCGACGGGGAGTTGGGGTGAGAGAGCGCGCGACGGACCAGTCTTAGCGCTAGTTGGTTTGCGGCTGCTCGGTTTGGAGGGTGGCTTGGAGCTCTTGAGTGAGTGCCGAAGTGAGCTCTGAAATCACGACGTCGATGGTGGCGCCCAGGCGCTCCACGTTTCGCTGATACACGAACAAGCGGATGCGTTCCGGGGGCTGAGACGGGCTTTCGGCGAGACCATCGAGCAAGAGCAGCGCCCGCGGGTCGACTCCCTCCACGACGACTTCGACGCCAGGCAGATCTGCGACGAAGGTCTCCTCGGGAGCGAGCAACGATCGAAGTTCGTCGGGCAGAGCAGCGATCGCCTGATCCAAAACATTACGGAACGCTTCTGAAGACAGCGCCCACGCAGAACGCGGCGAGTCGACGTCGAGCTGACGAGATTTGAGGAACGCTTCGGTTGCTCCTTGCGCATCCCCGCGTTCGTCCCGCAGCAGTCCCAGGTAGTAGTACGGCTCCGCAGTGGCGCCCGCGGCACGCGTCGCGCTTTCGATCAGCGGGGCGGCCTTGTCGAGGTGTCCCACTTCGTAGAAAGCGCGCCCGACGAGAAACGCGTGACCCGGATTTTCGAATGGTCCGGGGGGGAACCTCTGACACAACTCCTTGGCCGCGTCAGACCGCTTTTGCCCCAGTAGCGCGTCGAACTTGAGCAAGAGCGCGTCGACCCGTTCTTCGTCCGTCTCGGCGAGATCTAGCGCGTCGTCACACAGTTGTTCAGCCTGCTCGAGTTCGCCCAACGGGTGAATGAGTACTTCCGCAGCGTTGAGGATCGCTTCGAGGTAGGTGTCGTCCAGCGCAATGGCGTGCTGGTAGTGTTCCATCGCCTCGTCGAAGTCGCCGTGCAGCGCCGCGACGTAGCCGAGCAAGTTGTACGCTTCGGGGGCCTCGGTATCCAGCTCGAGTGCTCGCTGAGCCGAGGCTTCCGCGCCGCGGGTATCACCGCGTTGTACGAGGTCCCAGCCACGATCGAGGTGCGCAGAAAATTGGTCCATTTGCATGGGTCATCGTTCGCTGAGGTGCGCAAGTCAAGGGACGAGAACCGAGTCGAGGGACGAGACCCGAGGCCTGCGACCCTACTCGTGAACGACGACGCGACTGCCGAGACGGTCCTCAGACGACCACGCCCCGTGCCAGCCTTCGGGTACGGGAGGATCCGAGTTGAAAAACAGATACTTGGCGTCGAGCGGTGCGAGGTTGACGCAGCCGTGGCTCATGCGAACGCCGTAGTTCCTGTGCCAAAATGCTCCGTGTACGGCGTACGCCTTGTGAAAGAACATCACGTACGGCACCGCTTCGATGCTGTAGGGCAGGTCACCCGCCGCCGTCCCGTCACCGTCCATCGTCGACGTGATGTGCTTTTCGCGCACGCGGAACTCGCCGAGCGGAGTGCGGTGATCTTTCTCTTTGATCGTGCTCTCTTTGCCGCTCGAGATCAGCGTCGCGTACACGGGTTTGGTGCCGCGAAAGAGCACGATGGTTTGGGTCGCCAAGTTGATGTCGATCCAGCGTTCGTCCGCCGCGACGTCGGTTGGAGGCGGACCTGGTTTCGTGACGCGCACGTCCTTGCTGCGTACCCAAAAGCCATCCGCCGACTCGAGGTAAGTCGTCTTACCGACCTGCATCTCTTCGCCCGTCAGGTTAATGGCGTCGAAACGTTCGATACTGCCCTTGGGGCGGGGCTTGCCTGAGTCCGGGTCGAGTTCGTAACGGGGCTTCTTGTCTTTCCAGCCGTACGCCCAGGCGATGGGCAGCTGCCATTTGTCGTCGAGTTCGACGCCCTTGAAGTCCGAGCCCGAAGTGGCGTGGAAACGATCGGCGGGAGCGATCGCTCCGCTCGTCGAGCGGTACCAACGGCGGTTGTCCCAGTTGAACTGCCGCTCCACAGCTATGTAAAAGCCTTTGACCATGCGTTTGGCGAGTACGTCATCGCCAGCGGCATCCAGATCTTCCAGTTTGATCTCGTTGAGCGCTACGTCTTCTCGTTGCCACCACTCTTTTTGTGCACCAGCATCCACTTCGGATGCTGGTGATGGGTTAGCAGCCGCGGGCTGCTTCTGCGCCTCCGCGAGCGCTTCCTCCGCCTCGAGTTTCTTTGCTGCTTCTTCGCCGAGCATCGCGCGTCGCGCGGAGCGCAGGGCTTCCATTCTGCGTCGTTGATCTTCGCGCGCCTTGAGCGTGGCTTCGTCCAGCTCGACTTTCACAGGCTCCACCGCAGGCTTTGGCGCTGGCTTCGGAGTTTCGCTCTCGAAGCGATACGGCTCGTACAGGCGCACCTGGTCTTTCGACGGCACCGAGCGATAAAGCGGCGTGCCGTTGTGCGCATTACGAGCGTAGGTGTAGGGGAGTACGGCGTCCAAGTCGGGTTGCTTGGGGCGATGTTTCGCCTTCTCGTCGTTGGGATCGACTGTGCCGTGCGAACCGCAGACGAATCCGCCCGTGACCACACGGTACCATCCGCCGCTGCAGTTGGACTTCGCGAGGGGCTCGGCGTGAACACCGACCTGAGCGCCCTCCTGCAGGTAGCCGATCTTGACCTCTCGCCTGATCGTCGGCTCTTTGTAGACTCCTGTGGAGCTGCGTGTGACGACGAAGAAGGGGCCTTCCCAGGGCGGGGGAGGCGCCGCAGCCCCAGCATCCGCCTGCTCGGCGGCTCCGGGTGGGGGCACGAGTGCCGCAGGGGGATTTGCAACGGGCGGGTCACCAACCTCCACGGCGAGCGGCTCTCCCGCCTGTGACTGTGGCTTTGTTGCTGAGTCATCGTCGCACGCCACGAGTGCAACTGTGGCCAGCAAGGCGCGATACGCGTGGTCGGATAGCTTGAAAAAGGCTTTCATTGGGAGATTCGGAAATCGGTGCGGGGGATGGTGCGTTTGGTTTAGCGATTGGCTTCGTTGCAGCCTAATTTGTAGAAACGTGTGACCCTCTTCAATAACTCGGATGTGGGTGCGTGTCTTGTGCAGTGCCAGATCTTGCGCTTCGGCTGTCCCGATTTGTCAGCTAAGTTAGCCAGAAGGGTGCCAACCAGGGTTCCAGGTTTTCCCCAATTGTTTCAGGCGGATTGATTGACTACCCCAGAAAAGGCCGTGGCAACGACGCGAGGCTTCCGTGTCAACCTAGACACGTTGCGCCGTCGCTTTCTGGTGCTGTTGGCGCTGTCCATCACGCTGCACCTGGTGCTGACGCCGATGGCGAGCTGGGTAGGTTTCGTGAGTCGTCTTTTTCCCGCGGAGCAAGCTGCACCGCCGCCAGTCGAGGAACTCGACGCCATTCCCATCGAGTTGCTCGAGTCGGATGAGCAGCCGGAGGCCGCGCCCGAGGGGGAGGTGCCCAAGCTTCCCGAGGACGATCCCATCGAAATGATCGAGGAGCTGCTGGACGCGCCCGAGCCTGTTGCCCAGCCAGCGAGCACGCCGCCCGCCCCGACGTCCAAGCCCGAAGAGAAGCCCGAGGCAGAGGACGAAGACACGGAGCGCGAGGCAGACGCTGGGACGCCTCCCGTCGCCAAGGAGCCAGAGCCCGAACCCGTCCCGCCCGAGGAGACGCCGGCCCCGCTGCCACCAGCAGCTGAAGACACCCAGCCACAGGATGCGGGCGTTCCGCAAACTGAGCAGCCACCCCAGGAGACGGATCCCAGTATCGGCGACCCCGTGGCGCTCGCTGGCAAGGCGTCGAAGATGGTGGAGTCGAACGCCAAGCTATCGCTGATTCTATACGCAGAACAGATCCGGGAGCATCCCGTGGGGCAGCGCATCGGCAAGATCTTGCCGAAACTGCCGCAGTGGCGAGACTTCTTCGGCGACGCGTCGCTGGACGCCGTGCGCGACTTCGATCGCTTTTTCATGGCGGGACCGAGCTTTTACTACTCGGACCAAGTGGTCGTGGTGTTGCAGCACAACACCAAAGGCGATCAAGTCAAACAAGCGATCGATCGCCTCGTCAAACGCAAAGGGCGCTGGCTCGAGGGCACTCGTGTGCCTGCCGCGTTGGCGTTCGCCGACCGCGCTGAGAGGCTGTTCGTATTGCCGAGCGAGAAGCTCGTGATGGTGGTGCCACCGAAGCTCCAGAAACAGGCACTGTCAGCTACGGGTTTGAGCATCCCGCGCGGCAAGGGCGAAGCTCTGGTCGCTACGGTTTCGAAACCGTCCAAGTCGTTCTGGCAGCTCGGGCTCGACATTCCAGAGTCGGTTCACGACGCCAAGATTCGGATCTCGGCGTTGTCACAGGGGCGCGTGAAGATCGAGCTCAGTGCGCTCGAAGACAGCGAGGAAGGCGCCCACGCAACCGCCCATCAGCTGAGCCGCAGCATCAACTCGATGGTCGACGGACTGCGTGGCTTGTCGAACGCGCTCGACTGGATCGGATTCGGAGGAATGACGCGCGGTGCCAAGTTACCTCGTGTCAATTTGCGTGCGAAGGGTGTGGAGATTCGGGGCGAAGTGACGCTGACTGAGGAGCAAGCGAACTTCATTCTGGATCGCGTCGAAAATCAGGTCGTTCGTCAGCCCGTGTCGGCGAAACCCGCGCAGCCCCAGCGAACCAAAACGAGCGACCCGAGCGCAGCGCGCAAGCCCGGCGGCGCCGCTCCCGGCAAAGCACAGGAGAAAAAGCCAAAGCGCAGCAAGTCGCCCCAGACGGACAACTCGACGGCAGCGCCCAAGTCGAATGGCACGCGCCCTCCGTCTGCTGGCACGGACTGAGCGGGGGGCGCGACCAGGGATGTGAGGCTGCGCGGCTCAGGACAAGCCGCGCAGCGCGGCGGCTCGTTTCAGCCACTCGTCGACTCGGTCCGCCGACAACCCACGCAGCGAGAGCGCGCCGTGCTGGCGCGTCTGAATGATGAGTCGCGTCTGGCCCCGGCGTAGATGATCGAGCGCGCTGAACGCTAGATCCAATACCAGCCCCACGATCACGGCCAGTACCCCAAAGCCGAGCAGGCTCGGGGAACCGCCCGGCACGCGCACGCCGTCGAGCATCATCGAACTGCCGAGGTAACTTCCAACGGCGAGGGCCAGCAAGCCCGCGTAGAGCCCAGCTCGCGCAAAGCGGGTTTCACGGCTGAGAGACCCCACTTCGGCGAGTGGTGTAACGCTGGTGCGTTCGCCGAGCGATCTGCCGAGCATTCTGCGCTGGGATACGATTTGTAAACCAGCGGCACTGATAGAAAGCTGTGCTGGTTGCCGAGCGCCGAGCACGAAGCGAGCCACTAGTCGCCCGACGCCTGCGACGAGCAGCCAGCCCGTCACTGCCTTCAGCACCAACACCCATGGGCGCGAGGGGCCAGCCACGAGCTCGCCGGACAAACTGCCCGTTGGCGTGCCGAACTGCAGAAGGTGGCGCAGCACTGGGCTTTCGCTGGCGTCGGCCAGAGTCGTCTTGAACGCGAGAGCTGGTGGGCTTGCCGCGCTGATGACCCCAGCAGCCACCGCGAGTTGGGTGGCCTGGGACCACTTGTCACAAGCGTCGGCGGCTGCTTGCCAAAAGGTGTCCCGGGCGTCTTCCAAGCACGCGTCGAGAAACAGCCATGGGCTGCAGGGCGTGTGCGCTGCAAGCCAGCTCAGCTGGTCGAGCGTTTCTGCTGCGGGCAGCTCACTCCAGGAACGACTGACCGTCAGCGCCACCGCGGCGCCGAGCGCGTTCCACTCGCTTGCCCGAGTTGCGCCGCGGTCTAGAACCTCGAGCAGATTGCCCGCGCTCGTTTCCGCCTGGTCTTGCGTCAGCTCCAGCAACTGTCCTGGCGGGATTTCCGCAACTTCGGGGCTGCTCAACCACTCGGCTTGTCGGCGGTCGGCCGCGGTCAGGACGATTTGACTGACCCGCGTGCACAGCGCGAAGCTGTGCGGGTGGTCGCGTAACTCGTCCAAGACATCGGGCGCGGAGGCCATCGACCGCAGGGCTAGCCAATGCTGTCGACTTTGGCCAGATCGTGTCGCTCGCAGGGTCGCGCCCGCCGGACGAACGGCGGGCCACAGGTCGTGCGGTCAGAGCATCAGCGCGTTGTCGGCGGGGCGCAGTGCCGGGCCGGGGACTTCTGCTTCGCCTTGGCGCACGATGCGGTTGTTGGCGTCCACGGCGACGACCACAGGCTGGTGCCGCTTCGCTTCTTCCTCGGTCATGTCCGCAAAGGTCGCGAGTATCACCAAGTCGCCCGGTTGGTTGAGGTGAGCTGCCGCGCCGTTCGCGCAGATGACGCCCGAGCCCGACTCGCCTTCGAGGGCGTAGGTCACGAGTCGACTACCGCGCGTGACGTTCCAGATGTGGATCGCCTCGTAGGGGAGGATCTGGGCTGCACGCATCAGGTCAACGTCAATGGTTACGCTGCCTTCGTACTCCAGATCGGCGTGCGTCAAGGTCGCACGGTGGATCTTACTCTTGAACATGTTGAGCTTCATACTTGCCTCCACATGGCGGCCCGAATTGGGTCCACCTGTGTCGCCGAGAAGCATAAGACGCGGCCGTCCCGACTTCAACCTCGCGGTCACCCGCTGCCAGAAGGACCCGTCCGAGATCCGCGTACTTGCACACGTGACGGGGCGAATATTTGGCCCGAGTGGGGTTTCGACGTTAGCAGCTGAGCTGCGGCGAACGCGCTGTGCTGACGATGCGAGGAATGGCCATGAACAAAATGTCGAAAAACGAGCTGCTGGGTGAGTTGCGCCAGATGTTGAGCGAGCTCTTCCGTCAACATCGCGACGGCGCGGCGGGAACTCGTTTGGCTCGCGCCCATGGTTACGTCGACGGCTACATGCGCAGCGCAGTCGCCAGCGGCCTGGTGACGCAGCGTGAACTTTTGGCCCTGGTTTCCGAGCAACGAAAGCAGGTGCTGGGTCCGGCTGTCGGCACCGTCGTGGCCGAGTCTGAAGCGGCGTGACGAGCTAGTCGACACCGCGACGAGCCGAGAACGAACCCTGTGGCTTCAAGGCTTGGGCGGGACGGTTCCCCCAAAGCCGCGATCGGCTGTTAACAAGCTCTCGGCCCGACGAGCGATTCGTGCCGTGCGGCATTGCTCGGCGAGGAAGATCGACGCGAGGCGTTCAGAGGCCTCCTCCAGCGAGTCGTTCTCGACGATGTAGTCGAACAAGCCATAGTGCTCGATTTCTCGGCGCGCGTTGGCGAAGCGCATCTTGACGGTGGCTTCGTCTTCACTGGCACGCCCGCGCAGGCGACTCTCCAATACTTCCATGCTCGGTGGCAGAATGAACACGCCAATTGCGTCGGGGCGCTTGGCTTTGATTTGGCGCGCGCCCTGGTAGTCGACGTCGAACAACAGGCATCGACAGTCCGCGGCCCGCACGATCTCTTCCTGGCTGGTACCGTACATGTTGCCGTGCACGTACGCCCACTCGAGGAACGTGTCGCGTGTGATGAGCGAGCTAAACTCCTCGGTGGTGGTGAAGTGGTACTCTCGTCCGTCGAGTTCGTTGTCGCGGGGTTTGCGCGTCGTGTGAGAGACGCTGAAGCGAATGCCCTCGAAGCGCTCCCGCAGACGGGTCGTGAGCGTGGTCTTACCCGCACCCGATGGTGAAGAGATGATCAACAAGAGGGGAGAATCATTCGACATTCTGGACTTGCTCCCGCATTCGCTCGATATCGGCCTTCAAACTGACGACGAGGTGTCCCAGCGCCGCGTCCTGACACTTCGCGCCGATGGTGTTCGCCTCGCGCCCGATCTCCTGGAGTAGAAAGTCCAGCCGCCTGCCGACGGGTTCGATTTCGGCACAAAGGCTCTCGAACTGATCGAAGTGGCTCTCGAGCCTTGCGAGCTCTTCGCTGAGATCGCCACGCTCGGCCAGCAGCGCGATCTCGGCGTTCAGTCGCGCAGGCTCAGTCGAAATCGCGTGATCCGACAGCAGGCGCTCCAAACGTTCTTCGACTCGTTTGCGGTAGGCGGCGGCCAATTCGGGGTGACTGCTGGCGATCGTGCGACGGATCTCACGCGCGGAGTTGAGCCGTCCCAGTAGATCTTGGCGCAGTGTGTGGCCCTCTGTGCGGCGCATCTCATTCATGTGCTCGACGGCCAGGCCCAGAGCTTGGTCGATGGCGGTCCGCACTGATTCGGGGGACAGTGACTGGTCGCGACACACCAATTCGGGCAAGCTTGCCAACAGCGACAGCGGCACCTCGCTGTCGGGCGCCACCTCGTCGCGTAGCTTGACGAGCGCCTGGTAGGCTGCGCGGCCGCGCTCGATGTCGAAGGATAACGGCGGCAAGGCCGGACCCTCGATGCGGGCCGTGACGTCGTAACGGCCGCGGTGCAGTCGCTCGCGGCACTGCTGCTCGACGTAGAACGTCTGCTCGGCGATCTCGCTCGGCAAACGCACTCGGGCCTCCAGAAAGCGGTGGTTGAGCGAACGGATTTCGAGCAACAGCCGCCCATCTCCGAGCGGGGCCTGCCCCGTCCCGAACCCGGTCATGCTGCGCACGCCGACTACAACCCCTTGCGGCGGCGGACGTCTTCGAGAATGCGCTGGTACTCGACCTCCCAGAGCGCACTGCCCTCTTGAACGTGTTTCATCCGATCACGGACCTGGGCGTCGACGGCTCCGTCGAGGTTCTGGATGTTGCGCAAAGGCTCACGCAGTGCCCGCCGCAGTTTGTGATCTGGCGCGTAGACTTCGTCTACGTTGTGCGAGTGCATCAACACTTCGATCAACTGGGTGAGGATGTAGTCGATGGCTTCGTCGCCCAGCTTGACCTTGCGGCGTTCGGCCAGTTGCTTCTTGAACTGGCCCAGCTGGCTCGATGGCACTCCCCGACGTGTCATCAATTCGCGCGCGTTGGTCGTGATCTCTTGCTCGTCACGGATGTACTGATTGAGGACCGCCTGTACGTCGAGTTCGACCTCACGCGGGTTTTCGGTTTCGATGTCGCCGCTGGCCAAGAGGCTGCTCAGCATATCGGCGGCGATCTGCGGAACACGCGCTTTGGGGATCCTCATAGGCTTGCACAAGTACTCCGTGTTGCCGTTACAAGCTAGCTCAAATTGGCGGGATCGGCGCTGCGCGGGCGGTATGATCCGGGGTCACCGCGGCGTCGACCGACTCCAGCTTGGATGCAGCCTCAGGATCCTGGCTCGCGAGGATCCTTGGGTTCCCGTGCGCCGAGCCGCAGCCGCCGAAACACGGCCGCGCGTTGGCGGTCCTTGTACGCGCGGTGATTGGCTGCCCCAGTTTCGTTCGCCGCCTCGGACTCAGCGTCTACCAGCTGAATTTCACACAACATGTAGACCACCCGCCCCAACTCGTCAGAGCCCGCGGGGGCGGCGTCGAGGATGTGTGGCGGAACGCGCACGGGAACGTCCGAGATGAACTGAATGGTCTGGTATTCGGGGGCGCTGAAGCGATTGTCGCGCGTGCCATCGAGGCTAGGACGATCGCGTTCTTCTTCCGTGCCGTCTTGCAAGTCGCCCAGGAAGCGGCTGAGGTGCGGATCCTCCCGACACAGCGTGTCGAAGTCGAACATGGTGTTCGTGCTCTGCTTGGGCACGGCGTAGTTGAACGGGAAGAGGCACTCCGTGAGGTACAGGAGTATCGGTAGCGTGTCTTCGCGTTGGCTCGTGACGATGCGAAAACGCAATTTGTCGTAAATCGCGACCGCGGTGGACTCGGGCTTGCTCAGCAGCTTGGTGTAGGTCGAGTCCAGATTCTTGCGTCCGCCCACGAACTCGGTGATCGGGAAACCCGCTTTGAACATCGCCCCGACGACTCGGTAAACCTTTTCTTCCACCAAGTGGAAGAGGTCACGGTCACTCACGGGCAGGCGAAACAACAGCTCTCGCCCTGCCATGTGATTGATGATCTGCATGGCCTTGAGAATCGTGCAGGCGCATTGCTGACGGTGACCCGATCCCGAGGCCATGATCATCAGTTCGGTGAAGTCGGCGTCGCGGACGGGCTTCGGAATCGCGAAGTTGAAGTTACGCTGCAGGTAACTTATCGCCTGACCCTGCACGCCACGTAGAAAGGTGACGTCTTGTTCGTCGTTGGGGTCCAACTCGTGATTGAGCAGGAACGCGTGGACCCCAGCTTCCGTGCTGATGTTGAGGCGGTGCCAGTCGATGACCGACGTACCACGCAAGAGCACCCGGATGCTCTCCACGTCGTGGAGGGAAAACTCGGAGACTCGCTTCAAACGAGGCTGCGGTGGCGGCGGCTGCGAAGGCATGAGTCGTGAGCGCGGGCGAGCGGCTGTTCGCAGTCTACCCGCTGTGCTGCGACTTTGCGGCAACGAGATGTGGCAATTGCCGCCGGGTGGGCGGGCGCCCGCCCGACACGATGCCGCCCGCAACCACGCTGTGCTGCGTCAACGTTTCGTGTCAAACGCCCGGATGCGTCGTCGATGCGTCACCCGCCACTGGCGGCCTGAGCGACAACGTTCCGAAGAAAATTCCCAAAGTCAGGCCCAGCACCATCAGCTGGGCGCCGTACTCTCCGTTCACCAGTAACAAGCCCATGGGGATTAGGGCGGCCAGATACCAGGTATTGAATCTCATTCAGTGCTCCAGCGGAACGCGGGTCTCTAGAGGTGGTCTGATGTAGGATACTGTGCCACCACCATCTGAGGTGGGCCAACTGGTTAGCGTTGCTGACGTACCTATACAAGGGCCTTCCCGATCAAAGTGCCAAAGGGGCCACGGATGAGCTGGTGGGGAAGTGTCGGGACGCAGTGCGGCACAACTAGCAAAAAATCCTTCAATATCCATCGATTGAACGAAATGTTTCGAAAGCGATCGCGATCAGACCAGCCGCTCAGATAACGCTACGCACGCGCTGCGTATTCCGTCAGCACACATCGCTTCGCGTCAGCGCAACGCGGCAACTGCGGCGCCCAAGGGAAGCCGTACTCGATCGGACAGCAACTCCGTCTCGCGCGTCTGCCAACTGCTGTCTCGCTCCGAGCGAAGCGTGATCTCGCACGCGAGCTGCGTGCCTTTCGTTAGCAGGGCGTGGCTGATGATCGCGGGTGCTGCGCCCGCTTCGAAGCCCCAACGTCCACCCGAGCTGAGCCCCTCATCGTCTTCGCAAGAGAGTTCCACGACGCGGAGGTTCGCGCGAGCGTTTCCCAACTCGAGTTGTAGCGTGGTCGTCGATGGCGAACGGGAGAAGACGGCGATCCCCACGCCGACGAGGCCGAGCAACCAAACCCAGCGCAGTCGTCGCACTTCTGGTGCGTTCGTCACGGCGTGTTGGGGGCGTCTGCCGAGGGCGAGCCGCCAGTCCCGCCGCCAGGGCTCGGTGACTGGGGAGCTTCTGGACTACCGCCGCGCTGACGGTTCATGTCGAGTAGCCGCACGAGCTTGACCAGATTGCGCGCGACGTGTTCGGGAAGCGCGAAGCCCGGCATCTTGTTCTTGCCTTGTTGAATCGACGCGTAGAGCTGTTCGTCTGTCACCGTGGCCTGCCACTCGGGATCGGACAAGTCACGTGGCTTGTAGATCATCGACTGCGGGCCATCGGCTCGGCCCAGCGTGCCGTGACAGATCACGCAGTTGGCGCGCCAGGTGGCGATGCTCACCTCGTCCAGCCCGGCGATGGTCGTCTTGGCCTCACCCGTCGTTTGACGGTTGGTGGCTGGCGCTTCCGAGCCACCCGCGCCCGTGTTCGTGTGGTCACTCGGCTGCCAGGGGCGCAAGTCCTTTGGCGCCTCTTGGCAGCCACCCACGGCCACAGAAACAGCCAGGAGCAAAACCGAGCGCGACAAAGCGCCGGGGCGATACATGGGCGCGCTCATACCACGCAATCGTGTGAGGACCGACCGCGGATCGAACGCGCCCGCCATCACCTCACTTGAATTCCGTACCACCGCCCAGCGGGTTGCGGCCCAAGTAGTTGCGGCCGTTCTTCCCGGCGATCTTGAACTCGGTGCGTCGATTCTGTGCACGGCCATCTTCGGTGCTGTTGTCCGCGATGGGCTTGGTCTGGCCGAAGCCGACGGCAAGCACGCGCTCGGCGGCCACGCCGTGGTCGACGAGCCAGGTCTTGACGGCGAGGGCACGCTTGCCCGAGAGCTCCAGATTGCTCTCGGCAGTCCCCTGGTTGTCGGTGTGCCCCTCGACGCGCAGAAGTGTCAAGTCGGGGTTCGCGTCGAGGTATGCCTTGAGCTGCCCGAGGATTTGGTCATTGGGATCGCCGGCTTGGAGCGTCGCAGCTCCCGAATCGAACACGAGGTTCCCGGGCATGACCAGCGTGCCGCTCTTGACGGTGACGCTGCTTGCAGCAGGCGCGTCATTTGCGGGAGGTGTGGTGTCGGTTTGGTCGCCCGTGGCGGTCTCGTTGTTGCCGTCGTCCGTCGTCGAGTCGGGCTTGGTTTGGGCGTTGTCGTCCGAGCTTTCCGCAGGTTTGTCTGCTTTCGGCGGAGCGGTCGTCGCGGCGGGTGGCGGGCTGTCCTTCTCCGCCTTTTGCTCTGGCTCGTCAGCATCTTTGCCGCCGGCCTTGAAGCTTGCGCTCATGGAGCAACCCGCGAGCTGGGCGCCCAATAGCAGCGCAGCTAGCCCCATCACGAAGTGTCCACCGCGCGTCGAATTCTTTTTCATGAGTCCTCCTAAGCCTTTCAAGCGTTTCGATCGGGCTCCCAACGGCAAGGCGTAGCTAACGCGCCCGCCGACTGCAAGGGCCGACCCATCCGGGCGCACCTCTGGACGGGCTTTTCCGCTGGCAGTCCGTTCCGCCGTCGTTCGGCTGTCGCGCCCGTCGGGGAGTCGTTATAAGGACGGACCCCCCGTGGCTGCCGAATTCGTCCACCTGCACGTTCACACTCAGTTCTCGTTCTTGGTGAGCATGGTCAAGCTGGGCCAGCTCGCCGAACAGACCAAGCAGCGCGGGATGTCGGCGGTGGCGGTCACCGACTCGGCCAACATGTTCGCCGCCATCCGACACTACAAGAAGTGTCGAGCCCTGGGGGTCCAGCCCATCCTCGGATGCGAGGTCAACGTCGCGCGCGATCCCGAGGGCAAGGCCGTCGATCACCTCGTGCTGCTGGCGGCGACGAACGAGGGTTACCGCAACCTCGTGCGGCTGGTGTCGCTGGGGCATACCAATCCCGCCTCGCAGTTTGCGCCGAGCATCACCTTCGAACAGCTGGCGCCGCTTTCCAAAGGCATCGTGGGCTTGAGCGGTTGTCTGGGCGGCGTCGCCGCACAACGAGTGATGGAGTACGGCGAGGAGCAGGGGGCCGCCGTGCTCGGCGAGTTGAAGGACATGTTCGAGCCCGGGTCGTTGTTCGTCGAGCTGCAAGACCATGGGCTTCCCGAACAAGAAGTCGTCAACGGTATCCTGAAACAAACCGCCAAGAAGCTCGAGCTGCCCACGGTCGCCACGAACGACGTTCAGTTCCTGAATCGTGAGGATGGCGAAGCCTACTTGTACCTCGAGTGCATGCGCCGCAACCGCCTGTACGAAACGCAAAAGGAACACCACCACGGGCGTTTCGAGATGTACCTCAAAACGCCGCAGGAAATGGCGGAGGTGTTCGGCGAGGGCAGCGCCGAGCTGAAGAACACGCTGCGCGTCGCGGAGATGTGTAGCGGCGTCGAGCTCACGCTCGACGAGCCCATGCTGCCACACTTTCCCGTGCCGCCCGAGCACACGGCAGACACCTACTTTCGCCACGTCGCGGAGCAGGGCCTGGAGCAGCGTTTCGCGGAATTTCAGGAGCTCGGCGTGAGCTTCGACGAAGCGCGCTACCGCGAGCGATTGAAGATCGAACTCGACGTGATCGTCGGGATGAAATACCCGGGCTACTTCCTGATCGTTTGGGACTTCATCCGTGAAGCGAAAGACCGCGGGATCCCCGTCGGGCCCGGCCGCGGTTCGGGGGCGGGCTCCCTCGTGGCGTACTCGATGGGCATCACGGCGCTCGATCCGCTGCCGTACGATTTGCTCTTCGAACGCTTCTTGAACCCCGAGCGCGTCAGCATGCCCGACTTCGACGTCGACTTTTGCATGTCCCAGCGCGACGAAGTGATCCGTTACGTGTCCGAAAAGTACGGTCACCAGAGCGTCGGTCAGATCGCGACCTTTCAGAACCTCAAGGCGCGCAGCGTCATCAAAGACGTCGCTCGCACCATGGGCATGCCCGCGCCCGAAGCGCAACGCATCGCCAGCCTGGTGCCCGAGAAGGGGCCCGGGCAGATGTGTACGATCGCCGAGTCCCTGGAGCTGGAGCCCAAGCTGCGTTCGATGGTCGACAGCGACCCCCAAGTCAGCGAGTTGATCACCCAGGCCTCCAAGCTAGAGGGACTGACGCGTCACGCAGGCATGCACGCCGCGGGCGTCGTGATCAGCGAAGGGGCGCTGTCCGAACACGTACCCGTGTTCATGAACGAACAGGTGTTCGTCACCCAATACGACAAAGACGACGTCGAGAGCGCGGGCCTCGTCAAGTTCGACTTCTTGGGGCTGAAGACGCTGACGGTGATCGACATCGCGCAGCGTCTGGTGAATGCGCGTCCTGATCGCAAAAGCGACCCCCTCGACGTCAGCAAGCTGCCCCTCGACGATCAGCCGACGTACAAGTTGGTTTCGAGCGGGGACACCACGGGCGTGTTTCAGCTGGAGTCGAGCGGCATGCAGAACCTGCTGCGTTCACTCAAGCCCGACTGTTTCGAAGACATCGTCGCCGCGGTCGCCCTCTATCGTCCAGGTCCGCTCGGTACGGGTATGATCGACAACTTCATCGGTGGCAAACACGGTAAAGTCGAGATCCGAAAGCTGCACCCGCTCGTGGATTCGGTGTTGGCGCCCACCTATGGCGTGCCCGTTTACCAAGAACAAGTCATGCAGATCGCTCAGCGCCTGGCGGGCTACTCGCTCGGCGGCGCCGACTTGTTGCGCCGCGCGATGGGCAAGAAGAAGGCCGACGTGATGGCCGAGCAGCAGAAGGTGTTCGTCGAAGGCGCGCGCAACAACGGCGTCGACGAAAAACAGGCGGCGGACATCTTCAAAGAGATCGAAGGTTTTGCGTCCTACGGCTTCAACAAGAGCCACTCCGCCGCTTACGCCCTCATCACGTATCAGACGGCGTATCTCAAGGCGCATTACCCCGCGGAGTTTTTCGCGGCGCTGATGACGGCGGATCGCGACAAGATCGACAAGGTGGTGCGCGTGATCACCGAGGCGCGCGCGTGGGGCGTCAGCGTGTTACCCCCTGACGTCAATGCTAGCGACATCGATTTCACGGTCGTTTACAAGCACCCGGACGGTCGCGGACCGCGGCGCGGGCCTGGGCGCATGAACGATAGCTTCGGGCCGCAGATCCGCTTCGGCTTGGGCGCCGTGCGCGGACTCGGGGCGGCGGCGCTGGAGGGCGTGTTCGAGGTGCGTCGCGAGGGCGGCCCGTTCAAAGACCTGTTCGATTTTGCGGCGCGCGTCGACGCCAAACGCCTGAACCGCGGCGTGTTGGAAGCGCTGGTTCAGTGTGGGGCGCTCGACGCCTCCTTGCAGGAGCGAGGCATCACGCGCGCTCGCGCACTGGCCGCGGTCGAGACGGCGCTCGAGCGCTCACGTCAAGCGAGCCGTGACCGTGCGGCGGGGCAGACGTCCCTGTTCGGCTTGTTCGACGCCGGGCCCGGCAATGCCTCGCCCGTTGCCGACGAATACCCCCAAGCCGAAGCCTGGGATCAGCTGGAGCTGCTGGCGCGGGAAAAGGCCGCCCTAGGCTGTTACGTCTCGGGGCATCCGCTCAAGCGTTATGGGAAAAAACTCGGGCGACTCGGGGCCGTGGACACGGAGAACCTCGCCTCCGAGCAGCCGTGGACCGTCGTCAGTGTCGGCGGCATCGTGGAGGGCTACCAGGAGAAGATCTTCCGCAGCGGCGGGGGCAAAGCGGCGTTCTTCGAGCTGGAAGACATGACGGGCCGCGTGCGCGCCAAACTGCGCGGCGATCGGTGTGACACCTACGGGCACATCCTGACCAGCGGTGAACCCGTGTTGGCCACGGGTAAAGTCAGCTTTCCCGTGTCGGACGAGCCGAGCGAGGACCTGGAGCCCACACTGCTGGTCGACGAGGTGGTGCCGCTGAGTGACGCGGTGCGAGGCGCCACGCGGTCCATCCGCTTGCGTCTCGACGCCAGCGCCCACGGACCCGAGTGTCTGGAGCCGCTCAAAGCGCTGCTCAGCGAGCACCATGGCAGTTGCGCGGTCGAGTTGCTGCTCGCGCTACCCGGCGGCGCCCAGGCGCGGCTCGCGCTGGATGACTTTCGGGTGGAGCCGAGCGACGCGGTGCTCTCAGGGCTGGAGCGTCTGTTCGGCGCTCACGTGGCCGAGCTGAATTGACTCGCGCCTTGATGCACCAAACATAGAGGGAGCCGCGGCTCGCCGGGCAGTGCCTCCCCACAAAAGCAGTGACTGCCCACGACGCGTCGTCTCCTGAGCGCAGCGGCTCGCCGCGAAGAAGGTGACCCGAGCGACCTCGTCTTTGGATCCCCGGGCGGGGGTAACGATCAAGATTGGGCCACGTGCGGCGGGAGCCTGCTAGGATCCGTGAGTCATGAAAGAACCTCGAGCCGAGTTGGTTCGCGTCGATAGCCAGGGCGAGGCCCACCCAATCGGGGCCGTAGCGAGTCAGCGCATGCGTGCGAGGGCGGGCGCCTACCGTATCCTGCCTGCGCCACGTCATCTGATTTTCATGCGCTTCACGGGAGAAGACGGCCGTCGCGACGCGGAAGACGGCGCGGTGGCACGTTTGGCGGGCGAGATCACACGTCCGGGGGCGATGTGCGAAATTTTGGGGCTGCTCGCTCAAACGGGTTGGAAGGGTGAGCTGAACGTTTACGACGCCGAACACAGCCGCAGCTTGTTTTTCGATCAGGGGAGCGTCGTGGGCGTCGAGACGACGGAGCCCGACGAACGCTTGGGCGCGGTGATGTACCGCTTCGGCGGCATCGACGAAGCGCAATTCCACGAGTTGAACGAGCGCGTACGTGAAGGCGAACGCGTCGGGAGCACCGCCGTGGCGTGTGGTTTCGTCACTCAAGAGCAGGTTTTCAAGTACCTCAGGCGGCAAATCGAAGACGTGGTGCATCGCACGCTGATGATGTCCGATGGCACGTTTTTCTTTTTGGACGGGTTCGAAGATTCACGTCTGGTGTCGCGTCAAGTGATCAGCGCGAACGCGCTCTTGATGGACGGCGTGACGCGGCTCGACGAGGTGCGTTACTTCCGCGAGAAGATCCCCACGGATGAACACGTGCCCGTGGTGAACCCGCAGGTGAAGTCGGCGGTCGCCGACGAATTTCGCAAGACCTACGACGCCATCGACGGCGAGCGTTCGATTCAGGAACTCGGGCGAACCACGGGTCTCGGCGAGTTCGCGACCACGCGCGACGTTTACGCGCTCATGCGCACGAACCACGTGACCTTGAGCGCGCCGCGGCTGTCGGGAGGGCTGACGGCGATTGTGGCCATCGCCAACGAGGCGCTCAGGAACATCTACGAACTGGTCGATGCCGAAGGCAAGGGCAGCGAGGTCCGCGAGGGGCTCTCCTCGTTCGCCAGCGGCGCGGGGGTCTACGACGTGTTGTTCCAGGGCGCGGGTCCGCTCGAGGACGGCACGTTGCGCGCGGAACGCACGGCCCAGAACGTTCAGCTCGTTGCCGCTGGCGCGCCCGAGGTCACGCTGCGCCAGATGCTTCACGAGTACGTGGGATTTGGGCTGTTTTGCGCGGGTGCCGCGCTCGGCCCCGACAAGGAGGGCGCCCTGAAGCGCCGGGTGGGGCCCGCGGTGTCGCGATTGCAGCCGCCCGGCTGACCGCGCCGCCGCATCTGGGCCCATCACGGCCGTCAAACGAGTTGTCGACGGCGGGCCCATCGGGTAGATCCGCGCGTCCTAGGGTCGATAGCTCAGTCGGTAGAGCTGTGGATTTTTAATCCATAGGTCCAGGGTTCGAGTCCCTGTCGACCCACAATCATCCCGAAACAAGAACTTCGGGACAGGAAGCCGGTGTGCCGAATCGATCGGGTGCTGCGAACTGCGGACCTCTACTCGTTTCTCGACGAACGGCTGACGCGAAAGCGGGGCTAGCGTCGCGAGGTGCCTGCCCCGCGTTCGCTGCCTGCACCCCCCGCAGCCCGGTGAACATTGGTCTGATCGTCGCCGCGTGTCTTCTCCATTGCATGGCCGTAGCAGCGAAACCGCCCGTCAAGCTCGGTGGCTGAGGCCGTTTTCGCGAGAACCGTAGCGGAACAGCCGCCTGGCTTTGAGCAACCCCAAGCCTCATTTACCCACGCGGCGTGCCGCCGCGCGGGACCCGTTCGTTTGGGACCCCGCAGCGGAAACGGCCTCAGGCGCCGAGATCGGCGGGCGTCCTCACAGAATGAAATGAGACCAATGCTCAG
>CBFGUG010000075.1:0-38863 GCA_965651905.1 uncultured bacterium | reverse complement strand
CGCAGCGTAAACCAGTGACATCGCGTCGGATTCAAACCGTTTGTCGCTCTAGGCTGTAGCCGGAATTGTCGGCGACGAGGGTGTTGCCGTTGCTCAGCCGCTGCGCCGAAGGTGCCAGCAGGGAAGGTTCACCCCCTCCGTACTGCCACACGATCTCGCCGGCAGCGTCGACCTCCACGATGTGAGCCGGATCGCCTTGGACGGTGATGAGAGTGTTGCCGTTGTCCAGGCGCCGTGCGCCGTAGATGGACTCGCCGGGGTACTCCCAAACGATTTCGTCGTCGGCGGTCAGCTCGATCACACGACCTTCTTCGGTCGAGGCAATGAGCGTGTTCCCGCTATCCAGTCGCTGGGCTTCGCTGGGCGAGCCGATAGTGTGGCTCCAAACGACCGCGCCATCCTCGGACAGTTCTACCACCTGGTTGTCCATTGCCAGAGCAACGAGCACATTGCCGTTGGCGAGCAGTTTCGGATTCAAAGGTCCACCCAAGCCGGTGAACTCAGCGATGAGTGGCTCTTGGAACTGCTCTGCCATGTCAGCGACGCGCTCCCGCAGGACTGAAACCTCTGTGCCCATGTTGGCAATCGCTTCCAGAACGGTTTCGGCCTCCAGTGATTCCGCAGCGTCCGACGCTTCGACCAAGCTCTGCATCTCGAAGAGCGTGGCATCCAACTTCCGCGCCTCGATCCACAGCTCATCAGCGAGCGTCGCTTGAATGTCGCCAGCGTTCGCCTCCCGATCTGCGGCGGCTTCGATCAGGTTCTCGGCCGCCGTCTCCAGCTCGATGATCGGGTTCTCCACGTCGTGGAAGGATGAGTGAATCGTCCCTGAGAGCGGCCCCGAATGTGATGGGCCGCTGATGTCTTCCAGGTATGAGCGGATCAACGAGACGGTCTCGGCGATCGCCACTGCTTCCGGGTCCTGCTCGGGACTGGTCTGGTCGTGGATGAACACTTGGCCATAGACCCAACCGCGGTCATCCATGCCCGTCACGAAGGGTTCCAAGTGAGCGGGCAATGGATGCACCTTGGGTAATGCGTCCACGGCGGCGGTCGAGAAGACGCGGGGCAGGGAGTCGGTATCGGGATAAGCGATGCCAGCCATGACGCCAGCGTTGTTGATACCGGCGAGGCCCGTGCCGGTGTATCCGGGGAACTCGTACGTCTCTAGTGATGCGACGGACTCCCCTTCGAAGTGGCCAACGAACGATGGGTTGTTGGAGTTGTCGTACCAGGTCTCTTCGCTGGTGCCCCAGAAGCCGACGAACTGTCCGTGATCGTTGATTTGAAACGGGAACAGGCGGTACGCCGTTGGGTCTTCCAGATCGATGTAGTCCCCATCGATGAACAGGAATCCTCGAGTCCCGAAATCGTTGAACCCAGTGATGACGCCGTCGGCGTTCAACGAGGTGAAGCCGATATCGTCGAAACCGTCCCTGGAAAACCGCAGGGTCTCGCCGCTGTCCATGTCATGGATGAACCCCATCCGCACGTCGTCATCCGGGTCGTCTGGAGTGCCCGGGTCCTCCGCCAGTTTCCCCACCAACCGAGACCCATAGCCGCCTCGCACGATGGTGAACCGGGTGCCTTCCAGCACGATCGGCGCATACTCATTCGTGTCGAGCTGGATCTCGAAGCCCTGGTCTCCCACGACTTCTCCGGAGTACGAGCCGAAGGCCCGGGTGCCGTCGTGGCTGATATGGTTGATCGATGTCGAGTCAGCATCTGGGGCGCGATAGAAGTAGTACTCGTTCTCGGCGAGGATGAAGCCCACCGCTCCAGTCGTTGGGAGCTCGTCCACAGCGAGATGCCCCGAGGGAACAGGAGCCGGCACCATAGCCGTCTCGCGGTCCCCTGCGTTTTCGTCGCTGACCTCGTCGTTTCCCGCGTCTTGGGCAGCCAGGTCCTCTGCTTGGCTATCCGGAAGGCCACCGTCTGGAGGCGACGGCGCCTTCCCAGCGTCATCTTCCTGACCTGCTTCGACATCGGTGCCTGCGTCCGTGCCCTCTTGTTGGTGTGACGTGGACGGCTCGGACTCGCGCATGCCCGCGTCTTCCGCTGGCATTGCGGATGTCTCTGCGTCGTCGGAGCAAGCCAGGGCGCACATTGAGGCGAAGAGCCAAGGAAAGATAGCAGGAGCGTGGTGTGGTCGAACGAAAAGGGTCATCGCGGCTGACTAGCGGGGCTCGCCGACAAATGCAACCTAATTGCATTCGCATCAGCGTTGCATATTCAGGTTGACCACCCTGGGTCAGGGCGTGCTCATGCTCGAGCGCGACTTCCGACCGTGCGGGCACCCGCGCTTCTGGCAGCACTCGCTGCTCCAACTTGTCGGCAGCTCCGCGGCTGACAGCGGGCGCTGCGGCCATGCCGATCTTGGCGCGGGGGTGCTCGAGTGGGTCGTCGATGTCCACGATGCTGACGACGCCGACGAGTTTCTACGCGGAGGCGTGCACCGATTGCTCCTGGACTGGTTAGAAGGATAACGCCATCGCTAGGCAGGTTTCGCCCGTGGGCGCGGCGATGGTGAAGGGCTGTGGCTCGATCATCGTGGCGACGACCAACGTGTTTTCGCCGTACGGCACCGAGTCGATGACGCAGCTGCCGTCGAGCACGAGCACGTAGTTGCCGACGTAATCTGCGCCAGTGAACTTGGATGCCAGCCTGGGGTCTCGAAGAGATACTCGACCCACTTCTCGCCGTTTTCGAAACGTTTGGCAAAGCTGATGCTTCCGTTGCCATTTCTGCCATCCGCGTCCGAGCCAAACTCGCTATGCGAAAACGCGTAGAACCACTCGCCGTTGAAGGCGTTGGTCTTGACGAATCCTTGGACGTGTGAGGAATTGATGCTGCTGTTGTCGGAGTAGTATGGGCCATGCATGCCCCGGTCCCAATGCACGTGAAGCGGGTACCGGCCCCAATCGAATTCAGAAGCGACTATAGGCTCCAGTTGGGACCGCATTTCCCGGGCGGCGAAGTTGCAATCCGCCTCGCCGCTCTGGCAGTTAACGTAGCCCAGGTGATCGGTATCGACTCTGCAGGTGCGTGTGCTAACGCTCGGATCTCGATATTTCCCGAAGGGGCATGCGCATCCGAACAAAGACGGCATTGCGAAAAACAGGAGTGGTGCCCAACCGTAATCTTTCACGAGGGGACTATACAGGACATCGGAGCATCCGGCGCGCTAAGGCCGCCTTCAGCTGCGCCAGTGACTCGTTGTCCCGACGTCGACAAGTTCGCAAGTGCTGCTCGCCCGAACGACAACCGCCGCAGCTTCTCTCGACCCGAACTCCGTCGCCCCCTCGCCCAGACTTTTTTGTCGAGTTCCGAACGCTCCCACCGTTGCCTTCGCAACGTTTTAGGCGAGATCGAACGGTACCCAGCGTTCGATAGAGAACGATTTGGTCGCGAATGAACGGTGGGTAGGGTCGCTATCGATACGATTTTGGCGACTAGTGACCCAATGGGCCGTCAAGTGCCGTACAAACTGTCGCGAAACGAACGCTGGTACCGTTCCTTCTCGACCGAAACGTCTAGATCTAAACGCTGAAGAGGGTCGTTTCACGCCTAAATCGTCGAGAAGATCACCCTGCGTACCGTCGTATCTCGCCTGTTTTGTCTCATTAGCGCCGTTTCGTCGCCGAGTGTTGTCCAGTTGAAGCGCACTCGCGGCGTGTCCACGCCGACGAGCACCTCCGCGCCCGCACCGAACTGGACAAAGGTGCCCTCCCCCACGAGCAGCGCGACGTGTTGCCGCTGCAGCGCGCCGATCGCGCCCCCACGCCGCGCACAGCTCGTCGCGACCCACGGGAGAGCGCTCCAATAGTGCCGCCTCGTCGCTGACGTCGTCGGGATCGTCCAGCTTGATGCTCCGTTCGACGCAGAGAGCGATAGGTCTGGCGAGTATCGCCCTCGTAGAGGAGCACCACAAGTGCAGCGTGTCGAAGGTGACCGCTAAGCCGGACACCCGTGACGGGTCTGCCCGCCCAAGCCTGTGTGGCGCGACCACGATGTGTTATGGGTTAGACACCGTGTTTGCTTCTCAGCACGCAGATGGGACGGATAATGCGCAAGAGATCGTGTGGGCATCAGGTTCTGTGGGGGTTAGTCCTCACGCTCGCTCTGGCGTGTGAATCTGACGGGGACAGTATGGGCTCCGACGCTGGCATGCGTGGTGGAACGGATGACGACTCCGCAGAAGAGAGCTCGAACGATGAAGAAAGTTCGGGTGGGGCCGCCCCCAATGGCTCCGCAGATGGCGACGGCGATCCAGGAGGGGACGTTCCGCAGGGCGAGACGGACGACGACGAAGCCGTTGACGACGGCGCGTCGGACGAGGGTTCTGACGACGTTGATGTTGACGATAGCGCGCCCGACGATCGAGGTGCTGACGACACCCTCATGGATGATGAGGACACTGACGACACTGTCACCGTGGATGAAGGCGCAGATGATACTGCCGCGGATGGTGAAGAGATCGACGATGAGTCGTCCGCTCCGCACGGGGATGATGCCGTGTCCGGCGCTGGGGGCGCCTCTGGTGAAGACGACAGCATGAGCGCTGACGACTCTGACGACGGGAGCGCGGGTGGCGCGTCGAATACGGACGACGCCGACGACAGCATGAGCGACGACTCTGCTGTTACGGATGACGAGAGCGCCGACGACGAACCGATCGACATGCCAGAGCCCAGGGAGCCCTGCATGGTTGCCGGGAGCCGCCGCTCCTGCACGGAGATCGGCCTCGTTGGTGCGTGTGCTGAGGGAACACAATTTTGTCGCGGCGAAGACGGCTGGGATCCGTGCTCGATCCAACCCGTCGACGACTTGTGCTACGCAAACGATGACTCGAGTTGCAATGGCATACCCAACGAGGGCTGCGCGTGTCTGTTCGGTGAACAACGCTCGTGTGCGGAAGATGGTGCGTTGGGCGCGTGCGCTGCGGGGGTCCAGCGCTGCGACGAGTTCGGCGAATGGGGCGACTGTAGCGTGCAGCCAGAGGCCGCTGACGGGTGTGAACCTGGTAACGATCAAGACTGTGACGGCACGCCGAACGGCGGATGCCCGCCCTGTGACGAAGGCAGCCAAGTATCCTGCAACGACTCGATCGAGGTCGGCGCTTGTCAGAGTGGAGCAAGCACCTGCACTGGCGGGCAATGGACCGCGTGTGCGGGCACCGTGTTACCAGGCTCTCGCGACTGTTCTTCGAGCGACGACAATGACTGCGACGGCACTGCGGATCAAGACGATCCCCTTTGCCGTTGTGTTCCGGGAGCGATGCAAGAATGCGAAACCCACGGTCAGGACGGAGTGGGCTTGTGCCGGGCAGGCATGCAGGTGTGCGAGTTGCTCGAGAACGGTACCGAATCGGACTGGGGCGCGTGTTACGGCTCGATCGGCCCGATGGAAGAGATCTGCGACAGCGGTGAAGATGAGAATTGTGACGGGTATGTCGACCTCGATGATATGAGCTGCCCCTGCGCTAGCCTCGGCGGACCCAGTATGGCGCGGATGCTCCAGGGCTACTGCATCGACTCCACCGAAGTCACACGCGGTCAGTACCAGGCGTGGTTGAGTACCAACCCCGTCGTCGAACAGGGCGATGAGTGCGCGTGGAACGATAGTTTCGAGCCCGAAGCGTCGTGTATGGCGAGCCTCTACTGCCAAGACGGTTGCGGCAATCACCCTCAGCCGTGCGTCGACTGGTGCGACGCGAGCGCCTACTGCGCCGCGGTGGGCAAGAGCCTGTGTGGAAAGTACGACGGCAGTCCCGGGGACCATCTCCTCAGTGACACCCAAGACCAGTGGTACACCGCGTGTTCTTCCGGCGACACGAACACCTATCCCTACGGTGACAGCTACGATGCTCAGGACTGCAATGGGCAAGGTTACGCGGGCGGCATCGGCGACACGGTGATCGCTGGCAGCCTGGCGAGTTGCTCTTCGAGCGTCGCTGGCTACACGGGCGCGTTTGATCTGAGTGGTAACCTATCCGAGTGGCTCAACGCTTGCGGGAGCCTTACCGAACCGCTCGCGACCTGCGAGATCCGTGGTGGCTCGTATCTGAGCGACGACTATCTCCTCGAATGTGAAACCCAGGTCGCCACACAGCGAGACACCACGTCGAACACGATCGGTTTTCGCTGTTGCCGTCCCAGGTAGCTGACCCGCAGCGCTGAGAATGTGTTAGAACGATAGCGCCATCGCTAGGCAGGTTTCGCCCGTGGGCGCGGCGATGGTGAAGGGCTGTGGCTCGATCATCGTGGCGACGACCAACGTGTTTTCGCCGTACGGCACCGAGTCGATGACGCAGCTGCCGTCGAGCACGAGCACGTAGTTGCCGACGTACGAGTAGTCGTCGACCGATGCGCTTTCGAGCAACTCGGCGGTCATCCCACCCATGGCGTCGAGCGGTATTTCGTACTTGCTGACGTCGGTGAACTGTTCCTCGAATGGGTATGCTGTCATCAAATCCGAAGCCTCCGTGTCGATGATGACCGGCGTGTACTCTTCGATGAGATCCGTGTTCGCAAAGTCGGGGGGCGAGGCGTAGGCTAGAATGAAGAAGCCCGTACTGTCCGTTATTTCGTGACCGCTACCCGGCGGATTGAAGTAGACAGTGCCGGTCGGGTAAACGCCCTCGGCGTCCGTTTGGGTGCCGTCAATCGCGTACACAGACTCAGTTTGCGAGTGATAGTGCAAGCCAACGGCGCCATCCTCGACCGTGTACCAGAGGATGGCGATGTGCTCGGTCTCGGCCGCTCCCGAGAGAATGAGTTTCAGCAAGTTGGGTCGAAAGTCGAACCACTCATAACTGTCGGGGTTGGCTGAAACGTCGTTGAGGTCGAGCACGCTCTTTCCGCCCGCCGCGGCGTCCATCACCATCGCGTCGACGAGTTCACCCGGCGTCGCGTCCAGCGGACTCGAGGAGCCGTCGGGCAATTCGCTACTTGCGCCGTCGGGCATGGCGGACATGGCGTCAGGCGGATCAGTCGAGGCGTCGCCGGGGCCACCTTCGAGCACTTCGCCAGCTGCCCCGTCCGTTTCGCCCGGCGTGGCGTCCGGGGTTTCGCTTGGACCGCCATCAGGCACTTCGCCAGCAGAGCCGTCCGGCAGCTCGCTCCCGGCTTCGTCGCCTGCAGCGGCATCATCGCTGCCGCTGGGGACAGGCGGTGTGTCAGCATCCGAATCACACGCGGCGATTAACCCCAGTCCACAAACAACGACGGATAATACTTTGATTGCTCTCATGATGCTCCTTGCGGGTTGAGCTGAGAGCCATCACCCAACTCAGGTGTCGGCTGCGTGTAGGATTCGTGTCGACAGTGTCAGGTCGTTGCTGGAGCTTCAATGCACCCAGGTTCATCGCACACGGTCGAGACTTTCGACGCGAGGCACCCGTGCCGATGCCGTGCCGTCACCGTCCGGCAACGCGACCGCAAGGCAAGACGAGTACTCCGATTCGTCTGACGCATCGCCAAGCAGGCCAATTGCTGGGCGCCACTCGAGGTGGTTCAGGGAGAGATCTGCGCGAGCGATCAGGCGGTCTCCTCGCACTGGCTTGGCGCAAGTGGAACAGTAGACCCGCAAACAAGAGCCTAGCTGGCCAAGCACTGCCGTGCTGCGAACATGGAACCCGGGGCGGGGAGTGGCGTTGGAGTCGTCCAGAGCAAGCCGTCAGCTACCTGCGCTCGACCCGATGCCCCCGGGTGTCCAGCCCACACCATGGAGGAAACTCTCCCATTCCGCGCATGGATCCTTTGCAGCAAGCTTGCTCCGCAATACGCTGGCGAGGTGCGCTCTGAGCGATGGACGCCGTGTGAGCCGGAGGCTCAACGGAGCGGCACGAGGAAGGATTGTTGGGATGTCCGGACTTCGAGCGAGTGATCGTCGAGGAACACAGGGTTGGATTCATCACATGGGCCAACGCGTCGCGCGGGCAGCCAGGTGGCATTCGAGTTTCGCGGCATTGAGCGTCGTGATGATGGCGTGCTCGGGCCCAGCCGAGCCGGAGCCAGGAGATGACGTGCCCGGAGTTACCGCTCGAGAGGTTTCGAGCTTGGGGCAAGGCCTGATCAAGGAGTCCGACGCTGTGATGACGGGCGACTTTTGGGACCGGACAGCGCGTTTGAACCTCAGCTATTGCGTCTCCGAAGCCAGCTTTGGGGCTAGATACAATGCTGTAGTCCAGGGATTGTACCAAGCCGTCAGCGTTTGGGAGAACGCCGCGAATGTGCGTTTCGTACACAAGGCAGCCTTGGATCGTGAGTGCACCGTGCACACCGCAGACGTGCTGTTTGATGTCCAGTCAAGTGCCGCAATCGACGCTGGCAGATCCTTTCTCCCGGGTGATCCGCGTTCCGAAAGGCAGCTGCTGTTAAACGACGCGGTAGCTTGGGACACGGAGATCCGTTTCCTTCATACGGTGCTGACTCATGAGCTGGGCCACATCCTGGGCTTCAAACACGAAGCCGGGGACGACGCGGATTCCTGGTCCACCGTCTGCAAGCTCTACCCTCCCGGCTGGGAGACCCGGCTCACCGCGCCCGATCAGTATTCGGTGATGATGCCACCGGCTTGTTTGATGGTGTTTCCGGACGATGTGCGTTTCCTCAGCCAGTTGGACATCGAGGGGGTGCAGGCAGCGTACGGCGCGCCCACCAACATCGTCCTCACCCAGTACGGATACTTCCAGCGCAAGATGTCCACCGGGGAGCTGTTTAGGAGGATCCCGCCCAATTGGGTATACGTGGGTCCCCCCGCTCAAGGCTACGCCACCGCAGATGACCAGATCTATGCACTGACGAAGGGAGGCGGAACCATCCAGCGATACGTGGGGCCTGGCGACAACTGGACGGATCTGCCCGCTCCGCCGGCACCGCCACGGCAGATCTTCGCGTGCGCCGACATGCTGTGTGCCAGCTGCAGGCAGGATACCGAGTCCCAATCCAAGCTCTATCGCTTCGACGGGGTCGCGTGGTCTCAGCTCGGTGACATGGGCTCGCGTTTCTCAGCGACGGACACCGCCCTGTATTCCCTCTCCCACCTTCAAGATCAGCTCTGGTGGACGGACGCAGCCGCCATTCAGTGGAGCCCGCTCAACGTCGCGCTCAACGAAGTCTTCTCGACGAAGTGGGCGACCTATGCGCTTTCGACGAACCGTCAAATGCTCCGACGCTTGGTGTGGCAAACCTCAGGCCCCCGCAGAACCAGACCCAGCTGGGTGAATGCCTCCGGACCGATCCGCCAATTCGACGATGGTTACGTCCTAGCTCCTGACGGCAGCGAAGCGGCGCTCCTGCTGAACAATGGCACCAAGAAGGCGCTCGGAGGACCCTTCGCTCGGCTCTACGCGATGTATCCGTACCTCTACGCCACCGACTTCCACACCCTGGACGCCTACCACTACAACATCAACTCGCAGTCCTGGGTGTTCGTCGGTCAACCGTAACCCGGTGCCGCGGATGAACTGAGCAAACGAGGCGTGTCGAACGCTCATCCATGCCAGGAGCACTCCGATATTGCGCACCACTTCAAAGCGAGGCGGCGGCACCGCCGCGGAAAGACGGGTCGTTGCGTCTTTCTTAGTCAGAGCAGGTTCGTCAGCGCGCCGGTCCATGTGCCCGTGAGGTCTCCGCTCTCTCCAGTCGACTCCTGCACCAGGCCTTGTCCAGCGCGTTGCCGCCTTGGTTGTTCTTGACACCAGTGGCCCGGTGCTGCTAAGCGGCGGCCGCGTCAGATCTGAAGTTTGGACGGGCGAAATCCGGTGCTGGTTCGTTCGGCAACTTCGCACTGAACGGGTGACGCCGGTCCAGGGCAGCACTGGGCCGACTCTATGAATTGCTCGCGATCGTGCCTGCTGCCTAGTCTCCCGATTGCTGCTGTCCGCGACAACGTCATTTACGGGCGTTGGCGAGGGCAGATGGAACCCATTTTTTCGTAGAGTCTGTCAGGAGCGATATGAAGTATCTACGGGAAGCGTTTGCACTCGCGTGGGGCATCGCGGCTCTTGGCTGCAGCAGCAAAGCGCCAGACTTTGACAACGCATCGGATTCTCAGTCTGAGACGAGCGCGAGTCGGGCAGACAGCGGGGCAGCCGATAGCGTCGAATCAGAGGACTCCTCCAGCGCGGCGCCCGACAGCGAAGACGCTACGGGTGAACGAGACTCGGAAGCTAGCGAGTCCGGAGCAGGCGGCAGCGGTTCGCCCGAAGGGGCAGCTGCTGGTGAGGAAGAGCTTTCTGGCTCCGCTGGCGGGTCGTCGCTCGAGCCGGACGTCCCGGCGCCGGCGATGTCGCCGATGGGTTCCAGTGGCGATGGTCCCATGTCCAGCGACCCGGACAGCTCCGTTGTAATGGCAGATGGGTTTCCTTTGGGTGAAGCCTGCTCGACGGCGCAGCAATGTGAGTCGGGGTTCTGTGCGGACGGGGTCTGCTGCGACACGCCATGCAACGGCGTCTGCGCGGAATGTAATGCGCCCGGCCTGGAGGGGACGTGTACCGCTGCCGCAGCGGACGATGAATGCCCTGAGCTGAGCTGCCCTGACGACACGGAATGCCGAACGCACGAACTCCTGGATGACAACAACTGTGCTGGTCTCGGGGAATGCGCGCTGGAGGCGACCTGCGCAAGCGTGGACGTCGCGAGTGGAGCGCCATGCCAGGACGGGGTGGGCACCTGCAGTGGGGCCGGAGAGTGTACCGTGCCCAACAAGGCTGCGCTGGGCGAAGAATGTACCGCAGCCGCGGACTGTGGGTCGGGCTTCTGTGCGAACACCACCTCTGGCGCCAAGGTATGCTGCGACAGCGCCTGTGAACAGATTTGCCAAGCTTGCGGTTCGGACGGTTTCTGTGGCGCAGTCGCCGACGATGAGCGCTGTGATAGCGTCACCTGCGATGCGGACACGATGTGTGCGGACTATCCCGACCCGCTCGATGACAATCGCTGTGCAGCCGCGGGACAATGCGTCCAGAGCAACACGCACTGTACGCCAGTGTTCGCCAGTGCGGCGACGAGTTGCGGTACCGGTCAATTCTGTGATGGTGCCGGCTCTTGCGACGACGCCTGCACTCCCTCCGAAACGTGGTGTACGAGTGCTTGTCGCGACCTGAGCAACGACGACGACAATTGCGGGACGTGCGGCTCGACGTGTCCGACAGGTACGTCGTGCGTTTCCGGCGTTTGCGAATGTGATGGTGCAACCGAGGGCCTCTGCCAGAACGCTTGTGTGGACCTCGCCACCGACGTCAGCAATTGCGGGTCTTGCGGGACGAGCTGTCCGCAACCTTCCGAGACTGGCAGTAGTCCCGCCTGCAGCAATGGCATGTGCGGCGCGTGTGGTGCTTACGCTCAGTCTTGCTGTAGCGGAGCGTCAGCGTGCACCAACGGTCTGTCGTGCTCCGGAGGCTCCTGCGTCTGCCCCACGAACACGCATCGCTGCACGACCGGACCCGCCGCAGGCACGTGCAGGAGCAACACCGACGCCAGCGCCTGTGGGGACAGCTGTGAGGATTGCACTCAAGCCAACGCCGTGGCGCAGTGCGTTTCTGGCTACTGCAACAACACCTGTCGCGCCGGCGTTTCCCAGCTGTGCGTTGGCTCGAATGGTAGACCCGGCTGCGGATCGTGGGACTTCGAAGACGGAAAACAGGGGTGGCAGGTCGATGCCAACTACACCAACAGCGCCGCTTCTCTCGTGGACGAGGGCGACATTGGAGCGTCAGGGTCAGCAAGCTCGCTAGCGATCCCCTACAACAACCTCAACAGCAGCAAGAATGGCGTTCGGGTGCGTGTCCCATTGTGCGGCACGGTGAGCCTGGAAGGCAAAACCATCAGCGGAAGTCTTCGACTCCAAACGACCTCGGGCACGCAAGGCGATATCGACTTTGCCGCCGTGACGCTCTTCTCGGGGACTACGGCTGCCGGCTCATTCGCGCAAGTTACCAGCATGCCAACCAACACGTGGTTCACGTTCGAGACCGACCTCGATAGTGCATTCCTCCTCAACCCTGACGCCACCTTGTCGGTAACGCACGTTGGAATGACGCTCGAGATCACCGGCTGGTCAGGCACCATCTATCTGGACGATTTCACGATCAGTGACTGAACGGTTGCGGCTCGGGGCGACGCCGCCGTCGAATTCCTCGGGTTCGCTGCTGGCCTTTGCGAGCCCGCGCTCGAGCGAGAACGCTCTGGTGCACGACGCCTTGCATGGTTTCTCGGGGACTGCTCCAACCCAAAGTCCTCGAAGAAGGGCAAGGGCTTTCGAGCCTCAGGTGAGTGCGCGGGCGTCGATGCGGGTTGCAACCAGCGGCGTGTCCCGCGAGAGTTTCCACGAGCGAGCGACGAGAGACTGCGCCCCGCTGAGCTGACATCGGCTGTCATTGCCGTTCTGCGGTGGACGAAGCATTTGGGTTAGCGCGTGCGGACGGGTTGCGAGTGACTCCGACGCACGCACGAGCGCGCACGCAATCGGGGTGGGACGTGGATTGGCCAGTCACGGCCTCGCTCCTCAACTCAGGGTAGGTCCAATGAAGCATCAAATACGATTGATAACTCTTTTGAAGCGCATTTCAGCGTTCACACTGGTGGCGGGCGTGTTGGTCGTCGGCTGCTCGGCAGAAAGCGATCAGGACGGGACCGTCGCGTCCACGGCGGAGCGGCTCCAATCCACTGCTCACTACTATCTACGCTGCAACGCCACGGGCTGGGGCGCCGATCAAGCGTCGCGATTGGTCCCGGATGCGTCCGGACAACTAGCCACGTTGACCTACGACGTGGAGTGGGCCTGGATGCTCCAGGACAGTTGCGTCATCACCCAGACCAACCAACTCAATGGCTGGGGCACGCAACAATCGACCCATCGGGCTGCGACATCGCCGCTCGTTGCGCCTGGATCCTCTGGTGTCGTAGCGGGGAGCAGCTTCCAAATCGCTTACGATGAGCTCGGTACGTACACCGCGACGCTCGACCTTTCGAACGACACGTTGAGCATCACGCCTGGCTCGGGAGGTGACCCGGCCGCGTGCGGCGTCGATGGCGCCACGACGCCGCCCGCGACGATGACACGAGCGAACCGTGATGGTTACTTCGTGACGCCGAGCGCCGCAGCCACAGAAATGCCCTGGGGTGAGGGCACGACCTGGAACTACACGACCACGGCGCCTGCCAGTAACTGGACTTCTCCAAGCTTCGATGATTCTGCATGGCAAAGTGCGCCGGGTGGATTTTATCAAAACAGCCGCTTGGGCGATGTGCCGACAACTCCTTGGCCGTCGGGCGAAAGTGACCTGTGGCTGCGCACCACAATCGAACTCTCCGATTGCGACACCGAACACCTTTTGTTCTGGGCCCGCTGGGACGACACCATGGAAGTCTACATCAACGGCGTTCTTGCCAACGATCAGAATGGTTGGTCTGCGGGTTACCGTTACCTAGGTCTGAAGCAGGGCGCCAAGAGTGCGCTCGCGGTCGGACCGAACACCATCGCGGTTCACGTTCAAGACACCGATGACGGTGGCAAGTACTTCGACTTGGGTCTCGTTCGGAACGATAAGATGAGCGACCGGGTCGAGAATGGTGACGACCCGGCGACGCCCGCAGTGGAACAGTTCGCGATCGCGACGAAGAAGTTCATGATCGAAAACGGGATTCCCGCGGGCACGTTGGCCGTGATGAAGGAAGACACGCTCGTCCTGTCGAAGTCTTTCGGATACGCCGACAAGTACTTCACCGACGAACTTCAGGAAGGTGCCGTGCTGCGCCTCGCGAGCGTGGACAAACCCGTCAGCCTGTTCGCGATGCAAGATCTGATCGACTCGAACACGCTGGACCCCGCGACGGGTCAGTCTCTGAGTCGCAACACACCCGTGTACCCGCTTCTGGTTCACACTGGGCTGACCCCACCACCCGGAGTGACGGTGTCCGAGAATGCCGACATACACGACGTGACCATCGGCATGCTCCTGGAACACAAGAGCGGCCTGCAGGAACTACCGCCCGCTTCCGTGATCGCCAGCAGCTTCGGAATCAGCGAAGAGCAAATCGTGCTCGAGCACAACGTCCGCTGGATGACCTCGATGCCCGCGAACTTCCCGCCAGGAACCCAAGAACGGTATTGTAGCAGCTGTTACATGCTGGTTCGCCACATCGTCGAGGTGTTGACGGGCGACGTGGTCGCTCAGATTCGAAACGTTACCTTGGCGCCTGCTGCGGACTCGGGCATCTTTTTGGCCGCAGAACGTCTGGATGACCGCCACGAGAGCGAACCCTGGTACGCGACCTTCGAGAGCCCGTACTCGCGTTGGGCATATCTCGAGGAGTACCGTGCCCTGTCGGGAACGGCTCCAGGTCTCGTACGCATGCTTCGTCGCTACGAGGCAGAGAGCGGGGTGAAGCTACTCGACCCCGCGACTGGCCAGTGGTCCCTGGGTATTCACGGCAATGGCGGTCACATCTACACGGGGGGCATGGAGGGCACAGCAAGTCTGGCCAACCAACGCAGATGGGACGAAGTGAACATCGCCTTCATCTTCAACGTAGGCGCGAACTTCGACGCGCTGTTCCAAGAGCTGGACCAGCTCGCCAACAACATGAGCGAGTCGGACTGGGGGATCTGAGCAAACCCTGTTTCTGCACGGGTCAGGTCACGCCATCCGCTGGGATGGCTTGACCTGACGCCGCTGCGCCGCCATCGAGTACCAAGCATCATCGCGCGCGCAGGGCCGGACGCGCAGCTCATCAGCAAGTCGGCTTGAGGATCACGACTTCGCTGCAGCCGAGCCTCACCTCGTCCGAGTCCGCGCGACGTTCTACGATGTTGACCGCATCGGTGAGATCGGTCTTGTCGAACTGTTTTCGGAGACGGTGGGCGTAGGTGTTGAGCGTCGGGCGGTCGATGTTCAGTCGCTTGCACACCTCTTCCATGTGCACCCAGCCCTCGCCAGTGCTCGAAACACCGCGCTGGCGATCTCCGAGCCGCTCTCTGGCGAGCTCCAGTAGTAAAGAAAAGTGAACGCGAGGCCGCAGCTGGTGTTCCTTGCCCGCGATGGTGAGCGTCACGCTGACGTGTTCTTCGTGAGCAGCAGGTGCCAGGGTCAGCCGCGAATGTTCGAGCGTGGCGCCTGCAACGGCCGTCGGCGGTTGAGGAGACGCTAGCTGCACCTGGTAGACGACGCCCGACACTTCGAGTTCGGAGCCGTCGATCAACACCCGACGCTCTTTCGCCGATTCGGCGATCGCGCCCCCATCGGGATCGAGAAACACCGAGACCAGGGCTTGCCCTGCGGGCGGCAGTGCGACGGGCCCTTCGCCAAGCGAGATCGGAGAGCTGCCGTTCATGGGGATGAGGAGCGAGTTTGGGGCGCTGGCGTCCCTCAGCAGCCAGGGATCCTGATTGCGGCCGAAGCAGATCGCATCATTCGCGCGGAGCGCTACGGAGTCGTCACGGCGATGCGGCTGGCCGTTGATCCATGTGCCGTTGCGGCTGACGTCGGAGAGGAACCACTCGGTTCCCATCCAGCGGATCTGAGCGTGCAACGACGAGGTGAGGGGGTGGTCGAGAACCACGCGGCAGCGGGGCGAACGGCCGATGAGTGTCTCCGTCGACAACTCGACGGTGTGACCTGACTTCAGGCGTTCTATCCTGCCCATGCCTGCCGAGGGTAGCAAACGGAGACTGAGGAGTCAGGCAGGCGCAGCCTGGGTGGCCACATGTCGCGCGACCCGTTCCCTTCAACCGAGCTTTATGCGGACACCTACTTCCTGGCCGAGAGGTTGGGAGTCGGCGGGACGGGAGTGGTCTACAAGGCGAGTCACGCCGCTCTCCAGCAGGAGCGAGCCATCAAGATCCTGCACCCCCGCCGCGGCGCTTCCTCGCAAGCAACGCTGCGTCAGCTGAGGCTGGAGGCAAGCGTCTTTGGCAAGCTCGGCGGCAATCCGAGCATCGTCATGCCGCTGGACATCGGCTTCGACGTTTCCTCGCAGACCCACTTCCTGGCGATGGAGCTACTCCGGGGGTCGGACCTTTTTCGATGGGTGAACGCCGAAGGTCCGTTACCAGTCCGCAAGGCTCTGGTCGTACTACGTCAAGTGGCTGCAGCTCTGGACGCGGCTCATGGCTACGTCGACGAGAACGGGAGCTCGACGCCCATCGTGCATCGGGATCTCACGCCATCGAACCTTTTCCTGATCGAGCCCCACAGCGACTCACCGCAGGCCAAAGTCCTCGACTTTGGTTTGGCTGCGGTGCTCGATCGAACGAGCGCCGCACGTCAGGGTCGCTCGGGCACTGCGTTCTTTCGGTCGTACGAACAGGCCAACGGCCTAGAGTTGGCGCCGCAAACCGACGTTTGGGCGCTTGGTTTGCTGGTCTACTTCGCGCTCACTGGGCGGATGTACTGGCGTGAACGCACGGCGAAGGGCTTGCTCGACGAGATCACGGTCCGACAGATCGACGTGCCGAGTGAACGACTGCGGGAGCAACTTCCGGATGCGCGACTCCCGAGCGGCTTCGATGCTTGGTTCTTGCGATGTCTGGATCGGGTGGCGGAGCGCCGTTTCACGACGGCGGGGGAGGCTGTCGAAGAGCTAGCGGGCTGTTTGCAAGGCAGTGGTGTGGACGTGGAGCAGCCGCTGCTGGGTACTCGGGCCGCCGCTCGGCTCGAGCCATCACAGAGTCGCGCCCGCACGGTCGTACCGACGGAACTCGAAGGTGAGGACGCACTCGCCCAGCCGTACTTTGGTCAGACTACCTCGCCATCGCCATCGCCCGCGCTCGCCCTGGCAGAGCAGCTGCATCCACTGCTCCGAAACGTGCTCAGAGTTTCGGACGATTTGATGACCGGCACAGGACACTACTTAGCGTTTCCCCCGGAAGGCGAGCAGATGTGGATGCGCCAGCTCGATGGTGTGACTCATCACGTGACGCAGTACAACGAGGCCAGGGATCTGCTCAGGCGCGAGTTGGCATTCCACGAGGGGTTGCTGCGCCGAGTTCACAGAGAGGCCCCTCCTTCACTGTATGCTGCGGGCCGCGATGCGTTGGCCGCAGCGCTGACCTTCAATGAGTGTTTTACTCTGCCCGAAGCAGAGCCGAATGACGACGTACTCAGAGCGTTCGCCCGCGAATGCAGTTATTGGCAGGCTGAGCGGGTTTTGCTCCACGCTCAGCTGGAGGTCGGCCGAATCCGTGTGCGGACTCTCGAGCGAGAGATCGAGAGTGCAGCTGAGGATTTGATGATCGGTCACGTCGAACAGCAAGAGGTAGCTCTACGAGGCGCCAACCTGCTCGGTAACTACGCGAGCACCACCAGCCAGCTAGCGGCGACGATCCGCCAATGGGCAGCCGAGCCGCGCACCTCGCCCCAGGAGCTCAGCAAACGCGCGTGGGCGATGGCGCCACGCATCGAAGCGATGAACGAGGCCTACGTCAGCTTGGACGGCGCTTTCGCTTTGCATGTCGCGCTCGCCCGGAGCCAAGTTCCACTTCACCGACGGGTCTCGAATGCACTGGCCGCCGTGCACGATTTTCAGTGGTACGAGTTTCGCCCGCTCCTCAACGCTCCGTTGGTGCAAGTCATTCGCTTCTTGTGCAGCGGTTCGGTGGGCGACGCCGCTGCGTGGCTGAGCGACGATCTCCCGAGGTGGCACCGTCTGGCGAGGGCTCTCGATCGTGCGAGTGCGCGGTTCGCCATCCACTGACACTCGGCGGCCCGGTGGCTGGGTCGCTTGGTGGCGGGAACAGTCGACGCAACAGACACGTTCACCTGGTGGCGGCAACCGCGCCTGCTGTCGGATCTCAACTGGAAGTTCAGGGGTCGGTCGAGGGGCACGCTTGTTCGAAGGATAGGTCAGTGTTCTTGTAGTTGATGACCAGCGGCAACCCAGTGCGCGTGGCGTGCAACACGATGAAGGAGTAGCCGGGCTGTGGAGGAGCCATCTGGCCTCGCCCCGTGGGCTCGGCCACCGCATCGAGTTCTCCAGTGGCCCAACCGCCCGTGTAGTGCTCGGGCTCGCCGCCAATCGACGTGCGATCGATGGTCAGCTCGACGACGTTGCCAGCGGCGATATCATACCAACCCTCGATCGGGTTGACTCCGATGCCGTCGACGCGTTCTTCGCCGCTGATCACCCCAGTGACCGGCGCAGCCTCGATGCAAGAGGCGCCATCGTGCGCAAGCAGACTGATTTGATAGGTGACGCCGACGGATGAATACGGGACAGGGTATGATTGTTCGAAGATGGGGTCGACCAGAGGAAAATATGGCCCTTCAGTACCGATCGGAAAAACGCCGTCGTGGTTGCTGATCGCGGGCCACATGATCCCGTCAGGTGTTGGTGGCACGAACGCAGCATCGGGCGTGATGATTTCGACGGGCCACGAGTAGCGGTTGCCATCTGACGTTTCGAGTCGAAACTCCGCGGCGCCCGCCATGATCGACTCTGGAACTCGTACGGCAACTCGAAGCAGAGGGACGAGGACTTCGGGCATCGCCGTCAAGTCCTCGCGCTCGAGTGATAGGCTGGTCAGGTCCAGGGACGTCAACTCGACGGGGTCGCTCACTTCGTCGGGTTGCGCGAGCACGAATCGAACGTTTTCGCGGTCCGTCACCAAGAGCTCCGCGTCTTGCAAGGTCACCGATTGCAACGTGGCGAGTGCAAGCGCCTCCAGCTGTAGTACCGCGACGCCGCCTGGGGCAATGGTGCTTGGCCCCCCGAGCGCGGTCGCGGGCTCCGTGTCTTGCTCGCGGTCTGCATCCACCTCTGCGCCCGAGTCGTGCGGCACGCCCGCATCCATGGCAGAGGCGTCACGTTCTTCGCCTGGCAGATCGTCTGCCACGTGACCCGCGACGTCATCGCTGGCCGCGTCACCTTCAGCTGCGTCGCCATCAGCGGGTCCGGCGTCGAGCTGTCGTGCGCTGCTGTCGACACTTGCCGCCGCGTCGACTGTCGTCGGAGCTTCGCGCGGCCCTTCATTCGCCTGGGAGGTCGCCTCGGGATCCCCCGTAGCGGTTGGCTCGGCTGGGGCTGCAGCGGTTGCGGTTGGCGTGCCTTGCGTTTCAGCGTCGTCGGGAAGGTTGGAGCCGCCGGCGCGTGCGTCGGGGGAGCGGCCGTGCACCATGTCAGAAGCGGTGGGCATCGACTCACCAGACGCATTCGAGCTGTCAGCATCCGCGCAACGAAAATGGCACAACGACACGGCGAGCAACGACCAAACCCAGCTCCCTCGTATCTCCATCACCGCCACGACATGTACGACATTCCCACATCGATCACGCAAGCGACCAGCAGCCAGCCGCGACTTTGAACTGCGGGGCCAGCTCCCGTTCCAGCAGCACTGGTCGACGACACTCGACGGTGACACGTGCACGCCCACCGCGCGTTTCAGATCCTTTTCATGTCGAGTGCAGCACGCTTCGCGTCAGTACACGTAGCGGTACTCTCCTTACCCGACGTGCCCAGCATCGAGGAGGTGAACTCTCTGCTACGGGTGGACGATGGCTTCGCGAGTGTATGACGACTTGGGGAAACGCGGAAGGTACTTAGTGCTCAGTAACCCGTGGGACGTGGTACCCAGCGGCGATGAACACGCGGTAGCGTCGCACCTCCAGCGCGCCGAGCGCTCCTTTTCTCGAGCGAACCGCCCAGCCCGCTACCGAGCTTTGCGTGGAGGCGGCGTCTCGCTTGCCGCCGCTCTGGGTCGAGCCAGTCGCTCCGCTTCCGGCGCCCGCAGACCGTTGGGATAGCGTTCGAGGTACTCGAGCGCGATGGCTCGTGAGCCCGCCGCGTCACCCCGGCGCGCGCGTGCGACGGCTCGCAGGAACGTCGAATCCTCCGCGATGCGTCGGAGCTCCTGAGTTAGGAGCGACGGGCGAGGATTGATCTGACCAAGGCTCAGCGCTGATGTGGAGCCGCGCTGAAGCAAAACCCGTTGTTGCGGCGCTTCCCTATCGCTACCGTACTGCCGTGTGCAATCTCCTGCTCAAACTGGGCGTCGTTCTCATCATGAGTTGGGGTTGTCGTAGCGAGTCGACGCGGGATGCGGGGCGAGCTTCGCCTACTCCCTCTGTTTCCACAGCCCACGCCACGCAAGCGGACGGGTTGGTTGCAGCGCCCGAGACCACCGCGGAGACGCATTCGTCGGGCACGGTGCCGGCTGCGACGGAGGCGCCCGGCGCGCCGCCATCGCCCATACCCGAGCGAAATCCGTCGGCCCCCGCCCCGCCAACGCCAAAAACCCTTTGGGAAGCGAACGCTGATCTCGACGGTGACGGTACTCCCGAAGAGATCCGCCTCATCAGCGCGGAGGTGCGCACCGAGGGGAGCGAGCGCGCCGACGAGGCAGCGTCAATCCCCGTTCGAGGATGTCGCGACGCGACGCCGAGTTGTCCGGCCGTGCTCCACGTGGATCGCGTCGAGTTTACGCTCCAGCTCACGCCACGCTACTTCGGCGGGATCGATCTTTCAATCATCGACATCGACGCGAAGGACGGGCGCCAGGAGTTGCTGCTCCGCGAGCGTGCACCCGGTCACACGGACCCGCCGTTCATTTTTCAGGTTGGGATCTACGACGGCACGGCGCTGCATTGGAGCGAACTCGACGTCGGTGGCGGCTACGACTCGGGAACGCTGGACACGCCGGGCAACGGGACCGTCGTGACGAAATACGATGCCTGCGCAGCAATAACGGTCACCACCTATCGCTTGGCGGGGACGAAACTTCGACGCGTGAAGGCGCAGACGAGAAAGGGGCGTGATCCGAACCTTTGCGCGGCGTGCCCCTACGTTTATGTCGACAGCGGGAATGGTTTCGTGAAGCAAGGAGAGATTCTGCGGAATCTCAGCTCCCGCGAGCTGAACGCCAAGCAGGCCCTACCCCTCGAGCTGCCGCCTTCCGCACTCCGCGACGGTGTGCTGCACGTGCAGTTGCGCGAAGAGAAACGCGAGACGACCTACCTCGACAGCATCTGGCTGGAGGCAGACGGCGTCGACTATGCACCCACGTCGTGTGCCAACGAAGCGTATTGCGCGACGGACGGTAACTTTTTCCAGCTATCCCACGGCGAAGTGTTGGATCTGTACTTCGAACTACCGCACGCTGCCGAGGACGTGCGCCTTCAAGCGGTTGAACACTACGTGCCCGGCGAGTAGGGCGCGTTGGGGGTTGGCTCTGGTGCTAACCGCTGGATGGTGGGGTCCCACCTTTCTGCGGCGCGAGCGACGACCACTGCAGACCAGCGCGACTCAGCCGAGCGTTCCCGAGTCGCGTTCGTATGCAGGGCAGTGTCTCAGGCGAACGCTGACGCCCAACCCGGCCTAACGCATCGTGCCCGTCCGCCGGGATTCGCTGATTCACGGCGCGACCCAGCCCCCGGAGTTGCGCCAAAACTGGAGCAAGTGGTGGGAGGGAGCCGAGCGGCTACGTCCCACGCTGGGCCCACCCAAACCACGAGAGCTCCCACGACGCTCCCGCTCCGCTGGCGCGTTGCTGAGGCCCGCACGTCGTTCGACTTGTCCGAGTTGGTCGGGTTGGTTCGTTCGAGTTAGCTCGCAGGTGAACAGTCGCTGCCAAAGGCACGGCATCGCCGATGGATCGCAGACTGGCACGTGCGTTGCTCTAGGGCAGTGCGCCCGGGCCACGTCGGCGATGTACGGGCAAGAGGAGAAGTACCATGTCACGAACGATCATCACCATTTTCTCATTGGCCAGTGCAGCGCTCGTCGGGTGCGGCGCGGAAGGGGCGTACGACGAAACGCAGACCGAGTTCGAGTCGATTTCGGAAGCTGAAACTCCCGCACCCTTCACGATTGGTGAGGAAGCGACCATCGAGACACCGCCACCTGTCTCTGAAGCTACCCTGGTGGACACCCCAGACGGGGATACGTTCAAGAGCTGTGCGACCGGACGCATGGACACCTCGACCGCTGCCACGCTCAATCTCGGAGGGGGTAACTTCCCAAGCGGCTCCACCTACGACCAATGCGCACACTACTGTCCAGCGGGCAGCTACGCTTACGGCATTCACTTGCGCGCGCAGTCTTCCCAGGGCAACAACGATGACCGCGCCATCACGTCGCTGGCACTTCACTGCAACGATCCATCGACGGGTGAGTTCAAAGGTTGGGTCACCAGTCAAACGGACACCACAGGCGAGTGGCGGGGTAACCCCGCCACTTGCCCGACATCAGGCACGCCTCTCACCAAGGGACGAATCAAGTACAAATCACCCGGCGGGGACGACGTCGGCACGACCCACATGCAAGGCTGGTGCTCGGACGGCACCAAGCTGAGCCCAGCGACGGCTCCAAACACCGACACGGGAAGCTGGCTCTCCACGAAGTCGTGTCCATCGGGCGAGGTCGTGTGTGGCATCAACGTCGGGAACAACGCCGTCGATGGTAACGATCAGGTTGCGGCCGATCAGGTCGAGTTGAGGTGCTGCACCCTGTGAACGGCGCCCCCACGACGTTCGGCCTCGGGCGGGTTCACCTCCCGAGGTTACTCGTGGTCGGCTTGGCTGTTCTGAGCTGTGGGGAAGCAGCCAGCGACGACTGTTTGCTCAGCCACCGCCAAGCCATCGTGGGTGCGGGCGTACCGAGCCTGCTCGCGGAAACGCAGCAGGCCGCCGTGGGCATGCTGCGCGTCCCCGTTGCGGAGAACCCGAACTTTGCCGTGTGCAGCGCGACCTGGCTCGGGGGTGCTTGGGTGCTCACTGCCGCGCACTGTGCTCACGCCGATCTGCTCGAGTTTCACACGAACCTGCCGAGCGAATCTCACTCACTCTACACGATAGACTGCGTCGAGAGTCTGCGGTTCGTTCATCCAGAGTTGGACGCAATGTTGATCCGAGTCACGTCGAGCGAGCTACTCACTTTGCAGTTGGAGCCATTGAGCTTGATGCAGCTGGTCGACGAGAGCTGGGTGGGTCGGGAAGTGACGCTGGCAGGCTGGGGTGAAGACGCGTACGGGGTTCGAGGTGACCGTCGTTACGCGACACAGCCGATCGTCGATCTTTCGAGTACGACGTTCACGGTGGATGGCCGCGGTGTGAGTGGCGCTTGCGCGGGCGACTCCGGAGGACCTGCTCTGGGGGTAGATGCGAACGGTCGCGCCCAGGTGCTCGGCATCCTGAGTTTCGGCAGCGCCGACTGCGTGGGCCGGGATACCTATGTGCGAGCGGACGTGTTGGTCGACTGGATTGACGAAGTGGTGCGTAAAGGAAACGCCACGGCCTGCTCCGAACTGGACCGGGTGGGACGATGTGATGGCGACGTGGCTCGTTGGTGTGAGCTCGGCGAGCCGACCGCCGAGCTGTGCGTGGCGAGTCAGGTGTGCGGTTACGATTCGAGCGAAGGCGGCTACCGTTGTGTCGCAGAACCAACGTGCAGGTGGTGAGCGACTGCTACAAATCGCACAACTCGAACTGCCGCAGTTTCCAGAGCTGAGCGTCGGACTCGTCAATCGTGCTCAGCTGGAGCGCTCGGTCATCGGTAACCTCTAGCGCGCTTTCGGGAGACGCCACCGGGCTCAAAGAAAACGTCACGTCGTCGAGCTGGCCGCCGACTCGCACGGCGCCTGCGCGTTGCAAGCGCCAGGAGAACTCGTTGAAGCCAGCGTCCGTTTCGAGTTCGGCAGGATCGGGAAGGCGTGCGTCGAGGCGTGAGGTGAGGTACGCGCCGGGGGGCCGGGTGTTGATCACGAACAGTGTGGAGCCATCGGATGCGGCTTTGTCCAACCGCCACACGTGACTGTGAGGCGAGCCTGAGCGCGGCTGAGAGATCACCAACGCGCTGGGTTGCCCCGGCGCCTCGGGATCCTCGACGCCCAGTAGCAGCTCGGAGTCGAGCGCGAGATTCTCTAGTTGAAAACCGACAGGACACAGCCGATTCGGATCCCAGAGGTTGGGAAGCATACTTCCGGCGTCGCTCGCCAAGGTTTGCACGGGGACCGACTCGGGCGTGTCATGACAGGCGAGCGCAGCGCCGTGGCACCCCACCAAGAGCGCGAGGTAACTCGAACACGGGCTCTGGCACCACTCCACCGAACGCAGCCTAACGCGCCGAATCCCATGTTCGTAGCAGAATTACAAAGCAGCCCAGGATCGGCGCGATTGCGCAGACGGCGCGCCGCAAAGTGCGCTGTTCGCATCTGCCGAACCTCAGCTCGGTTTGGCCATCAACACGGAGCGTTTCTCTCCAAACGGAGAGTGGAAGCAGAGTGACGTGCCCCGCATAACAGGCCTCACGTTAACGCCCAAAAGGGCCGAAAAGGAGCACCAGAAAATGAACAAACGTCACTTGGGTTACTTGGTTGCCTGTCTACTCCCCGTCGCGTGTGGAGCCGAAGGCGAAGTGCAAGGGTACGATCTGAGCGAGGGCCAGGCGCAGGGCGAGGACACACTGCCGGAAGCCAACACCGACATGGGTCCGGGTGAGGATAGCGTCGTCGCAGAGCAGACCGTGCTACACCGAGTCGAGACCGCAGGGGAGACCATCGAAATCTCCAAGTTCGTCACGATCGATGGTGAAGAGGCGCTGATGATGCGCGAGGAAGGTTCCGCCTACCAGCAGCCCCTGCTCGACCTGCTGGCTGACAGCTTCGGACCTTTGACGACGCTCGAGACGCTTTACGCACTCGACCCACACGTGCCGATACCAGCACGCGAGTTGGTGGACGCACAGGCCTTCGAGGCTGCGGCGTTGGGCCGAGCGAGCACGGAAGTCGTGCGCGTCGAGTTCGACGTCGACGCTGCCGTCGAAAAGGCGTACAGCACCGCAGCTTGCGACGCAGCAGCCTACCCGACGACGGCTAACCACTTTTGGACGTTGAAAGGGTCTCGTAACGGTGTGTCGGGTCCCTCCGCGACCTGTCTGAAAAACGACTGTGGCCAGATGACCACGAACTACACCGTTTCGCGCATCTGTAACGACGCCGACACGACCGTACAAGAGCGGAACGCCTGGGACTTCGACTTGGCGGCACCTTGGAACACCACCAACTGGACCAACGTTCCCGTCAACACCAGCGTCGGCTGGTACATGGTTGCCGGCCCGTCACGTCGCTACTCTGCCGACGGCAACTCCGCCGTTGGCAAGAAGTATCACTCCCGGTCCGGAGCGAGGGTCTACTCATCGCCCGTGCGCTGAGCTTTACAAGACGTGCCGAGTCAGAGGGTGCGATGACGAATGTTCCGTCATCGTGCCCTCGTTGGCGCAGGTAAACATGACGTCACGTAACCGGTCCGAACCAGTAGAAGCCGTTCGCTTCACGGTGGCCGCTCCCTTCTTGTGGGCGGTACTCGCGCTTGCTTGTTCTGACCAGCCCGAAGAGCAGGTCGAGTGTTTCTCCACGTCCGAGCAGAGCCTGTATCTCGGAAGTCCTGATGCTGGCTCGCCTGAGCTCGAGGCACAGTTGTTTGGCGCCATCGGACGCGTCTACTCCTTTGCGTCGCTGGGAGGCACGCTGCTCGACACGTGTACGGCAACGCGCATTTCTTCCGAGTGGGTGCTGACGGCGGCCCACTGCGTTCGCCAGGATACTGACCACGTCGAAGTGGACTTTCGCTTGGACCAACGCTCCCCTGACTGCACGATGCAAGCGTCCTCAGCGGCTACCGAACGGATACCGCACCCTGAGATGGACTTACTGCTGCTGCGCCTGGAACGAGGGTCGGTTTTCGTCATCGACCCCAGCTCGGAGTTCGAGGTCGACACAGGTGACCTGCTCATGGCCGGGTTCGGAGTGACCGAGACGGGCACGCACGGACGGCTGGAGTTTCTCGGCACACGCTTGATGGAGCAAAGCGACGGTTGGCTGCGTGTGAATGCGGGCCAGGACCGAGGCGCCTGTTTCGGGGACTCGGGAGGACCGCTCCTCGCTTTGGCGGCGGATGGATCCCCACGGGTGATCGGCGTGCTGTCGAGAGGCAGCAGGAGCTGTAGCTCTGACGACGAATACGTTGGATTGGAGCGGGCGCTACCCTGGCTTCACGATCACGCGGGAGTACTCGAATGAAAGACCGTGGGGAAGCGGACTAAGTCAGGGCGTATTCGGTAACCCTTGCCGCGCACGTTCTCGACCAGCGGCGCGAGCCAGGCGAGCGTGCGGCGGAGTCGCCAAACCTCCGTCTGCAAATTAGCGTGACCGGGCGCGCGCTGAATTCCCGCGAATTCACACAACCGTTCGGGGCTGACGATCTCACACCCCGCACGAGCCAGGCACGCCAAGATGCGGAAACCGTTGCCGGCGATCTGTACTCGTTCGCGCGCAGTGCACACCGTCTGTTCCATCAGGTCGAGGCTGATCCCGTTGCCGAGCGCGAAACGCGCACGTTCCAGAGTGGGCAGCAAGCGTCTGCGTGCCGCTACCTGAAGCCGTGGCGCGAAGTCGCCTGTGTCCGCAAGACTGACGAAATCGTCCGCCCCACTGGACAGCGCTCGGCTGATGAACACTTCGTCGAAGGCCGCCGTCAAAAGCACGATACCGACGACGTCGTGACCGCGCCGAACTTGGGCAATCAAGCCGAGCGCGTTCGCGCTCGACACGGCGGAGCAAACGACCACTACATCCCATGCCCTTTCGCCACAAGCCCTCAGCAACTGCCCCGGGTCGCGAACGAGCGTAACGTGAAAGCTTTCGAGGCACTCGTCCCCCTGCTGGCGAACGACAAGGGCGTCGGAGTCATACCAGAGAACTCTGTGCGCCGTTCGAAGCCCGGAGGCAGGTGACTCGGGGGCGCTCGTCGTCACCACGACACTGCTTGCCTGGGGCGAACTCATGCACGAGCAGTGAGCACGCGTCATGCCAGGCGCATGGCGGTTGCCAGCGGTAGTTTCGCGCTACGCTGTTTCGCTCGGCGTCCGAGTTGTCCGAGTTGTCCGCGCTCGCGCGCCAACGTCGAAAGTTGGTGAGGACGAGCTTGTCGCGCTGTTTGGAGCTCGTGTAGAAGGCGTTCGATGGACGAGCAGGGGACTCGACGGTGAGCCCCTGGCTGCGTGCCGAGAGCCATGGAGTATCGTCATGAAGAAACTGAAGACACTGGTGTTGGGTTTGAGTGTTGCACTGGGTTCGATCACGTTCGGCATGTTGTCGGTTGGAGTAGCCGACGCGACTGAAACCGCTGCTACCCAGGCGCCCGAGGTCGTTTTGGGCAACGAAGTCGGTTCCTCGACGTTGCTCGAACCTTGGACCGCGCCAACGGCTGCGGAATTGATCGCGCCGTACACCGCGCCAACCAACACCGACAACAACTCGCCTGCGCCGGTGGTCCGGTGCAATGGTATCACGGACAATCAAAAGCGAACCTGCTGCGCGAGCTCTTGCGGCGTATGCGGTGGGGTCGGCTGTAGCCAACGACCGGGCGGAGCGAAGAAGTGCTGCGTGGGGACGATCCACGACTCGCGTATCTACTGCGTGACGACGAGCGGATCTGCGCCGTGCATCCTCTAGCCACATGGTGAATCGCCTTGGATGAAGCTAGCCGAAGACCGGCGCGCAGCTGGGCACGGCCCGCCACGTTATCGTTGTGGGTACTTTCGGGCTGTCACACGTCCGAACCGAGCCTAGCGCTACCGGTCTTCGACGAGCCCGTCAGCAACGGTTGTGCGACTGGTTACGTGATGACCAATCGCTACCTGGGAGACGCGTTCGTGTTGCAGCTCGAGACTGCGGAGGCGCCAGCAACGATGGGACCGCCTCCGACGTCCAACCTTGCGACGGCCCTCTGGCAATTCGAAGAGGTCGGATCGTACCACCGGATGCGCAACGTGGCCTTTCCAGACGAATGGTTCTCGGGTCTGCTACGTCGCGTAGACCCGGGTGAAACCGTCTTTCTGGACTGGATTATCGAGCCGGTGGACGACGAGTTTCAGGCCGACGAGAGCCTGTACCTTTTGCATCCGGCGGACGTGCCTGCACGAACCCTCGACATCGGCCCAACTCCCCCGTACACGGTAGGCATCGCCCCGGGACGTGGCGATGCCGGGCAGCACTGGCGGCTCGCGCCCCACGTGCTTTGCGAGTGACACCGATGAAGGTTGCGGATCAGCCCAGCGCCGAGAGACGAACTGAATCCGAAGAGAGACTTCAAGGTTCGCCCCTCGGCGATGAGCCCACGCTGTTTCCAGGAAAGATCGTGGGCGGCAAGTACCGCCTTCAGGCGCACCTCGGTCGGGGCGGCATGGGAACGGTTTTTCGCGCCGAACACACGAGTCTGGGTAAGGCCTACGCGCTGAAGTTCTTGCGCTATCGCGACGGCGGGCGGCACTCGCTGCGCCGCTTCGAACGGGAAGCACAACTGCTCGCAAAGCTCGAACACGAAAACATCGTCACCCTGATCGACATCGGGACGGACGCCGACGCTCCGCCCTACCTCGTGCTCGAGCTCATCAGTGGACGCACGTTGGCCGATGAACTGGAACATGGTGCGTTGCCGCTCGGAAAGGCTGTGGTGATTGCCACACAGATCGCCCGAGCACTCGGGATGGCTCACGAGGTCGGCGTCATCCACCGCGACTTGAAACCTGCCAACGTGATGTTGACGGAACACGCCGATGGACGTTCGTGGATCAAGTTGCTCGACTTCGGCGTAGCGCGTCTCTACGAAACGGACCACGACCACGGAGACACGCTGACGGCGACGGGTCACGCCCCGGGAACGGCCGCTTACATGTCCCCCGAGCAAGCGCGGGGAGAGGCGAGTCTGGACGCGCGCAGCGACGTGTACGCGCTGGGCGTCGTCGTGTACGAGTCGCTGTCTGGCAAACGCCCCTACGACGGACGCACCTACAACCAAATCCTGTTCAAGATTCTCAACCATGAACACGCGCCCCTAGCCGAGCTCTGTCCGCATCTACCCGATGGCGTGTGCGTCGCTGTCGAACGCGCGCTCGCCAAGCACGCTCGCGAGCGTTTCGCTTCACCGTGGGAATTCGCCTTGGCGTTGCAGAGCGCAGCGCAAGGGGAAAGCTCGGAAACGGATGCCACCCTGGATCTCGAGACGTTTACGCATGATGGGTTGCAGTCGGAAGGCGCCGGCTCGCCCGCTTCGTCGCCGACGCCGACACCTTCACGCTCAGCGGTCAGCGCCTCGCCGAGTGTGCCGCGGTTGGTGGCGCTGATTGGGAGTGGCGCCGTCGGGTTGGTCGTGGGAGCACTCTTTGCGTCAGGTCTGCTGCGCGACGCTGGATCGACCAAGGTCGCTCCCCCTTCGCCGTCTGCCGTCATGCCGTCGAGTAGTGAAGCCATGCCGAATCAGCCTGCGCAGGCTGGCATGACCCATCAAGTTCACCCAGTCCCAGCAGTGTTCGCTGAGCCCCAGGCTACCGCCTCCGTCGAGCTCACGAGACAGCCCGCGCCCACCCCGTCCGGGAACGCCCTCGCAGCAGCCCCTCCGACCATACCCGCTACGCCAGCCTCACGAGCGAGTCGTCTCCCCAGAACCAACGCTGTGAGCGCCGCGGCGGGCACTGCTGTCGGACGCGCTTCGAAACCAGCTCGCGTCGACGAAACGAACGAGGAAGACGCTCGTCGGACGGCCAGTGACCCTTCGGCTCCGCCCAGTAGCACCGTGGCGCCGCTTGGCACGGGACCCGCGAAGCTCCCGCTGTTGGACGCGGACTTTGCCGATAGCCCCTATCAGCAAGGGTTCCCACGTTGACTCGTCGCGAAAGCCTCATGAGGTGGCGATGCTTGATCGTGAGCTGCATGGTGGCGCTGACCGCACAACACGCGTTGGGGCAAACAGCGGATCCCGACGCGTTGTACCGACGCGGGGTCGACGCCGCGCGGTCGGGAGACTGGTTGGAAGCACGCGGACACTTCGAGCGGGCGTACGAGTTGAGTCCGCACCCTCGCGTGCTTTACAACTTGGCAAAGGTGTCTTTGGAAATGGGCGACGAGGCTGCGGCGGCCGGCTACTTGCAGCGTTACCTAGACACCGCGAATGAAACGACGCCCGAATCTGAGCGCGAACAAGTGCGCCAAACGCTGGACGCTCTGCGACAACGACAGGCCGCCGACGAGACCCCCAAAAAAGACGACGGCGCGACGACCCCAGCACCTCCATCGGGTTCGACGCCACCAGAAGCTGAGGTAGCATCGACGACGGCAGCGCCTGCCTCGGAGCCATCGGCCGCACCCACGAACCCTCCACGAGCAAGCGCGCCCGGGCGAACTTCGTCGGCTTCGACGTCAGCTGCGCGCGGCCCGGGCGATGTTCATCGCGACCCGACCTCAACTGACGAACCCTCTTCGCCAGTAGGCTCGCTACTCACGGGGGCGGGAGCCGGACTGATATTGTCGGGCTTGGCGGTTTGGGTGGTCGGCGATGTTCAACATGGCCGACTCGAAGCAGAGCGCAAGACCCTACTCGAGCAGGACTCTGCGGTCGACGCTACGGCGGAAGGCTTCGACACCGCTACCCGGCACGCCAAGGCCATTGGGGAAAACGACGCTGGCTTCGAACACGTCAAACGCATGGACGTCGTAGCGTGGTCACTGGCAGGTGTGGGGGTCGTGTGCTTGGGAACCGGACTGTGGCTGGTACTGACCACGGGTGACTCCGTCGGGGAGTCGGGGGTATCCCTCGACGCTAGCGGCGCGACGTTTACTTGGTGAGCGGTTTCTGACGCAGCAGCGCGTCGACCTCCAACAACCGAAGCGCGCGCTGCCGAGAGATCCCCGCTCGCCGCGCCGCCTCCGACACGTTGCCCCTGGCGTTTGCCAGTTCCCCTTGCAGTGTCTCGAACTGTCCTCGATGGCGCTCGAACCACAACGCGCGCCGACGGCCGATCGCAGCTTCCTCGTCAGCACGCGGTTGTGTCGGTCTCACGTCGTGGGGTCGGGGGCGGACCGCCACGCGCACTGGCGCATCCGACCGGGAGTCGGACGGTTGTCCCAACAGCTTCGAGGCGCAGGCAGAGTTCAGTCGCTCACCCTCCATCCACAACGCGTTGCAACGCCGAGCTACCGCGACGACCTCTCGCGCGTTCAATGGCCACGAGTAAAGGCTCAGTCGCTCTGCAAATCCAGCCGACACTGCACGAGGAATCCTTCGTTCGGCTTGGAGCGCGGAACCGAACAGTGGAAGGATCTCTTCGCGTCGTTCACTCAAAGGAGGCAACCTCAGCGTGATACCCGACAGGCGAGCACGCAGGTCTGGGCGAAACGCCCCTTGTTCGACCAGCTCACCCAGGGGCCACTGCGTGGCCGAGACGATTCGTACGTCGACCCGACGGGTAGCGGTCGAGCCAATGGGCATCACCTGCTGCTCTTCGACGGCCCGCAGCAGCTTTGCCTGCTGTGCAAGAGAGAGTTCAGGCAGCTCGTCGAGGAATAAGGTCCCGCCGTGTGCCGCAGCGAAGTAGCCCGGGCTTGCGCTCGTCGCCCCGGTAAACGCGCCCTTCGCGTAGCCGAAAAACTGCGCCTCGAACAGGTTGTCTGGCTGAGCGGCGCAGTTCACGGCAACCAGTGGCCCGCTGCGACCACTCTCAGCATGTAGCCAACGGGCGACCAACTCTTTGCCCGTACCCGTGTCCCCCTGCAGCACGATCGGAAGTTGAGAGCGGGACGCCTCGGGCAACGTCGCAAGTGCCAGTTGCGTGCGGGGGCCCCACTGCATTCCCGAGAGGCGGACGAACGGTGTGGCGAGCGTGTCCAACGCTTGCTGGGACTGCAGAATGACGCCGACCCACTCGCCGACACGAACCACGTCGTTGTCTCGGACACGTGCTTCAGAGACGGGCACACCATTAACCCGCGGCTTATTGAGGCTACCTTCGTCCCGCAGCTGCAGTACGTCGACACGTCGACTGATGGTCGCGTGACGTCGCGACACCTGGCTGCCTGACAGTCGGATGGTCGCGTCATCGGCGCGGCCGATGAGTGTTACCCCTTCAGCGAGCGAGTCGAAGCGCAGTTCTGGATGAACCCAAACGACCGCGCTGGACACGGCGTGGGACTCGAGCACACTCGAATCCCCAGGAGCGGTTCGGGATTCCGACATCTCGGCCGGAGAAGTATCACGACCCGCACCGAGCTTCCCGAAAAAGGGTGCTCACGCATGCGCCACCACGACGGACGAACAACTGCCCTGCCAAAACCTTCTTCGAGCACTCACCAAGGTAGCTGCAAGTGGGCGCGAAGACCGGAAAACCCGCGCTGAGTGCGAAGAACACGCTCAGGCTCTGCCGAGCCTCGTCTCGCCGCACATGACCGAGTCAGCTCCGCTGTGGTGAGCGTTCATGGTTTCACGCCGACGGCACTGACGGTCGGGGTCTGCTCTCGCCCAGACGTCTGGAGCTGACGCGGCGCGCTCGCTGGCGCGTCAGTTGAGGAGCCGAAACAGAACAACCCGATCAACTCGGGCGAGTTCGATCAACTCGATCAACTCGGGCAATTCGGGCAGCACGACAAGGCTGGCGTGCGGGCGGCGTCGGCACGCGCGCAGCGTTCCGTCGTTCGATTCACGAAGACGCTCCGTGAATTGACGGTTCCCGCGTGCGCCCATCGAGCTGGCGTTGGAGCAACGACACATCGGCATACGGCTTGCACTGGACCGCCTCGATTCGCCGCGTTGTATCGCGCTCGTGCGGAGGCGGCGAAGCACACCAGTTTAGAAAGAACACACACCATGAAACTATCAAATTCAGTACTGGCGCGTTGTGCGTGCCTAGCCACGATCGCTGTCATTGGAGTCGCTTGCGGCGCTGCAGAGGAAAGTTCCGAAGGCGAAGCAAACGCCGAAGCACCCGCGGAGCCGTTGCCCGAAAGCAATCAGGAAGGCAATGTCGAAGTGCTCAACGAGTTCGACGTTGCAGGAGAGCACCTCCAGTTTCTCGGCTCCGAAACCGCAGAAGGCGAGTTGATCGTCACCATCAGTTCGGAAATGTCCCCGTACTTGGTGGAAGGTGTCGTCGACAGGTTGTGGGCCGAGCACGGAGCAATCACCGAGCTCGAAGCGTTCTACGCGCTCGCAGGCCGCGACGCCGTTCCCCACGAACGATTGGTTAGTCTGCACACCGAGCAAGCGATCGCGATGGGACGCGAAGACGAATCGGTGCATATGGTCGAGTTCGACGCGAACGCGCCCGTGCAGAAGTACACCAACGCGCAGTGCGATGCATGGGTTTACGATAACGCGCAGCTTCCGACGCCTTCGGGCTACGGATCGAGCTACTGGGCTTGGTGGGACATGTTCACCACGAAGAACAACCTGACGGGCTCGGCGCGCCACGACCTGTGCGTCGGCAACGACTGCAACAACCGCACGAACGCGCCGCAGGTCGTCGGTGGTTGCGCGACAGACGGCATTGCCATCAATACCCGCTCCGTGATCAACACGGGAAGTGGCTGGGTGGTTTCGGCGAACTGGGCGTCCACCACCACCGCCCGCCGATACTACAAGTACCTTCAGCTGATCTCGGGCCAGTACACGCCGTTCAAGCTGTCCGTCCAAGGGCAGAACAACTCGAACACGACGTCGGCGAAGTTTGCCGAGCGTGGCGCTCGCGCGAAGTTCCAATGTAACTCGCAGAACTGCCCGGTCATTCCCTACGACTCGCAAGCCAACCCCTGGGTTCCGCCTCCCGGGAACTGATCGTCGGGTGGCGAGCGCTGGACTCGTCCAGTCGCTCGCCGTAAGCGACGCCATCGAAACTCGACACCATCATGCTGCTTCGTGTTGCATCGAATCGTCGGACGCGTTGGACACACGCCCTCGTTACGCTCGGGTTCGCGTGCAATGGCCCGAGCGAACACGAGGAGCCTGCAAGCCTTGTGTGGTGCGATGTGGCTCCCGCAATCTACAAGATCTCCGATGGCACCGCGGGAGATGAGTATCTCGGCTTGGATCACGCCGAACAAAGGGCGCTCGGTGTGGTCGCGGAGCATCTGGACGATTCGGGGCGTCCGCGCGCGTCTTGCAGCGGAACCATGATCGCACCCAGCTGGGTACTGACCGCCGCCCACTGTGCCAGTGGTGAAGATGCCCAACTCTTCTTCCTGCCTGGTGGGGTGCCTGGTTACCTTTCGAGAATCTACGATAGTCGTCGGTTGGTGATTCACCCCACGCTCGATTTGATGTTGGTGGAGTTGGAAGGGGCGTCCGCAGAGCTTGCGCATTGGATGGCTCCTATCGCTTTGGCGCGAACTGAGCTGGCAGCGGGTGACTTCGTCGAGCTGGCGGGCTTCGGAGTCACTGAAGACAACGACACGGGACTGCTACGATTCGTGGTCGAGGAACTCGTCGAAGTGACCCCGGAGGCGTTGGTCGTGGATGGCTACGGGCGTACGGGCGCGTGCCTAGGGGACTCGGGCGGCCCGCTGCTTTCACGCGACGTTGACGGAACGGTGAGGGTGTTTGGGGTGCTGAGCGCTGGCAGCTCAGACTGCCGCGGCCGGGACATCTACACGCGCGTCGACCCGTCGGATCCTTTCTTCTCTCCGTTACCAAGCACGTGTAAACGCGCAAGCTGCGGAACCATCAGCGCGGAAGGTCGTTGCTTCGGCGACCGGGCGATGTACTGCGACGCGGGCTACGTCGCCCATCAAGACTGCCTGGGCGGCAGCGTTTGCGGCTGGAGCGAGCAAGCGCGCGGCTTTCGCTGCATCGACTCAGACGCGTCGTCTTGCGCGGGGTTCGACCACTTCGGCAAGTGCGATGAGAATCTTGCGGTCAGTTGTGACCGAGGCCGACCCGTCGAAGTCGATTGCGGTGCGGTCGACGCGTCCTGTGCGCGCGGCCCCGACGGCATGGCGGGCTGCTACGAGCCGTGACGACTCGGTTGAACGCGAGGCGCTGTCGTCAGGGGTCCGGTTCCTCGCCTGGACCTGGCGGGTTCACGAGGCCCGTTACGCCCATGTCGAACCGAGGTGGTGGTCCTCCGATTCCTCCTGACGTGGCGTTAGGATCTGGGTTGATGACCAACCCCTGCGGATCGTAGATGAGCCGCGGCGCGTTGGCCTGGTGCAGATCGGGGTCACCTGGGTTGATGTGAATCATGCCGATGAGCACGTCTTTCTGGGAGGCCAGCGCCTCCTCCAGCGCGCGTCGACAAATCTCGATCGTCAACGGACAGAACGACCCTACATCATCCCTGGGCAGCGACTCGGAAGTCGGGTCGTCCGTGGAGCCCTCATCTGCGATCGAGTCGTCGGCGCTGGAGTCGTCGTCCGCCCCACCTGAGTCGTCCCCATTGCCGTTATCTTCCTGGGGAGGATCGAATGGTCCTGGTTGACGAGGTGGCTGATTCTGTCGGGCCTGTTCGGCCTGGCTGGGGTTTTCCGTCGTGCCCTGAGCATGCTCTTCCGGAGCCTCACCCGGGCGAAACACGACGACGTGCGAATGCTGCACCTCGCCCGTCTTCGTCACCGTGAATTCCACGGCCTTGACCGTGCCATCGGGAGCCGTCGTTCTCGAGACAGTCCAGGTGGAACCATCTCGGTATGTGTTGGTGCCACTACGCTCGTTGCCTGTGTTCACTCGTGACCAGCCCGTCACGTTCCCGCTTTGGCTCTGCATGACCAGCGATCCCTTCGAAGGCAGCGCCGGCGACCATCCGCTCGAGCCTCCGAATGTATCGGAGTTGCCGCCGCCGAAGTCTGGCGAACCACCGAGGTCTGGGATGAGCTCTATCCGCTCGATCTGCAGACCGTTGAGTCTACCGAGTTCGGTGAGCTCTTTGATGCCTTGGAGATCTTCGCCGAGTTCCCGCGCGAGGTCTGCGGAGATCGCGTTGGGCGGCAAAACCGTGTCCTCGAAGTAGGTCTCGGTAATCCGCTCGAGCGCCTGGACGTCCTTCAGGTTCATCATCAAGAAGCCCTCTTTGCGCGCCTGCTCCAGCGCGGGCGAGGCCTGCGTCGGTTGCTCCTCGCTGGGGTTCTTTGGATCCTTGCCGTCACCGCTCCGATCGCAAGCCAAGCCCAAGCTGGCGCTAACCAACGCCACTGAGACCAACCAAATCAACCGTTCGATCATCTGCAACCTACCTCCCTAGATCAGGCCGAGCCCCGCGCCTCGACCGAATGTCGTTCGAACCTACCGCCAGGACTGACGCAAGTGAAAGGCCAAACCGCCGACACGTGCTACATGCTCGCGTAAATGGGAGCCACTGCGGGATAAACTCCTTTCGATCGAGCCCACTCCTACGATGCCCCGAGCGAGTCGTATCTGGGGTGGAGCGCTGAGCCACACACGCCCGCGGTCGACTGAAGCGTGAACACTGCCCAAGATCGACGCTCCTTGCCGTGCGCCTCTGGGGGCCGCGACGCATCAGCGAACCATTCGAGGCGCGTCCGCCGTTACGCCGCCGTTCGTTCGTCGTGTCGTGGCGACGGACTCTCCGATTGAGAGCGTTCGACGCCTCGATGACGCTACTGAACAAGCTATGCGCCTTGACCCTGTCCGATGGGCTGAGAGCATTCCCGCGGCGCCGGTCTCGAGCTGCTTGCCACGCGAGATGACGCCGAGGGCATCAGCTGCTTCGAATTCACCCCGGCCCAGTCGCACAGCGAACTCGTGATTGTAGTACGTGGCGACGAGGCCGAGCGCGACTACTTCAGCACGCGACACTCGTGATTGAACGCCGCGCAGCCGCTTTCGCCGCAGTGATCTATCTGGGTGCAGTCCTCGTCCTCGTCTGCCACGCACACGCCCTCGATCGACGAACACCAGCCGAATTCTCGACATTCGTCCCGTGCCCCACATTCTGCGTCACTGCTGCCGACGGTGTGGCAGCCGTTTTGGCTGGCGCCGCAGAGGCCGTCTGTCTCACAGATCTGTGAAGCTTCGCACCCTGCGTGGGTCACGTCGCAGTTGTTGCCGTTGAGCGCGCAGTGCCCCACCATCGTGCACGCGACGGATGCCTCACAGTCCTCGTCGTTGGTTGCGGTACAGTATCCCGCGTCGAGTGAGCATTTGCCCAGCTCGGTGCAAACAACTGAGGCGCGGCAGTCCTCCTCGGCCGCTGCGAAGCACGAGTCGTCGGGATCGACGAAGCACAACCCGCCATGGCTGCAGCTCTCGCTCTGACGACAATGTTCGTCGGTGCTGGGTCGGCAGCTGCCGGCGATCAGATCACATTCGCCCTGCAGTGCACAGCCCTCACTGGCCGCGCAGTCTGCAGCGTCGCCCAACGCGCATTCGCCATCGACCAGCTTGCACAAGCCATCCTGCAGGCAGATCCCCGCATTTCGGCAAGCCTCCGAGGATTCCACGACACACTGACCATCATCGAAGAGGCATTTGCCGAGGTGAGTGCATTGGTAGGAGTGTTCACAATCCGCCGTGCTCGTGAGCTCGCACTCGCCGTCGACCTCGGTGCAGACTCCGTATCGCTTGCAATTATACGACTCGATGCAATCCTCATCGCCGAGCGCGACGCAACGCTGGTCGACGGAGCGACAGCGGCCTTCCAGGATGCAGCCATTGAGCCCTCGGCATTCGGCGTCGGTCTGTCTCGGGCTAACGCATGCGTCCGCGTTCGCCAAGCAGAGGCCCGGGGTTTCGCAAACCCAAGAGGCGGCGCAATCGTCGTCCGACGTGGCAACACACTCGCCGTCGCGAGCCGAGCACCTGCCGTCATTTTCGCAAAAGTTGGCGCAATCCTCGTCGCTCGCCACCGCACACTCGCCATCCACCAGGCTGCATTGCCCTGCCAGCGCGCAGCCGACGTGGAAGCGACAGTGCGCGTCGGTCGTGGCCGCACACTCGCCGTCGACCCAGACACACTGAGCCGCTGCCTTGCACGTGTTCTCGCAACGCGGATCGATCTCTGGATCGGCCGCATCACCCTGGGAGGCGCCGCCCCCCGACCCGCCACCGCCATCGGCCAGCGCCGAACCGCCACCAGCGTCCCCGGCCTCCGCCGAACCAGCCGCCGCCCCTTGCGAGCTCGCCGTCGTATGCGTGTTCGCCGCGCCGGATGCGGGCTCTGCGCCATCCCGCGTTTCCGTAGCCTGTCCACAGGCCAGCGTCAGCAGCCCGCAGGCGAAGCACGACTCGAGCAGCTTCGTCATGTTCACTGTGTTCCCACATCCGCTGGACAAGAGCGAACACCTCCGGCCTGAGGATCGGCGTCCGGGCCCGGAACTGCCGAAGGCAGCCACGTCCGGTCTAGAGCGCAAGTCGAAGAGTCGCGACGCTCAGCACTGCAGTGGCTACGGATAATGACTTTTCGAAGGTGGTGCGAGCCAGCAGATTGCCGAGAGTATTTAACGCGAAGAACCCACTCAGCCCCCACATGGCGTACCCGGAAAGTGGAGCCACCAGTGGCAGGGAGAGCATGCCCGAGTGGATTAGGGTGAGAACCAAGAAACCCGTCGTCACGACCAGAGCGACGGCCTCGAAGGCGACCAATCGAGATCGTGTCTTCAGCTTCCCTCCCCAGACCAAGTGGATGGGGATCTCGGACAAGATTCCAGCGCCGACGATGATCACCAAATGAAAGGCGAGCAGGAGCACATAAGTGACGACACAAGTCCACATCGCCACTTCGAAGGAAACTAGGTTCGACATTGATTCACGTGGGGTCCACCGAGTCGAGTGTGGCACGGCCTACGTATACTCCGTGTATACGCTAATACCCACCGAACGACTCGTTGCTTTTGCCGCGAGCATCATCTGCAGATAACTTTGGGCAATGTATCGTGCCTACGTGGTTGGGAAAAGGTTGTTACTATTTGCCGTACTGTGCGGCTGCGACAGCGCCAACCCAGGTGACGGAGCTGCAGTGCGCGGCGAGGCCACCACGACCGATGTGTCCGACGCGGATCCGGACACAGAAGACGCGAGTGAGCTCTCGCCCAACGCGGACACGGACACTGACGCCGAGTCGGACACTGACGCCGACACGGACACTGACGCCGA
>CBFGUG010000074.1:0-39035 GCA_965651905.1 uncultured bacterium | reverse complement strand
AACGTGGACTTTCCAGCACCGTTTACTCCCATCACGCACAAACGTTCCCCGCGGCGAATCAAGAAATCGAGATTCGAGAAGATCACGTGCGAGCCATAACTCTTGGACACGCGTTCGAGCTTCACGACGTCGTCGCCCGAACGCGGTGCGGGCGCGAAGTTGAACTCGACCAGCTTGCGCTTCTTGGGCGGCAGTACGCGCTCGATCTTCTCCAGCTTCTTGACGCGTGATTGCACTTGAGCTGCGTGGCTGGCGCGCGCCTTGAAACGCGCGATGAAGTCTTCCTCCTTCTTGAGCATGGCTTGCTGGCGCGCGAACTGGGCTTCTTCTTGCGAATCGAGCAGGGCGCGCTGGGTCTCGTAGAAGTCGAAGTCGCCTGAAAACGTCGTGAGCTCACCGCCGTCGATCTCGACAATTTTCGTCGCGATGCGGTTGAGAAATTCACGATCGTGGGAGGTGATCACCAAGCCTCCGTCGAAGCTCTTCAGAAATTGCTCGAGCCAGATGATCGACTCGATGTCGAGGTGGTTCGTCGGTTCGTCGAGCAAGAGCGCGTCGGGTTGCATCAGCAATATGCGCGCGAGTGCGACGCGCATCTTCCAACCGCCCGACAGCTTGCCGACGTCGTCATCGACGGCATCGGGTCGAAAGCTGAGCCCCGCGAGGATCTCACGAGCACGAGCCTCCAGCGCGTAACCGCCGCATTCGTCGAAGCGCGCCTGCACCTCGCCGAACTGTTCGACGAGTGTTTCCAATTCGTCGGCGCGTTCTGGGTCGGCGAGGGCGTGCTCCAGCTCACGCAAGCGCGCGCCGAGTTCCGAGACTTCACCCGCGCCCGCCATGGTTTCGGCGACCACGCTGCGTCCGCTCATCTCCCCGACGTTTTGATCGAAGTAACCGACCGTCACGTCTTTGTCGATCACGACGCGACCGCCGTCTGGCTGTTCCCGTCCCGCCAGCATACGGAAAATGGTCGACTTGCCCGCGCCGTTCGGTCCGACGAGGCCGACGCGCTCGCCTCGGAAGACGCTCATCGACGTTTCCATGAAGAGGATCTGCTGTCCGTATTGTTGCGAGATGTTGTCTAGCCGCAGCATGGGCGCGCGAATCTGGCAGGTTGGATGCCGCGCCGCAAGTCGCGCTGCGGGGCAAGTCGGCACGCTTTCCGATCTGCGTTGAAACTCGGCCCCGTTCAGGACACAACCCGTCCGACAGGAGGTCGAGATTGGACATCCGAGGACGTAAGCGTTCGAGCAACTTCGAGGACCGTGGGGTTGGCGGCGGAGGCCGTAGCGCAGGGGCAGCACCCGTCGCGTTGCTCTCCATGCTCGTGCGAGTGCTCGGCTTCAAGGGCACGTTGATCTTGGCTGTGGTGGGTGGCGCGGTCTACTTCTTGATGCCGACGTCCATGCGTCAAGCCGTGGTCGGGCAGTTGACGGGCGGCGCGGAGACTCCAGCTGCCACACCAGGTGCGGGCGCGTGCTCGCTTTCACCCGCCCATGTGAGTGCCTGTGACTTCTCACGCGTGGTGCTCGCATCCACCGAAGAGGTGTGGACGAACAAGTTTCAGGCGGGGCAACTTCCGAACTACGGCTCCGACCCAGGTGTGTATCGCATGCCCACCCTAGTCGTGTTCTCGCGTGCGGTGAGTACGGGCGGTTGCGGCAACGCGACGTCTGACGTCGGGCCGTTCTACTGTCCTGCGGATCAAAAGCTGTACATCGACCCGAGCTTCTACGACGTCATGGAAGAGCGATTGAAAGCGCCAGGCGACTTCGCTCAGGCCTACGTGATCGCCCACGAGGTCGGGCATCACGTTCAGAACTTGATCGGCTCATCACGCAAGAAGGTGGGGGGCGAATCGGACAACCAGGTTTCCGTTCGCATCGAGCTGCAGGCAGACTGCCTGGCGGGGGTTTGGGGCCACACCGCGCGCGCTACTCTGCGCATCGATGGCGACGACTTGAAAGAAGCTCTCGGCGCGGCGCACGCCATCGGCGACGACGCTCTCGGTCACAGCGACCGCGCCAAGTTCACTCATGGTTCGAGTGAACAGCGCATGCGCTGGTTCCGTCGCGGGTTCGAAAACGGTGACGCTCGTCAGTGTGACACATTTGCCGTCGATGCTGCTTCACTTTGAGCAGCTTGCACGAACTTTGCTCTACAGAAGCACATGCAACGCAAGAACGTAGAGGGACTCCCTGACGACCGCCCGGGCGCGTACAACTGGAAACCCGTAGTCGGCGTCGTCATCCTCGCCGTGTTGATTGGCTTGGGCGTGCGTTTGATGGTGATGTGATACGCGTGGACTCGCTTCGTGCGCTTGGGTATGAATGACGAGGTTTGCCCGATTGGACCTCGTGTGCACAGCGGGTCGATGCAAGGGCGCCTCAGGAGCGGGGAGACCATCCGCCACACGTGAGTCATCGTTGTATCCTGGGGACGAGTGAACATCCACGGGATGGCGCCTACAAGTTGGCCAGGACGATCAGCACTAACGCGATCAGGCCCAGCGAGCCGAATATCAGCGCGAGGCTCAGTTTTCTCGATTGGACGGCGGGGTGTGGCGGCTCGATGGGACGGCCAGTTGCCGTGCTCTGTGTCGAGTCTTGGTTGGACGGGTTTGATGGCATGATTCCTCCGAAATGTGGCTCTTTCGATGTCGTGCAGTAACGATGCCAGGCGGCCGCTGCGGACCAGGCCGAGGTTTCGTTCGCCGAAGCGCGGTCCATGTCGAACAATGTAGGCAAGTGCGGCGAATTTGACTGCCAACGACAAGTCTCTATTCTTCCACTCACGGGAGTTCATTCATGTTGTTGACCGACGTCCTCTACGCGCCGATCCCGACCTTCGAAGCGGCAGCCCAAAACGAGTTCGAACTCGTCGTCGGTCAGCCCACGCTCGATCAGGGGCTGCACGACGATCCGCTGGGGCGCCTCACCGCGGCGGGCCTGGATGCGAAAGCCGAAGACATTCAAGCGCTCGAACGAATCGGGGCGGCGAAGGGTAAACGCGGCGCGTGGCCAGAAGTGTTGGACTCGGACGGCGATCCCACCGAAGGGCGCATCAGGTCGCCGAAGGCTCCGAAAAAGTCGGTGTTCGCGCCGCTCCCCGAGGTGGCTTTCTCCCGAGTCGTCGGTGGGTTCACTCGCACCAGTAGGAAGCCGCAGAGTGTCCGCTAGCATACACCAAAAAGGGGGAACCGTTAGTCTGGTAGGACTAGTTCGTTCGCGGTCGGTCGCGGGCAGTACGCTCGTAGCATAGGATGGGCGCGTTGGGTTTCGATGCACGCGACGGCAAGGGCACCGCAATAGAGCGCGCCTTCGCGGAGGCGAGCGATCAGCTCGCTGAGATTCGGAGCCAACTGCTCGAGACCGCGCCTCGGACTTCGGAATCCGTCGTCGATGATTGGGTGCTCGAGCTGATTCGGCGCGAGCTGCTCAAGATGCGCGGGAGCTTGGAGGCGAAACGTCAACAAGCTGCTAGTCAGCTGACGGGGTTCGAGGGTGAACGCCCCACTGATCGCCAAGGGCGATATCAGGCGTTTTTTGCTGCCATCGACCCGCGCTTACTCGGTGAGGAGTTCGACAGCGGACCACTGGCCCGTTCGATCTGGTCGGTCTACAAGCACTCGCTGTCCGAATTCAGACGCAAGTCGTTCTACGGTCGGTTGTTGGGGCGTTACGAGTTACCTGAGAACGTGGTCAAGCTGCTCGTCGAGCAAGCGGTAGACTGCGTGGATGACGCGCGCACTGCGTTTGCGGATCACAACAGGCAATATCGAGCCAGCGCAGAGTTCATGGCCAGCTTGGTCGCGGGCACTGTCGACCCAGGGCAACAACTCGAGCGCTCCATGCGCCAGGCTCACAAGACGTTCGAACAGGCCTGTGACGCTATCGTGTCCGTGCGACAGCGCGTCGAGATCAATCTGAGACTCGTGCTCATGACGCTCTACGTTGGCGGGGTGGTGCGGTTCGCGCGGGACCTGACCGCCATGGGGCGCGAGCTGATGTCCATCGACTTCGAGAAAGCAGATCTCAGGGTGGAGATGCGCTCAGCCCAGAAGGCAGCCTTTCACGACTGGTGCGCATCGGCCCGAAAAGAGCTGGACGAGCTGGAAAAGGACCGCAAGTGGGCGGAACTCGCGACCGTTGCCAGTCGTGCGCTGACCTTCGTCACTGCGGATCCGGCCCGACGAAACGAGGTATCCGACGACGCGTCGAAGTCCTACGCGGTGTTGTTCGCCCGAGCTCGCTGTCGCGCCTTGATGCGTGCGGGAGACGCCGCGTGGAAGCGCGGCGACATCGTCGTGGCGGCAACGCTGTACCGAACGCTGATCGAAGGCACGAACCTGGCGTGGGAACGGGGTAACGGCAGAACGCCCAAACCCGAATCGATCGCTCGCGCTGGCATGCGCCTAGCCCTCGCCTGCACCTCCACGGCGGGACGCCGTGTTCCCAATGCCGAATCGATCGTACCTGCCCTGGTCGCTTACGTGCAGCAAGCACTGGTTCGCCTCGAGTCGAAGGCCAGTGAAGACAACGTGTCGAGTGAAGCGCTGGATCCCCACACGGTTCGTTGTGCTCGGGTGCTGGCTGCGTTCTGTGCGCACGAGAAAATCCCCGTCGTCCCTCCGCTCGGTTTGCGCGCTGCGCTGCAGAACCAGGTCGAAAAGCTCGGGTGGAAACCCGAGTCAGTCACTCCGCTGATGAGTGAGGTTGGTAGCTGGGCCAAAGGGCTCGGCGGTTCCCAGGTGCGCGATAGCAAGTTGCTCAGTTGGCTCAGTAGTACGGTTACGCAGCGTCGCCGAAGGCGGACGGGTAAGTGGTTGAAGGTTACGGCAGGCGTCGTGGCGTTTTCTGGGTTCGTCTGGTGGGTCGGCGGTGAACTATCGGTTTGGCAAGAGCGCTACTTGCCAACACGTTTGCATGGCAACGTCGCGCCTCCCGTGCTCGTGGAACCTGGCCCGGCATGGACGGTCTTGATGTCCGAGTTGACGCCACTCGAGCGTGTCGAGATCGCCGAGAAGATGTGGGAGAACGCGTCGAAAGAGACACTCTTGTCACAGGGGCAGCTCGATCACGTGAAGGCCCACCTGGGTTCAGTTCCCGCGGGCACCACCGCCGCCGAACGTGCCGCTCGGTTGCTCTCGAAAATGGAGGGGCCTTACGCGAGCGCGCGGGCCAAGTTCGCCAGTGAGGCCAAGCTGGAGTTCATGGGAGACGACTGCGTCATGCGTGCCCTAGGTGCTCGCGGACGTCAGTTCAGGGTCAATAGCAGCGAGTGCGACGAGAACCAGCCCAAGAAGATCCTCGAGGAGCTGCGCGCCGAGCTACAGCGTCTGGACTTTTCGGAAGTCGAGTGCCACCGCACGGGAAAGGGGGGAAGTTGGACGCAGCCCCTATGAACGACCGTGCTCGGCGCGCGACGACATTGGTTCCACGTCGACGTGGGCTAGCGAGTGCGTTTGCCCTGTCAGTTCGTCGCTCAGGAAGGGTAGCGCTGGCTTCGAGCGTGCTGATGGTGAGCTGCATCACTGGCTGCAACGCGAAGTACGTGCACGAGTGTAACGCCATCAAACGCACGATCGACCCATTGGTCGCGAGCATCGACGCCAAGCCACGTCCGCGCGGCGTTTTGCGGCTGCGTGCGTTCATCGAGGGGCGTGCCAAAGATTATGGCGAGCTAGCGTCAACTCTCGAGCAGATTCCCGTCGATACGCAGGAGCTAGCTACATCACTCCAGGCGTACGCAGACGCGGCGCGGCGCTACGCGGAAGTGGCTAACGAGTATCTTGCGGCCCTCGATGAACACTCGCCAGAGCAGGTCGAAGCAGCGCGGCGTCGCGCGGCAAGCGAGCACGAGACGATGGTGGCAGCGTCTCGAAGTATCTCTGGATGGTGCAAACCGTTCGGTCCTTGAGCGTGCTAGACGGTGGCCGTAGTGAACGCGCCGCGCGTGTGGCCGAACAACTCACTGCGCAACAGCCCAGAGTCCAGCGCGCCGACGCAGCGGTTCGGAGTTTTCCTTCGGTTAGTCTAGGGACAAGAATCGCCGTTGGGCCTTCTCGCGTTCGGTACGTGCCCGCAGGCGTCGTGTTCGCCGTTCGAGCCAATGCCCCAACACATCACCGCGTTACCCGAGAGCGCTAGCCCGCAGGCATGTGTCGCACCAACCGCCATGTCGAACATCGGGGTCGACGGATACTGCTCCACGGCTCCAATTCCCGAAACGGAGGCGTTGGTCCAGCATTGAGGGTTGCTGTTAGTTCTCAGGCCACACTGAAAGAAGCGACCAGCGTAGACGCGCTTGAGTGTGCCGTTGTTGGGGGGCATCATGCCGACGTTGTTGTTGAATCCACCCGTGACCACGGTGCCGTCCGTCTTGAGGAACAGGTTCGCGTCACCACCTGAAGAAACGTCCAACAGTGGCTCGTAGCCGTCAGGAACGTAGTTCATCCCTGCCACGGCGGCACCCCAGCAGTAAGCTGATCCATCTTCAGTGACGCCGCATCCCGTCTCTTCCCCGAGTTCGATGCGCGTGTACTCGATCGGCTGCAGCGTGTCAGGATCGTTCGTGGGAATGTCGTGGCGGCCTTGTTCGTCTACCCCCCAACATTCTCCGGACCCGTCGGCTTTGATGCCGCAGGCGAAGTCCCAGCCGACGGAGATGTACTCGAAAGAAGTCGTCGGCTCATCGTTGATCGAGCTGATCGCGCCCCAACAATGCGCCCTGCCGTTGGCATCCAGGCCGCACGCATTGTCGTTCCCGGCGGTGATGCTCTGAAGCTGTACTGTCGCATGTGACGGTGGGCTCAGGCGTCCCCCTTCGTTCAACCCCCAACACGTCACTCCCGCTAACGTGTCCAACACGCAGCTGAAGTCCTCACCCGTGGCGACGCTGTAACAGCGGTCACTGTTGTTACCGTTGTTGTATGCTCTTTGGGCGCAAGGGGTGCACTCTCGGTCGGCGTTGCTTGGCTCCTCGGAGACCACGGTGTTTGCGGGACACGTCGACCAGGGAGTACACGCGGATTGGTTGTTGCTTGACGTATACCCGGTTGCGCAGGGCGTGCAGGTTCGGTCGGCAGTCGAAGAACCAGGATCGTCGACGACGAACCCGGGAAGACAGGTCGACTTCGTGGCGCATGTTCGGTCCGTGGTGGCGTTGCCCTCAGCCGATTGGAACTCCGTACTCGGGTCACACGTACGCCACGGTTGGCATTGCTCCGCGTTGATCTGCGTGTTGAACGTTCCGCCGTCGCATGGAGCACACTGGCGATTCGATACTGCCGTCGGCGCTGCCGTTTCTCGTTCTCCCTCGACGCAGTCCCGGACCTCTTCACACTGGCGGTCGGACGTTGGCGTGGGGGCTACCGTTTCGTACTCGAGATCGTCGCAGGTGGTGAGCAATTGGCATGTACCGGCGTTTTCCCACATGCCTTCCCCACACGAGGAGCAAACCCGGTCGTTGACCGCACTCGGTGGCACGCTCTCTTCGGTACCGTCCTCACATTCCTCATGCGCCTGACAGGCTTCCGCGTTTTCGACGCCGCTGAACGTGCCATCAGCGCATGCAGTGCACTCGCGGTCTGTGGTCGCCGTCGGGGGCGCGGTTACCTCGAAACCCGCGCCGCAGACGGTGAGCGTCTGACACGTGCGGTCTTGGGTTGTGGACGGCGCAACGGTCTCGTATTGCTCGTTCGTACAAGCCGTCCAAGATGTACACGTCTCGACGTTCGGCTCCGTACTGAAGCTGCCATCCGCGCACGCGCTGCACTCTCGATCGGTGGTGTCCGTCGGCGGGCTACTCTCAAAGGTTCCCGGCGCGCAGATCGTGAGAGCGGTACACTCTCGGTCAGTAGCTGGGGTGGGCGCTGCGCTCTCGTACTCCTCAGCGCCACAGGTTGTCAGGGATAGGCACTCACTATCCAGTCGGTATTCGGTGTCTGAGCACTCGACGTCAGGGTCTGGATCCCCTGTGGAGTCGTCATCCACCACCTCGTCATCGTCGTCCTCCGCATCGGAATCGTCCTTCTCGTCTGAGTCGTCGTCCTCCTCGTCTGAGTCGTCGTCCTCCTCATCGGAGTCGTCGTTCGAGTCCTCCGCATCGGAATCGTCCTCCTCGTCTGAGTCGTCGTCCTCCTCATCGGAGTCGTCGTTCGAGTCATCGTCGTTCAAATCATCGTCAGAGCTTTCGCCGCCCGAGTCGTCGCGATCGGTTCCCGCTTCGGGAACTGCGGGCTCCGCGTCGTCTGCCGGGTCATCGGTGGAGAAATCGGGGGGATCACTCGTGCAAGCGGAGATCGCGAGCAGCAGAGCTCCAGTGATGCGCACGTGCCAGCCCCAGCCGAGTACCTTCGGATTCGAGTTCATCATTGGGCGTTAGACTACAGAAGCGCCCCGATCCCTACATTGCAAATTGTATGAACCGGACGTTCGAGTGTACCCCCCAATTTTCTTCGAGTCGTCTCGGTTGTTTCACCGACCGCCGCAACGGTTCCGTCGAGTGCGCAGTTCTCGTTTTTTGCGCCGCACCCGCGCCGCGCCGTGGGGCTCACTCGGATGGCTGCGTCGTGGGCGCGGTCGTCCTGGATGGTTCTAGAGTAACGGCATAGTCCGTTTCGACATTCATCCACGCGCCCGTCGCTCCATCGACGATCAACGGCACGCACAACAGGACGGGGATCACACAGGTTGCAATGTCCGCGATCAGCCAGCCTGTGCTGATCTGGCGATCGAGAGCGAACTGTGCCTGTTCATACCCCGGTTTTCGGACGTGCACGATGCTCGGGCCTTGCCTGGGTACGTTCACCTGGGTGGGGGTGGATCCCAGGGTGTTACCTCCGAGCACGACCGACGCATCGTTTGGGGTCGAGCTGACGTCGATGGTCGCTTTCGCTGGGCGAAACGCGGCCGCGCAACTGCTGACACAGAACACCGCGATCGCCACGACGAGACACCAACCGGATCTGTACATCAGGCTACTCATACTGGCTGAGTGGGCTGAGCGCCAGGCTGCTCCGCCGTCCTCCCGGGTTCATTTCATCCACGTAGATCGTGCAAGTGGTCGGGCACGGTTCCCCCAAGTAAGGGACGCAGACATACCGCTTCGAATCGGGAAACGAGTTTTCTTGTCGAGCAAGCAGTCGAGTACTTCGCAGCACGGGTGAAGTAGCCTCACGAAGCCGTTCCGCCGACCGCGTGTGTGGAACAGTCGGACCTCGGAGCGTCGGGCTGGGAAGAGCACGAGCCAGTGTCGGATTCGCCTATTACGTTGTTGCGACCTCAGTCTCGCTACGCCTGCTTCTCCTCGTCCCGTTGTGGATAGGGGTAGCCACCCGCGTGTCCGCTGGGCCACACTCGCGGCTGGGTATTTGGCGAGGGGATGAACGATCCCGAGGACTTGAGAGCGTCGCCGCGCGGCACGCATCGTGTAACCTGGCGCGGCCGGAGGTTTTCGTACCGTGACTTTTCGTTGTTTTGCTTCTTGGTCTTCAGCCGCCGCCAGGCGCGCTGCTCAGCTTGCGTGGATCGTGCTGCTTACGGCGCTCGGCATCGTGGGCGCGTGTGTCGTCGAGCACCCGCAGCCCGCCAAGCTCACGGTCGTGAGTTACTCGCCCGAGGGGGCACGCGTCGCGGACGACGTTCCGATTCGCATTCAATTCGATCGCGCAGTGATCGCAGAGAGCGAGATCGGCGAGCCGCTGGACGAGGTGCCTGCCACGTTGGAACCCTCCGCCGAATTGTCGGGCACCTGGGTGGACGCGAGCACGCTGGTGCTCACGCCCAGGCAGTTGCGCCCTGCCACGCGTTACAAGTTGCGCGTTTCGGGTGAACTGTCCGAGGCGACGAGCAACTATTCGTTCGAGTTCATCAACCTGCCGCTGCTCGCTCGCGGCGTCAGCGGCATCGACACCAGTCGCTTGCCGCCGCTACCCACGTTGACCATCGACTTCTCGCAGCCCGTGACACCAGAGCATGCGCAACAGCAGTGTCACCTAATGCTGAACGACGGATCGACGATCGCTCTTCGACCCGTCGAAGGTTCCAAGGCATCGACCAACGTGGCTGTGACGCCAGAGACTGAGCTGAAGCGTGGTACGCATTACCGCCTCGTGTGCGAACAAATGGGTGAGGTGCTCGGCAAGGAGGCGATTCAGAGCGACTACTCCCTCGGGCTCGACACCTACCCCGAGCTTTCGGTCGTGCGCGCATCGCCCGCGGAGTACGATGCACCCTCCGACCAGGTCTCCATCGAGCTCGAGTTTTCCACGCCAGTACAGCTGGACCAGGTACGGCGTCGGGTTTACTTGAATCCGTCCGTGCCCGAGGTGGCTGGGGGCTATCTCGACGAGACTGGCAAGATCTATCGGGCTGTCGTCGATCTCCAATCCGAGACCTCCTACCAGTTGGGGCTCAGCGCGGGGCTCGCGGACGTTTACGGCCAGGCCATGACGCAGCCGTACGAGTATCGGTTCACGACTGGACACGCGAGCCCTCGTATAGTGCTCGAGACGGGGATCTTTGCGGTGGAGCCCGACCCGGGCAACTACGCCGTTTGGACGCGCAGCATGACTCAGTTTTCCGTGCGTTGCGCCGAGGTCCCGCGCGACAAGGCGGTCGCGTTGCTCACGTCGTCGCTCGACTACGACCCTTGGTACAACGCGTCGTCAGACGTCGAGTGGACCAAGTTCGACATGGTGCCGCGGGAACACACGCGGCGCATTCAGAGTCCCAAGAACAACTGGCACCTGGAGTCGTTGGACCTGCGCGAGCAATGTGGAACTCCCAGTAGGAAGGGTAAGGCGCCCCAACACGGCCTGTACTTGGCGGAGCTGTCGAGCTCGGAGCTCAACCCACAGATGTTCCCCCACAACCAGCGGCGCGTGTTCGCCAACGTTACCGATCTGGGTGTGCTGATGAAGGCAGGCACCGCGTCGGGTATCGTTTGGGTGACGCAGATGTCGACGGGTAAGCCCGCTGCGGGAGCAAGCGTCGAGCTCTACTCACCCCAGGGCAAGCGAGTCTTCGTCGGTACCACGGACGGAAGTGGCATTCTGCGTACTCCCGGTAGCAACGAATTGCTCGTGCAACCAGGCACCGACCAAACCGATGGACTCGACGGTGAAAACGAATTCGAGTGGGACGGCTATCGCTCCCAACGCATGATCGCCATCGTCAGCAAGGGTAAAGACGTTGCTCTCGTAGACGGCAACTGGGCGAACGGCATCCAAACCTGGAACTTCGGCGTGCCCGAAGAACGTGGAGCAGGCAAAGTATCCATCCGCGGCTTCATCCAGTCCGATCGCGGCATCTATCGCCCGGGTGAGACCGTTCACTTCAAGGGTATCGTACGAGAGATCGCCCTGGGGCGCGCTCCTGCGCCGCCAAAAGCACGCACGGCTGCCGTGAGGATCGCCGACAGTCGGGGCGCGACACTATTCGAGGGTGATGCGGAGATGAGTCGCTTCGGCGGCTTCCACTTCGACCACGTGCTCTCTGACGATGCGAAGCTCGGTGACTACTACGTCACCGCCAAGGTTGGTGGCCAGGTGTTCCGAGAGCGCTTCTTCGTGGAAGAGTTCCGTACGCTCACCTACGAAGTGAACATCAAGGCCGAAAACCCGCGCCAGCGCCTGGGCGAAGCCGTTCGCGCTCACGTTCAAGCCGATTACCTGTTTGGCGCGCCCCTGGCGAACGCCAAGACGAAGTGGACCGTGCGTCGTCGGGAGCACAACGTGCACTTCGAGCGCTACGCACAGTATACGTTCTCAGACGACGTCGGGAGCGGCAGATGGTGGGGCGGCTGGTACGGCGGATATTACGACAGCAGCACGCATCTCACCGATGGCGAAGGGCTCACCGACCAAAGTGGCGGCATCGACATCGAAGTGCAAGACGTCGAACGCGGACATTCTGCTCCCCAAGACTTCATCTTCGACGTTCAGGTGACGGACTCTTCCGATCAAACGGTGAGTAAGCAAAAGGTCATCACCGCTCACAAGAGCGACTTCTACTTGGGCCTGCATACCCAAGAATGGCTGCAAGCGGTTGACATGCCGTTCAGCGTTAACGCCGTGGCCGTCGACCCTACGGGTAAGCGCGTCGAGACCGACGCCACTTTGGCGTTCGTGCGCATGGAGTACGATTGCAAGAAGAACGAGGGCTACCGTCGTTACTCGTCCTGTGAGGAGCGGCCCGTGACGATGCTCACACGCAAGTTCCGCATCCCCAAAGCAGGCACAGCGACAGAGCGCATCGTGCCGCGACAACCCGGCGACTACATCGTTCGCATCGAGACCAAGGACGCGCGTGGAAATGTCGTCAAGGCCGCGCAGTCCACCTACGTGATCGGCCGAGGCGAAGCGTTTTGGAGCGGTGACGAGTCGGCCCGCATGGCGCTCGTGGCTTCGCGTGACCAGTATTCACCTGGTGACACCGCCAAGCTCTTACCCCGCACCAACATGAGCGATGCCCACGCGTTGGTCACGCTGGAGCGTAACGGCGTCATCGACGCGCGGGTCGAACGGGTCGTCAGCGCTTCGGACGGGCTCAGTGTCAAACTCGGCGAGCAACACGCGCCCAACGTTTGGGCATCCGTCGCGATGGTCACAGGCCGATCAGGCGCTGGCGACGAGAATCGCCCCAAGTTCAAGTTGGGTTTGGTCGAGCTGAAGGTGAAGGCCGAGAGCCAGCGGCTGCAGGTGAAGATCACCCCAGAAAAGAAAGAGTATCAACCCGGCGAAACCGTGCGCGGCAGGGTGCGGGTTACCTCCAAGGGAAAGCCCGTTTCCGCAGAGCTCTCCCTGTCGGCTGCTGACGAGGGCGTGCTGCAGCTGATCGCATATCAAACGCCAGATCCGATGGACACGTTCTATCGCAGCTGGGGGCTCGGCACCGACGCTTCCACCAACTGGAATCGCTTGGCGCGCCTCAACGACCCGCGCGCTCTCGATCCAGACGAGGGTGGCGATTCCGGCGGCGCTGGCAACAACAACATCCGAAGTAATTTCTTGTCGTCGGCCTACTGGGCTCCAGCATTGGTCACTGACGCCAAGGGTGAGGCTGCGTTTTCGTTCACTGCGCCCGACAACCTCACGGCGTTTCGCTTGATGGTCGCAGCCGCGGACACGGGAGCTCGTTTTGGTGCGTCGGACGAGCGCATCACCATCAAGAAACCGCTGCTGCTCGAACCCGTGTTGCCGCGCTTCCTCACGGAAAACGACCGAGCCGAGATTGGCGTATTGGTCCACAACACGACCAAAGGCGCGATGAACGTGCGTGTGGACGCATCCGCGGTGGGCGTCGCGCTCGAAGCCAATCAACGTACGCTTGCGCTGAAAGCGGGCGAAGTCGGACGCGCTCGATTCGCGATCACGGCCAAGAGCGACGACGAAGCAACGTTCACGTTTGCCGCCAAAGGCGGTGATCACTCCGATGCAGTGCGGGTGGCGCTGCCGATTCAGTTGGCGCGCTCCATGCAGAGTCGCCAGATCCACAGCGGGGCATTCGACGAAGCAGGCGGCAAGCGTTCGCTGCCCCTCACCTGGACCAAAGGTCACGTCGCGGCGGAGAGTCGTGTGATCGTTCGCGCGGACCGTTCCGGTCTCGGTGAACTCGTGCCGGGGTTGCGTTATCTCGTGCAGTACCCGTATGGATGCCTCGAACAAACCCTGTCGCGGTTCATTCCGCTCGCGAAGTTTCAGGATCTCACGAGTGCTCTGGGCAACGCTACTTTGGCAGACGCAGGCAAACCGGGTTCGGAGCCACTGACGATCGACGAGACGCGAGCGCAGGCGTTCCTGAAGGCGGGCGCTGCCAAGATCGTTCGTCACCAGCACGCCGACGGTCACTTCAGTCTGTGGCCCAGCGGCCCCACCTACCCGCACTTGACGGCGTACGCGCTGTTCGGGCTTCTCGAAGGGGGACGCGCAGGCGTCGAGGTGGACGAACACGCGATTCGGCGCGGCGCCAAGGCACTTCGAAAGTGGGCCAACCAACGCGTGGGGCAGGGGGTGTCACAAGGTGAACTCGGTTCAGTCGCGATGGCTGCTTTCGTGCTTGCCGACAACGGCACGCCAGATGTGGGCCTCAACTCCAAGTTGTTCGAGCTCAGGCGCGGTCTTCCGAACTACGGGGCGGCGTTCCTCATTCGAGCGCTACATCGAACGCGCCAAGTGGCGAGCCTGGAAACGATGAAGCGCGAGCTGCTGAACAAAGTGCAGCAGCAGGCTGGCGGCGCGATGTTGCGCGAAAGTGGCGACCTGCGTGAGTACATGAGCTCTGACGTGCGCTCCACGGCGATGTTGCTCACGGCGCTGCTCGAAACCGAGCCGAACCATCGTACGACGCACGCGCTTGCCGAAGGCCTACGCGCGGCGCGGCTATCGAGCGGTGCATGGCGCACCACTCAAGACAACATCTACGCACTCACGGCGCTTTCCGTCTACGCCCGACGTTTGAGCGCGGGGAAGACGAAACTCGACGTGCAGTTGGGCAGCGGTCCAGCGACGCCCCAGACGCTCGATGGCCTGCAGTTGTTCAACCTCGAACACTCCGCACATGACCTGGGCAGCAACCAACTGCAGTTGCAGAGCTCTGGGCGTCTGCGTTACTCCGTAAACCTCTTGGAGTCGATTCCGATCGACGTCAGTCGAGCCGTCGACTCGGGCTTCCAGCTGAAGCGCGAGTACCTCGATCCGAAGACGCTCGCGCCAATCAACCAAGCCAAAGCCAGTGACATGGTGCTAGTGCGCTTGAGCTGGACTACGCCTACCACAAGACGTTACGTCGCGCTCGAGAGTCCATTACCCGCCGGGCTCGAACCCCTGAACACCAAACTGGCGACATCTCAGACTACGACGAAGACGCAAGGTAGCTGGTACTGGACTCATACCGAACTGCGGGATGACCGCGTGTTGGCGTTCGCCGACTACCTGCCCTCGGGAGCACGAAGCTTCGAGTATCTCGCTCGCGCTACCATCCCTGGCACGTTCCAGGCGCTGCCCGCGCACATCGAGGAGATGTACGATCCAGACGTGCTCGGGCGAACGGTAGCGGACCGTTTCATGGTGACTCCGTGACGCGCGCAAGATTTCCCATTGGGGATCTCGCGAAGCGTCTGTTGCAACGGCTCTTTCGACGTCGCTGGGTACGCGCCCTGGTTGCGCTGGGTAGCGCCTGCGCCATCGCGTCACTCGTGTCGCTCATTTACGTTTACTCGTCGGACTACGATCTGGGCGCTCTCGAAGCAGGTGGGCCGTTGGTGATCACCGATCGTCACGGCGAGATGCTCAGGAGTGTACCCTCGCCGTCGGGTCGCCCAGGACGCAACGCTTGGGTAGAGCTGAAGGATGTTCCAGGTGCGGTGGTGGCCACGGTGCTGCGCTCCGAAGACGTCAACTTCTACGAACATGCTGGCGTGGACCCAGTGGGCATCGCGCGGGCCTGTCTATTGAACCTCAGTCGAGGGCGACTGGCGTTCGGTGGATCGACACTCACCATGCAGCTGGTCAAGCTCGTGCATCACCCAGGAGAGCCGCGCACCCTAGTGAATAAGCTGAAAGAGATGGTGCTCGCGCTCCGCCTGGAGCGCGCCGCGAGTAAACAGCAGATACTCGAGCACTACCTCAATCGGGTCTACTACGGCAACGGTGCCTATGGCATCGAAGCGGCGGCCCAGCGCTACTTCTCGAAGCCTGCGTCGGCACTCAGCACGGGCGAAGCAACCCTGCTCGCGACCATTCCGCGAGCGCCCACGGCGTACGACCCGCTGATCAACTGGGACACGTTGCGCGCTCGGCAGCTGTACTTGCTCTCCAAACTCGCGGCGAGCGGTCAGCTGCCCGAAGAAACCGCGGAACTCGCACGAACGGAGCCGATCGAGTTGCGTCCGCGGACGCCCGCTTTCGAAGCGCCTCACTTCGTCGACTGGGTGATCAGCGAACTGCCACAGGCCGTCGTGCGACACGGTGGTGTGGTGCGAACGAGCCTCGATCTTTCCTTGCAGCGTGCGCTGGAACACCGCGTCGCAGAACACGTTGCGGAGCTCACGTCGGTCAACATGAAACAAGCGGGCCTCGTCGTGCTCGACACGCAGACGTCGACCGTGCGTGCGATGGTTGGAGCGTCGGGAGCTGAGTCTGTCAACATCACGACGTGGCGCAGGCACCCGGGCTCGGCGCTCAAGCCCTTCGTTTACGCCGCTGCGATCGAGGCGGGCGACACGCCTTCCAGCATCGCGCTCGACATTCACGACGTACCCTCCGAGTACAGAAACCGCGCGCTCACCCAACCCGAGCATGGTCCCGTGCGCTATCGTGAAGCGCTCGCAGGATCCTACAATCTGGCGGCGGTTCACGTACTGGAGAAAGTGGGTATTCCACGAGTTCTCAGCGCGCTGCGCACGGCATCAGTCGGGCCCTTCGAGAGCGATCCAGAAGACTACGGGCTGCGTTTGGCGTTGGGCGCGCCAAAGGTCCGCTTGATCGATTTGGCTGCGGGCTACGGGTTCTTGGTCGACGGTGGTCAGGTGCGTCCTCCGAGCGCAGTGCTCGACGTCGAGCTGAGTGGCGGCGCGAAGCTGCCCGCGGAGCTGCCGCGAAAGCGTCGCGTGTTCAGTGAGCAGACCAGCTGGCTCGTGATGGACATGTTGGCCGATCCTCACGCGCGGCGCGAAGCGTTTGGCAACGAACTGCCGTTCGACTTGCCCTACCCGATCGCCGCCAAGACGGGAACGTCTCGCGGCTTTGCCGATACGGTCGCGATTGGTGCCACCCACGAGTTCATCGTCGCTGCATGGGGAGGCAACTTCGACGGCACCTCGACACAAGGCTTGATCGCCATGCAGGCCGCTGCACCGCTAGTGCGCGCGGGGTTACTCGCTGCCGCCGACGGCACGATGTTGACTCTCCCCGCTGCGCCGCATGGTATTGCGCAGCGGAACGTGTGCGCGCTATCTGGCATGTTGGCTGGGGAACACTGCCCGCATCACAAGCTCGAACACTTCGACGTACGACACCTGCCCGAACGTAGCTGTGACTGGCATGTGACGGACGATCACGGTAGCCTTCGGTTGCAACTGCCCGAGCCCGTACGCCGCTTTCGGGAGCGACAAATGCGGCGAGCTGGCGTGGAACTCGCGCACTAGAGCGGCGATCCCCTCGATGGCTTCTTGCGGATCGACGCTGTAGTGCAACCCGATCGACATCGCCGCGCGCGCAGAGTAGGGTCAGTGCCGAGAGGTTAGGTGATGGCTCACTTCGACGACGCGACCCGCGCGGGTTCGACCGGGCGCAGTCTCCGCTGTCAAAGTTGCGGGGCTGCGTTCGCCTTGTTGCAACTCACGCCGTTCGTGCAGTGCCCACACTGTCACCAACACCAGCAGCTTCCGCCTGCGCTGCTCGCGGAGCTGCAACGTTACCAGCAGCACGTAGCGCAACACCAGGCCGTCGCTCAGCAGCACTATCAACACGCCGAAGCCTGGCAGCGCTGGACGACAGGCAAGGCCAGTAACCCCAAGAAGAACTTCTTCATGGCGTACGGGCTGCTGCTGGGTCCCGCCATCGTTTTGAGCGCATTGGCCGCGATCGTGAACAGCATGGGGCTGCTGCCTGAGTTCTTTCGTGGCCCAGGGCTCAGCTTCACGCTGATGGGGCTCACCTATGGTGGCGTTGGCGTCTACCTAGTGTGGTACTTCAGCGGAGGCCGTGCAAAGAGACGTGAGTCCACGACCCGCACCGAAAACGTTGCCGTCGCGTGTCCGAACTGCGGCGCCCTCGGAATGCTCACGCCTGGTGAGGCCGTGGATACTTGCAACTTCTGTCGGGCTGCGCTGGTTCCCTCGCAAACCACGATGTTGCGTGCCGTCGATGCCGCGGAGCTTCACGCGCGCAAAGCGCAAATGGAGCGCTATCGGTTGGAACGCAAGGGTATGGCCAACGTTCAGGGGTACAACGTCAGTAATTTGCTGCCGTTCATTCTCGCTGGCTCGTTCCTACTGCCCCTGGGGGGCAGTGCCGTGATGATATCGATTCAGATGCTGCGCGGTGCGGAGCCCTACAACCCTGCGATCTTTCTCTTGTGGGTGCTGACGTTCGCGTTGGCGGGTGGACTCTTCGGGTTTCACCACCTACGCAAGCAAAAGCGTGCAGCGTTCACCGAGGCCCTGGGGCACGTGCTACATCAGTTCCCTGGCTGCCTTCACGATCGAGTCGACGTCGTGGTGAGTTGGCTCAATCAGTTCTGGTCGGCTCGCTACCAGACGCAGTTTCTGATGACGGGTCCCTACGCGATGCTGGCGTGGGTGAACGCGCGCGGCTTCCCTGCATTTCTGTACGTCGATCCGGTTTCGGGCGGCCAGCACCACAGTCCGAAACTGCACTTGCTTCTCGCGGCGTGGCCTCGCCCAAGCCGCCAGGTCGACCAAGCGTCGGCCAACGCTCACCGCGCTCGCCTCGCGCAAATAGGTTTCGAAGTCTCCGAAACGGAGGCCGGCTTGATGGCGATCGCTGACCGAGAAACGCAAAAGCGCGCTGCCCGACGACCCGCGACCCTCCACGAGCTCACCCCAGCGGTGTTCACCCTCACCCTACTCGCCGAGGCCCGCGGCCTGGAACCCGCACAGCCCATCCCTTGACTGTCACGTCGATGCTTCGCTCTCTACCTCAGCGAACCCGGCCTGCGTCCCTGCAGCCCCGCCGGGGTTCGCTCGGGTAAGTCACCAGGTCCCGAGCTGCCGTCCCCGACTCACTACCTGGGTTGCAGGGGTGCACGCACGTCGGGCAACTTCGACAGATTTGGTTGAGCTTCCAGAGCGTCGACGCAGGCTTGCGCTGCTGCTTCGCAACCCGCGGTACCCAACCCTTCGCTGACGACTGGAGCAAGTGCTGGGGTACACGAACATTCCCATTGGGCTTCGTCTTGGTTCGAGTCAATCGTCGAGCATGACCCGAGCATGTCGCTACGCACCACGACTGGCTGCTCGGAGAGTCTGGCGTCTTGCGTGCAGTGTGTTCTGAATGTGCAGTCGCCGCCGAGGGGTTCGCTGGTGCAGCTGACGTCTCCCGCGGCTTCGAGTTCCAGATCACTGCAGTAGTCGACCACCAAGCTTTCGCACAGCTGTGAAGTGTCGTGTGATGGGGCAAGCTCCAAGAGCAGGGTCTCGATGGAAGATGGCCCCGGGGTGAACCAGCCACAGGAGCAGAGAGTGACGTCTTGATCTTCTCCGCCTTCGACGCACACTGCGGCGCGTCGAGTGACGATGCGGGCCGCCAGGGCGCCTGGCAGTTCCACGTCTGTTCCACATACCTCGTGGGTCGAACACAGCACGTCGCTGGGGTCCACCTGCTGAACCTCGACGTCACAGTTCGTTGGTGCGGCTGAGTTCGACTCCGCCAGACCGGTCGCGCAGTACTCCATCGCGCTGCGACAGAAGCTGCTGTCGTCTGCGTCGGGCGCTTCGATGCGCTGCTCGACGTCGTCGATTCGGCAACTGCAGTAGTCGTCACCGAAATGACAATCGGTGAACGAGCGTTGACCGTTGCAGGTGACCCCAAGGGCGCACCTCTCTGAAGTCGACTGAAGGTGGTCCACGTCGCAACCTGCGAGGAACTCGAGCTCTGAGGCGAGCTGCTCGTCGATCAAGTCCGGGTTGCTCGGGGAGGGTCCCACTTCGGTCGTGGTCCCCACTGGTTGTGATGGTTCACCCGTCGGGCCACCACAAGCTGGACCACAATCGGGCGAAGTGCCCGTGCTCTCCTGTGAGGGGTCATCACTTTCGGCCGCACCGTTCGTGGCATCGTCCGTGGGCGTTGGGTCTCGCGACGTCGGCTCGGCGCCATTCGAGTTCGAGAGCGACGCGTCTGGGTTTTCGGGTGGCTCTGCCTGGGTGTCTTCGGAAGCCTCGGCGTTGGGGCGCGCGTCGTCGCTCTTGGCGCCGCACGCTGCGAGCGCGACGAGCAGCGCTACGCCACACGAGTAGGAAGCTGCCCTGAAGGACGTCGACCGCTTGCGTGTGCAGGGCACGCTCATGAATCCTCCTCGTGACGTCGCGGCACTCCCGCTCGTATCGCAGCGGCTTCCAACTCGGAGTACGGCTGACAGCCGACGATGCGCTGCGTGCCAAGAATGAACGTCGGGATCCCCGAGATGCCAGCACGTCGCGCCGCGGCCTGGCGTTCGTCCACGCGTGCGAGCGTCGCGGGTTCGTCGGCTACCGCCAGCGCGGCCGTCGGATCTAGTTCTGCCTCGCGAGCTGCGGCGCGTAGCGCGTCATCGTCTTCGAGATCCATGCCGCCACGCCAATGGGCGTCGAATGCGGCCTGACGGAAAGCGGCCAGCTTGCCTCGTTCACGCGCGTACTCGGCCATTGCCAGTGCACGGCGCGAATTTTGCAACCGCATCGGCGACGCCATGCCCGTGACGCCAAATTGCGCGGCGAACCGCTGAGTCTGGGCGTGTAACGCCGTGAGATCGACGCCGGGAAAGAGATCCGAAAGTGGTCGCCCGCCAAGCGGGGTCGATGGGTGAAGCTCAAACCCGCACCAATCGAGCTCCAGCTCGAACTCGCCGAGCAAGCGCGGCACGGTGCTGTCTTCCGCGATGAAGCAGAACGGGCAAACGAAGTCAGTAAACAGCTGCAGGCGATGGGCAGTCACTCCCTTGGTGTCCTATGGACGACGAACGTTGTCAAACACGGCCTCACGCGGGTCTCGTGAGGCGAAGTCGACTCCCAGGAATCAGAGGATGTATCGGAACTTCGAGCAGCGAGGCGCGCCAACTCCACACGCATCCAACGTCACAGCGGTAGCGTAGCGCCGTTTTCGTCGCGCCAGTCGAAGTTGCTGACGCAAAATGCATACTCCGCGCTGTACTCTTGGCGCGTCACGATCTGAAACTGCAGCGAATGCAGACGACGCAGATCGATGCTGTCACCCATCCACGTGCTGCTTTCATCAGGATCCAGGTTGGTCCACTCGGGCAGAGTCAACGTCTCGAGCGCGACGTAGTATTCCCCATCGAGTCTGATGTCGTAGGCGGAAGAGCCACCCCAGATGAACGGATTTTCCTCGAAGTTGCTCGACCCCACGGGGATTTCGGGGTCGTTGGCCATGGTGGCCATCAGGCGAACGTCCAGGTCCGACTCTGCGCTGACTAGGTTGAAGCCCACCCCCGCGATACCAAGTGACGTCGCATCGAAGACTTCGGCGGGGTCCTCGCCAGAGACGAGCTGCAGTCCGACGCCCGCCCCCCAGTTTGAATAGTCCGCACCCGCCTCTGCAGCAGTACCGTACAGGCAGACTTGGGTGGAGGTCACGTGCAGGCAGGCGGTCGTTAGGGAGTCGCCAAACGTGTAAATCTGCTGGACGCGGGGGAAACTTGGTTCCTCGTGACTCGCGCCAGCCAGAGTGGTGCACGTGCTGCCAGGGGGGATACTTCCCGAAGGCGCGCCGCTCATTGCTGGCGCGGTTGGACCGCTTACGGGCGGTTGCGTCGCGGGGTTCGTAGAGCTGACTGAAGTCGCCGTTGGCGGGGGACCCACCACGTCGCGCGTCGTATTCCCAGGCGATGTGGTTCCAGTCGTCGGGGCAACAGTCGTTGGGGGCGCAGACGCCGTTCCCGCGGTAGGCGCCGAGATAACGCCCGCTGCGTTCGACGGCGGAACCCCGCCTGCGCCTGCACTAGCCCCCATCGTCGCGTTCGGGACGGCGGCATTGCTGGCTTGGTCCGCAGCAGGTTCACGTGACTGTCCTCCAGCGGACGTTTCGTGTGACGGGGCGAGGGGATCGGAGCGTTCGTCGGAGATGTCCGTTCGAGCGCCGCAGGCCTCTAGCGTCGCGAGTGCGAGTATCTGTCCTAGCCATGACACTCGCGCGACGCGTCTAACAGGTTCATGAGGGACAGGCATGACCAAAGCGTCCCAGCAGATGCAATGCTCGTCAATGATACGCGGACTCGACGCACCGTCGGAGCCTCCCAACCATGAGTGCGCGCGTTGGTGGAACAGTGCGTTCGCCTTCGTGAGCGATAGTCTCCACGCAGCCCGATCTCGAAGGGGCGCCAGGGACGAAGCGTGACCTGGGCGCCTACACCCGTAGGGATGATCAGGCCCTGCGTGCCCTCGTAGCCGTAGTCGTTGGGAGCTTCAGAGATCAAACCGCCGCCGATCAGTGGGATGTCAGCGGACACCACCACGTCAGTGTCGCTCCAGGCTGGTGCGCTACTGAGGATGACTGTCAGAGCGAGCGACAGCGTGGCGCCCAGGTTTCCTCACCCGACGGTCCTTCGACGCAGCTCGCGACGGATTCTCGCCCATGGCGGGGACGAGCGGCAGGCACAGGAGGGCTGAGCGCACGGGGCCTGCTAACATCAGCCCGGGTTCGGTGCAAACTTGCGCAGCCGCACTGCGACGCAGCGCGGAGGTGGGGAGGCCGCGAGCCATCGATGCCTTTAGACACGTTGCTGGCGATCGGAGCAGCTCGCAGGGGCTGCCGGGGACGCTGCTTGCTGAGCGGACCCACGTTAGCGCATTGCGTCAGCCGCACCCAGGCTGGGCGAGCAAGATTGCGTTTTCAGTTCGTGAGGAGTCTGGGCGTCCTTGCCCCTCACTCGGCTGCGGCAGCATGCGCTTCGCGCGACAACACGGAAAGCAAGTGTGTGTGCACTTGTTCCGTTCGCTCCCCGGGCTGAATCTTCGAGCCGTCCGCCTCTGCAGCGTAGAAGACGTCGACCGCTCGTTTGCCCTCCGTGCTGATCTTTGCCACGCCAATAGTGATGCCGAGTTCGTGAAGTGCGCTGGCCAGGGTGAACAGTAGCACGGCACGATTTTCCGTGAGTACCTCGATCACCGTGTAGTGATCCGACGCGTGATGATCGAACACGATCTCCGTCGGTACACGCGGGGTGCGGGGACCTTGCCAGCTAGGCGGCGAGTGGCTCTTCACCAAGGCCTTGGGGTCGAGGCCACCCCGAAGCACGGCGTCCAGATCGCTCTTGATCTTGGCCAAACGCTCCTGGTCCGATCTGTCGCTAGTGGTGGAGCGAACCCAGAACACGTCGACTGCTTGTAAGACCCCATCACGTGTCGATCGGGTGTTAATCTGTGCCGCGTGTATTTCGAAACGGTTCGCCGAGATCGCGGCGGAGATCGAGGCAAGTAGTCCGGGTCGATCGCCAGCAACCACACACAAGCCGGTCTGCCTAGAATCCTGCGCCACGACGCACAACCCGAAAGTGCCATCGTGAGCAGACGGCATGAGCGATACGTCGACTTGTTGTTGTCGTAGCGCTAGCCGTGCATGTTCCACGATTTCAGCAGGCGTGTTCGCCAAGAAGTATCGTGCGGGCATGGACGCCAGAAACTCATCGAACTCCGCCGCCGTGTCATCGGCTTGCCAAAGCGCGCGAGCCGCTCGCCGAACCCGTACGGCGCGATCTTCGACGCTGCCCGCGGATCCTGCGAGTAACGCGTCGCTGGTTCGGTACAGGGCGTCGAGCATGCTGCGCTTCCACTTGGTCATCGCGACGGGGCTCGTGGTCGAGACGTCGGCGACCGTCAGCAGGTACAGCTCGATCAACCCTTCACGTCCACGCACGGCGGGCAGGAACTCGACGATGGTCCCCGAGTCGGCGAGGTCTCGACGAACCGCGACCATGTACATCGTCAAGTGATGGGTGATGAGATGGCAGACGTCTTCAATCTCCTCAGCGTCGAACGCAAAACGCTCGAGAATCGAACGGGCCATTTGTGCGCCACGCCCGGCGTGGTCACGACCACCGATCGCTTTTCCGACGTCGTGTAGCAGTGTCGCCATGTAGAGCACTCGTGGTCGGGCCACTTCCGCTGCGAGCCGGGTCGCGAGCGGGAGCTCGCTGACCAACTCACCGCGTGCGAGCGAACGGAGCCGGTCCACAGCAGCGATGGAGTGCACGTCGACGGTGTACACATGATACAGGTCGTGATGAACGCGCCCCACGACGGGCGCAAACTCGTGGAGCATCGCGAGCAACAGGCCGACGTCGTGAAGCTCGCTCAAGATCGAGCTATCACCAAATCGCACATCACTGTTGGTGCACAGCAGACGCATGAACAGTTCTGCAGCCTGAGCATCGTCCCGCAACGCTTGGCAGAACTCTGCTGAAGCTGTGGCGCACGCGATCGCGTCCCGCGTTCGGGATAACACGGGCATTTCGTTCTCCACCGCCTGGGCATACGCGACGAAGGCCAGCACGGGGCGCTGGTTCAGCTGTCCCAAGTTTTCGAGGGCGATTCCTCCCTCGCATTCGACGAGTCCGTTGCCGAGTGGCTTGACGCGCACGTCGTCTGGGCCGAGCGAGCGACGTTTGGCGCGGCCCAGGATGCGGTCGCGCACTCGAACGATTACCCTGGCGTGGCGGTAGTAGGTGGACATGAACGACTCCATCATCTCGCCCACGCGTTTTAGTTCAGGGACGTCCGCGGATTGCGCCTTGGCGAAGCCCAATGCACTGGCGACGCTTTCTTGGGCTGCGAACGTGAGGCGATCGGCTTTGCGTCCCTGCGCTTCGTGGAGATGATTGCGAATACTCCACAAGAAATCGCTGGCGCTCTCCGTTTCCGCTTTCTCGCGCTGGGTGATCACCCCGAGCTTGACCAAGTCGCCGAGGTCGACTGTGTTGAATCGTGCACCTGCGGCCCACCTCGCGAAGTCCACGTCCCGGAGTCCGCCCGTGCCGTTCTTTACGTCAGGCTCTAGTAGGTAGACCGAGTCCCCGTAGCGTTCGTGCCGGCGTTTGGCCTTTCTTTCTAGCTGATCGATGAAGCCGGGTACCTCCGCCGCGGATAGCACGGTGTCGAACAGCAGCGTACGGACCTCGTCGATCAACTCGCCCGCGCCAGCCAGAGGCCGAAAGTCGAGAATCTCGGTGACGATCTTGATGTCCGCCTTGGCGTCTTCGATCACGTCGACTGGGCACAGGACTTGATGATCGACTGATATTCCCGCATCCCACAGTGGATAGAGGCACGCTTCGATCGCTCGCGCTACTTCTTCGGTGCGCTTGGCCACGACGAAACACAGGTCGAGGTCGCTGCACAAGCCCAAGGTTCGTCGACCATACGAGCCAACCGCTCCAACGAGGATTGGGGTCGCTTGGTCGAATGCTGCCCGCGCGAACAAGTCGCGCATCATTCGGTCTGCGGCGTCGGCGTGTTGACGTGCTAACCACACGCCTGCACGGTCGGAGCTGCTCAGACTCCGCGAGAGCTGTTTCTTGCTGTAGCGCATGAACTCGCGCATTGCGGCAGGTCTCGGGGGGTCTGGCCGGGTGCTGGGCTCTGCTGCGGGCGAAGCGACCATCGTAAATGCCTCCGAGTGCAAGGCTGCGCGTCCGCCGATGTCAGTGGTGTTTCCGTCACGTGAAGGCAAGCTGCAGCTCGAGCAGCGCCGCGCATCGAAAATTTCGTGTTCTTCCCAAGGCCACCTCGAAACCGGGGTCCGACGGGCCATGACCATTCTCCGATTTCAGGTGCTGATTACCGTGGTGCTTCTGCTGCTAGCGGCCGCTGGCTGTGCCAACCAAGAGGCTGCGAGAGCCAAAGCCGTGGCCGCGTCCGACCGCTCGTGTGGTGAACACGAGCTCAGTGCTGGGGTTGAACGCGAAACCGAGCTCGTGCGCGAGTGGATCGTGGGGTGCAACTTCACTTACGTGCGTGTCCACTGCACGGATGACAGCTGCGTCCGTGCAGAGCCGAAACCGCCGTGCATGGGCGACATGCCGTGTTTGGTCGAAGATCCCGTGACTCTGAAGTGGGAGCTGCCCGCGCACGCCAGTCGCTGAGCAGTGAGTGGTCGGGCCTCGGCCAGCGCTCGACGCGCCTGAGCGAACGCTGGCGGACGTGATGCTGACGCAGGCCAGCTTCAAAAGAATCGGGAGACCCGCGCGACTCGGCGTAGAGCGAGGCGGAGCAGCTGACGCCGATATCGCGCTTCCGTGGTGACGATCTGAGCGTTCGCCAATCGTCGTGATTGGGGCTATACTACGCTCGTGGACGTGGGGGCTGCGAGTGAGTAGGGGGTTTCGTGCTGGGGCTTCGAGTGCCATCGCGCTGTTCGTGGGGCTGGTTTCGACGTGGTCGACGGATGCACGGGCCTGCACGTTGGCGGTGGGGCCGCTGTTGAAGACCACAGAGATCCCTGCCGATGGTGCGCTCGTCGTGGAGATGGCTTGTCCGTCGGAGCCTTGCGCCATGCTGTCGGACGTCGAGGTGCTAGTCGAGCGTGATGGGGTGGTGCTCGATGGTGAACTCGAGGTCATTGCAGAGCAACGACCTGGCGTCTTGGTGTGGCGTCCCAACGTGGCGCTCCACGACGGCGACCTGCTCCGAGTGGATCTAAATTACACGCTCGACGGCGAGCCTCGCTGGGATACGACTTGGGAGTCGGAAGTGGGGCCCGCAATGGGCGATCCGTCTTCATCCCTCGACGGTGCGGCGCTGGAGCTCGAGTTCAAGACCACCAATCTCTCCAGTGGTGACGAGTATTGCTGCGAAGACCCAGCCTCTTGTTCCAGCAGTTGTATCTCTTCCGAGCAGGAAACCGTTGCCGTGCTGCGCGTCCATGACGACTGGCGAGACGAGTTTCTGCTCCCGGACTTCACCGAAGGGCAGTTCGTGTACCGAATGCACCCTGGTGATGCGAGTGCGGCCGAACTGCGGCCTTGGTACTCTGACCCCATCAATGGATTGTTTACCTTTTTCAAGCAGTCCGACGAGGAGTACTGCGCCTACTTGGAAGTCATGCAGGTCGCGAGTGGCGAGAGCGTTCGAACAGAGACGGCTTGTGTTGCCACGCCGGACGACGCTGACACGCTTGGTGTTCGCCCCACCAAGCTAGGCGAGATTGACAGCTGGTCGCGAGGGAGATCCTGCGACGTGAGCGCCGAAACCATAGCTTGTGAACTAGGCCTCGGCTGTGAGCAAGCCGAGGCGGACACTGAGGCTGAGGCAGGCTGCGCGGTGGGAACGCGACGGGTGGACTCGCGAGGCGCCTGGGTTGCGCTGCTCGTCGGGGGCGTGTTGATCGGCGTGCGACGACGGTTGCGACTCGAGTGAGCGCTCACTCGCAGTGAGAGCTAGCGGGCTTCCTTTGCAAGCCCGGCGCCGGCGTCGTGGTGACGCATCCAAACGAGTGTTCTCGACGAGTTGGAGTTCCGTCACGCGTCTGTCTTCGATGGCCACGTGTGGAAACGGTCGGCAGGTGCCGCTTGCGCCCACGCGAAATACCGCGCTTCTGCGGCTTCGCTCGTGAGATCGAGGCCGCGGAGAACGCCTATCTGCCGCTCGCGGATTAGAGGCGCTATAAGGCCGCATGCCCCGTTCGATTCAGGTTTCTCCGCGTCACCACGTGGCGCTTTCGGAGGACTACCTCAACATGATCGATCGCGCCCCCCGCGAAGATTTCGTCGTGCGCACGCTGGCGCGACGGGACGCGGGGGAGATGACGCTGATGATGGGGGAACTCGTGATCGCCGGAGCCGCGACGCGCGAGGCGTACGAACTCGCGCGTGAGTTCCCGCTGCACTTTCGTAAGACGTATTACCCGGGGCGCATGCACGGCGATCCGCGCGCGGAGCTGACGTTACATCAGCACGCGAGCACCATCATCGATCTGCCGCCGCCGATCGGCGCGACACGCAATACCTTCCGCAGCTGTTTGTTGCCGGGGACGCCGCTCAATCGCCTGTCGGAGCTCGGGATGGAGCCTGCAGAGAGCAACATCGCGCTGGCTCAGTCGTTGCCGCTGGCCACCGCGGCGGGCTTGTGGCGGCTTACTGAAGAGGCGCTGCGACTACTCACGCGACTGCAAGCGGGTGGCATGACCCACGGCGACTCACACTTGCACAACTTCATCGTGTGTCCGTCGCCACTCGAAGTGCTGCCGATCGACTTCGAGATCGCGGTGCTCAAAGAGTCCGTGCTCGAAGAGGATTGGCAGGAGCGCTGCCAGGCGGACCGCCAGCACCTGTTGACGCTGGCGATCTACCTGCAGTGTTCGTTGGGTCTACAGCACGGTCCGTTGGCAGAGGAGTCGACGAAGGCCATCGAGCGCCTGGTGCAGCCAGCGGATACGTTCGTGCGCGCCATCGAGGAGCGCACGTTCGACTCGACTCACTTGATGAACAGCAGCTCTTGATACGTGGGCAGCGGCCAGTACTTGTCGCCCATTTCGCCTTCTAGCGAATCGGCATAGCCGCGGATCTCGTCCATCAACGGGCGCACGGTGTGTGCGCAGTGCGTGAGGTGCGCCTCGATGGTGTCGAAGTGCTCTTTGGCCATCGACGCTTCGAGCTTGCCGACGGTCGTGATCAGCTTGTCGGCGAGGCCTGCTACCTTGCTGACGATGGACTTGTCGGCTTCGACACCCAGACCTTTGAGTGCCCCGAGCGTACCGCTCAGCTCTGCGAGGTACTCCATGGCGGCCGGATATATCATGGTCTTGGCCATGCTGGTCACCAAGCGTGCTTCCACGGCGATGGAGTTGATGTACTGCTCCGAGTAAACCTCGAAGCGGCTCTCCAGTTCGACTGGTGTCAGCACGCCCTGACGGCTGAACAGTGCTTCGATCTCTTTCTGCTTCAGCACGGGCAACGCTTCGGCGGTCGTGCGTAGGTTGGCGAGGCCGCGCTTTTCGGCTTCTTGGTGCCATTCTGCCGAATAGCCGTCTCCGCCGAAGATGACCGCGCCGTGCTCCTCCATCACCGTCTTGAGCACGCTGGCGATGGCTGCGTTGAGCGGCGTACCTGAGGCTACCGCGCTCTCCAGCTTTTCACCCATCCATTCGAGGGAGTCGGCGAGGATGGTGTTCATGGCCACCAGCGGTCCCGCTACCGAAGCGCTCGCACCCACTGCGCGGAACTCGAAGCGGTTACCCGTGAAGGCAAACGGCGAGGTGCGGTTGCGATCGCCCGCGTCTTTCGCGAAGGTCGGGAGGCTGTCCACACCCAAGTGCATGATGCTCTTGGCCTTGGAGTCCGTCGGGGTGCCTTTCTTGAGTTGATTGAACACGGCCTCGAGCTGATCACCCAAGTACACGGACATGATCGCGGGAGGGGCTTCGTTGGCGCCCAAGCGGTGATCGTTGCTGGCGCTGGCGATGGCGGCGCGGAGCAGCGGCCCGTACTTGTGAACGCCGCGGATCACGGCGCCGCAGAACACCAGGAACTGCGCGTTGTCGTGGGGGGTGTCCCCCGGGTCGAGCAGGTTACCCTGGGTGGCGTTGCCTACCGACCAGTTGACGTGTTTGCCCGAGCCGTTGACCCCTGCGAACGGCTTTTCGTGGAACAAGGCCACGAAGCCGTGGCGCCTGGCCGTGTTGCGGAAGGTCGTCATCAGCAGGTGCTGATGGTCTGCAGCGACGTTCGCAGACTCGAAGTACGGTGCAACTTCGAACTGTCCGGGCGCGACTTCGTTGTGGCGCGTCTTGCAGGGGATGCCCAGCTTGTAGAGTCGATACTCGACGTCCTGCATGAACACTTGCACGCGCTCGGGGATCGCGCCGAAGTAGTGGTCGTCGAACTGTTGCCCCTTGGCGGGCGCCTTGCCGAACAGCGTACGTCCCGTGAGCAGCAGGTCGGGACGCAGTGCGGCCAAATTGGCGTCGACCAAGAAGTACTCTTGTTCCGCGCCGCAGCTCGAGTTGACCTGCGCGATGTTGGTGTGGCCGAGCACCTTGAGCACGCGCTGTGCGGCTTTGTTCATGGCCGCGTTCGAGCGCAGCAGCGGCGACTTCTTGTCGAGAGCTTCACCCGTCCACGAAACGAACACGGTGGGGATACACAGGGTGGCGCCATTGCCTGTGTGCATGATGTACGCGGGGCTCGTCACGTCCCACGCGGTGTAGCCACGAGCTGCGTTGGTCGTGCGGATGCCGCCACTGGGGAACGACGAACCATCGGGTTCACCCTGAACGAGCAGCTTGCCGGGGAATTCGGTGATCGAGGTGCCGTCGGGCGACGGCACGATGAAGCCGTCGTGCTTTTCCGCGGTGGCATTCGTCATCGGGTAGAACACGTGCGCGTAATAGAGCGCGCCCTTGCTCATGGCCCATTCCTTCATCACGCTGGCCACGACGTCCGCCACGCCGACGTCGAGCTTGCCGCCGTCTTCGATGGTCGCTTTGAGCGACTTGTAGACGGACTTGGGCAGCATCGCCTTCATCTTGGTGAGGGTGAACACGTCCTCGGCCCAGATGTCCTGCAGGCGAGGGGGAACTATTTCAGGAGGGAGTCCGCGAGCGGAGATTTGCTGAATGGCTTGGATGCGGCTTTGGTTATTGGGCATGAGTTCGTGCCTTCTTGTTGACGTTGCAACGGTGGCGCCAGGGGTACGGCCTGGTTGAATCCAGGTTGCCTCTGGTAACTGAGGCGAAATTGGCGTGCTTGGTATACCCTTCATTGCTAGACGAAGGTGTCCGGATTGCGTCCGGCGTGTGTAAGTCGAGCGACCGCCTGACTTCGGGCGGCAACAAAAGACCCGAGAGCCGTCGGTCCGAGGGCCCGAGCCAGAGCTCCCGAGCCAGCTCCCGAGGACTAGGAACAGAGCGTTGAGTGGCGCGGCTATTGGCGTTCGCTGTTCACACCGAACGCTGCTAGTCCGACCAGTCCCGCGTTGTAGTCGAGGGCGACTTCGTTGCCGACGTAATCCGCAACGTCATCGATGTAGCCTGCCTCGGTATTCCCTGCGGCGGTGGCCGTGGGGCCGCCAACCAAAGCGCCTGCCAGGCTGTGCATGAACGGGAGCGACATGTCGTCTTCGTCATGTCCGTGGGCGTTGCGATGGTGCGGTTGGGTCGGGGGGTTGGGGCCAAAGCCCACGACGAACGAGCGAGCGTGTTCGTTGTCCCCGACGATGTAGTCGAGCTGACTCTGCGCTAGGGTCGCGGACGCGGCATCGCCCGTCACCGCATGATGAAGTGCGGCGGAGAACGCTGCGTTGGCGGCGTAACGCAAGCTTCCCCACTCATCAAAGTAGATCATGCCCGAGACGTGTTGTGCGCTGCTCACGTTGGCTGCGTAGTTCGCGACGTCCGCTGCCCAGTGTTCGAGCGCTGCTTCCGTTTCTCCAGCGAGGTACAGGCTGTGACGACAGAAGTCGGCAACCTGTCCCCAGTTGGGTGCCCACTGGTGTGATCCCGTCTGTTCGTTGAGATCCAGCGCGTCGTCCAGGTAGCGCTGCTCACCCGTTTCTCGGTAGAGTTCGACAGCGCCACACAACATCTCATCGGTCCACTGGGCGCCTCCACCGAAGCCGCCCGTCTGTCCATAAAGTCCCGGGTTGGAGCCCATGCGATTGGCGTCGGCTATCTCGTAAATCTCGAGTGCGTGTGACAGGTAAGTCTCCGCCAGAGTCGCGTCGTACGGTCGCACCAAGCGTGCCATCAAAGCCAGAGCACCTGATGTCAGGCCCGCTATGTCCGCGTTGGCGTCCATGCTGACGGGGCGAGGGTGCCCTCCCTCGCTGGGGTCGAGGGTCTCTTGGAACACGCAGGTGACCCAGTTCGAGTGATCAGCGTTGGTGTCACCCACCATGCCGACCAGCTCCGTAGGTGAAACGTGCGCCTTGACTAGGTAGTCCGTCGCGTAGCGCACTTCGTCCAGCACGTCGGGGATGCCGTTGGGCGCTCCGCCGTAGGCCGGGTCGTCTTTGTCGGCAAACGCCGTCGGGTACGCTTCGAACGCTTTGAGCATCAGGTAGCTGGCAAACGCGTTGGTCAGTGTCGGTTTTAGGTGATCGCCTGCATCGTGCCAGCCGCCGCTCAGATCTGCACCGATTGGTTCGCCGTCCCCCGTGTGACACGCTTGACCATCGAGTAGCCAGTTCGGCCCCTCGCCGCTGCGTTGGGCGCCGTAGAACTTGACCGAAAGGTGCACCAGCGTCTCGTTGTCGCTATCCGTGTTCGGATCTGGATCCTCGGGTCCTGAGAGCACTGGGGCATCGACGTCGGGCTCGTCTACTGGCGCTGAGTCGTCGCTCGTCATCGAGTCGTCGTCCATCGGGTCCGTGCCCATCACGTCGTCCGTCGGATCCTGCTCGGCTGGGGTTCCGTCGTCCGTGCCATCGGGCATCATCGGATCCGTCGAGTCGGTGGCAGGTGCCGTCGAATCCATCTCCGGGACGGTTGGCGTGGGCTCCGCGCTAGTTTGTGATGGTGACGTGTTTGCCGTCGTCGGGTTGGCAGTCGCCGACCCAGGCGCACCGCTCCCTGTACTTTCCGTATCCGTGATGTCCGACGTGGTTGCGGTGTCGGCTCCGCTGGACGTTCCAGGAGCGGACGACATCGCCGCCGCACAAGGGGGCATGGCACACGCTGCCGACTCTTGACCGCTCGAGCCCTCGTCGGTCGAACACGCAACAATCAACAGGCTGCCCATCGCCACGCACGAGCGCGTGAGGCGTATGGTTTCGGAACGGGGACACTCAGACAACTTGGGCATGGATTCGATTCGCTCCTCGGAGAAGGTAAGAGGCGAAGCTCGGTCTAGCATCGCGTCACCCGGTAGACGTGCCGAGTGGCGGTTGCGGATCAACCGTCTGGCAATCTGGGACGATAGCGAAGCGTTCGATCCCTGCGCGCTGCGCTCGCCCAACGTTGGCCGAAGAAAGCTAGCGCCATTGTGGAAGAGTTGCGCGGCAACCGCGAACGTGGCGGCGCGCGAAGGTGAGACACGAGACCTCGCATATTGTGTTGCCCGAGCAGCGGTAGCGTTTTCTTTCAGCAACGCACGACGGTTGCCGTGTCGTTTGCCGTCAATCGTGGTCAGCAGACGCGAGCGCTTGCTGCAGCGTTGCTGTGGCAAGAGTACGCTTCCGCTCGAGGGTGATGCGGCGAGTCGACGTTCAGCTTGGGGTGCGGCGGCTTCGGCACTGGCCGAGCGTGCTCACGGTGACGTTACTGTTCACGAGCTGCGGCGGACGCAGTGACACGCTCGGCAATCGAGCGGATGAACACGATGCGGGCGACAGTGATGCTGGCGACAGTGATGCGGGCTTGCAGGGTGCATCACGCTCCGCAAGTGACGCGGCAGCTGCGACCGCGAGGTCCGATGCAGGCGCCAACCGAGACGGCATGTCGACTGCTCCAACCACGCCCAGCAACGTAGACGCGGGAGGTTCGGCAGCCCCGCCCGGCACTGCGGGTACCTCGCCTGACAGTCCCGTGATCGTCGACAATTGCGATACGCTCGTTCAACCGACGTCACAGATCCGCCGACTCACGAACGAGCAGTACGATCGAACGATTCGAGACCTGCTCGGCGTGACCACACTGGCTACCGATGCAGCAGAGCCGCCGTCGACCTTGCTCGAGCCTCACCACGCGGACGGGCTCGATGAACTGGACTGGGCAGGTTACCGAAGTGCTGCGGCGGCGATCGCCGAACGCGTGATGAGCGATCCAGCTCTGCTTTCCAATTTCGTCCGCTGCGATTTGGTCGATCGAGTCGGCTGCTTGCGCGAGACCATCGTGCGCTTCGGTCGTCGGGCGTTTCGTCGGCCTCTGCGAGAAAGCGAGGCCAGCGCCTTCGAACGCCTGATCGAAGTGGGCGAGAGTGCACCAGTCGAGGAGCTGGCCAGGGTGATACTCGAGACCTTTCTAGTCTCGCCGTCGTTCCTGCAGCGTGCAGAGGTGACCGAGCAAACGGACCCAGACGGCAGATTCCTGCTCTCGAACCACGAGGTCGCAGCGCGGCTTTCGTACTTGCTGTGGGGTTCGATGCCCGATTCCGAGCTCGACGCTGCCGCAGACGCTGGTGAGCTCGTGGAGGCGGGGCAAATCCTGACCCAAGCGCAGCGCATGTTGGAGGACGAAAGGTCATCGGACATGGTGAGGGCGTTCACACGCGACTACTTGGGCATGGAAAACGATTCAGCTTGGCAAGCGGCGGCGAAAGACGAGCTGCTGTTTCCTCAGTTCACCCCCGAGATGCTGCCGGCGATGCAAGCCGAGAGCGAACTGTTCTTCGAGCGCATCGTTGGAGATGGAGGCCGCTTCGCTGACCTCTTCTCGAGCCAAGTGGGCTTCGTCAACGACCAGACGGCGGTACTGTACGGCATCGATCCAGGAGGATGGGGGCCCGACCTGGGTCAGGTGACGCTGACGGAGCGACCTGGATTTCTCACTCGCGTGGGCTTTCTGACGGCGACGTCGAACGCGACGCGGACGTCACCCATTCGGCGAGGTGCGTTCATCGCCAATCGAGTCCTCGGTTTGGGGCTCGTCGACTCAGCCGACGTGTCGCAAGGGTCGCTGCCCGCGCCGCCGCCAGACATCGACACCAACCGCAAGCTCGTCGAGTTGCAGACGGACCACGATGCTTGCCGTGAGTGTCACGAGCAGGTGATCAACCCCTTCGGATTCGTGCTCGAAGGGTTCAACGCCGTCGGGATGACCCAGAGTGTCGAAGCCGACACCAGCGCACCCATCGACACCCTTGCCGAGGTGCTCATCGATGGGGCACGCATCGAGGTTCGGAACCCCACCGAATTGATGGAAGCGCTCGCCAGCTCGAGCGACGCCAGGCGCGAGTTCGCGCGGCGCTGGATCACCTTCGCGTACGAGCGCGAGGCGGACACTGACGACGCGTGCCTCGCGTGGGAGCTGGCCGACAAGTTGGCGGATGATGGCTACACGCTTACGAACCTGATCGCGGATCTGACGCTGACTCCGCAATTTCGTACTCGTAGCCAGGAGCTGAGCCAATGAATCGCAGGTTCTTCCTCCAAGGGTTGGGAGGTACGGCCATTGCCGCTCCGTATCTGGGCAGCGTGCGACGCTTCGCGCAGGCACAGGATCTAACGCCGAAGCGCGTAGTGATCTTTCACACGCCACAGGGCTGCATCACCACGCGTTGGTTTCCGAGCGTCGAGGATGGACCGCTCACTGCGCAGGCTTTGGCAGGTACGACCATCGAAGCATTGGCGCCCGTGAGCCACAAGCTGCTACTGCCCCGAGGGCTTGGGGCAGTCAACGCCTTCGGACGTACTCAGGTCTTCGACCCCCATCGGCAGGCCATGGGATCGAAGCTCACGTGTGCACCTCTGGATCTCGAACACAGCGAGTACTTTCCGATCTCGCACTCGGTAGACCACGAGATCGCCACTCGAGTTAACCCAACGGGTGATGGTCCGCTGGTGCTGTGCCCCACGCCCGTCTCGAACGACGTGATGTTGCTGCTTTCATACTCAGCGCCGCTCACTCCCAACTCGGTCGTTGCCGATCACGGCCAAGTGTATCGTCAGCTGACGGGGCTTTTTCCTGCGAGCCCGACGACTGACGCGGACTACCGCGTTGCGCTCGGCGCCAGCGCGCTCGACATCGTTCGAGAAGATCTGCTCAGCTACAGAGCGCTGAACATGAGTGCGTCAGACAGACGTCGAGTCGACGATTGGCTAGACTTGTTGCGTGAAACCGAAACGGGCATGGCCGCGATCGGGGGAGGCGGGAGCTGTAGCACCGAGCAAGCGAGCGCGCTGGGCGTCACGCCTGAAGCTGTCGAGCCATACCCCTACGATCCTTTGGGCTTTGGTTCTGTGGATTTCGCCACTGCGGTTACGGCCGGCGGGGACCTGATGATGAACCTGGTGGCGCTGAGCATGCTGTGTGATGCCAATCGCTCGATGGTGTTCGCGTATCCCCAGTTCGTGACGTTCGACTGGGATGGGATCCATCACGACTACGACGCAGATGGGCTCAACCATCGTACTGGCGGTGCTGCGGTGGGCGGCGATTGCGTGGACGGTGTGATCGACATGTTGCTCGAAATCGACGTCTGGTACGCGAGCAAGTTCACGCGGCTCGTGACGCTGTTCGATGGCCTCGTCGAGGGTGACGTTTCGTTGCTGGACAACACCGCCACGGTATGGTTGCGTGAGTTCTCCGACGGGGGCGCATTCAACGTGAACAACTTGCCCGTCTTGATCGCGGGTAGTGCAGGCGGCTATCTCAAACAAGGCACAGCCGTGTTGCTGGAAGACGAACCCATCGGACCTGGTAACAGTGAAGTCGCGTGTACGGAGCCCGGGGCAGAGCTCAGCGGCTATACGGGTACCGACGCGACGCGGGGGCTCGTCCCCATCAACAAGTTGTATGTGACGCTGATGAATGCCGTGGGTTGCACATCAGCCGATGGCGGGCCCGTCACGGAGTTCGGCGTCTTCGACGGTGCGGTCGTCGAAGACGGCATCACCAACCCCGGCGAGCTCACCGCGCTGCGTGCGTGAAACGCAGCGCCGACGCCGAGCGGCGACTACGATCTCACTGCCCGCAGGGAGCGCGGGGGGTTACCCGCGCGAAATCTGTTGCGAGCACGAGGGACCCGTCGTCGCCGTCGAGCTGGTCTCGCGCGGCGGTGTGTGCCTGACCGCCACCCGGATCGAACATCGCTTCACTCAGTGCATACACGCTGAGTTGATAGACGTTTTCGCAAGCACCCGAGCCGAACCACGAATCGCCCACCAAGCCCGCTTGACTGGTCCCGTCGGGAATGTCGTCGGGGCCCACGGAGAGGACATCTGCGGGGATGTTCCACATCGCCCAGTGCGAAAACCCGTTGCTCAAGTCTTGGTAGACTAGCGCGTAACTCTGCGTTCCCTCGGGCCCAGCAGTCCAAGTGATGGTGGGCATCACGTTGCTACCGCCGATCATAGTCGCGCGATTCTCGGGTGGAATGTCGTCACACGGATCTTTGGTGTCGGGCGTGCAATCGTCGCCAGCGGACCAGGGGCCAGTCAGATCGAACTCGCCACCGCCCGTCCCCATCATGCCGCCCGCGCCCATCATGCCACCAGCGCCGTCCATGCCGCCAGCGCCCATGCCACCCGCGCCGCCGCCCATGCCGCCCGCGCCCATCGTGCCACCCGCGCCGCCGCCCATGCCGCCCGCGCCGTCGCCACCCGCGCTGCCGCCCATGCCGCCTGCGCCACCACCTGTTCCTCCAGCACCGTCACTGCCCGCGCCTCCTGCGCCTGGCATGTCACCGCCCGCGCCTCCTGCGCCTGGCATGTCACCGCCCGCGCCGCCCATTCCCGACGAACCGCCGTCACCGCCCGATGAGCCCGTCGAGGTGGTCGTGCCCGTAGGGTCCGTCGTGCCCGTGGGATCCGTGGTGCCCGTCGTGGTGCTCGTACCCGTGGAGCTACCTGTCGCGCTGCCCGTCGAGCTGCTCGAGTTAGACGTGGTGGATGAACCCACGGCTGACACGTCTTCACCGTTGCCGTCGTCGGATTCACCGCAGGCGGCGAACACACCGAGTGGAATGAACGCTGCGAGCACGAACGAGAAACGGGAAGGATAGGACTGGCGGCGGGACATCAGCACGATGAAACTCCAAGAAGCTTTGAGGGCAAAGTTTGGCTCGAGTCAGCCTGTTTCGTTCGAGTGTCGCAAATCACGTATGCGGACCTCGCGGCGGACTCGCGATCGTGGTTTGACCGGATCGACGCCCCTTCGGCAAAGGAAAAGAAGTTCGTCAGGTCATGGTTCTGGTGGCGCTGAAGACTTGTCGGGTGTTTGGGACGGATCTCGGAAACAGAAAACGCGAAGTCGCGATTCGCTGAACTCAGATCGCAGTTCGCGGGCATCGGCGCGATCGAGGGGCGTTCAGCCACATCCGCAGACGCCGAACCGGCCTTTGCGCGATCGAGTCGGCACTGTCTGACGCAGCAGTTGAGGGCCCTTATTGTGATGGAGCCACGATGCAGCCAGCGCGCCGCCAGACCCTCGCGAACCCTTCGTGCGCCTCTAGCCGACCGTTCACGTAGAGGGAGCCGCGCAGGGGCCGCCTTTCGACTTCCCATGAACCCGATCCAGGTGTGTTGTGTTAGGTGAACACGTGTCGTGGGCAGGCGACGAAGCGAGGGATGGCCTTGGGGGTGGCGTTCCGTGACCCGTTTGGGGGTGACGTCACCTGCGATGGGGGGAGTCGCGTTCCCACTCCAGCCTACCAACGCGCCGCATCGGGGATGGAACCGGCCTTAAGAGGAGGCGCTGCGCCGCGTGACATGTCAGCCTTGGCACATGGAGCGTGGGAACGGTCGGGGATTTACGCTCGTGGAGCTAATGATCGTGGTGGCGATCGTCGGAGTTCTCTCCGCGTTGGCGATTTACGGTGTGCGTCGCTACGTGCTCACGGCAAAGACGGCTGAGGCGCGCAACGTCGTGGCGCGCATCGCCAAGGACGCGCAAACGGCATATGTTAGGCCAAAGATGAACGGTGGTGGAACGCTCACGCTCGGATCCAGTCGAGCTGCTGGGGTGGGGTTGTGTCCACCCGGTCCACCCGTACCTCTCGACTTCAGCAAAGCCTCGGGCGCGAAGTATCAATCGGCACCTGCAGATTGGCTGGCGAACATGACGGGGGTGGAGTCGGGCTGGCCGTGTTTGATGTTCAGCCTGGAGGACCCGCAGTACTATCAGTACGAGTATTCGTCGGTTCAGACGCCCGAGTTCGCGACGTTTACGGCCTCCGCCAGAGGCGATTTGGACGGTGACGGGATCGCGTCGAGCATCCAGCTCACTGGCTTGGTTCAACAAGAAGGAACTGAGCGGGTGCTCGTCGTGGCGCCGAGTTTCGTCGAGAGCGCTCCGCACGAGTGAGGTGAGACAGTGAAACGCGCTCTCGAGTCAGGACGAACGCAGTGTGCTACGTTTCACCAATGGTTCGCTCGAAACTCAAATTTTCTTTACTTCTGATCACTGGGTTCGCCCTCGTCACCGCGTGTGGCAACGACGACGACAACACTGACAAGACGGGGCAAGCGTCGAACGATGACAGCGACCCGAACGACGACAACGCCGACGACGACAACGCGGACGACGGCGACGCGGACGATAGCGACACGGACGATGGCGACACGGACGACGACAACGCGGACGACGGCGACACGGACGATGGCGACACGGACGATGGCGACACGGACGATGGCAACGCGGACGACGACAACGCGGACGACGGCGACACGGACGACGGCGACACGGACGACGGCGACACGGACGACGG
>CBFGUG010000073.1:0-39796 GCA_965651905.1 uncultured bacterium | reverse complement strand
CTTCAGCTCGGTAAAAATCCGTATGATCGATCGACAGGAGTGTGGGAGCTAACAACTATGGGGCATGGCTGCGGGTGGATTGTGTGGGTTGGGGGGGAAGCGGGTAAACGTTGGGGCGCTGTTGGCGATGGCGGCTTGGGGGCTTTGGGGGTGCGGCGCCGCTTCGGAGGATTCGGAGCGTGAAGACGACGGGGTTGCGGCGCGGGGCGAGATGGATGACGCGGAGGATGCGGGGGCGGACGACGAGCGCGCCGCCGATGATGCGGTCCGCGATGATGCACCGGGTGCGGGTGGGGACACTTACGATGGCGATGCTGACGGCGATGCTGACGACGGCGATGCGGACGACGGGTCCGCTGATGATGCTGACGCCGAGGATGCAAACGACGATCCCGACGTGACGGTAGGCGCGGACGACGCGGCCGATGACGCAACTACATCAGGCTCGGACGATGCCGACGCGAGCGACGACGACTCCGTCAACACACAGGACGACGAGGGCAGCGCGAGTGACGATCAGAGCGCAACGGACGACTCGTCAGCGACCGAGGATGTGATGGACGGTGCCGCCGTCGACGATACGACAGACGAGCCCGCGGGTGACGACGCCATCTCGAACGTAGACTGTACGTTCGAGATCGACGTTCGGCTTAGTGATGCGGTCAACGTCGGGATCGTCGACTGGAGCACGGACTTGGCGGACGTGGTGAGTGCGCGGGTGGAGTTTTGGGAGCGTGATGGGGGGCGAAACCACGTGGCGCCCGTGGACTTGGCAGCGGGGGACAATCGAACGCTGCTGCTCGGGCTGAAGGGCGTGAGTGTGTACGAGGGCAGGGTGGTTGCTGAGAGTGGTGAACAGTCGTGTGCGAGTGAGGAGTTCGAGCTGGAGACGCGTCCGATTCCGAGTTCGCTTCCTTGGTACGAGTTCGAGGGAGGCAGCGCGTTCAGCGTTCCGGGGTTTTTGCTGACCACGCAGATGAACCTGGCGCCGATCAGTGGTGGTGGGGGTACGGTCACGGTGTTCGACCATCAGGGCGACGCCGTGTGGTGGTGGAATACGCCGTACGCGGCGAGCCGCGCTCGGATGGACTGGGCGGGGCAGAACATATACGTGATGGCGCTCAACCTTTCGGGGGGCGACGGCGGCATGACTCGTATCTCGATGGACGGGCTCGACGTCGAGTCGCTGCCGGGCTTCGAAGACGCGCGCTTCGATTTCGTGACGCTGCCGGACGGGGGGCTGGCGTTCCTTTCCGCGCAGGACGGCGACTGTGCGCTGATGGAGCGTACGGCGGCGGGTGACGTGCGGGTCGTGGCGCTCACCTCGGACCTGTACGTCGCGGAGGCGTGTGATCCGACGTCGTTGTCGTACCAGGCAGACGACGCGAGTTACGTGATGGGCGACACCACGGCGGGCCTGTACGTCAAGCTGTCGGCAGCGGGTGAGCTGCAGTGGCAACTCGGCGGTAGCGCGCCGCTGGGGACGCACATCGCTGCGGACCTCGAAGAGAATTACGGTCACCAGCTGCTCGATGGTGCGCTGCTGGTGTACGCGCGCGGGCAGTCGGGGCGCGCTCTCGAATTCTCTTTGACGGGAGGAGAGCTCCCGAGCTGGGGGTACGAGCCGGGCGTCGAGGCCAACGCGCTGGGAGACGTCGCGCGCTTGAGCGACGGCAGTACGTTGCTCAGCTATCTGGGTAGCGTGGAGCAGGTGAGCGCCGACGGCACGCGCGTGCTGTTGATGGAGGGGGTCGAACAGCTGGGGTATATCAGCTACCGTGAGTTGCTCTACGGTCCGCCACAGTGAGCGCGGCTCAGTCGACGACGCAGTTGGCGTTGCCGGACAGTCCTTCCAGTTCTTTGCCAGCTTGACCCAAGTGAACGGTTTTGATCACGTAGCCGTTGGCGACGATGGTTTCCGTGTGGTCACTGGGGACGACTTTGCTGCCGCCACGCCAGCGCAGTTCGTAGCTGAGCAGCCTGCAGATGGTGTCGCCGTGATTGTGGATTCTGACCTCGGCGGTCCAGCGCGGGTTCAAGCCCTCGCTGGGCGTGGTCTTGGCCACGACCAGCTCGATGTTCGAGTCTGGTTTGCTCTTGGGCAGTAGGTCGCAGCCCAGTACGCTGGTCCCGGTCAGGCCGCAGGCACTCGCCAGGCAGGTGAGTGAGGCGCTCGTCACGCGCTTTCGCCATGTTGATCCGTCGACTCCCCGTCGTTTCCCGTCGTCGCGCATGCGCTCAGCGTAGCAGGTCGCGCCCCGTCGCTACCAGAACGTGGTCATCGGCACTGGTTCGCTACTTTGGGCGACTACGCTGGTGCGCCGGCTTGGCGCATTGGCTTGGTGCGTTGCCTCGGCGTGGGCGCTCGTGTTAGGTGCGAGCGATGGCAAAGGCCGTTCCCTGGGGGCCGCGCGGTAAGTTGAAGACCACGTATCTGTTTGCCACGCGCCCGTACGAAGCCGCGACGCGTTGGCGTGAACAATTCGGGCGCACCTTCATGACGGAGGTGCTGTCGGGGCGGTATCTGGTGACGGGCGAGCCTGCCGTGATCCGCGACGCCTTTGCCGCGGATCCCAATACGTTGCTGCCCGAAGGTGCTGCCGCGCTAGAGCCGATGATGGGGCCGAGCTCATTGTTTCTGCTCGGCCCGGGCGCCCACGATCGCGAGCGCAAGCTGCTCATGCCGCACTTTCACGGCGAGCGGATCAAAGCCTACGAAGCGGACATGGTCGACGCGACGCTCAGACGCGCGGCGCAGTGGAAGGTGGGCGAGGTGCGCAGCCTGCTCGACGAGGCGCGTTTGATCTCCGCGGAAGTCATCGCAACCACGGTGTTCGGCGTGCGCGATGCCGAGCGCTTGGCCCGGTACCTCGACGTGATCGCGCGCTGGGTCGACAGCTGGAAGCCGCTGTTCATCTTGGCCCCTTCTACGCAGCTCGCGTGTTTGGGGCTGTCGCCGTGGGATCGTTTCTTGCGCGCTCGGCGCGCGCTCGACGGCATGTTGAACGAAGAGCTCGCGGAGCGGCGGGCTTCTGGTGAGCGCGGCACGGACGTGCTCAGTCTGCTGCTCGATAGCCACTACAATGACGGCACGTCTCTCGACGACGAGGCTATCCGCTCACACTTGCGCTCGCTGTTGTTTGCGGGTCACGAAACCACGATGATCGCGATCGCCTGGGTGATGCACTATTTGCATCGCCACCCGGACGCGCTGGAACGCACGCGCGCCGAGCTCGACGCGGACGGTCCCATCGCGCACAACGCGTGGCTCGACGCGGTCGTGTCGGAGAGCTTGCGTGTCAAGCCGATCATCCTCGGCGTGGTCCGTCGGCTCACGGTGGCGATGCAGCTCGGGGATTTCGAGGCGCCCGCCGGGGTGATGCTGAACCTGTCGAGCGTGATGTTACATTCCGATCCGGAAGTTTACCCGCAGCCAGACGTGTTTCGTCCCGAGCGGTTCATCGAAGGTAAGCTCAAGCCTTGGGAGTACATGCCGTTCGGTGGTGGCCATCGGCGCTGCGTGGGGGCGGCGTTTGCGCAATTCGAAACCAAGGTCGTGGTGGCCACCCTGCTTCGCCAGTTGCGCTTCGAACACGTGGGTGCGGCTGCGCCGCGCGTCGTGCGCCGCAACTTGTCGATGGCTCCAGACGGCGGCGTGCCGCTGCAGGTGACCGAGCGCCTGCCGTCGTGAGTGAACGAGTTGTAATTGGGTTTGGGGCGACGGGTCGCACGCGGGGCGTCAGTGTCGAGCAACGGTCCAGCTGCACCTGTGGTGCGCACGTGCGGGCCCTGCGCGGTGATGAAGACTGCACGGACGGCGCGAAGCCGGGCTGCAGCGGCGGGGGTGCGACGTGCGGTGCGGCGGCGCGCCGTTCAGTGACGGAGCGCGGGTCGAGCACGAGTTGCCGGGAGCTGCGCACGGCGCGCCAGATGCACTGAGGCCCCAATCCAACCGATTAATGTTGCTCGTTCAATCGCACCAGCGCGACTCTCGACGGCCCTTGCGTGCGTCGAAAGCTGAGCTGCGCGACGCGGGCTCGTCGGGCGGGCGCGGCTCGGGTATGATCGCGGCGTGGCGCAGGAACACGAACGTTGGATGAACGAGGCGATCGCCGAAGCTGAGCTCGCGCGCGGGCACACGGGAGACAACCCGTGGGTGGGTTGTGTGATCGTGAACGCTGACGGGCAGCTGCTGGGACGCGGGCACACCCAGGGCCCGGGGGAAGATCATGCGGAAATTGCAGCCGCTCGCGCCGCGCACGCCCAGGGGCACAGTGTGATCGGCGCAACGCTGTATTCGACGCTCGAACCGTGTGCGTTTCATGGGCGAACGCCCGCGTGCGCGCGCTCGATTGCCGAACGCCAGATCGCGCGGGTGGTGATCGGGATGCACGATCCACATCCGCGAGTGAACGGTCAGGGTGTGACCATCTTGCGTGAGGCGGGCGTGGAGGTGGTGCTCAGCGTGTTCGAGGCTGCGGTGCGGCGGCAGCTCGGACAGTGGGTGCTCACCCATCATCCCCACGACGTACGGCGACGTGCGGCAGAAGCGAAGGCCGCTGGCGTGGCCGACGTACCAGAGTGGTTGTCTGAAATTTACGCAGTCGAGCGCGCCGCTATGGAGACGCTGCTTGCTAGTGAAGGGTGAGACTAGAAGGCTTCGCCGACCGTGAAGTAGACGTTGGTGTCGGCGTCGCTGGTGTGGCCGAAGTCGAAGCGTAGGTTCACGCCGTCGGCGGGGTTGATGGCGTAACGCAGGCCGCCGCCCGCCGCGAACTTGACGCGGCTGGGTGCGAAATCGTGGAGTTTCGGGGCAACGTCGCCGGCCGAGACGAACAACGTCGCGCCGAAGCGCCAAGGTAGTGGTAAGCGGTATTCGCCTTGAGCACTGAGCGTGTGACGGTCGATGTAACGGTTCTGCAAAAAGCCGCGCATGCGGCCGTTTCCGCCGAGCTCCGACAAGCGATAGAACGGAACGCTGCCGCCCACGTGACGCGAGAAGAGCTGCAGCGCGAGCACGTGGTCGCGCACGATGGGAACGTAACGACGCAAGTCGAACTGTAGCGCGGCAAAGCCGTAGTCCGTACCGAACCAGCGCGGGAAGGTGAGCAGCGAAAACTCGTAGCGGCCGCCGCGACGCGGCGCAAAGTCGCGGTCGCTGTCGTCCCAGGCCACGACGGGGCCCATGCCCAATAGCTGACCGCCACTCGTGCCGAAGACGCCTCCCGACGAGAGCGCGCCATCTGCTTCGAAGTCGCCCAGCTCAGTGGTGTCCGCGTCGAGTGACCAGCCAGAGTAGAGGCTGCGAAAGATACGCCGCTCGAGCGTGGTGTTGAACGATAAGCTACGTGAAGTGAACGACTCCCGTGAGTCGTCCGGACTGTTTGGCCCAATCGCCCAGTACGCGTCGGGAAAGTGCGACACGAACAAGCCGACGGACAGTCGCCAGCGACCGCCGTCCAAGTAGAGCGTGGGCTCGAACTCGACTAGGTATTGATTCTTCAGGGTCAGCAGCGCAGCCAGCGACAATACCGAGCGCCGGGGCGGGGGATCGTTGGTAATTGAGTTGCTGGCGTTCGTGCGCGGTGCGTGTGCTGGCGGTTGTTTGCGTGGCGAGTCGAAGTAGCGTTGGATGAACGCGCCGAAGATCCAGCTCGTTTCTGGTTCGTAACCCACGACGGGCAGTGCGGACCAACGCGTCGGCTGTGCGTCGGGCGGTTTGACGCTGGGCCTGTCGTTCGCCTGCTCCGCGACAGCATCGCGGGTTGTCGCTTCATGCGCAGGGTCGGCGGAGCTCGTTGCTGCGCAAAGCGAATGAGCGAAACAAACGCTGAGAAGTATCGCGGTCGCGCATGGCGCTTTTGTTCGGCGTGCGCTCACGTCAGTGTCCGCTGGGGTCGGTAATTTGCGCCTGGAACTGCCTTCGTCGCGAAGCTGGTCGTGAGACGCGGTGGCTGGCTTGCGGGGGCGGTCGGCGGGTGCGACAGTCCGCGCATGAGGCTACTACGAGTGGTGTCACTTGCTGCCCCCATGATCTGCGCTTGTGGGTCGGGTGATAGTACGGAAAACGCTAACTCGGAAGAGGTAGCGGCCATGCCGAGCAGCGGTGCGGGTGAGGGCACCGCTGGATCGGGCATGGGTGGAACGGGCACGGAGGCTACGGACGACGCGACAGCGGGTAGCGGAGCGAGTTCGTCGAGGGATGATCTGGGGTCGGCCCCGGGCTCGACCGTCGGTGCGGGTGCGGGTCAGGGGGGAGCGGCAGATGATGCGGCTAACGACTCGATGGGCAGCGGGCAGAGCAACGCCGACGCCGCCGATGCTGACGACGCGACGAGCCCCGACGGGCCCGCGAGCGGCGCGGACGCTGACGATTCGATGACGGACGATGCCGTCAACGACGACGGCCCGAGTGACGACGCAATAGCCCCCGATGATGCGACGTCAGATGACGCTGCTGCAACCACCGACGATGTGAGCGCCGACGACGCCAATACCGATGATGCCACCGACGAAGGCACGGCCGACGACGCGGGTGACGACGACGGGTCGAGTGTCTTGCTAGGGACGCCCGTGGAGGGCTCGATTGCGGCCGTGCCGACGCCGCGCGGCGAACACGGCGTCGGCGCGATCAACGGCGAGGTTTATGTGCTCGGTGGGTTTACGCCGAGTGTGACGGACAGCGTGCAAGCGTACTCCCCAGAGACGGACACCTGGCGAGACGTGGCGGATTTTCCCGTGGTCTTTCATCATCCCAACGTCGCGACCGTGGGCGATCGAATGTACGTCTTGGGACATCACGCGGGCATGGGCCAGCGCGTGGGTGACGGCGGGACGTACGGCTACGACCCGATCGCCGACGAATGGACGGAGCTGACGCCCATGCCGCCGGGCACCGAGCGCGGAGCGTCGTGTGTGACGGTGTTTCAGGACAAGGTGTACATCTTTGGCGGCACCAACGACGTCGCGCTGGCGGAGGCTTCAACCTACGACCCCGCGACGGACAGTTGGGAGGTGTTGCCGTTTTTGCCCGAGCGACGTCATCACTGTATCGCCGCGGTGTACGGTGAGAAGATCTACATCGTGTCGGGGCGCGACGTGGTGATCACCGAGGTGCAGACGGCGTCGTACGTGTACGATCCCGTCGCGCAGACGTACGCGGAAGTGGCGCCGATTCTGACGCCGCGCGGGGGCGCCGCGGGTGGTGAACTCGGGGGGCGCATTTACGTGTTCGGCGGCGAGGGCAACACCGACGATCCGATGGGGATCTTCCACGAGGCCGAGGTGTACGACCCCGAGGCGGACAGTTGGGAAGCCTTGCCGGACATGAACGTCGGGCGTCACGGCTTCGGCGCGGCGGTGATAGGGGACCGCATGTATATGCCCGGGGGCTCGACAGCCCAGGGGCTGGCCCCGCAAACCACCGCCAGCGTGCTCTACTTCGAAGAGTGAGGCGGCGTCACGCGAACACGTCGGGGATGAAGCCTTCGACCTCGCCCAGCGTCTCGCCTTCGTAACCCACCGCGCGCATGCCGCTCACCAGCGCTTGCGCGGGGTGGTAGCCCGTGGCGTCGATGTGACGACCCGGCGCCAAGCCACCAGCGCGCCCCGCGAGTAGCAGCACCATCTGCTCGACGGAGTGCGTTTGATTTTCGCTTTCCGCGTCGTTGAGCTGAGTGCCGTGGCCGCCCTCGGGCATGAAGAAGATGGCGCTGTTGTCGAGCACGTTGGAGTCGCCTTCGGGTGTGTTCTTGAGCTTTTCGAGCAAGTAGGCGTAGTGGCTGATGTGCCATTGAAGACAGGTGCTGACGCAAATTTGCCCGCGATTGTCGGCGTCGCCGTTGTGGCCAACCTCGTGCAAATCGGCGCGGATGGGCCTGCCGAGATCTGACGTGAGCTCGAACACGTTCATGTGTGACTGAAACACCGTGAGCTGCAGGGTGAACACGCGCGACAGGTCGCAGACCATCGCCATGTGCACGAGATCCGCCAACAGCCGCGCGCGCAAGTGTTCGTTGCTGTAGCCCGTGTTGGTGGCGATGCTGTCCGAACCCGAGCCTGCGTTGTCATCGCCGATCGGCGGATCGTCGCTGTAGGCATCGGGTCGTATGCATTGACCTGCGGCGAGTTCCGTCGCGCCGTCGATGCGGGATTCGAGCTGCCGCAGTTCGTCGTAGTGACGTTCGATGCGCTGACGGTCGACGCTGGACAAGCCGACGAGCACTTGGTCGCGTTTGTCTCCGATCAGATCGAGAACGCTGGCGCGCGCGCGTTGACGGAAGTCATGGGCGGCTTGGGCCGCGTCGCCGTCGGGCGTGAAGTTGTCGAACAGCGACTGATAGGCGACGAGCGGGCTGACTTGCGCTTCGATGCGCTCAGCGCCCGGTCCGTAGGAGATGTACTGCCTGCCCGCGTAGCTGCTGCCTGCGAGATACCACGACGGCTGCGCGCGGTAGACGAGCGAGTCGATCAGTGTCTCGCCTTGTCGCAGTCCCGCGACGACTTGGTCGGAGGTGATCCCCCCTGCGCGAAAGTCGGGGCTGGTGGAGCGCACGCCGCAGAGCAGTGGGCTCTTGCCGCCGCCGTGAAAATCGCGATACGCGCCGCCCGCGGGCACGGCGTCTCCTTCGGCGGAGTTGGCGTTGTAGGGGATGCTCATGTTGCTGAGCAGGCTGAAGTCGTCCGTCAGTTGCGCTAGCGGTTCGAGGGGCGTGGTGATGTCGTAACCGCTGCCGAATTGCCCGGGCGCAATGAAGTGACCAGCCTCCGTGAAGTTTTCGCCAGCCACGCGGTTGGCGTCTTTGGCCCAGCCATCGCCCCCGAGTGATTGACCCGCGAAGACGATGCCATAACGTAGCGGCATCCCCGACGCTTGTGCGCCCGCCAGCCGCACGCCGCTTCGGTCGAGCATACACTCGAGCACGGGCAAGCCGAGGGCGATGCCGCCCAGACCACGCAACAACGTACGTCGCTGCAGCCGGGGTGCTTTGACCTTCCACAGCCGCGTGGGCGAGGGGCGCTTGTTCGAAGCTGTCTGCCGCGGCGCCTTGGGTGAACGACTCATCGGGCTTCCTCCTGCGGCTTCTGCGCGAAGTCCGCGCGGCTCACGAAATCCAACAGCCAATCTTCCACCAGCAATCCCCGCGCTTCGAAGTCGCTGGTCAAGTTGGCAGCCAGCGCGCGTTCGTCGGCGCTGAGCTGACCTTTCGCCAGCGAATACTGCAGGTACTGCTGCACGAAACACCCTTGGACGAGGTCGTTTTCGGTGAGCAGTGTGGCAAGCTCGCCCGGGCCGCGGAACTCGCCGTACTCGGGCAGTGCGCCCGCGGCGTCGATCACACAGTTTTCATCGTCGTCGTCCGTCGTGCGGTAGCGCCCGGCGACGTCGTAGTTTTCGAGGCCCTCGCCGATGGGATCGAACAGACTGTGGCAGCCGACGCAACCGCTCTGCTCGCGGTGCGCACGGTAGCGGTCGAGTTTACACGCGCCTTCGTCGTCGCTGCTCGGCGGCTGATCGACGTCGACCGTGGCGGGCGGTGGAGGAACGGCTTGGCACATCAGCCGTGTGCGCACGAAGATGCCGCGCTGGGTGGGGCTGGTGTCCGAAAACTTACTGAACGCCGAAAGGACGCTGCCGTGCGACAAGATCCCGCCGCCCACGCGCCCCGCGGCATTGTCTCCAGTGCCCGCAGAATAGCTGACCCAACCCTCGCCGCCGCTCGGCGCGGGCAAGTCGTAGTGTGCGGCGAGTAGATCGTTCAAGTAGGTTTCGTCGCTCCGGAACAGCTGCAAGTAAGATGCGGGCTCGTCGAAAATCACGCGTTCGATCAGCGTTTCCGTCTCGAGTTGGAATGCGGCGTTGAGCGTCGCGTCATGGGGAATGGTTCGATAGCCGAGCCACATCGAGTGAAAACGATTGAGCTGTCGCCGCGCGCGGTCGTCGTCGAGGAGTCGGGCCGCGATCGCCTCACGCGATGCAGAATCGCTCAACAGCCCGCTCGTCGCGTCGTCGAGCAGTTCGGCGTCGGGCACGCTGCCCCAGAGTAACAGCGAAAGCCGCGTGGCAACTTCGTGGTCGCTCAACTGAAGCACACCGGGCTCCGCGCCGCTACCGCGTTCCAAGCGGTAGAGAAACTCGGGATCTTGAATCAACGCGGACAGCAGCAGTTCGATGGCGACGTAGAAGTCGTCTTGCTCCTCGGCGTACGTCAATAGGTCGAGATAAGTTGCTGCTTCGCCTGCCGCGATTGGACGTCGAAAGAACGCTTGCATCAGGGCGCTTGCCGTCTGCTCGAAACACGCAGCATCGCTTGCGCTCGCTGGGTCACACGGCATCCACTGGGCACGCGCGGCGGGATCGTAGGCCAGGCGCTGAGCGACGTCTTCGGCCAGCACCTGCATCGACTCCACCAACGTTTGCGAGACCGTCTGCCGAGTCGCGTCGTTGTCGTATGGGGAGAACTCGTCTTCAGGTAGATACACGGAAGCGGGCGCGCTTTGGTCGCCGAGTAGGTCGCGTAGCGCGTTGTTCAGCTCAGCTTGACTCAGCCGTGGCCCGACATTGTCGGTAGCTTGGGGCATTGTCGCGTCGTCCGTAGCAGCGGTGTCGTCGTCGGCCGCCGCATCGTCTGGTGTGGACGCGTCGTCCCCAGGGCTACCGTCGTCGACAGCGGTATCGTCGCCGTCGTCGGGATGGCTTGGATTATTCGAGCCTGGTGCATCGTCCGAGCCGCTCGTCGTTTCGTCGTCGTTGGCGTCCGTGTCGTCCGCGCGTGGGTTCTCGGGTGAACCTCCGTCCGTGTCGTCGTCGCGTCGGTTGCCTTGGGCGTCATCGTCTTGCGTGTCGCTCTCGGAGTCTTCGCTCGAGCAGGCCAGCGTTCCCCAGCCGAGCAACGCAGCGAGCAAGCATCTGTGAACGAGTGACCGCACTGCGGCCTGCCTGCCAGCCTTCACCCTCAGCATCCTCCGAGCTTGCCCCGCGCTAGTGGGATGGGCAACGTCGATACTGCGTCCGTAGCGTTCATGACTTCAGGCTAACGCGCCAAACTCCGTCGTCAGTGCACGGGCGGCGCGTAATCCGAATCCCGCGGCTGCGCTTTGTTCGCAGTGTGACGTACATTTGCGCCGTTGGACCTACGAATCGCTTCCTCTCTCACGCTAGACTATTCGCGTGGTGCGTCGCAATGACAACAGACAGTGTCTCGAGGTACTACGAGGTCTCGAACACGCATCTTCTAGCATCGTGATGCGCAAGTCTCATGCGGTGTTGGTCGGGGTGTTCGTATCATTGGCGTGCACCTCGGGCGCTGCGGAGCGGCAGGCGACGCCTGACGCATCCTTGCCGGCGGCAGCCATTGACGACACCAGCCAGGGCGATGGGTACGGCGAGTGCATTTTCAGTCTGCTCGAAGCATCGGTCAGTCCCGCCATCGGCACGGTGGGCATCGTGCGTTTCGCGGTGACGAGTGATGCGATGACGACAGTCGACGCGGGTCTCGTCAACGACGCTGGCCAGGAGCCTAACATCGAGCAAGCCCAGATCGAGTTCTCGCTCGCCGACGGCAGTGGAGACACGTTGACTGCGGAGGTGGATGTAGCAGCGGCAGACTACCGAACGCTACTGCTCGGGATGAAGGGCGACCGCGAGTACGCTTTCCGCATCAACGTCGACCGCGGCCGCTGCGTGAGTACCCGCTATACGTTGACGACCGAACCGACACCCAACTGGATCCCAGTGGTGGAGCGCGAAGTCCTGCAGCCCGACAAGGTCAGTCGCGGTTTCATCGTGACGAGCGGCGGGGTGGGCTCCGGGTGGGCACCGAGCGACGGCGATGCCGGGGGGCTCCCCGAGAGCTCCGTGTTCATTCTCGACAGCGATGGAGAAGTAGTTTGGTGGACGCGAGGTCCTTTTGCGACGAGCCGCGCGCGGCTCGACTGGGACGCCGAGCGAATGCTCATGGTGGGGCTCAACGTGGGTACCAAGGTCGGAGAAGTGCGCAGCAGTTCCTTGGATGGCCTCGACGTCGACAAGAACCTGTCAGGTCTGGGCGACAGCCACCATGACATCGCGGCGCTGCCAGGCGGTGGCGTCGCCGCGCTGTCCTACGGAGACGGCTGTAGCCGAGTGCTCGAACGTCGCGCGGACGGCCACCTACTGACGGTGGTCGACAGTGTCGCCGAGTTGTATGAACCCGCCGGCTCCCTAGCAGGGGGCGATGCCTGCCATCCCAACGCCATCGTCTACCACCCGAACGACGACACCTTCACCATCTCCGATCGCAACGCCGATCTGTTCGTCAAGATCACTCGCGACGGTCAGCTGCTGTGGCAACTCGGCGGAACGGATCCCAAAGGCAACCACTTCGAAGTCAGTTCCAGCTGGCTCGTCAATCACGGACACCAAGTGCTGCCCAACGGCAACTTCCTGCTCTTCAACAACGCGGGGGGCGGTGCGTCGCCCGTACTCGAGTACGCGCTCGACGAGGCGAACTGGAGTGCGACACTCGTCTGGGAGTATGCGTCTGATCTCGGCAGCGCGACGTTGGGGGACGTGCAGCGCTTGCCCAACGGCAACACGCTCATCACTTATTCGAACGCGGGTACAATCGCCGAGGTGGACCCGGGTGGACAGTTGGTTCAGGTGTTTACCACCGACCCGCTGGGGTACGCGATGCATCGCACGAAGTTGTCCGGACCCCCGCCGAAGTGAGCGTCACGGCGTTTGACGCTCGTGGCGGTCTGAGCTCTTCTCGCGCTCGCCTTTCGGACTTGTCATGGACGAGGACGTTTGAGCGGGTATTCAATCGGTCTTCGGGTGATCGAACGATGGAGCGCAGTGCGATGCCGATGTCGCAGTCGCATTCGAATTTCCGGCGTCGATTGCAGTGAGGCTGATGGGGTAAACGACTTCTGCCAGTGAGCGGTAGCGTCGAGGAAGCAATTCTTCGATAACGGGTCGCGCAATTGTGAGGGAGGTTGGACGTGCGAAAATCAGATACTCGACGTAACCAGCGGTCGCGTTGGCCGAAGTGGTGGAAGACAGCGCTAGTGCTAGCCACTGTGGTCTCGACGGCACTTGCCGTCGGATTGGATATGCCCACTGCGGGCGCCAAAGAAGCGATCGCCACGCCAGGAACATCGTGCTCAACGCTGGAGCTGACGAAGCTGAAGCAGGCCAAACAGTTCCTGATCAAGCATCAGCACGTGCTGGCGGACGACTTCGAGATCGACGCCAAACGCTCGGGGCAAGAGCGACGCGCCTGGCGACAGATCTTACGTCGGATCGAGAAGCTGAAGTTCAAGTGCAAGGACGCAGGCTGCACGAACTCGACCGCGGTGCACACGGTGGTTGGGGGGAACGTTGCGAGAATGTGCGTTGACCAGTCACGCCCCTTCTGTCTCTTAGTCGACTTGACCGCGCACGAGTTTGGGCACCTCGCGCACATTCCACGCAAGCGTGCGGGGGAACACAATCGCGATGGCTGGGAGGACCCAGACAACGTCTATCAGTTCGGGTTCTTCGCGGCGGACCTGTGCGCGCACGAGCTGGACACGAGCGCGCTCGTCTCCGAATCCGCACACCCCGCGGGCGTCCATCGACCTCTGGTGAACTCGGGCATCATCTTGTATCCGCGCAAGAACTATCAGGGACGGCCTCGTCAGTTCTTGCCCGCGGGGGCAGGAGAGCGCAGCGTTCGCAACATGCCCTTTTGGAACGACCTGCGATTCATAGGTCGCGACGACGCGTTTTCGAGCGCCAAAGTGCACTCGGGCATCTGGGAGTTGTGCGATGGGCGAAACCACACTGGCCCTTGCGTTTACCTATCGGCGGACACGCCGAGCTTCAAGCCCCTGGACATCAACGACCAGGTGTCGTCAATCCGCCACTTCGCCAGCTGGCCGAGCACGGGGATCCTGGTTTATCGCGACGAGAACCTCAGTGGACCGGGCAAGTACTTCGAGGAATCCGGCCTCGTTGATCTCGGGATACATGGACTCGCGGGGAAGGTGAGCAGCGTGCGCTCGCTGTCCGGCACCTGGGAAGGGTGTGAGAAGCCGAACCTACAGGGCTGGTGTCATCTGCTCAGCGGAAGCGTGCCCAAGCTTTCGAGCAAGGACGCGGACAACCGTTTGCGCTCGTTGAAGCGACTGAACGAGCGCCGCTTCGACGGTTTGGTGCTGTATCGAGATACGTTGTCTCGAGGTGGTTACCGCTACCTGCCTGCGGGGAGTTACACCAATCTCAAAGCCTTGGGGGTGCATGACGCGGCTTCGAGCTTGGCGACGCTTGGGGGCAGCTGGCGAGTGTGCAGCAAGAAGCACTTCAAAGGTCGGTGCGAGATAGTCAGCGGCGTCGTGCGTGACTTGAAGTCGCTGAAGCTGAACGACAAGATCACGTCCGCGCAGAAACTGTAGCTTCTGGAGAAGCTACGACTCGACAACCTCAGCTCTTGCGACGTGTTTACAGACGCGTCACTGGTGGCGGCGAGATGCGCTGCGCGCGGTACGAGCCCTGGTTGTTCGGCAAAGTGATCTCCCACACGACCTGACCGTCGCGGGTGACCTCGAAAATGCGCGTTTGCAAGTCGGCGCCCTTCAGCCCGGCCGTGATCAGTACGTTGTCGTTGGCGAGCTTGTCCGAGTCGCCCCAGAACGCCGCGTACCAGTCGTCCGAGTACCACGAGTCTACGTCGAAGCTTCCCGGAAACTCCCACAAAAGCTCGGCGCTGAGTCCGGCCTCGTCGACTTGGTACTCGAGCACGCGCGAGTGAAACTGCTGACCACCACCGCCGCCGCCGAGCCCCGCGTAACCGCCGTTATCGTAGAGCAGCAGCGTGCCGTCGGGATGAAACTCGGGATCGTGGGCGTCGTTGAACTGTGAACCCGCAGTGGGGAACGTGAAGTCGCCGGGCATGTCGGGGGTGTGCGTCCCCGCCATGTGCCACAGAATCTCGCCCGTCGAGCGCTGAAACTTGAAGATCCCTAAGAAGCGGCAATTGAGGTAGCCCACGTCCGCTTCCGTGTCGATCGTCACGGCGTTGGCGTGACACCAGTCTCCGGTGGCGCTCTCCGGAGGTGTCAAGTTGTCCAGCAAACTCCACGACCACACCATCTGATTGTCGTAGGTATACTCTTCGATCGCTGCGCCAGTGATCCCACCCGAACTCGGATCCCGGATCACGACGATGTTGCCGTTGTCGATCTTGCCCGCGTGATGGGACATGGGGGTGCCACTGGGTGATGGTCCCTCCCACACGATGTTGCCGGCCAAGTCTACCTCACGCGGGTTCTCGCCAGGCGCGGGCCCAATTAACACGTTGCCGTTCTCCAGGTAGTCGACCGAAATGTCACCGCGGTTGTCGGCGCTCGTGCCGTTGATGTAATACCAGACGATCTCGCCCGCTTCGTCGTAGATGACGGCAATCGCGGGGCCGCTGCCGCCGAAGCCGCCGCCTGCGCCGCCAGGCATGATGTTCGTCAGTGTCCAGCCCGACTGGCTGGCGGCGGGCTGATCTGCCGTGAGCTGAGCGCGAGCCACTTCACTAGGGATCTGGCCAGTCGTGAACGAGCCGTCGAGTGCATCCGCTCCCATGGCGTTGCTCGACACGGCGCGGATCACGTAGTCGCTCTGTTCATGCATGCCCACCACGAGCACGCGATGATCGGTCACCTCCGCCGCTGAAGCGATACTCAGCTCCACGTCGCCGACGCCAAATTGCACTTCGGAGGTGCCAGGTACGTCCGTCGTCCAGCTCACGTAGGCGGTGATGGCGCTATTGGGGTTGGGCTCGATAGTGAGTTCCGAAGTGATGTTCGGCGCGCCTTCGGGGGGCGGCGCGTCGGGATCGACCGCTACACCGCCTGAACTGTCGCCAGTGCTGGAATCGTCGCCAGTGTCGGAGCCGTCGCCAGTGTCGGAGCCGTCGCCAGTGTCGGAACTATCCTCGATCGAACCGTCATCGGCCGCCATTACGTCGTCCGTGTCGCTCGGGGAGGTGTCGTCCATCGCGCCATCGTCGGCACTTGCCGCGACATCATCGTCTGCCGCCATGTTGACGATGCCGCCTGCGTTGGAGGCGCCATCGTCGGTGATGCCCGCGTTATCTCCTGGCATGGAGTCCGTGGCGCCGGGAAATCCCATTGACCCCACGGACCCGCTTCCTGGCGTTACCCCGCTGCCATTCGCGCTGTCCGTGTCCGAGGCGCCGGGTGATGACCCAATGTCCGTCGCTGTGGAGGCCCCATCCGTCGAGTCGCCGCCGGACGTGCCGCTCGTAGTAGCCTGACTCGTCGACGAACCGGGCGCTGCACCTGCTTGCGCCGAGTCTGGCTCGTCGGCGGAGTTGCCACAGCCAACCAACGCAACGCTCGTCGCGACGAGTATCCCCGCAACACACCGTGATCGTGAGGTCTTCATGAGCGAACCATAACGTCGACCCGTTCCCTGTAGGTCGCGGTGCGGGCTGGGGTGCTTGAAACAGCGGACGAGACGCAGCCGTCCTCGAAATTTATCTGCTGAGCGCGCACGGGTGATCTACACAGCGACCACACTTAGCACGGTTTGTCGCGCTGGCGAGTTTACAGTGCTGCGCGTGAATTATTCCGTGCGCCGCACAAGGATTGACCCGCAAGAAACCTCTCGGTGTTTGTCGTCTGTCATTGGGTGTCGTCAGCTATGAGTGACTGGCTGTCCAGGACGCACACGGAGTCAGCGAACTGAAGTGTTCGTCTGCGTTCCAGTTCTCGGTCAGACTCGTGTGTCCGTGCGTCACTGCCCTGGCTCACATTGGGGGTAACCTGCGGCACGTGTTGATGGCGCACGGCCGCTCGGCGTTCAGCTGGCGTCGAACGACGAGAGTTGGAGCTTTCTTGGGTTGGGCCCAGCCAGATGCGTCGGCTCGCGGCTCACTCCCACCGATGCGCGTCCGCTCGCCGCTGGCCAGTCGCCGCTGGTACGCGGTCGGGTAGTGTGGTCGCGGCGAACAGCCACGAGCGCCGCGCAGAGCGAGTCCAAACCGCGGTGCTGTTCGTGCCAAAGCGACGGTTGCAGGGCAGCGCCGCTCGGTGGTGTCGTGTCACGGAAACATTCGGGAATCGAATCGCAGTCCCGTAGCTTGAAGTGCCCGAAACAGGTTTCGTCGCAGTGTGTCCCCACGGAGCGTGAGTATGCACCTGTTCATCAAAGTGATTGAAGTCTGGAAGCCATCGCGGCGCGGTTCGCACCTGGAGCTCGAAGCTGGAATTTACGGGGAGCTCACCGAACTGCAGTGGGAAAGTGAACGCAGTGCGTTCGAATTCGGACGAGGCCTGCCAGGCCAGGCGTGGGCGCAGCGTCGCGCCATCATGTTGACTGAGCTCCAAGAGCCTTACTTCCGACGGGCGGCCGAAGCGCGCCGAGCGGGGCTGGAAGTGGCGGTGGCCATCCCTGTTTTCCAAGGCGACTTTTTGGGCGGCGTGGTGGTCATGCTGTGTGGCGGCGGCATGGCTGGTGGCGCGGTCGAGGTGTGGACAGCCTCCGAAGACGGTTCCACAGCACTTCAGAACGGGTACTATGGCGCGCTCGAGTCGCTGAAATCGAACAGCGAGGGACTGGCGTTTGGTCCGGGGCAAGGCTTGCCTGGAGTAGCGTTGGCGAAGGGCTTACCCGTGTTGGCGTCGCCGCTGTCCTCGGTCCCCGCTTTTGCTCGACGCCAGTCGGTGGAAGAGGTTGCCGTCACGACGGGCGTTGCGCTGCCCGTGTGCGCGGATAGTGAGCGAGCGTCCGTGGTCGTGCTGCTTTCAGCCTTGCACACACCGATCGCCGAGTCGTTCGAAATTTGGAAGCCCGATCGCGCGAAGAACTGCCTGCGACTGCACGAGTCGTACGAGGGCGGTGCGGAGTACCAACAGCTCACGCGAGACATCACGATCGCACCCGGCGAGGGCATTCTCGGTCGCGCTTGGGTGACGGGTCAGCCAGTCATCTGCACGGATCTAGGGCAAGAAAAGTCACACTACGCACATTGGGCGTGCGCGGAGGGGCTGCGCACGGCGTGCGCGATACCGTTCGGGCACGAAGGGCGTTTGGGTGCCGTGTTGACGCTCGCGAGGTAGCGGCGGAGAAACTCGTTCGAGCGCCACGACCCCGCTGCGGGCTGCGGAGGGTGAAATTCGCGAACGCCGGCGGGCACCTCGCGACGCAGGCCGGCTTCGCAAGTGCCAACGACTACGCTATGGGTCGTTTCGGCATGTTGAACGTCAAGAGGACTTTCACCGTGGCTCGCTTCGAACTGCTCGAGGCTCTGAAGTCGCGGTTGGTGGTGGTGCTCGTGTTGCTGTATGGCGGCGGCGCGGCGATGGGCAGCGCGATTTTTTTGCGATTGCTGCGCTCTGCTGAAGAAGCGACGCGGGATGCGCTGGCGCAACAAGGCGGACTCGATCCAGCGTCGTTGCCCGACGACTTGGTGCGCGAGCAGGCGATGCCTTGGCTCGTCAGCCTGGTCGAAGACGAGGCGACGCAGCAGCAACTGCTCGACATGGACCCACTGAGTATTTTCTTCGGCTTTTCGGCGCTGCAGAGCGTGGCGCTGCTCGTGCTGCTGATGGCGGCGGCGAGTGTCGCTTCCGACGTAGCGAGCGGCGCGGCACGCTTCGTGTTGTTTCGTTGTGATCGGCTGTCGTGGGTGATCGGTAAGACGTTGGGGCAGGCGGTGCTGCTCGCGGGCTGTTTATTGATTGCGGCGCTGGCGAGCGCGAGCGTCGGCGCGCTGATCGACATGCAGCTGGACGGCTCGCGCTTGGTTTGGTTGGTACGCACCGCATTTCGGGCGTGGGTTTACGGGTTGGCGTACCTGGGGATTTTTACGGCGGTGTCGATGCTTTCGTCGACGCCGATGCGCGCTCGTGCTGGGGCCGTGTTCATTTGGTTGTTCTTTGGCGTGGCGCACGCGCTGCTTTCGGCGTCGTTTTGGGGAGAAGTGGCGCCTATCGCCAATGGTGCCGCTTGGCTGTTTCCGGGACATCACGACCTGGGGCTGTGGTCGGGTCACTGGGGCGTTTACCTGGGTTCGGTGGTGATGTTGCTCGGGATCGGAGCGGCGGCGTTTGCCATGGGTTACCGCGTGTTCGAGGGGAGGGATGCATGAGCGCGGTCCGCATGCGAGAGGTGAGCAAGAGTTACGGCGCTCACCGTGCGCTCGATGGGCTGAGCTTCGAAGTGCCGCGCGGCGCGATCTGTGGGCTCATCGGGCCCAACGGCGCAGGCAAAACTACTACGATGGGGTTGCTCGGCGGCCTGCTCAAGCATCAGAGCGGCGACGTCGACATCTTGGGGCTCGGGAGGTTCGCGGCGGATAAACACGCGGGTAGGGTCAGCTTGATGCCGCAAGACTGCAGTCCCAGCCTGCACATGAACTTGCGCGACATCCTCACTTACTACGCGGCCTTACAAGGGCTGGACCCGAGTGCCGTACCAGCTGAAGTGGACAAGCGTCTGTCGGAAGTTTACCTGCAGGACAGAGCCAAGTCGAAGTACGGCACGCTGTCGCACGGCATGCGGCGTCGCTTCAGCATCGCTCAAGCGCTGCTGGGGGATCCGGAGCTGATCATGTTGGATGAACCCACGAGCGGGCTAGATCCAGAGCTCGCCGTGCAGATCCGAGCGCACTTGGCGTCCAAGCGCGGACAGGCGACGTTGATCGTCAGCTCGCACGTGCTGAGTGAGCTGGAGGCGCTGTGTGACTACGTCGTGATGATCGACGGCGGTCGCTGCGTGCGTGAGGGGACACTCGCAGAGGTAACCGCGACGGACAACACCGTGCGCTACACGCTGTCGACGATGCCCAACTTGGAGCAACTGCAGCTCGAGCTTCAGGCCTGTTCGTTGGTTTGGACGCAGCCCGTGCTCACGGTCGTTGCTCCCGCCTCACAGAGTATCGAGCAGACCAATCGAATCTGTTTGCCCGTGCTGCTCAGCTCTGGTGCGGGTATCGTCGGCGTGCAGGCGGGCGGCAGCCTGGAGCAGAGCTACCTGCGAACGAAGGTGGCGGCTCAGTAAGCGCGCGGTGGGGCTTTGCGCCAGGTGATCGGGCAATGCCCGCCACGCGCGTGCCGTATTTGATGCGGTTCATGACGAAACGACGTGGGCAGTCGCAGGATGAATTTTTCCCTGGCGAGGAATTGCGCAACCGGGCTGAGGGACTGGGCGTTCGTCACGCTGGCTCTGATCCGTTCCATCGCAGTCCCAGGTGGTTCTTTGTGCTAGCAACGGACGTCCGAGTCGCGTCTCGCGTCGCATCTCGACGGTTTGAGCCTTCGACTCGTCAAACGGAGCGTTTCCAATCGCACAAGTGGGACCTGTAACCAACCACCCCCATCCCGGCCAGGACGAACTGCCCGAGGAAGTCAGTGGCCTGACGGAGGCAGTCGTGGACGAAGCCTCTACGATGCCGTTCGCCACGTTGGTTGCGGAGAATATCGACTTCGTTTGGCGAACGTTGCGCCGATATGGCGTGGCTGAAGCGGAGGTTGACGATGCCACCCAGCAGGTGTTTTTGGTCGCACACGACAAGGCAGGCAGCATTCGCGCGGGGAGTGAACGAGCCTTTCTCCTGGCAGTGGCCGCTAGAGTCGCTTCTCATGCGAGGCGTTCCGTTCAGAGACGGCAGGCGGCCGAACAGCGGCTCACCGAGCACCAAAGCGCACAAGGGTTAGCGCTGAGCAAGATCGACCCAGAGCACCTCACGTTGCGCTTGCAGGCGCGCGAGTTACTCGACCGCGTACTGGACGATATGCCCGCAAACTTGCGATCCGTATTTGTTCTTTTCGAGCTGGAAGAACTGAAGATCGCAGAAGTTGCCGACCTTCTGGAGCTGCCGCGTGGTACGGTAGCTACGCGACTCCGCAAGGCACGTGAGCTCTTTCAGAAGGGCGCGCGCCGAGTGCTGGTACTACAGTCTGGCGGAGGCGACGCATGAAGATGGAACCCAATCGCCTCATCGAACAACAACCCAGCGGCTTCGAGTACGAGCTGCTGGCCGCAGGCAAACGCGACCGTATGCCGAACGAGAGCCGTCGTGCGATCTTCATGGGGCTTGGGTTGCCGTTCGTGCCGATGGCGTTGGATGCGTCTACGACTGCTGCGGCAGGCGGAAACGGCGCGGAAGGTACGATCGAACCGAGTTTGGTCGAGGCACCTTCTGGTCTAGCCCCGGGTAGTGAAGGCGCTGCGTCCAGCCCAATTGCGAACCCAGGCGCTGAGCAGGTGGGGTTGCAGCAAGCTGGCTTTGGTGCGCTCCCGAAGCCAGTGCTCTTGAGCAAATCGTTCTTGGTCAGCAAGTCTTTTTTGGGGTTGGTTGGCGCGGGAGCCATTGGGGCCGCGTTGTGGGCAGGACAGGGATCTGCGCCGGACGAAGTGAACCCTGCGCCTGTCGCGTCTCAGGTAGTGACCGAGAGTGAACAAGAGCCAGAGACGATGTCAGAGCCTCCGAACGTCGATCAAGCGGCGGAGCTCGAACCTGCGGAAGAAGCAGACCTGGCGGATGAGGCTGACGTCGAGTCCGTGGAGGAACCGAAGGACTCGGAGACAGAGCGGCAGCCGGCGCGTCGTGCGGGGCCGAGCTCGAGCAAGTCTGCTGGTGGGTTGTCCCAAGAACTCGTATTGATCGAGGGAGCGCGCAACGCCCTGAGGACAGGAAACCCACGACTGGCGTTGCGCCGATTGAACGACTACCGCAGCCAGTTCGGCAAAGGACGCCTGCGCGCGGAGGAAACCATGCTGCGTATCGAGGCGTTGTCGGCGAGCGGCGACCGAGCGGGCGCCACGAAGCTAGGCAAGGCCGTGTTGGCGCGCTCCCCGAACGGGCCCTACTCACGGCGTATCCGTTCGCTGCTCGGCGAAACGGCGGACTGAGCGTCGGGAACACCTGGGCATCGGGAACACCTGGGCGTCAGGAACCTGGGCGTCAGGAACCTGGGCGTCGGGAAACACCGCGTTCGCTTGGCTTGGCTCGGCGGGGTGGACTAGCGGCTGGTGTGGACTAGACTCGCCCCATGCAGTTACGGCGCCCACCTGCCAGAGCACTTTGGGGCGCCGCTCTGGTGTTGGCGTGTACCGACGAGCAGGTGTCGCTCGGCGAGTGGGGGCCGCAGCAAGAACCGCTGACCTCGACATCGGTGTCCGTGGCGACGCCGACGTCGATTCCCCCCGAGTCCGGCGTGGTGGACGAGCCGAACATCGAAGCAGGAATGCCGCTACCGTCGTCTAGTGGTAGTAGTGAGCCGCCAGACGCGGCGATGCCGCCCGAGGTGCCTTCGGGCAGCGAAGCGGGCGTGGTCGATGCAGCAGCGGAAGCCTCGGTTGAAGAGCCTGCGGAGTTTCCAACATGTCTCGAAGAGCTACCCGTGGACGGTTTCAACTTTGCAGGACCCGAGATTGGTTCGTCCGGCACCTCAACTGATTGGAGTTGGCCTGAACCGATCGACTCCATGCGCTGGAAGTTGATGATCGAACACGAGCGTCCCTTACGAAACCCCGATGGTACGTCGACTGAAGGGTTTTACTGGGTACACCAGTTCGCGTTCGTCGACGGGGTGGCGGGGCGTTTTGGACTGCAGGCTGAAGGGGCGTACTCGAGCGTGCCTGGCTCCGTACTAGAGTTCACGAAGATGGCGGTGTTCTGGCTATCGGGCCCTCCCCTCGACGCAGAGCTGGGCGACATTCCCTTTCCCGATGCTCGCGTGGCGCAAACCCCAGCGGCAGGGGCGAACTGGTACACGATACACGCGAAGTTCTTTTGGGAGCCGTGTCATGTCTATGAGCTGACGTTCGCACCTGACAGCACGGACGAAGAGGGGATCTGGTACTCCGCGTGGATCGACGACACTACGGACGACACGTTGACCTTACTGGGCAGGATGTTGTTACCCGCCGACACGGGGGCACTGTCACCGCTGAGCATTTTCAGCACGCAGCCCATCGAGTTCGGTACGAACTTCGCGTCTTGCTCGGAAGGTGCGCACGCTTCTGCGGTTTTCAGCGCACCCGAGACCGTGGACGGTTCGGTGCGAGCGACACTCAGCACGAATCGGTTCAGCGAACCGATTCGTTGCCCGACATCCCGCTTCAGTCGCACTCGAGACTTCGTGCGGCAGGAGTTGGGGGTGCCGCGGGAGTCGCTTTAGTCGACGGCTTGGGTAGAGTTACCGACCGTGAGCCGATGAGGATGCCCGAGGGAACGGGTAAGAAGCTCAGAAGCGAAACCCCGCGCGCGCGGCGGCGGCGCCGCCCACTGACGGAATCGGATGAACGGTGGTTTCTGGTTTCTCGAACACGAACTGATAGCGTGTGAGGGGAAGGACGAGCGCCGCTTCGAGGCCAACGAACCAATGACCGCTGAGGGTCGCGTCGAGTCGCAACATCAGCTCCGCAGCGGACCAAAAACGTCGCTGCGTGAGATCGACCGCCAAGTCCTGGCCGCTGGCGGTAAGTAGTCCGACTTCGATGACGCCGCAGGGGCGCAGCTGTAGCAACTGGCCCAGGTTGAACGCGGATGGGCACAGTTGCGGGCGGGCGCTCATCAGTTCGAACTGGGCGCTGGCGTCGTTGACGTTTGGCGAGCGTGTTTTTGCGTACCCTAGCTCCAGCCCGACGAGGAGCTCATGAGACTCGGCGAAAACCAGCGCAGACCCTCCCCATGCGGCGCGTGGGGCCATTCCGTACGCGAGGCGAGGCCCGACGCCGAGGCCCGCTCGCCAGCGGCGTGCGGGGCCCCAGGACGTCGTGGGCCAAGGGCTGTCGTCTGTCTGCGCTTCGTCGTTGGGTTGTCCGCTGGATGAAGTGTCGCGGCGCGCGTCGTTGCCTGAAGTAGGCGGGAGTTCATCGCTCGTCCCGCTGGTTTCGGGGTCGTCGCTGGTGTCTTCGAGGCGTTCATGCGGGGCAAGCTCTGCACGCGGGTCGATCGCCAGGGCACTGGCCAGCGCAAGTACCAAGGCGACTTCCGCGCAGTTGTCGCCGCTCAACCTTCGAGCCACGGTGTTGCCGTCGGGCTCTCGAATCACCAGGCTTCCGCTGACTTTTTTGCCTGAGCGTTGAAGCACGACTTTGAAAACACGCGCCGCTTCGCCTGGACCAGCAAGACGCGCACTCGCCGTGCGCTCGAAAACCCTGCGCTGAAATTCACGTTCGGTGGGACAACCTCGAGCGGCGTCGTACTCGATACGAATGGGTTCCGTGCCAGCAGCGGCAGAGCCACACCAAACAAACGCGAGACACAGCGAAACGACGAACGTCGGCAATGCCAGGTTGCTACTCATCTGGCTTCTACTGCTCGGGAGGCGTGTAGTCACTTGGCGACGTTCGACAGAACGTGCCTCACTCGCCCTCGTAAAACACGATGGTCAAGGCTTTGCGTTGGGTGCCGTCGTAGAGCGCACCCTTGCAAACGGTCGTGCCATCTTCGCGACCTCGGCACTCCGCGCGCAGTTCACGCCCCTTGGGTGTGGTTCCCGCTAGCGAGTGACGTTCGTTGCGTTTGACGATGTGAAAGGCGGAGTCGAAGACGTGTGTCTTGCGTTCCGTGTCGACTAGCAGGGTGCCATGCATTTTGGCGTTCTGATCTCGGACCAGGGTGAGCTCGGCATCCTTCTTGGCGTCAGGTTCGGAGTCGAAGCTGAGCTTCCCAGGATAACTGATCGCGACCTTTCGGCTCTCGTCACCGCCGAACAGAATGATTGACGTGTCGTGTCGTTCTTCGCCGACGAACAACTTCGCCTGGCACTCCAGGTTTCCCAAGACGACGTCTCGCTTGCAGCTGCCTGTGAGGCGCGCGGCGTCGGGGCGGGCAGGCATCCAGCCTTGGCGTTGTGTGGCGCTGAGCGAGTATTCGGTGTCGTCGTTCCCGTCGCCGCTGCGCACGAGTTTGGTGGCGAACGTGAGCATGTCGTCGTCGAGTTTCAGAAGCAAGTAACCCACAACCCTCTCCGGATCCGGGGTAGCCGTGTAGAACGTTGCAGGTACACTGCGGGAGTTCTTGCCAGCGATTGTCAACCTGCCCGGCAGCATGCGCTCCAGCGCCACTTCGTTGCGGCCGTCGGGGTATGCCCCAGCGGTGCGAGAACCCGCAAACGTCAGCAAGGCGGCGAGCGCCGAGCAAACGATCGAAACCCACGCGACCAGCGTCGACTTGCGGCCGCCGCCGCGCGCCATGGACATGGAGGTGGATCGCAGGGGTTGGTCGCTCGTGCGCCTCATGGGAGCAAGCCTTGTAACATGCCCTCCCGAGAATATCGACGCCCGACCGCCCAAAACGCCGCAGAACACCTCAGATCGACGTTTCAGTAGAAAGGGACGAGTGCGCGTTTTTTGAGGCATCCCTCTACGCATCGTGGGTGTATCGCCGCCGTCTGGCGGACCTCGCACCCGCTGCAAATCATGCGCGCGCCTGACGACACGATTGGTCATTGGCGTTGCTGGGTTGGGGACTGACTAACACCCAAGCGCTGGTTTCACGGTGGTCAGCAGGCGCGTGTTTCACCCAGGATTGTGTGTCGCACCTCAGTGTGCACGCCACGGCCGGCGCGTCAGAGCGGAGCACTACAGTCGTGCTGAATGCTCCCAAGCCTACGCTTCGTCTCACCCAAGGAAGGGCGGAGTACCCGGGTCGTATCACGTTCGTAGATGGGTGTGCTTCGTGTAACCGCGTGGGCGTTGTTCTGGGTGCTGCTCACGGGTTCGGTGGCGCTAGGACAGCCGGAAAGGTCGTCTTCCCAGACGTTCGAGGGACGGGATGTGGTCCGCTACGGGGAGTTCGTCGATGCTTTGCGGCAGATCGCCGACTCCCTTTCGGCGGAGCGCACCGTGCGTGACGCGCACCAAGCGCTCCTAACTGAACACGGGCTGAGCTCGGAAGAGTTACCCCTGCAGAGCTTTTCGCGAGTGCGCCTCGCGTTCGAAGCGACGCGGGATGGAGGGCTGTGGGATCTGCGTTGGGACATCACCAATCAAATGCCACGCTCCGACCGAATCTGGGCGCAGTGGTCGAGTCGCGGCGCAGAGCTGGAACAGGCGGCGACGCGTCTCGATGGCAGCCCAGGCCCCAGCGCGATCGCCGAGTGTGATGAACTGTCCGCGTTGTTTGCGATTCTAGCGCGGGACATGGAAGTTGTCGGCTTCGTGGGCTTACACTGGCCAGTATGGAATCACGTGGTGGCCGTATGGCAAGTGCCCAAAGCCGATGGTGGAAAGGTGCGTGTAGTGGTTCCGACGTCCCAAGTGTTCTTGACGCCGACCGCCACGCTGGGCACGCGTGAGCTCGAAACCCGGCGCGTCGTCTTTCCGTATACGCGCACAGACAAGAAGCCCGACGCTGCGCTGCCCGGTTCCCTCGCGCGGTACCTGATCCACCGGGCGCGAACCCTGGGTTCACTCTCTACCGAGGAGTTGAGCGCGCGGCGCCAGCGTCTCGGTGGCTCTTGAGTTGCGCGACAAGGGAGGCGTCAGCCGAGTCCGAGTTCGTGGAGTCGCTCTTCGTCCAAACCGAAGTAGTGACCTATCTCATGCAAGAGTGTGATCTCGATTTGACGTTGGAGTTCGTCCGAGTCGTCGAGGTCGACGGACGCGAGTAGGTTCGCTGCGTAGATCACGATGCGCGGAAGCAACGTCGGAACTTCCCACAAGTGCTCGCGATGGTCGGGGCCTTCGAACAGGCCGACGCTCCGCGGGTCGAAGCCTCGTTCGACCAGGTACTTGTCTGGGCGCGCTTCCACTACGATGGGCACTTTGGACAGCCGTGAACGCAAATCGAGCGGCAGTGTGTTCACGACCTCGTGGGCGATGTCCAATACCCGCTGATTGACATCCGAAAAATCGAACCCCTGCCGTTCATCTGCCGCGGCGTCGAGCTGCCACGCCTCTAGGTACTCGATCGCCGCGCGACGCGAGTCGTCACAAGCTTCGTACACTCTTCCCAGTGCATGGCGAACGTCTGCCATGTGAGGCTGATCGGACGCGAGCTGTTCGAGTTCGGCGCGAGCCGCGTCGGGGCCGTCGACCAACGAGCGCGCGATGCCGAGCAACAGACGCACTTCGGGTTCGTCGGCCATGTGCTCGGGGGCAGAAAGCGCTGCGCTGAGGGCACGCTTGGGGTCCTGATCCAGCAACCGATCGAGTTCGGTTGCAAAGCGCTCGACGTCTGGGCGAAGCGCTCTCTCTCTCGAGTCGTCGTCATGCACTTTTTGCCATCACTTTCCTGCGTCTGGGACGACGGCAGCCCGGATGGCGGCTTTTCTGTCGTCTTCGTCGAATACCGAGAAAGGGCGATCGATGAGGACGACGTCGTCCAGCACTACTCGGATGTTCCAAACGCCCAGGGGGTCTCCGGGTTTGAACACGAGCACCTGCTCGATTCGCTCACGGCCCGGTTGCAACGTACTCGAACCGAGTTCTGTGACGCGACCGTCCGGGTGGGAGTAAAGGGCGCCTCGCTCGCGTTTGGCAGGACGACTTATCTCCCACGAAAGCTGACGTCGCTCTTGCAGCGCTGGATCAAAAGTTACTCGGAATCCTTGCTTCTGCCGAGCGGCGTCGAGTTCGAACGGGATCTCGTCTCGCTCTTGAACCTGTCCGCCGAAGAACACACCGAACTCAGCATGGGCGCCTGACGACGCAGAGCTAGAAGGGGGCGTCTCGCAGGCGAACGATGACAGGAGCGCCAGGACAGAGATGCCGCGCCGCCGAGTCCCGATCGGAGTTGAACGAGTCACGGCGAGGTCGACTCCTTCGCTTGCGTCGCCAACCACGCGGCCATTCGGGCGAATGCATCCACGTCGAGGGTTTCTCCGCGGGCGTCCAAGCGAATGCCACTCGCGACCGCGCCGTGCTCCAGCTGCTCGGACGTCGTGTTTCCGACGCCACGCCAGGCGTTGCGCAATACTTTCCGACGCTCACGAAATGCTCGCTGCACCAGTTCCCGGAACGTGTCGGTCTCTTCCGCGCGAGGGGGCGTCAGACGTTTCATGACGACTACGGCCGAGTCTACGTTGGGCTGTGGGTAAAACGCGCCGCGACGCACCACGAATGCACGTTTCGTTTCGAACGCCGCTTGGCAAAACACGCTCAACGCGCCGTAGGTCTTGCTGCCTGGAGCCGCGACCATGCGATCGGCGACCTCTCGCTGAACCAAGAACACGCTGGCCTCGAAGCGCGCCTGAAACTGCACCGCACGTTCCAGCAGCGCCCCAGTGATCTGGTACGGCAGGTTGCCCATCAGCACCGCTGGCTCGTTTGACGCCAGGTGCTGAGTGAAGTCGACGGCCTTGGCGTCTGCCTCCAACAACTCCAGCTGCCCACTCGCCAGCGGGGCGACGAACAGCTGGCGTAATACCTCAGCCAGATCACGATCTCGTTCGATTGCGATCACGCGGTGCCCGCGCGCGAGGAGGCATGCGGTGAGTCCGCCCAGACCAGCGCCAATCTCGATGACCTGCAGCGGGTCTTTCCCTGCAAGGGCTGCGACACGGTCTACCAGCGTATGGTCAGCCAGGAAGTTTTGCCCGAAGCTTTTCTTGGGTCGAAGTTCGAAACGCTCGAGGGTCCTCTTGGGTAGGGGGAATTCAGGTGTGTCCGGCGGGTTCACGCGGCGCTCTCCTTGTCCGTGGGCTTGCTTAGGCTCGCGCCCGACGCTTCCGTTTCCGCGCCAGCTGCAGGGGCTTCACTAGAGGGTGGCGACATCCGCCGCCGCGAGTGGCGGGACGGTGGTCGCAGTAGTGAAAGGCCTGCTCGTCTCAGTGCGTGTGCACCACTCTCGCTTACGGCGAGGGTACGCAGCTTCGTGGCATAGCGGACCTCTTTCGTGATGTTCAGCTCATCAGTGTCGAGACCAGCGTCGAGGGCCGTGGCGAGCCATTGTATGCGCGTGGAACGCTTGGGCAGCTTGGCCAACCCTTCCAGCAGGTGACCTTGCTGCATCGGATCGGGTGACGGGGAAAAGACGATCACGCGGCTCGCCCGAGGGCGCTCCCGTGTGATCTCCTTGAGCGTTTCCAGCAGACAAGCATCGGTCTTGGGGCGGTCGGGTTCGAGGCGCGGTGGGGAATCGACGCCGAAGCCCGCCAGGTATCGGCGCATCACCGCGTCACGTGGAGAATTCGAAAATGGTGGGCCGCCAGCGAACACGTAGCGGCGCGTCATCTGGCTAGCTCGCCGTGCGATGCGGTCGAGCTCGCTCTTGTGCACGTTTCCAGCTAGCGCCGGGTCCAAGGGCCTCATGTGTTCAATCACGCGCAGTCCGAGATCTGCGTCGTCCAAGTCACTACGGTCGGCGTCGTAACAACCTGTTGCGATGCTCAGCGCCTGCATCACTTGCGCCGCGTGGGCAGCGCCTGCACCTGGCGGCAGCCACGCTAGTTTGCGGGCTGCGACGATTGCCAGGCCGACGCGATTGCCGTGTTCGAGTTGGCTTTCTGCCAACATCGCAACCGTTTCAATGGCGGTGTCCAGCGGCGCTTTGCCGTCCGGGCCAGCCCACAGTTCCACGGACGCGTCGAGCACGAGCCATATCACTTCACGCTCCTCGAGGTCGAACTCGCGGACTAAGAGCTGCCCGCGGCGAGCGCTGGCTTTCCAGGCGATACGCTTGAACGGATCGCCGAACTGGTACTCACGGATTTCTCGTAGGTCGTAGTTGCCGAGTGGCCGTGTGCCGGGACGACCCGACTCGGCTCGTGAGCGCGAGCGCCCGCCGATTGCCGGGCGCGTACGCGTAGAGTAGATGGCTGGAAGAACGTGAACGCCGAACGGATTGGCGAAGGTGAGCGGAACTTCGTACAGGCCAGGACTCCCCTGTACCTCGAGGCTGAGCCCGAACAATCCGTGTCTACCGACGCGTTTCCCCGTCACCTTGACCGAGACCGACAGACGCCCGCCCGCCGGGACTTCACCACTGGTGGGTTCCAACTCGACGTCCAAGTGCGGCGAGTGTAGCGACCTCAGATGAACGTAGCGCGCTGCGCGGTCGTCGCGGTTTCGCACCTCGGCTTCCAGCTCGATGCAGTGGCCGCGGCCAATGGTCGCGGAACGCTCGGGCTGTTGCCACAACATCTCGAAACCCGCGCTACGCACGCGGGCAACGCCAAGCAAGGTCACCGAGCGCGCGACCATGAGCCCGACCAACAAAGCACCACCCCAAGCCAGAATCGCCGCCTTCTCGGACAACACGCCGATGGCGATGATGAAAATGGCCACGCCCGTCAGATCGACGGCGGTGCGGGTAGGGTGCAGCTGCACTGGGGCAGCCTACCACGACTACCGCGCGCGGCGATCAGAGCAATCTGCCCTCAGGCGGCGTGGTCGCACCACCCCACACGCAGCGCGGCCAAGATTTGCCGTGCCCGGTCTGGCCACAGTGGGTGCGGTCGTTGGGACAGTTCGTCGGCGAGTTGGTTCGCAGCGAACGTGGCGGTGAGTCCGCTCTCGTCCGACTTGGCTAGTACCCGTCGCGTCACGGCGTGCACGGACTCGGGCCAGCTCGCATCGAAGTGGCGCAGAATGCTCGGGTCGCTGGGGAGGTTGCCGTATTGCTCGTTCGCGCACTTCACGATACCCATGCGATTGGCCACGAAATCTGGGACGAACACGATTCCGCGTCGTCGCAACGCCTCGCCATCGCGGGCGTCGTCGAGCAGTTGGTTGTTCGCCGCGCCGCAGACGACCTTGCAAGCGAGGCGCTCGATGGTGTTCGGGTTGAGCACGCCCCCCAGGGCGTTCGGAGCGAAGATGTCGCAGGCAGTCTCGAATATGCTGGTGTCAGTCGCATCCACACAGCGCATGCTCAGTCGAGCATCGTCGTAGCGTTCGCGTAGAGCGTTCACGCGCTGCGGTGAAATGTCGACGACCTCGATCTGCGCGACCCCCGCTTCGAGCAGCAGCCCCGTCATGAAACCAGCGACGTTGCCTGCTCCCTGCATCGCGATGCGTTTACCTACGAGCGTGCCCAGGCCGCAGTGTTCCAACGCGCCTTGCATGGCGCACACGACGCCTTGCGCGGTCGCGCTCGACGGGTTTCCAGAGCCGCCTACCTCGGTCGGGACACAGGTGACGAAGCGCGTGGTTTCGAAAATGCTCGCCATGTCTTCGGCAGTGGTGCCCACGTCTTCGGCTGTCACGTATGCTCCGCGCAGTGAGCTGATGAAGCGGCCGTAGTCTCGGTAGAGGTTCTGACGATAGCCAGGGTCGCTCGGGTCGGCGTCGAGTTGCCGGCCGATCACGCCTTTGCCTCCACCCCACCACAGTCCTGCGAGGGCGCTCTTGCGTCCCATGCCGCGGGCGAGACGCAACCCGTCATCCAGAAAATTGCCGAGCGCAGGGTAACTCCAGTGGCGGACTCCGCCAGCTGCTTGACCGCGTGTTGTGCGATGGATGAACGCGCCGAGCACTGCGCCGGTTTCTCGCCCGAGTTCGATCAGCACAGCTTCGTGTCGATCGAAGTCGCGGGAGTTGCCGCTCATCGATCCTGAAAGCGACTCGAGTTCGGGGTAGCAGGGGCGTAGACCTTCTGGAGTCCAGAACCAGGCTGCTCGCGTGCGGTCCATGCTCCGCAATTTGTGCGCGAAGGTTTCAAGGGAGTCGTCTATCGTCGGAACCGTCGACATGTACGTTCTATCCTGCGCCTGGCGACCAGATTGGCAAGCTCAACGTCCCAATTCAGTGCTGTGGGGGTATGACCAACGCCTCGACTGCGACGTCGAAAGTGGCATCGACGGGCCGGGACGTCATCACTCCGCCGATTGGGCTGGGCGGCGATAACTCACCTTCTTGATCGCTTCGTCGATCACCGCGGCGCGCGCTCCGAGGTCTCCCTCGTACTCTGGGGCGAGCACCAGACGATGGGCGAGCACCGCGACCGCCACCGCACGGAGGTCGTCAGGGGTAGCATAGGGGCGCGCTTGTAGGATCGCGTAGCTCTTGGCAGCGCGCACCAACCCCAACGTCGCGCGCGGGGAGCAGCCCAGTACGACGTGAGGATGTCGGCGCGTGAAACGGCACAGAGCGGTAGCGTACTCCAGCAGGTCCGACTCGACGTGAACGCGGGCGGCGATGGACTGCAGGTGAAGGCACTGCTCGACGCTCAGGATCTTCTTCGGCTGTGGTGCGACCACGCCGTGCGCCTGCAACATCAGAACTTCGTCACGTTCCGATGGGTAACCGAGCTCGACGTGTACCAGGAAGCGGTCTATTTGCGCCTCGGGAAGCGGAAATGTGCCTTCGAGATCGATCGGGTTCTGCGTTGCCAGCACCAGGAACGGATCGGGCAACTCGAAGCGGTCGCCTTCGATCGTGACTTGACGCTCCTGCATGGCTTCGAGCAGTGCGCTTTGGGTCTTGGCGGGGGCTCGATTGATTTCGTCCGCCAACAGCACGTTGGTGAAGATCGGCCCCGAACGCAAACTGAACGAGCCCTGGGTCGGGTCGAGCACGTACGTACCCGTGACGTCCTGAGGGAGTAGGTCTGGGGTGAACTGCACGCGACGCATGCCGCAGCCGAGCACGTCGCTGAACGCTTTCACCAGCGTAGTCTTGGCGACGCCGGGCACACCTTCCAAGAGCACGTGTCCACGGGTGAGGATCGCGACCATCATCATGTCGACGGGCGTCGAATCGCCGATGAAGACCCGCGCCACCTCCGATCGCACTCTTTCGAGGCGCTCTCGAGCGTCTGATGTTTCGCTGAGCGCGAGCTGCTGCGTCAAGTCGTCCTCCTGAGAGTCTGTTCGATCTGCTGCACCGTGGCTGAAAGCTCCGTTTGAATGTCTTTAACCGATTCTTTGGAAAACCGCGCGCTTTCCGAACTGAGCACGGCTTGCTCAGCCTCCGCCATCTGCTTGAAAATCTGTTCGAGCCGCTTTTGCGACCCACGTCCAAGCAGGCCGCGGCGTTCGATCGCCGCGAGAATTTCCGCGGGAGAGCAGCGCGATGGGAGCGCCAGTCGCTCGCGCAAGAAGACTTCGACCGCGCCTTTCAGTTCCAGCAGCACCAACTCTGCACGGGTCCCGTCTGCGCTCAACACCCCCGCGCGCCCCGCGACGCCCCCCATCGCCAGTATCGAAGTCCGGGTTGCGTAACTGGGTTTGGGTCTGGAGTAGGGTCTACCAGAGGTCTTGAGGACGAAAACTGCCGCCAGCGCGCACAGTACGACTGCCGCCAACCACGACAGCCGCTTGCTGAGCCCTTCGTTGCGGGTGTCACTCAGCCACTGGGACGCATCGTTGAGGGCAGAGTCGAGGGTGCGCTCGAAGTCGCCGCTGCCACCGTAGCTACCCGATTGATCAAACTCATTGGATAGGATGAACAGTCGACCCTGACGCTTGCCCCACGCGTCGTCCTCCAGCAGGTAGTCGATGAGGTTTTCTGCCAGGGCAGCGTTGCCCTCGAAACCCATCATCAAGTCGATGAAAACCGAAGGATCACCCATCGCGAACAGGCGACCGCAGCGGCTACGTGGGTTGCGCGGCCTGCCGTCCTCGAGGCCGCATGCCAATGCGTCGCCAATCACCCCAATCACGGCGAAGTGGGATTGAGTGCCGTCGTCACTCGACAGACTCAGCACTGGGGTCAACTCTACGCTCTCGTCGGGAGCGAGTGCGCTGGGGTGATTGGTGGCGACGAACTCGATGTCGCTCACCATGGAGTGGCGTACGGGATTGCCACTTCGCCCGAGTGTTGCAGTGGGCCGCGCGAGTTGCAGTCGAGGGTTTCCGTGAAGCATCTCCAGCGGTTTGAGCGGCGCACTCGTGCGATGGATGTGAAAACGAGTGAGCAGCTGGTCGCCCCGCCCGAAGTCGTCGAGCAGCGCCATGCGGCCGCCGCTCGAGAGAAACGCGCTGACTTCTCCGAACTGTAGCGTTCTGGTGGGGTGCAGGATGACCACAGCGTCGGATGCTGTGAGGCGGGACCAGTCGAGCTGCGCACCGAGCACTACACGCGCAGAACCCAGTCGCTCACGCGCCACTTGCAGGAATTTGGTGGTCGAATCCCAGCGCGGCTTCGAGAACTCGAAGCTCGAAAACGCTGCTGTTCCCCAGGTTGCGCCGATCAACGACAGCACGACACCGAGCACGCGACACGGGCGCGGGGCACGGACGAACCACATTCGCAGGAGACTGCCACGGACTGCGCGCGCAGCGAGCGCAGAACGTACGTCCGCGAAAAACCACGACCCTGCGCGATTGCGCCCTCGTTGTCGGTGCGGTTGCAAGAGGGATTCGGGCGCAACCATTCGTACGCGAGTGGCTGGATGGCCGGACTCGGCGAGGTACCAGCGTCAATGCGAAACTTGACCTGCTGTGAGCGAGGGCTAGATTAACTCTCGTGGCCGGAGTTTTCCGGCCGTTCGAAGCCCAACGGGCAGGCACCTCTGGCCCGAGGCTAATGGTCAGAAGCCAAGCTAGCGGTTAGAAGCAAGGCGAGAGCCCAAATGCTACACCCCTTCATCATCGAGCAGATCCGTCGTCGCGAGGCGGAGGAACGCGAACGACGAGAGGTGCAACGTCCTCGGTTGGAGCTTCCGTTGCCCATCCCGCGGCCCTCCTCCGGACCATTTCCGTCGTCAGGTTCTCAGCCAAGCTCCAGGGACGTGGACGACGAGTCGGACGTGGGACACGACGTTGTCGTGATCGACCTCTGAAGCGATTTCGCAGTAAACGGGCGTCCTAGTCCACGATCTCGCTCCCCTTGGCGGATTGAATCGAGCCCGCGCGCCATGTGTCGCGCGGGCGTTTTTGCGTTCTGGTGCGTGCGGCTGGAGTGCCTTCGAACCCAGGTCCGATTGCTGGATCGACGGGAGCTGGCGATGCTGAACGTTCTGATTGCAACCACAGGACGAGACCACTACTAGGGATTCGCCCATTGTGACGGCGTCCGAGCCTTCCGGCACCAGAGCGCTGGGTGGCGTGTTGCCCTGCGCAGCGTGGCGGCTTGAGTCCAGTTCGATGTCAGTGTTGAACAACCCCCGAACGCGCCTGGCGCGGAACCGAAGCCAGTGCTCAGCGTTGGCAGCCATGCTGTCCAGTGGGTTCCTGGCGAGCTGCTTTCCGACGGACATCGACGTCGAACCGCCGCTCGACGAATTCAACTTCCCCGTTGCATTGGCTTTGGGGGAAGGGGGGCAGAGACTGTACGTTGCCAATAGCGACTTCGATTTGAGGTTCAACGATGGCGTGGTCCAGGTGCTGGACGTGGACGCCGTGCTCGAGCATCTGCCCGTTCGCTGCCAAAGCGACGCAGACTGTGATGGCGGGTTGACCTGCGACGATGGTGGCGAGGCGGAGGGCGTCGGTACCTACCTTTGTGTCGATGGCGACGCGTCACCCTGCGGCGCTCTCGCCCAGAGCACACCTGCCGAGCGGTTCAACCATCCCGGGCCATGCGAGGCACTTGCGCTAGACGACTCGTTGATTCTGGACGCGGCGCGCATCGGTCCGTTCGTAGCGGACATTCGCTACGTCCCGGCCGCGGAGGGACGCGATGCCAGGATTCTGATGCCCGTTCGTGGTGACGCTACCCTGCATTGGGCGGACGTCGAGGCGTCGCCTGGTGACGGACCTGTGCTCGACTGCGGTCAGCGAGGTACTGGCGTATGTGACGCCGACCATCGCCGCGGAGATCAAAAAAGCGAACAGACCTCCACGGGTGACGGACTGCCGACCGAGCCGTTTGGGATCGCGGTGGGTGAGGGCGGCAGCGCGATCTTCATCGGTCACCAGTCTCAGGGCAGCGTGTCCGTGTTCGACAACGGGCGTAACGGTCCCGAGTTGCGCTCCGTGCTCACCGATCTACCGAGCAATCCCATCGGGCTCGTGGCTTTGCCCGTCCCTGCTGCTGCCACAGCGGGACTCGCCCCCTACGAGCCAGGTGTGTTGGTCAGCTTTCGCTACTCGGGGCGTGTCGAGCCCAACGTCGAGCTGCTGCGCTATTACGACCAAGAAACGGCAGCGCCGGGAGCTCCCTACCTGCACCGCGCCCGAAGTTCTCGCATCACGACTGCCGCCAGTGGTCTAGACTCGCGCGGAATCGCGGTAGATGCCAGCGCGCGACAGCGCTGCGAGCAGACGTGTGCGGAGGGCGCCTGCCAGACACCCGAGGTCGACGCGACTTGCACCGAGTGTCTGCTGTCCTGCGCTGCAGAGCCAGTGGATGTCTTCCTCGCCAACCGCGGTCCCGACTCGCTGTTGATTGGGCAGACGGGGCTCGCCGAGGGAGAGCTCCCGCGTGACGACGTGCCCGACTTCTCGGACAGTCAGCCCCTGCGTGGTGGGGTTTCACGTGTCGTGGTTGCCAACGTGACTGACACCGACGGCACCCCTGCGTCGCGTGTGTTCGTGCTCGCCTTCGACGCACGTATCCTGTTCATCTACGACCCAGTGGCCCGCGCTATCGAGACTCACGTGCAGACAGGCCCGGGTCCCCAGTCGATCGTCGTCGACGAGACTCGGGCTCTGGCCTACCTCGCACACTTCACGGACTCCTACATCGGGGTTATCGACCTCGACAAGCGTCACGCCACTTACGGTCGAGTGTTACTCAACGTGGGGCGGCCACGCGGACCTCGATCGTCGAAGTGACGAGTCGAGTCGGATCCATGTCAGGCGGTTTAGCCAAAGGTTCAGACGATTGAAACCCGTCCACTCTGCTCACGAATCAGCCAGCGAAGTGCCTGCGAAAGGCGCTGTAGTGTGGGCGTTTGCCAGGGGCGCGCAGCGGCTGACCATGGGGCTGTTGCTGTTGGCGGGCTCAGCCGGTTGCACGCAGACGCCCGAGACGCAAGCGACGCGTAGCTTGCGGGGCAGTTCCGACGTCAGCTTCGTTTGCACCGCGCAGGTGGAGGGTAACTTGGTGGGGCGACCACTGGATGCGTGCCCTGCCTATCGACGCGAAGAACAGCGGCGCTTGTTTGCACTCGCGACTCAGCAGGAAACTGGCGAGATCGCCGTGGTCGACCTGTCACTGTGCCAGCCTGGGGGCGACTGCGTCGGGCGTGTCCAAGATCTTGAACACACCCAACCTGGGGTAAATTTTCTTCCAGTTGGTGGGCAGCCCGTGGCGGTGGCATCGACGCCAGGCGGCGTGGCTAGTTTCGTTGCCGTGGCCGAACCCGGCCGTGCGGGAATTTTTGCTCTGCCAACGAGTTGTGTCGGGCCGCGTCCGGACAGCGCCGCTTACCGCGATCTGCGCACGTGGCCAGCCTGTCGCTTACCCGCCGCCCCGGGCTCGATGGAGGTTGTGGTCGATGGTTTACGCCTTTCTGCTTGTGACTCGGATGAGGAAGCCTCGGGTGGCGGCACGGACGAGTGTCCAGCAGATCTGAGCCAGGAGCTGAGTCCTCCGGGCAGGCGCAAGTTGGTGGTGACGATTCCGTCCCGAGGTGAGATCGTCACGATGGACGCGCAGGCGGTGTTGGACCTCCCGCCGGGTGCGTTCGACGATTGTCCGATCGAGCGACGCGTGGAGCTCGAAGTTGCACTGCCTAGCGACCCCGTCGAGCAGCAACTGCCCGATGACCTGGCCGTGGAAGACCCGAGTTGCGGTCCCCAAGTGCGTTTACACACGCCGCCGCGGGGAGACTTCGAACCCAGACCTTCCGACTTGGCCACCACACGCGAGCGCTGGTACCTGTCGGATTACGACGCGCCAGTCGTGCATGTGCTCGATGCCTCAGACGTGTGTCAGCTCGAGGAGCTCGAGCCGCTGTTGCCCGTGAGCTTCTTGGATCCTGGGCAAGTCATCACTACTAGGCGAGTGGCTGTAAGCCCGGAGACGACGGCAGGTAGGCGCTACGTATACGCGATCGACGATTCGCCGAGCGACTCCGCTGGCAGCATCATGGCGTTCGACGTGAGTAGGGACTCGGAACAACGCACGCCCATCGTGCGTCCACGGTCCGATTACGTGACGGTGGAGCCTCCCGATCGCATCCAGTTCGATCAGGAGGTCCGGGATGTGGAGTTCGCAGCACAGGCCGTACCAGTAGCGAACGGCGACGACGTGGCCATCGCGGGGGAGATGTGTGACCCAGATCCCACGATTTCTCCCAATTCACCTGGAGCCCTGTATCGCCCGAGTGACGGAGACGGTGCCAGACCCGCCAATCTGCGCGGAACCTTCGCGTTCGCAATTCTGCACAGTGGGTTCGTCAGTGTGATTGACGTCGAAGATCTGGACGCACCTTGCCGCCGACCTGCGCAAAGCAACGCCAGCGATGTCGTCGATTACCGAGGCTGCGTGAACGATCCACGTGAGGAACCGTACGAAGATGACGGTACGCTCACGGTGAGCGACGAGTTCAGCTGCAACATCGTCGAACCACATCGAGCGCGCGCGGCCACGTACTTCCACGACGAGTCATTGGGTACGGCGCCGTTTCTGCGTTCATTTCCGCAACTGCGGGCAGAAGATGGCACCTCGTTGGCCGTCGATCAGACGGATCGCGGGCGCCAGCACCCGCGCTTGCTCGGGGTCAACTTCACGCCCGACGAAGACGACGCGCGCGTGCTGGTGGGGGCAACGACGTACGAAAACGACCCGGAGGCCGCCGCTCGCCTGACACTCGATCCCGCAGTGTCCGAACGCAACAGTGTCGTGTTGCCTTTCGTCGAGCCAAGAGCGTACTCGGGGACGACGCTGACCACCGTGACCTTCGAAGGTGTCGTGCGCGGCCTCAGTGACTCGCCGTTCGCGATCGTCGATGCCGCGGAGGCTGGTCTGCCCAACGACGCCGCCGCACACTCCACCTACGGCGTCTTCAGCGGCGGTCTAAATGCGGGGTTCTGCGAGGCGGGTGTCGAAGACCGTTCCGTCATGCGCCAGCGTGGGGCGGAACTCATGAGCGAACCTACCGAGGCGGAGCTGGAAGAGTTCGCCCTTCGCCACGGCGACTACGCTGAAATTACCGCGGAGCTCCTCGATGACGACGATCCCTACTGGCGTGAATCTCCTGGGCGCAGTTGTGGTGCGGAGTATCAATCCGAATCGGGCGGCATTCGAGGGCGAAGCGTTTGTGAGCTGTTCTTCGGGACGGCGGAGTTGCCGGATCGGCACCGCGAGCTGTCAGTCGTGGGAGCGTTCAACGATCGTTTGGTAGTCGAACCGAGAGAGTTCAGCAGCCGCGCTGAGCGCGAAGCCGTACTCGATTTGGTGCAGTGTTGCTTTCCTGCGGGGGTGGAGTTCCGTGTCCGCGCGGGCCAGCATTGGGTCGTCAGAGAAGGGGGGCGTCTGGACCATCAGCTGCAGACCAATCTCGAAACTCTGGCGTGTGAACGCAGTTGTAGCCCGTTGGTGCAGCGAAAGGCGGGGCGCGTCTTCGAGTTGAGTTGTGATGGTCCCAATTGCGCTACAGGAGCGGACGAGGAGCCCGTGCTCGGTCCAAGTTCGTTCGTGGGGCGCGCGGACGTAGAAGCTTCGATTGCCGAAGCCTCGCGCGCTAGCGCGTGTATCCTCGACGCGCATCCTGAAGGGGGCGTGCGGCCTGGCGCCAGCGGTTCCGAGTGCATTTTCGACGGCCTGACTGCACGTTTCGCGGTTTACCGCGGGCAGTTGCCGAGTGAGCGGGGGATGCAGTTCAGTTGGACGACAGTCGGTGGCTTCGCGCCACTTTCCGTGGATCTGTTTGCAGCCGCCGACTTCCGCACGACGACCATGCCCGAGAAGATCGTGTTCGTGCCGTCGATCAAACGCCTGGCGATCGCTGACGGTGGTTCGACTGGGCTCTTCTTCGTATCTTTGCGCAGTGATGACGGTGGTCCAGGGCTGTCGCCCATCGTGGCGTACTAG